>JAZLIR010000001.1:0-52851 GCA_045617485.1 Bacteroidaceae bacterium
TTCCTTCAGGTCATTGATGCTGGTCTTGATGCCGTCTATCTGCTGCTGCACGGAAGCGATGCTCGTGCTCTCGATGCCGTCGACCCTCTTCTCAAGGTTGTCAATGCGCTCTTCGATTTTCGCGCAGGAGCCCAGCAGCCCAATTGTCAGGGCCGCAAGGGAAAGTAGTGAAAGAAATTTCTTCATTTTTTTAGATGATTATTGTTTGTATTTCTGTATTGCAAAATGATTACCTGGCACGCCCGCGCTGAAGTGAAAAAAAACGAAAGGGCGGCAGCCCGCATACGGGCCGTCACGGTTTGAATGGTCTAAGTGATTGAAATATAAGACGTTATACCCCCCCCACAAGACACAGGAGAGCGCAAAACATATTATTGTATGACGCCAGGGTATGCATAATATTGTGCGAGTATACTCAAAATAATCGGAATCTGAAAATTATTTCCTTGATATTCCCATTCTTTGCTGTCAAACTAGTTAGTAGCGTGTCAAAATTAATGGTATGCGCGGATGAATCAGATATGACTAAGCCACCTAAGCATGTACGTTCTTGTCAGCGAAACAGCAGCTTTTCAGCTATAAAACAAGATAACTTTCGTCCATTATGTCCATTCGTAACTGCTTGCAAGAAGTTCTGACATCAATATAGACCGAGCCTTCAGCAGTACGCTCCTTCACGCGTACAGGAACTTCCACTTTCCGTTCAGTGAAATGCTGTTCTCAGGCAAATGGAAAGCGCGGCCCTCTTCCTGTCCGCAGCCGAACACTTCAAGGTTTTCAACGTAATATGGCAGATCCTCCATATATGGTCTGTCCTGTGCCTGGACAGTCACTGCCAGCATACCGGACAGTATCGTTGCCATTATTCTGCCATTCATGTCATTAATCTGTTCGGTTCCGCAAATATACAGTTCCATTCTGATGACACATTGCACATAGTGCATAACTTTGCAGAACTATGGCAGGCATTTACATACATATTCCGTTTTGCGCCAGGCGCTGTCTGTACTGTGCATTCTATTCTACCGTAAGACCCGATGACAGACAATGCTACACTGGCTGTGTATGCAGGGAACTGTCAATGAGAGCGCATACCCTGACCGGGTATGATGAATATACCATATACCTTGGCGGAGGCACGCCATCGCAGCTTTCACTGGAACAGATTTCAGCCATTCTGGATTCCGCGCGCAGAATTTGCACGGGAGGACGGATAATCGAGACCACCGTGGAATGCAATCCCGATGACATTACGCCGTCATTCGCAGCCGGTCTGCGCAGCCTTGGCGTTGACCGCATAAGCATGGGCGTTCAGACATTCAATGACGGTCTGCTAAAGTTTCTGGGCCGACGTCATACGGCACAGCAGGCAGCATTGGCCGTACATGAGTGTCAGGATGCCGGTTTCACGAACATAAGCATAGATCTGATGTACGGGTTGCCGGGACAGACGCCCGAAATCCAAAAGCAGGACCTTGAGACGGCCACATTGCTGGGCATACAGCACATATCATCGTACTGCCTGTCATACGAGGAAGGTTCTCCCCTGTTCAAATTGAAGGAGCAGGGAAAGATTGCGCCAGCCGACGACGAGTTGTGCCGTTCCATGTATGACGCCATGTGTTCGCACCTGGCCGCACACGGCTTCAGGCACTACGAGATTTCAAATTTTGCCCTGCCGGGGTTCCATTCACGCCACAACAACAGCTACTGGGACGGCACGCCCTATCTGGGTGCCGGCGCTGCCGCCCACTCATACGACGACAGTCACCGCTACTGGGCTCCATCGGACCTTGGCGCGTACATGTCTTCCATACAGGAGGGAAAGCCCTGCCTTGAGATGGAAGCACTGAGCGACACGGACCGGCGCAACGAGGCGGTAATGCTGGCGCTGCGCACCGACCGCGGTCTGGACCTGCAGGCTTTCGGTCAGGCATTCGGAACTGAACAGCTTGAACTGCTGAAAAAGGAAGCGGCCCGCTTCATTTCAGCAGGCCGCCTGATTATCAGTGAGAACCGTCTGTCAATACCGGAACGGCACTGGTTTGTCAGCGATGACATTGTCAGTTCCCTGTTCCTTTAGGCGGATTCACATCATCGACTTTATGACATCCATTACCGCCTGACCTGTTTCATCGGCCTCCTTCATTGAATGTGCCTCGGAATAGACGCGGATAATAGGCTCGGTATTGCTCTTGCGCAGATGCACCCACTTGTCGGGGAAGTCAATCTTTACGCCGTCAATGTCATTGATCTTCCGGTCGGAATATATGCCCTTGACCTTTGCCAGAATGGCATCAATATCGGTTCCGGCCTTCAGGTCTATACGGTTCTTGGCTATGAAATACTCAGGGTAGGTCTTGCGCAGTTCGCTAACCTTCTTTCCCTCGTGTGCCAGATGGCTCAGGAACAGAGCTATGCCTACCAGGGCGTCACGGCCGTAGTGTGAAGCCGGATATATTACGCCACCGTTGCCCTCACCGCCAATTACGGCACCGGTTTCCTTCATCTTTGTAGTCACGTTGACCTCGCCCACTGCCGCAGCATTGTACTCACAGCCGTACGAACGGGTTACATCGGCCAGAGCGCGTGTCGAAGAAAGGTTTGACACCGTATTGCCGGGTGTATGCTTTAGAACATAGTCTGCAACTGTAACCAGTGTGTATTCCTCGCCGTACATGCTGCCGTTCTCGTCAATGAATGCCAGACGGTCAACATCGGGATCGACTACAAATGCAACATCATGTCCGCCCTGCTTCATAAGGTTCATAATATCGGCCAGATTCTTTTCAAGAGGTTCCGGATTGTGCTGGAAATCGCCTGTAGGTTCACAGTACAGCTTACTTACGCTCTTTACTCCTAGTCTTTCAAGAAGTTCGGGCAGGATAATGCCGCCTACCGAGTTCACGCAGTCAATGGCTACGCTGAATCCGGCCTTGCGTATGGCCTCGACATCGACCAGTTCCAGATCAAGAACCGACTGTATATGACGGCTGTTCATGCTGTCGTCGCGCGTGTACTTGCCCAGGTTATCGACCGTTGCATAGTCGAAATCCTCGCTCTCAGCTATGGCAAGCACCTGATTGCCGTCGGCGGCGCTCAGGAATTCGCCCTTTTCATTGAGCAGCTTGAGAGCATTCCAGTGACGCGGATTGTGGCTGGCGGTAAGTATCAGACCGCCGTCGGCCTTCAGCCAGGTGACTGCAAGTTCTGTTGTAGGAGTCGATGCCAGCCCTATGTCGGTAACATCAAAGCCCATGCCCATAAGTGTGCCGCATACCACCTGACGGACCATTTCGCCCGAAAGACGTGCGTCACGGCCAACCACGATACGCTTTGCCGACGGATTGCAGCGGCGTATGAACGTTGCGTAGGCCGATGTAAACTTAACTATATCAAGAGGAGTAAGGCCGTTGCCTGCAGCGCCTCCTATTTCTCCGCGAAGTCCGGAGATTGACTTGATCATTGTCATTGTCTAGTAGTGATTGAAATTTCATAAAATGCAGGATATACGCTGTTGGCCGCCTTCTGGGTTCCTTCGTTATGAGGGGCGATAATGCGTATTTTAGCCGATGACTCACCGTTCATAAAACCCGGAGTTACATACGGCAATGCCATAATCCACGAATTCGGAACTGAATTACCGTATGCGTTCGCCATGATGCCGCTGATGAATGAAGCGGTGTAGGTGTCGCCTGTGCGTGTCACATAGAACTCATCGGGCCAGCGTTCAAGGAGGTTCATGGTCAATGTGTCACCCGTCGGTATGTATATTTCACGATACCTTGCATTGAAATAGCTGTTTCCTGCAGATATTCCATGTCCATCGCCACGCTGTATAATCTGCATATATACGCCTTTGTCAGGGAACAGGACATACTCATTGAGTGTTTTGTCGGGACCGGTTACCGGATTGTTTGTTACTGTATCGCGCAGAAAATCCTGAAACGAAATACAGTCAATGTGCTGCGCGGCCAGGTAATCGTTGATTTGCCGGGCTTCACGCGCCTTCTGCTCGGCATAGGTCTCCTCGTCATCACATGAGGTTACTGCAGCACAGAAGCACGTTATGAAAGCCAATGATAACAATAGATATTTTTTCATACTCGATTCTTATTTTTCGAATAGTTGTCTTATACAGTCTTCTTTTGACTTTTTCCACTGTCGCAGACCTTTCGTAAAACATTCGACCGCCTGGTCCAGTGTTCCCTTGAATTCACCGCCGGCGGCATTCATGTGACCGCCGCCTCCAAAAAAATCGCTGGCAAACCGGTTGCATGGAACACTTCCTACCGAGCGTGCCGACAGTTTTATCTGGTCATGCTCCGTATCTTCCCTAAGGAAAACGGACATTCTGACTCCCTGTATCTGGAGCGGCATATTCACTAGTCCCTCGGTATCACCCTTACGACAGCTGTATTCCTCCATCTCTCCGGCCGAAAGGGTGATAAGTGCTGTGGAACAATCAGAAAAAATTTTCATTTTTTCATGCAGCACAAACCCCTGCAGACGAAGTCTTGACTCGGAATGATTCTGGAAGATACGTGCATATACAGCATCCTTATCAACACCTGCATCCAGAAGTCCGGACACGACGATGAAAAGGTTAGGATCGCTGCTGTTGTATGAAAAACAGCCAGTATCGGTCATGATACCGGTGTATATGCAAGTGGCGATGTCCCTGGTGATTGACTTGTACTGACCCATGGCACAAAGGACATGGTACACCAGTTCGCTGGCCGATGAGAGTTCCGGATGCGAAATGACGACATCAAAATCCTGACTGGGATACGGATGATGGTCAATCATTATCTTCTTTGCCCTTGAACCGGTGAAACTTGCGGACGCCCTGTCAATCCGGCTGACAGTATTGAAGTCAAGACCGCACAGCACATCGGCCTGCGCAATCAGTTCATCACATTTTGCTGAATCGCCGGTATAGACAAGGACATCGTTGAAGCCAGGCAGCCACGAAAGGAAGTCGGGAGCCTGGTCAGGTATGATAACAACAGCTTTCTTACCCTTGTCACGCAAAAAGGAGCAGAATGCCAGAGACGAGCCTATTGCATCGCCATCCGGACCGACATGAGTCAGAATCACGAATCGGTCGGCCCACTCCATCCACTCCATAAACTTGCGGACATCGGCTTTTGTCAGAACATTCTTGAACATCGGTTACAGATTCGTACTTTGCAAAGTTACTGAATATGATTTAGAATCCGTTTGAAACGCCTCCATTTTAAGTCAGAATTCCAAAGACAAGATTGAAAAGCAGAATTGAGGCCACCGCCGACAGGCCCTGTACCAGACGGTGGGTATTTTTCTCATGCAGCCACATGTAAACCGACAGGATAAGAGCATATGCTGCCCATATCATGGCTTCGTTGTCCACATTGAACTCAATGGTGGAATGAGGCAGAAGTGAGATTTTCTCCAAGATGCCGTTTTCAAGACTTATGACACTGTCCAACAGCCATACTGTCACTGCACGTGCAGGACCGTACCAGCCAAGGGCCCAGACAAACACGGAAAGACACACCGTTGCAAACATCAGCGGAACGACGGCAATGTTCGCCAACAGGAACCATGTTGAAAATGCTCCAAAATGACAGGCAATAAGAGGTGCTGTGCCCAACTGTGCCGCAAGCGATACCGCCGCTATTCCCCAAAAATATCTGCCCAAAACAGTTTTCGGTTCCACCAGTCTGCGGATGCCGGGTTCAAACATCAGAATGGCGGCAACAGCGCTGTATGAGAGTTGAAATCCGATGTCAAACAGCCCCTGCGGCTGTACAGTCAGAATGACAAGGGCTGACAGTGCCAGTGCATTGCCCGGTGAGCTGTCACCACCCAGAGACCGGCATAGTGCGAACATTGAAAACATGACCAGCGCCCTTGTAATGGAAAGAGGCAGGCCAATGGCAAAGGCATACATCCACAGCACCGATATGACAATCAGTTCCCTGAGCCACCGTATTCTGTACGGAAACAGAATTCCTGGAACGAGAACCCCAAGCAGCCAGCATATTATGCCTATATGCAATCCCGAAACGGCAAGCACATGGCTGGCACCGGTATTGGAATACAGTTGTTTCAGAGAATCGTCCAGGGCACGTTTCTCACCAAGTGAAACGGCGGCTGCGACAGCCAGGCTTCTGCCCTCAAGGCCCCACTCCCGAAGTTTCTCCACCATTCTGTGCCTTAAAAGCATTGTCTTTGTCTTCAGGCTTATATTATCTGGCGCAGTCACCACCGTCCAACGGTCAGACGGCACCCATAATGTTCCGGAAATGCCCTGTCTATACAGATATCCGGCATAATCAAAACCGGCGTCTGCCGAATTCGCAGGTTCCCGGATTGCGCCATAAAAGCCCACAGTCATTCCCGGTACGGCATATACGGCTGCACTGTCCTTGGGAACATACAGAATGATTCTACGGCCTGCAGCCACACTGTCGTCAAGTTCGACGTCCAATCTGTAACTGCGTGCCTTTTCCTGAGGCCAGTCAATCAGATGTCCGTTGTGGACCGACGACATATCCGACCATTTGATATGGACTTTCATTGAATAACAGCCGTACAGCAGACAGCCGGAAAAGAAAAGGCACACAAAAAGCCCCGCACCGTACAGATGCGGCAGACGTTTGCCCAAGAGAAAAGCTGTCAGGACTACGGCAACCGCAGGAATCAGAAGGACACAGGAAATGTGCACCAGAGTGCCGGTGTCTTGAATGGTATTAGAAAAAGCAATGCCCCCGGCCAATGGCAAAACCAGCCTCAGTGAGGGCCAGTCAGAGAGCCTCACATGTATATCACAATTGTTTAAGTTTTTCTATTACGTCTTCGGGACTGTCGGAACTGAATACTGAATTTCCAGCCACAAGAACATCAACGCCGGCCTGCACCAGACGTGGTGCAGTTTCAAGATTCACACCGCCATCGACCTCAATCAGAGCCTTAGAACCGCTCTCCTTAATGAGACTGCGCAGACGTTTTACCTTTTCAATTGAGTGTTCAATGAATTTCTGTCCGCCGAAGCCGGGATTTACGGTCATGAGCAGTACCATATCGACATCGCAGACAATATCTTCCAGAACACTTACTGGAGTTGCCGGATTTATGGTGACGGCTGCCCTGGCACCCAGTTCCCTGATGCAGGATACAGTCTTGTGCAAATGCGGACAGGCCTCGTAATGGACATTGATGGTCGATGCCCCCATTTTTGCCAGCCGTTCTATGAACTGATCCGGATTGACTGTCATCATATGAACATCAAGCGGTTTTCTGCTTGACGATGCAACTGCGGAAATTACAGGAAAACCTACTGAAATGTTCGGCACAAACACTCCGTCCATCACATCGATATGTACCCAGTCCGCCTTGCTGCGGTTAATCATTTCGATGTCCCTACCAAGATTGCCGAAATCGGCCGAAAGAATTGATGGCGCTACAATTATACTCATTACCGGTTCTTAGAAACTGATTCAATGTCGGAACAGGGTTCCGTGCGCAACGCCAAGTATGAAATCCAGAACCCCTTCGGAAGGCTGTCCGTACGAAACGGAACATAGTGCCCTGCGCATCATGTCATCAAAAACCGACGAAGTAGATAAAGAAGAAGTAGAATTTTCATCCATAGGCGTTCCTGTTAAAGTTCGCTTTTATAACGCAAACTTATGAAGAATAGTGTTCAGGAACGTCAATGTTTACATTTTTTAATGAAAAATCCTAACGTCAGGCCAGAATGCCGCTTTCAACGGACATCCGTCGCATATTCAATATAGCATAGCGCATACGCCCAAGCGCAGTATTGATAGAGACGCCCGTAATCTGTGCTATCTCCTTGAAGCTGAGATCCTGATAATAGCGCATGAACACAACTTCACGCTGACAGTCAGGCAGCATATCGACCATACGGCGCACATCGTCCAATGTCTGACAGTTTACCATGTCGTCTTCGATAGTGGAATCGGAAAGCGATGCGTCATTGAGTATATCAAACGATGCAGAATCGCTGCTCACGGTGTTGTCATTCTTTTCCTGACGGAAACTGTCAATTATCAGGTTGTGTGCAATGCGGGTGAGCCATGCACCGAATTTGCCGTTTGAAGTGTATGCGCCCCTCTGGAGTGTGACAATGGCCTTTACGAAAGTTTCCTGAAAGATATCGTCGGTCTGTTCGCGGTTGCGTACAATGAAACTGATATATGAATACAGCTTGTCCCTGTAGCGTGACAACAGAACATCAAATGCCTTAACATTACCGTTTGAATAGAGACCGACCAGCATATCGTCAGTCATTGAATTCAAATTCTCCATTACTTCTTTATTTACTTGTTCTTGGAGTAAGGTTCAGTCTATAGGCAGTCTGTTTTTGTTTGATTGAGGACACAAATATGGTTCATTTTCACACAATGAACAAATTATTTGTCGGTTTTAACACTTTCTACTCAAAGTGGCAACCTTCATCAAATTGTCCTCCACAAAGGAAATCGCGTACCGGCATACGCTTGCGTCCCGATGCCTGCACCTGGAGCAGTTTTACGCCTTTACCGTCGCCACAGGCCACCTCAATGAATTTTCTGCCGTCAGTGTGTACCATTCCGGGTGCGCCATGGCAGTTGTCCGACAGTTCTGTTTCCATTATCTTGAAATCCTGTCTCTGGCTTTCCTTGTTGACCATGACCGTCCAGGCAGCCGGGTACGGTGACATTCCGCGAATGAAATCGAACACCTTACGAGCCGGCAGACTCCAGTCAACACGGCATGTATCCTTGAATATCTTAGGTGCGGGACGCAGTTCGCCGTCTTTGACCGACTGCTGGCTTATGGGGCTTACCTTGCCGTCAATGATGTCCTGAACTGTGCGGCAGACAAGGTCCGAACCAATTTCCATAAGACGGTCATGCAGAGTACCGGCGTTGTCGGAATCGTAGACAGGAGTCTTTTCCTGATGGATTATGTCGCCAGTATCGATGTCATGTTTGAGAAAGAAAGTTGTAACACCGGTTTCCCTGTCGCCGTTGATTATGGCCCAGTTGATCGGAGCAGCGCCCCTGTACTGCGGCAGCAATGAAGCATGCAGGTTGAAGGTACCCATTGGAGGCATATTCCAGACAACTTCGGGCAGCATTCTGAAAGCCACGACAATCTGAAGCTGTGCATTCAAGGCCCTCAGTTCACTGAGAAATGACTCGTCTTTCAACTTCTCAGGCTGAAGAACCGGAATGCCGTGTTCCTGCGCATATTTTTTTACAGGACTGGCCTGAAGCACACTGCCATGACGGCCCACAGGCTTGTCCGGCATAGTAACTGCACCGACAATATTATAATTGTTCTCCACCAGTTTTTCAAGACAGAATTCAGCGAATTCCGGTGTTCCCATGAACACAATCCTCAAATCTTTCTTTTCCATAATCTGTTTCGGTTGACGGAATCATTCATCTGAAAGTTCCAGCAGCACATCCCGGTATGCACCGAATATCTTTGACTTAGACACGAACCCCATATATCGGCCCTCTTCATCCTCAACTGGAAGATTCCACGCTCCGGTATCATCAAACTGCCTCATCACGGTATCCATATTATCTTTCACAGACAGTCTTGCGGGCGGCAGTTCCATAAGTTTCCGGACTTTAAAACGTCTGTACAGTTCCGGACGGAACATTATGTTGCGTATGCTCTCCAAACTCACGACCCCAACCAGACGGCCGTCTTCTCCGACCACCGGGAACAAGTTTCGTTTTGAGCGGGCTATAATTCTGACCAGCTGCCCCAGATACATATCAGGATGCACGGGCTTGAATTCGGTCTCAATAATGTCAGACATGTTCATGAGCAGCAGAACAGACTGGTCCTTATGGTGTGTCATAAGCTCACCTTTCTGCGCCAGTCGCATTGAATATATGGAATGCTTCTGAACTACGCGTACAGTGAGATATGACATTATTGACACCATCATGAGCGGCAGGAACATTGAGTAGCCTCCAGTCAGTTCGGCAATAAGAAATACCCCCGTAAGCGGTGCGTGCATTACCCCGGACATGAGTCCGGCCATACCGAACAGCGCAAAATTCTGGGTTGACAGGCCGGCCTCGGGCATAACCATGTTGGCAATCTCACCATAAAGGAAACCGGTAAGGCATCCAAGGAACAGACTGGGTGCAAAAATACCGCCGCATCCTCCACCAGCATTCGTAGCTGTAGATGCAAACACCTTGGTCAGTATAACCAGTACCACATACGGCAACAGAAGACCGCTGGTCTGAAATATGGAGCCCTCAAGTATCTGGTTGTCATCACGATTCATGTCAAGAATGGCATTTATGGTATCATATCCCTCGCCATAGAGTGACGGGAACAGGAATATGAGCAGGCTCAGCATGGCACCACCAAGAACAAATCTTGTCCATGGGTTCCTGACACGCGCAAAACCCGTCTCGAACCAGTGCATAGTCTGCGAAAAATAAAGCGATACAATACCTGCAAACACACCGAATACCAGTGCATACGGGATACTGGCAAGACTGAATTCATGGGCCGATGCAAACGAGAACAGCGAATCGGTTCCCGTAACAAGATATGAAATGGTAGCCGCCGTAACTGAGGACACGAGCAGTGGCAGCAGCGAGCCCATGCTCAAGTCAATCATCAGTACCTCAAGCACAAACACCAGTCCGGCAATAGGAGCCTTGAATATGGCTGCAATGGCACCTGCCGAGCCGCATCCCACCAGAAGCATAAGTGTGCGATGCTCCATATTGAACAGTCTGCCGATATTTGAGCCAATGGCGGAACCGGTAAGCACAATTGGCGATTCAGCTCCCACTGAGCCACCCATGCCTATGGTAATGGCACTGGCAACAACCGATGAATACATATTGTGCGGCTTGATACGTCCGTTCTTCTTTGACAGAGCATACAGAATCTTTGTAACGCCATGTCCTATATCGTCGCGCACCACATACCTGATGAACAGTCCGGACAGCAGTATGCCTGCAATAGGAAACAGAAGCAGTCCGAAATTATAACCGTCCCTAACAAGTCCGTCCTTGAGAAGGTTATGGATGAGTTCAATAAGGAACTTGAGCAGAAGCGCGGCACAGGCCGTAGCTATACCTACAACAAGGCTGAGTATAAGAAGGAACTGCCGTTGTCCTATATGCTGTGCGCGCCAATTGTTGAACGCGTACATCATGCCGTTGAATCTGTCCCTCAATGACATTTTCTATTCCCTTATAACTTTTACCAGACCGCCGGAACCCAATTTTACAATGCTTGAAGCGCTTGCGCATACAGTTTCGTCTCTGCGGTAACTCACCACATAGTCAACGCCGTCAATTATGGCGTTGCTTATCTGCGCAAAACACTGAGGTGACGGTTCTCCACTGATATTGGCCGATGTTGACACAACCGCACCGCCGAGACGGGCACACAGGTCATGGGAAAATGTTTCGCGCGAAATGCGTATCCCCGCGCTGCCATCATCTGCAAGAAGTTCAGGAGCCAGATGACGCACATTGTCGTATATTATGGTGACAGGCTTTTCCGACATGTCCATCAGGTCATATGCCACGTCCGGGATATCCGGAACATAGTAGCCCAGCTTGGCATCACTGTCAAGAAGGGAGAGCATGGACTTGCTGTCACTGCGCCGTTTGAGTTCAAAGATCCGCTTCACGGCCTGTGAGTTTGAAGCATCGCAGCCTATGCCCCAGATAGTGTCGGTGGGATAAAGGATTATTCCGCCATTGCGCATAACTTCGACCGCTTTCTTAAGGTCTTCTTCATAAACCGGTTTGGCCATTGTCAGAACTCGCTTGTAAAATGGAATCTTATATGTTTGAAATCAATCTGGGCCATCTGAAGCACATATCCGCTGTCTGCCAGGAACACGTCGCGGCCTTCCTTGTCAGTAGCCATGAACTGGTACTTGCGTTTCTTGAATGCATCCAATTCCTGAGCGTCATCGCTCTCAATCCAGCAGGCCTTGTACAGATTTGCAGGCTCCCAGCGGCAGGTTGCGCCATATTCATGTTCCAGACGATACTGGATTACCTCAAACTGAAGCTGCCCCACTGTTCCTATAAGCTTGCGCCCGTTGAACTGGTTGACGAACATCTGAGCCACACCCTCGCCCATAAGCTGGTCGATGCCCTTGGCCAGCTGCTTGGCCTTCATGGGGTCAGCATTCTCAATGTATTTGAACATTTCGGGCGAAAAACTCGGCAATCCCTTGAAATGGAGTTTTTCACCCTGTGTCAGTGTATCCCCTATCTTGAAGTTCCCAGTATCGGGCAGACCGATAATGTCACCGGGCCACGCCTCTTCTATGGTGCTCTTGCGCTGGGCCATGAACTGCGTAGGCGACGAGAAACGGAATGTCTTGTCCAGACGCACATGGTAATACGGTTCGTTACGCTGAAACTTTCCCGAGCAAACCTTGCAGAAAGCAACCGATGAACGGTGGTTCGGATCAATGTTGGCCGTTATCTTGAACACGAATCCGGTAAATTTGCTGTCTTCAGGATTGACCTGACGTTCCAGCGCCTGAGTCGGCTTAGGACTTGGAGCAATCTTGACAAAGCAGTTCAGCAGTTCCTGAACGCCGAAATTGTTCAAAGCCGAACCGAAGAACACGGGAGCAAGCTGACCGTCCAGATAGGCCTGATGGTCAAACGGTTCATATACACCGTCAATAAGTTCCAGGTCCTGACGCAGCCTGGCGGCATTGGCATCGCCCACATGAGCCTCAAGATCAGAGCTGTGGATATCTACCTCCACCCTTTCAGTCACCATCTGCTTGTTGGGAGTGAACAGATTGAGCTGCTGTTCGTATATGTTGTAAACTCCCTTGAAGCGGGCGCCCTTTTCTATCGGCCATGAAAGCGGACGTACATGTATCTTGAGTTCCTCTTCAAGTTCGTCAAGCAGATCAAAAGGATCGTTACCCTCCCGGTCAAGTTTGTTGACGAACACAATCACCGGAGTGGAACGCATGCGGCACACCTCCATAAGGCGTCGTGTCTGCATTTCCACGCCCTTTGCACTGTCAATTACAATGATTACACTGTCAACGGCCGTCAGTGTGCGGAACGTGTCCTCGGCAAAGTCCTGATGGCCGGGAGTATCAAGAATGTTTATCTTATATCCCTCATAATCAAACTCCATAACAGACGTGGTTACAGAAATACCGCGCTGCTTTTCTATGTCCATCCAGTCACTGGTAGCAGTCTTGCGTATTTTGTTTGACTTTACTGCTCCGGCCACCTGAATCTGACCGCCGAACAAAAGGAATTTCTCAGTAAGTGTTGTTTTTCCCGCATCAGGGTGCGAGACAATTGCAAAAGTTCTTATTCTATCTATTTCTTCCATAATCAGTCCAAATCCAGTCTGCCCTCCTTGTCATCACGATAGTACGAGGCAAGCATGGCTATCATTTTTGAGATGGCGGCTACCGCCTGCGCAGTAGCCTCACCTATCGTTTTTTTCTGGAGTTTCAACATCCATACACCATACATCAGTTCAAAACAGTCGCGGAGTTCGTTGTTGTCCCGGCTGCGGTTCTTTGAACGGAATTCCACTATGAACGGCAGCGCCTTGTAATATGCATCACGGTATTCCACGGCTTTGCCGCTTTCCATGAGCCTTGCATGAAGGTCAGACAACATAACCAGCACAGTGTCGTTAACCTGAAGATGCCCGCCACTGACCTTGTCTTCGCGCCGCATCATGTCGGCAATGTCCACATACCACTGTTTCCACGCCTGGCATTCCTTTTCGCTGCGTCCGCTTGCACTTATCACAGATTCATAAAGTCGGTCCGGATCAAGTCCCGCAGCCCTGACCGTGTCCTCAACCTGCCACATATACAGCAGGTATTCGGCAATATTGTTTTTTCTAAGTTCTTCCGATATGTACATATTATATCATCAGCAATATGAACCAGCCGACCGATGCCACAATCAGAACGGTTCCAAGTATTCTGTTGATCATCCAGATGCCTCTCAAGTCGAAACGGTTTCTCAACCTGTTGATGAGGAAACTAAGAAGGAGCCACCAGCAGACATCGCCCGCAGCGCAGAACAGAAGCGTTTCCAATTTCTGCACTCTTGACAGATTACTGACAGGCAATGAAAAGAATGCGAACAGTCCCATATATATGAACACCACCAACGGGTTGACGATTGCTACAAGGAAACCGGACAGCGGCCTTTGCCAGTACGATTCCCTTTTTACCGTCCTTTCCTGTTTTTCTCTGGCCAGGGGATTATTCCTTACAGTGGAAATGCCAAAGACAAGCAGAAGACCGCACCCTACCAGCTTGACCGTCATGGCAATGGCCTGATTCTCCAGATAGCCCAGCACCAGTGATAGTCCCACCATGGTTATAGCGATATACACTGCATCGCTCAATGTGACGCCAAGACCTGTCAGGAATCCTCCAAACCGGCCTTTTTCCAGGGTCTTGCGGATTACCAACACACCCGAAGGTCCGGTGGGAGCCGCCCCAAGCAAGCCTATAGCCACTGCTTTGGCGATTATGGGTAGCGATATTGTCAGTGACATCAGAATCTGCGATTGCCTATACCCATTCTCAGGCCGAAATTGACATTGCATGCAAACTTCTCCAGCGGGACAAACTGTGGATTTACTTTCAGAACACCCATGTCAGCCCCCATGAAAAGGTTGACTCCACCAGGATGCAGATTAAGCACTCCGCCAAAGCCGACGCCAAGATTCGAGAATGCTACATTACCTGACACATCAAGGACATTACCGGCCTTCATGTTGACCGACGTCCTTGATTCGTACAGTCTGTCCAAGCCTGAACGCATAGTTATCAGTTCACCGAAAGAAAGCCATTCAACCCCTGAAATGCTGTATTCGGCACCCATTCGGACAGTTGCATTGAATGTACTTGTTACGGATTTTTCACCGGACTCATAAAAGCGTGCCAAATTCTCAGCATCATCGGCCAGTTCGTCGGCAAAACCGTCATCGGTAACTCCGCTGAACTCAACGGTACTGTTTCCGTCGGTTTTAAGAACCTGCGCATCCTTCCATATCATAAAGCCCATATCAGTGACCGATGCCGACACCTTGAGTCCGGGAACGATGTCCTTAAAGTCGTACTCAGCACCCAGATCGAACGAAAGGCCGTAACTGCCTATGCCGGAAAAGTTCTCAATATCCGAGTCAATATCATCTATCTTTCCGTCCTCGTCAAGAATGACGCGAGTGTTCGGAACCGCCACTGTGGCTGTTGCCTCTGTGTTGACAAGCCAGGTGTCCGGACCAAATCTGAAATGCATGCAATCAATATTCAGCATTGAATATGCAGCGCCCAGAAGGATATTCGTTGAAGCGCCGACACTCAGGTTTTCAACAGGCTTTATCTGAAAGCCAAGGGATGTCTGCACATAATTGGTTGTAGTCACATTCATATCCCTTATATAGTACTCGCCTTTTGACATACCGGCCTTCAGGAACCGGAACATATCATCGGGAATGGAAACGCTCTGATAGCTTCTTATACGCGAATCGAACCAGAAATACCATTCCCGAGTTCCGAAACCGAATCCCAGTACGTCAATGTCCAGATTGGCATTCAGCCCTATGACATCGGGCAATCCGTTCAGGAACTTTCTGGAGTCCACATCGCTGCTCATGAACGTTGTCAGTTTTCCGGGTTTCGACTTTGATTCATAGATGAAGTTGGCAAGGCCCGCGTTCATATTGGTCTGAATGGATGTTCCTCCCAATGCCGGCAGTGCGACAAAGGCTCTTTCAGGTGTAAGGGCCGGATTCAGACGATAGCGGTTGTAGGAGCCGTCAACGAAATATGATGATGAGCTTTGTGCAAAGACACACATGCATGAATATACAAGTCCAAAGGTCACGATGACCATTCTTTTAAATCCGTTCAGTTTCATAATCGGCAAATGGTTAACTTTAGAATTGTTCATCCAGATTCACATCAATACCGTTGTCAAAGGCCAGGAATGCATCCTTGATCAGTATGAATTCACCTGTCTTCACGGCCGCATCGGTCGCCTTGCATTTTGCAGAAAACACCAGACCGTCAAGCTTTTCAGCGCCGCCCGGCTGAATTGTCAGAGTGAAGCTTACCGGTTTATCAACCGTTTCGGAACCGGAGCATGCCGGAACGTCAAGCGGATTGGCAGTCACTTCGGGAATTACATTTCCCAATGAGTCTATGGCCCATACTTCCAAATCCACGCCGAACTGGACATTGCTGACATACTGTGCCTCAAGACGTGCTTCTATCGCATCAACGACATCCAGCACGTCGTCCAAATCTTCGGCTATGCCGTCAATGGTGTCAGAATAGACAATTGTCATTTCGTCAAAGGACAGAGGTATGGTAATGTCGTAATCACCTTCGACCGACATATCATCAAGTCGGAATGTCTGCTCTTCCAAGCTGGCAACGCTTGCTTTCATACTGACCAGAATGGAATCGGGCATAACAGACAGAAGCTTTGTCATACCACTCATTCTGGCAAGAATGGTATCACTGCCAGTGACAGCCGGACAGCTGTTAGCATAGAACAGCAATGTGGTGCGGCAGGTGTCATCGGCTGCATCGCATCCCGGAATGGTTATGCTACCCGCATCGGGAGTAATTATACCGCCGGAAATCACGCTGCCTCCGCTGTCCTTCGACAGCAGGCCCAAGTCAATGTCAATATCGGCAGGTAGAATATAATTCAGATTCAATGCCAGCTGCATATCGCTGAGTTTCAAATTATTTTTCCTGTCGAACAGGAAATCCAGATCATCACCGAATGCCATGGCGACCGATTGGTTCACATTGGTTATTTCAGGATCAACCACACCTTTTACCGCATCGATGAAAAATTCGTCTACCGACACATTGAAACCGATTGTCAGATCGGCCAGATCGGCCAGCGTCAATGACCTGCCCTTTATGTCAAAGACTCCTGAAATCCGGACTTTCCCGTTATCGACCACGAACCTTGTTTCAGACTGCAGTTTTACAATGGGGTTGGTTTTGAAATTCAATCCGTTTACCGTCAGGCCGCCCACAGACAATCCGTTTCTTTCATTGTCGTCAAGTTCACCGTTGAATGTCAGGATATGTCCCACAGAGTCATATGTGACACGCGAATCACTGTCATCGTACGATATGTTCATGTAATCCGGCAGCATAATTTCAAAACCGTTCAGACGTATCGTATCGGCCGATGAAGGTATGCCTGTAAAAGTCAGTTCCACGCCAAGACCGGCAGGCTGCCGGAAAGATGCGGCCGATATTGAAACGATGGCGTCATCGGCCGCAACATCTATATTCAGTTCAGTGCTGTCGGATACACGGCAACTGGCGCTTACGCATGTCTGGGATATGACAGGAACGTCGAATTCGTGTGAAAAAGACGGAATGGATGCATACCGTATTTTCTCTTCAATGGGATCCAGACTGTACTTAAGGCCGTCAACCTGGCCAGTCATGCCTATACCCAGCACGCCATTGTCCAGACATCTGAGCGCAGCATTGTCAGTGTCAATCTGAAGCAGCGAATCCATCCAGACCGTATCAAGCGTTCCAACCGGAACGTACAAACCGTCCCCGCCAAGTCTCATGTCAAGACTCAGTTCCTTGTCAAAGTCAAGACTGTCGTCAACCAGGACACAGGAGCCGGTTCCAAGAACCGCAAGAGCCATGCAAACGATAATGCTGAATTGTCTTCTCATAATCCCGTTATTTAATAATGTGCAAAGGTATAAAAAATGCCCGTTTGCATAAGCGCCGCCATATGTATTTTAGAACCACACGCATAAAAAAGGCCTTCACTGGTTGGTGAAGGCCCCGCTGTTCCCTTAATACGGGAATCAGAACGGCACGTCGCCGGCATCCTTCGGCGGTTGCTGGACAGGCTGCGGCTGTTGTGGCTGCTGCGGTGCAGAATCCGTTCTGCCGGATTTTGGCGTCAGCATTTCCATATTGTCAACGAATATTTCCGTGACATAATGCTTCACATTGTTCTGATCATCATAATTCCTATATCTGATGCTTCCCTCTACATAAAGGCGATCGCCCTTATGTACATATTTTTCCACAGTTTCCGCAAGACCGCGCCGGAATACCAGGCTGTGCCATTCGGTCCTTTCGGGAACCTGCGCACCATTCTGAGTCACATATCCTCTTTCAGTTGTGGCCAGCGGAAGGTTAGCTACGCATACATGGTTGTCAAGATATCTCACATCGGGATCCTTGCCAACGTTTCCAATCAGAATTACTTTGTTGACTGACATAATTAAATAGGTATTAAAAATTATCGGAACAAATATAGACACTGGCAGCAGTGTTTCCAAATGGATTTCGCTGAATTTTCAGTCGTAAGGAAACATTTATTTTTTACACAAAAAAACATGAATTCTTTTTATTGTCATTTGAATAGACTATCTTTGCAACCCGTTGAAAACAAAGGACAAACTAAATTTATTATTGACGATATGACAAAAGCAGATGTTGTAAACCAGATTGCCCAGAAAACAGGTCTCGACAAGACCGATGTTCTGACATGCGTTGAAGGATTTATGGAAGTAGTTAAGGAATCTCTCGTAAACGATGAAAACGTCTATCTGAGAGGGTTCGGTAGTTTCATTACCAAGAAGAGAGCTGCAAAGGCTGCCCGTGATATCCTCAAGAACACAACGATCACCGTACCGGAGCACAAAATTCCGGCTTTCAAACCGGCCAAGTCCTTTGCAATATCAGTAAGAAAGTGATAATTAACCCTTAATATTAAAAACCATGCCAAGCGGAAAAAAGAAGAAAAGACATAAGATGTCTACGCACAAGCGTAAAAAAAGACTGAGAAAGAACAGACATAAGAGCAAATAAGCGTCTGTTATGAATTTCAAGAACAAACTTGTCGTACGCATGATTCTGCGCCAGGTTTGTTCTTTGCTTTATTTAAACAGCCACACTGAACGATAAGACAGATGACAAGTGAACTGACGGTTAACGTCCAGCCCGAGAGCATTCAGATTGCTATTACCGAAGACGGAAATCTGGTTGAATACCAGAACGAGAATCGGGAAATGACATTCGCTGTGGGCAACATGTATCTTGGCAGAGTCAAAAAACTCATGCCCGGACTGAACGCATGTTTTGTAGACATAGGTTCCGAAAAAGAGGCATTTCTCCATTATCAGGATTTAGGTCCGTCATTCCTATCAATGCAGAAACTGCTGTTGCAGGTTCGCAGCAACAGGAGAAAGCTGTTCCCGTTCACCAAGGCCCAGAACGTTGAATTCAACGAAAAGGAAGGCAACATCTCAACCGTACTGCAGCAGGGACAGGAAATCATTGTCCAGGTAGCTAAAGAACCTATTTCCACGAAAGGTCCGCGTCTAACAGGCGAGATTTCATTTGCCGGCCGCTTTTTGGTTTTAATTCCATTCTCGGACAAGGTATCGGTATCATCAAAAATCAAGGCCAACGAAGAACGTAACAGACTGAAACAACTTATTTCAAGCATCAAGCCCAAGAACTGCGGTGTCATTGTACGTACAGTTGCCGAAGGCAAGCGAGTAGCCGAACTTGACAACGAGCTTGGCATCCTGTACCGCCGTTGGGAAGACAGTCTTGCAGCCGCACAGAAAGCCGAGAAACCGGCAACGCTCATATATGAGGAGACAAGCCGCACAATAGCCATTCTGCGTGACATGCTGAACTCATCGTATGAGTCAATACACTGCAACGATGAAAAAACCTACAACGAAATACGCGACTACGTCGGCCTGGTCGCACCCGACAGCCTTAAAATAGTCAAGCTATACAAGGGAGAACTGACCATTTTCGACCATTTCGGCATAACGAAGCAGATCAAGTCGTCGTTCGGCCGTGTCGTGTCATACAAAAGCGGTGCGTACCTTGTAATTGAACACACCGAAGCTCTTCATGTTGTCGATGTAAACAGCGGGCATCGCGTCAAGAAGGAAAGTTCCCAGGAAGAGAATGCCCTGGAAGTCAATCTTGGAGCCGCCGATGAACTTGCCCGACAACTCAGGTTACGTGATATGGGCGGCATAATTGTAGTCGATTTCATTGACATGGATTTGCCGGAAGACCGCAAAGCCCTATATGACCGCATGTGCCAGAACATGGAACGTGACCGCGCCAAGCACAATATTCTCCCGTTGAGCAAATTCGGTCTGATGCAGATAACACGCCAGCGTGTGCGGCCGGTCATGGATGTTCCCGTCGATGAGACCTGTCCCACCTGCTTCGGTAAGGGCACTATCGGACCGTCCATTCTGTTTACCGACCAATTGGAAAGCAAGATTGCATGCCTGAGCAAAAGCATGAAATCATTCAGACTCTTTGTCCACCCTTACGTCTATTCTTATATAAACAGCGGGGTCATATCGCTCAAACGCAAATGGCAGTCACGCTATGGCTGGAGAATAAAAATACTCCCAGACCAGAATCTGTCATTCCTTGCATATCGTTTCACTGATTCCACCGGGGCTGAAATCGACATGAAGGAAGAACACGAAATCATTTGAGAAATCATTTGGAATACACCATGCTCAGGCTTTTTTCACATATTTAATGATGTTCAAAAAAATATTGATATTGTTTTTGTTGCCGGCATTGATCGGAGCAAGCGCAAACGCGACCGATTTTGACAGAGGCCTGTCATTTAAAGAAACGCCCGTATTCATGCCTGAAAAAACGGTGCTTTTCGGAGGTTTGTTTTCCTACCATGATTTGGATGCCTCCAATTATCAGATTGCCATAGCCGAGGATCTCGGGTTCAAAGCATACGCCCTCAAGGCCACGCCTTTTTTTTATTTTTGCATTGCCGACAATCAGGCTGTGGGTTTAAGGTTCTCCTACAAGAGAACAATGCTTGATTTCAGCGGAACAAATTTGAATTTGTCCGATGACCTTTCCTTTTCTCTGTCCGAGTTCAATCTTCTGCGGCATACATATTATGCTTCGGCAGCATACAGGACTTACATTCCGTTCAAAGGATCCAGGACATTTGCACTGTTCGCCGATGCAGGTCTGGAAGTGGGGTACGGTCAGAGCCGCAATCTGTCCGGCAGCGATGACAATCGGAACGGAACATACGTCACATCATGGGAATATGGTCTCAGTGTTACCCCGGGCATAGATCTGTTCCTGACAAACACGACCGCCCTCGAGCTGTCTCTAGATCTGCTTGGTGTCTCATATTCCACAAAAGAACAAACCAGGAATCGCATAGACAGAGGCTCATTAGCCGGTTTGGGAGGACACCTGTCGATGGATTTCATGTCAATCAATGTCGGCCTCATCTTTGCTGTCCCATGAATAAAGTCCTTTTATCAATGTCAAAATTCAGAATAGTCCTTTCGGTATGGTTATTGGCAATATGTCCGATGCTGTATGTCGGGTGCATTAAAGACACAACCCCATACCCTATCCTTACCGGTGAAATTACAGACATACGGACCGAAGGTATGCATAGCGTGGACATTGACAGGGCGAACATGACTGTGACGCTGCATCTTGCCGACACGCAGGCATTGGATAAGGTCGGACTGCTATACCTGTCTGTCAGTGACGGTTCACATATATTGAACGAACCCGGTCCTGTTCTTGATTTGAGAAAGCCCTTGATTATCAGTATTGAGACCTATCCCGGACAGATATATGAATGGAAGGTTTCAGCCGACCACGAAACGCATTCTGACAAACCTGTAATAAAGTACGCGCAAGTTCCCAATATGAATTTTGAGAACTGGTGGAAGGACGGAAATGTGTGGAATCCCTATCTCAAAGACGACTCTGTCCGCTGCTGGGATACGGCAAACAGAGCTGTCACCGTTCTGGGAGGTTCAAGTTCCACCATTCCCGAAGAAAAGCATGTAATAAAGGGAAAAGCCTGCCGTATGGAGTCATCCTCAATGTTGGGGGTATTTGCCGCAGGAAATATATATACCGGCACTTTTGTCAGAATCCAGGGTCTTAATGGCATTATTGACCAGGGATGGCCTTTTTCTGACAGACCAGTCAGATTCCACGGGTTCTATGATTACAAGCCGGCAGTGGTCAATAAGGCAAGAGAACCGTATTCTGCCGAAAAGGGCAAAATGGACAAAGGTCTGATTTATGCGTGTCTTTATGACTGGAGCGGTCCGCATCGCGCGAATTCCGGTGACAAGTCCACCATCATAAATCTCGATACCGATCCGAACGTCATTGCATTGGCAAGAATCGAACTTGATGACACAGGCGGAGAATACAAGGAATTCAGCATTGACTTTGAATACAGGGACAGCCGTACGCCCACATACTTATTCATCTGCTGCAGCGCAAGCAGGTACGCCGATGATTTTACCGGCGGAGTGGGAAGTACGCTCTATGTCGATGAACTTGAATTCATATACTGACAAGACAGCCTGTCGTTATCGGAGTTTCAGAGTCTGACCCACAGTCAGCTGACGACCGTTTTCAAAGCCGTTGCGCTTTACCAGACTTTCAAGTCTGATGCCGTAAGTCTGCGATATGAGCCAAAGACTCTCGCCTGGAGCTACGGTATGTGTGCCGGTATTTCTTTCGGCGCGCTGTTTCTTTTTTGCAACAAATATGGGAGTACCTTCCAGGACAGTCATACCGCGCGTCATGTCATTGATACGCCTCAGCCTATATACAGGAACCTTGAACTGACGCGATATATCCACCAGCGTCATGTCACTGGAAATTCTGACACAAAGACAGCCGTTGATCCTGTCTATTGAGCCGGCATCGACCGCATGATACTTGTCAACTGGAGCAACAGTCTGCCTGTCATATCTGGACAGGTCATAGCGTTCTATTATTTCTATCAGTTTTGTCGCGTATGTGGGACTTGTGGCATATCCGGCGCTTTTCAGGCCTTTGGCCCAACCTTTGTAGTCATCGGACTCCATATCGAACAGAAATGCGTAGCGTCTGCCGTTTTTCAGAAAAAGAGAATGGTCACGGAACGACTCGGCTGCGTTTTTGTAACAGCGGAAACATTCATTACGACGGTCGTCATCCTTGTACATTGTTCCTCCAGTCCAGTCCGAATGGCATTTTATTCCAAAATGGTTGTTGCATTTCGATGCAAGCGTACTGCCGCCGGCGCCCGACTCCAGAAGCCCCTGTGCCAAAGTGATGCTGGCAGGTATCCCGTATTCCATCATTTCCTCACGTGCCACATCCGAGTACTTGTTTATGTAAATTGAATAGGCATCGGTCCCCTGAGCTCGGGGAATTGCATCAGACTTTCCAGGCTGAGCTTTAACATCGGTGCTCACGACTGTAATATCATTCATCGTACCGCATGCCGACAGCACAATGGCAAACACGGGGAACAAAAGGCTGGATACTGACTTCATGTTGTTCTATCATTATATCATCACAAAAATACATAAAAATATCCGCATTATTGAACAAAAGCTCTGCCACAGTGTCACTGATATTGTTCTGGCATACCATTTGCTGACATACTGTCAATGTAAAGATGATTATTTCAACCGATGAAAAAGAACAGCAAACCAGTCGACGGAATGGAAGAGAGTGAAGAGAAACCGGAACAGGAGAATCTTGAAAACCAGCAGAGCGGACAGGAGCAGGAAGACAGCCTGGAAGCACAGTTGGAGAAGTCAAAGGTCGAATATGCAGAACTCAATGACAAGTACCTCCGTCTGATGGCCGAATTTGACAACTACCGCAAGCGCACGGTCAAGGAAAAGGCCGAACTTATTGTCAACGGCTCGGCCGATATTGTAACTGACATACTGCCAGTCATCGACGATCTGGAGCGTGCTATTAGCAATTCAAAGAATTCGACCGATTACAACGCCATAGCCGAAGGAATTGAACTCATTTACGGCAAACTCATGCATACTCTGGAACAGAAGGGCGTGAAGAAGATATGTCCGAAGAACGAGCCGTTCAATGTCGATTTTCACGAAGCCATTGCAATGATTCCCGCACCCGACGAAGAATCGAAGGGAATGGTTCTGGACTGTGCAATTGACGGATATATGCTCAATGAAAAGGTTCTGCGCCACGCCAAGGTCGCTGTAGGACAATAAATGAAATGTTTTTAAGTCAATATGGCAAAAAGAGATTACTACGAGGTGCTTGAGGTCTCAAAGACCGCAACCGCCGATGAAATAAAGAAGGCTTACCGCAAACTTGCCATCAAATACCACCCCGACAAAAATCCTGGCGATAAGGAAGCCGAGGAAAAATTCAAGGAGGCTGCCGAGGCATACGGAGTGCTGAGCGACCCCGACAAGCGTGCCAAATACGACCAGTTCGGTTTTGACGGACTGAACGGTGCATCAGGTTTCGGCGGCGGCGGTTTCGGCGGGCAGGGTATGTCAATGGATGACATATTCTCCATGTTCGGAGACATCTTTGGCGGAGGAGGAGGCTTTGGCGGTTTCGGAGGCTTTGGCGGACGCGGGCGCCAGCGCGGAGAACGCAAGTCACAGGGTTCGGACATAAGAATCTCGGTTCCTCTGACACTTGAAGACATCAATTCAGGCGTAACAAAGAAATTCAAGCTAAAGAAACTGGTTCCATGCTCACATTGCCATGGTACCGGAGCCAAGGAGGGAACAAGTGCAGAAACATGTCCGGATTGCCACGGAAGCGGTACGGTACTGCGTACACAGCAGAGCTTTTTCGGAGTAGTCCAGACACAGACGGTCTGCCCGCGCTGTGGAGGTGAAGGAAAAATCATCAAGGAAAAGTGTCCGCACTGTTCAGGCGACGGTGTGGTCTATGGAGAGGAAATTGTAGAAGTTACCATTCCGGCCGGTGTACAGGAAGGTATGCAGCTGTCAGTTGAAGGCAAGGGAAATGCCGGAAAGCACAACGGCTACAACGGCAACCTGCTCATACTTATTAAGGAGCAGGCGCACAAGGATCTAGTACGTGACGAGAACGACCTTGTCTATAATCTTCTTCTAAGTGTTCCACAGGCAAGTTTGGGCGGAGCAGTGGAAGTTCCGACTCTTGATGGAGCCGTCAAAGTCAAGATAGAACCGGGCACGCAACCGGGCAAGATGCTCAGACTTCGCGGCAAAGGACTTCCGGAGCTGCACAGCAGCCGTCGCGGCGACCTTATTGTCAACATCAGCGTCTATGTACCGGAAACCCTGTCAAAGGACGAAAAAACCGCTATGGAGAAGTTCGGCCAGTCAGACAACTTCACTCCCAGCCTATCCATCAAGGAAAAGATATTCAAGAAATTCCGCAGTTACTTTGACTGATGCAAATGGACTATGACCAGGCTGTGAACTGGCTGTTCACCCGTACTCCGTTATTTCAGAACACAGGAGCCGGTGCGTACAAGGAAGGTCTGGAGAACACTCTGGCGCTTGACAGGCATTTTGGAAGTCCGCACAGACTTTTTCAGACAATTCATATAGCCGGCACCAACGGTAAGGGAAGCGTATCCCACACACTGGCAGCCGTTCTGCAATCGGCGGGACTGAAAGTAGGTTTATATACATCACCGCACCTTATTGATTTCAGGGAACGCATAAGAGTAAATGGGATTCCAGTCGGCAAGGAATACGTTGCCAGGTTCGTAAGCGAAAATCAGGATTTCATGGAAAGCATGCATCCTTCATTCTTTGAAGTGACCACAGCCATGGCTTTCAGCTGGTTCGCTATGGAGAAGGTGGACATTGCCGTTATCGAAACCGGTCTTGGAGGCCGCCTGGACTGCACCAACATTATCAGCCCCAAGCTTTGCATCATTACCAATATAGGCTACGATCATATGCAGTTCCTTGGCAACACCCTTGAAAGCATCGCTTCCGAAAAGGCCGGAATCATCAAGCGCTGTGTGCCGGTAATCATTGGAGAAGACTGCCCGGAGACACGTCAGGTATTTGAAGAGAAAGCTAAAAAAGAACACGCCCCTATCATTTTCGCCCAAGATAATTGTAAAGTTATTTCAGCATTACACAAAACACTCGACAAAGTAATTTACAAGACTGGCAGCATTGACAATCTTGAAAGCGCGCTTGCCGGAATGTGTCAGGAAAAGAATGCTAACACAATTCTCCATGCCATAGACTGCCTTCGCAACCAGGGATATGGAATAACCGATGACAACATTCGCCAAGCCTTTGCTGATGTTTGCCGCATGACAGGTCTTATGGGCCGATGGCAACGGTTAGGAGAGCATCCTGCAGTAATTTGCGATACCGGTCACAACAGCCATGGCATAAAGTACACATCACGCCATCTTAAGAAAATCATGTCCGGCCCCGAGTTCGGAGCCATGCGCATCGTCATGGGAATGGTCGGTGACAAAGACATAGACAACGTTTTGGAACTTATGCCGGAGAATGCCGTTTACTACTTTACGCAGGCATCGGTCGAGCGTGCAATGAATGTAAATGATTTTCAGCAAAAAGCCAACAATCACGGACTCTACGGCACAGCATACCGTTCAGTTGATGAAGCATTCCGGGCGGCCAGGCGCGATTCGTCGGCAAATGACATGATTTTCATCGGCGGAAGCACATTCGTGGTAGCCGATTTGCTAAAGATGCCCGAATTTTCGGAATCAGTTTGATTATTTTTTGTTCTACAGGCTTGCAGTTGCTGTATTTTTTGGCTTAATTTGCGTGCTTATGCACTACTAAAGCCAATTAATGAACCAATATACAGCAATGAGTAGCTTTTTTGTAGAAGACAACCTGTCAGGACTCAAGAGACAGGATTTCCAGAAGACAGTACAGGGAAAGCAGACCGACCTGTTCATTCTCAGGAACAGCAAGGGTGCGGAAATAGCCATAACGAATTTCGCCGGAGCACTGCTCTCCGTCATGATGCCGGACCGTAACGGCAAGATGGAAAGCGTAGTATGGGGGCACGACAGCATTGACCACGTAATGGAAAGCCAGGAAACATACCTGAGCGTTCTTATCGGCCGCTACGGCAACCGTATTGCAAAGGGTGCATTCACTCTTGACGGGAAGGAATACAAGCTTGAGACAAACGATGGTCCCAACAGCCTGCACGGAGGTCCCACTGGCTTTCATAAGCGTGTGTTCGATGCACAGCAGACTGATGCCTGCACCCTGAAACTGCATTATCTCTGCAAGGACGGTGAAGAGGGTTTTCCCGGTAATCTGGACGTCAATGTCACCTACCGTCTGACCGACGAGAACGAACTGGTCATAGAATATGAAGCCACCACAGACAAAAAGACCGTGGTATGTCTGACCAACCATGCATACTTCGCCCTGAACGGAATGAAGAAGAACCCGGCGGACATTCTGGATTACAACCTGACCATCAACGCAGACCACTACATTCCAATTGACAGTACATGCATTCCGCTTGGAAACATTGACAAGGTCGAGGGAACTCCGTTTGATTTCCGTACACCTGAAAAGATAGGGAAACGCATTGACGACGGACAGCAGACCGCAAACGGTCACGGCTATGACCACTGCTGGGTGCTGAACAAGCGCGAGCCCGGAGAACTGTCATTCGCGGTAAAGTGCGTTGACCCCGCAAGCGGACGCAGCCTTGAATGCTGGACTACCGAACCGGGCGTACAGTGCTATACGGGCAACTGGTGTTCGGGAAGCATCTGCGCCCACGGATCAGACCTGCCGCGCCGCTGTGCAGTATGCTTTGAAGCCGAGCATTTTCCGGACAGCCCCAACAACCCGCACTTCCCAAGTACCACACTGAGTCCTGGCGAAGTCTATACTCAGACCACCATATACCGTTTCGGAGTCGAATAACAGGCCAACATGGATTACAGTTCCCTGACAAACCTGTTCAAGAAACAGTTCAATCTGGATTGCCGCCTGTTTTTTTCGCCAGGCCGCATCAACCTGATTGGCGAGCATACCGACTATAATGACGGTTTTGTGTTCCCGGGCGCTGTTGACAAAGGAATCGCATTGGCCATAGCCCCCAACGGCACCAATACGGTTAATGTCATTTCGGCCGACATTGAAGGTCAGCCTATATGCAGTTTCAATCTGGATAATCCTCAAAAGCCCGGCGAACGCTGGGCTTGCTACGTTTTCGGCACCTGCATGGAAATTGAAGCAAGGGGATTCAAATGTCATGGATTCGATGCAGCATTCACGGGAGACATCCCGCTTGGTGCCGGCATGTCGTCATCGGCAGCCATTGACTGTGTCTTTGCGTACGCTCTCAACGAACTGTTCTGCGGCTCGCAGATTGACAGATTCGAGCTTGCACGCATAGGCCAGGCCACTGAAAACAACTGGTGCGGACTGAATTGTGGCATCATGGATCAGTTTGCATCGGTATTCGGCAGAAAAGGCCAGCTCATAAGACTGGACTGCCGTTCGCTGGAATACGAGTATTTCCCGTTCAATCCCGAAGGCTACAGTCTGATTCTGGTTGATTCATGCGTCAAGCACATGCTTGGAGGCGAATACAACGAACGCAGGCAGAGCTGCGAAAATGCAGTTGCAGCAATATCATCGCGCTGGCCGCAGGTCAGGGCACTGCGCGACGCAACGCACCAGATGCTTGATGCTGTCAAAGACTGCATTTCCGAAACCGATTATCATAGGGCCCTGTACATTCTGGACGAAAAGGACCGCGTTCTTGAAGTCTGCGACTCACTGGAAAAAGGTGATTACGAAAATGTGGGCAGATGCATGTACCGCACACACTGGGGCATGAGCCGCCAGTTCGAGGCCAGCTGTCCCGAGACAGACTTTCTGGTTGAAGTTGCAGCAGAGTGCGGTGTCACTGGCAGCCGCATAATGGGAGGCGGTTTTGGAGGCTGCACCATAAACCTTATAAAAGACGGGCTCATTGAAGATTTCGGGCAGAAGGTCAGACACGCATACAGGGAGCGCTTTGGCATGGAGCCCAAAATATACAGCGTCACTACAGGTGACGGTTCACACGAGATAATTCATAAATAACTAACCAATAAACTAACTGACAAAAATGAAAAAGAGTTCCATTATCCTGATGGCCGGAATGCTCGCAATGGCATCGTGCTCTCAGAAGGCAGAGGAAACGGCTCCTGTACTCAACCAGGCAGATTTCCAGACAGAGTTCACAGGCAAACAGACTGACCTGTACAGGTTGACAAACGCTGGCAAATGCGAAGTCTATGTTACAAACTTCGGTGCACGCATCGTTGCCATCATGGTTCCTGACAAGAACGGCAATATGCAGGATGCCGTCATAGGATTCAAGAACATTCAGGACTACACCACTCTTGCAAGTGACTTCGGTTCGACCGTAGGACGCTACGCAAACCGTATCAACCAGGGCAAGATTACCATTGACGGCGTAGAATACCAGCTCCCCCAGAACAATTTCGGCCACTGCCTTCACGGCGGCTGCACTCTGACCCCGGAACCTCTGGGATGGCAGAACCTTGTATGGGATGTTCAGGAAGTATCGGGCAACGCCATTACACTTGTCATGAACTCTGCTGACGGCGAAGCCGGTTTCCCGGGTAACGTCGTTGCAACCGTAACATACACCTTGAACGATGCTAACGCAATTGACATTGTATGGAAGGCTACCACCGACAAGAAGACCGTCATCAACATGACAAACCACAGCTACTTCAATCTGAACGGTGACCATTCACAGCCTATCACCAACCACATTCTGACTCTGAATGCCGATTGCTTCACACCGGTTGACAGCACATACATGACAACAGGCGAGATTGCACCCGTAGCCGGCACTCCAATGGACTTTACCCAGGGCCGCAGAATAGGCGAAGCAATCGAAGGACTTGAAGGTGCCGCCTTTGAAGACGAGCAGCTCAGAAACGGCAACGGCTATGACCACAACTGGGTACTCAACACCAAGTGCGATGACACCCAGTGCTGCGCCAAGCTGTACAGCCCCATTACCGGTATCTTTGTTGAAGTATATACCAACGAACCCGGTATCCAGTTCTATTCAGGCAACTTCCTTGACGGTTCAGGCAATGACAAGCAGGGCAATCCTATGACTATCCGCACCGGCTGTTGCCTTGAAACGCAGAAATTCCCGGACAGTCCGAACAAGTCTGACCTTGAGGGCTGGTACAGCGCAGAGCTTGAGCCGGGTCAGGAATACTACAGCCACTGCATCTATCAGTTTGGTGTGGAATAATTCACCGATTATTAACCAAATAAAATAATTTCAATGTTTTTACAATCAGCTTCTGTGCTGGAAGGCCTTAAAAACAACGGCTTCCAGACAATTGACTACATTGTAGTAGTTGCCTATCTGGCACTGCTCATTTTCCTAGGATTCTTCCTGTCCCGCAGTAAGAACGGTAAGGAAAAGACCTCAAGTGACTACTTCCTGGCCGGCAACACCCTGACATGGTGGGCCGTCGGCGCATCTCTGATTGCCGCCAACATCTCGGCCGAACAGTTCATCGGTATGTCAGGTACCGCTTTTGCATCGGGTATCGCCATTGCAGCTTACGAACTCATGGCAGCAGCCACACTTATCGTTGTAGGTAAGTTCCTGCTTCCAGTCATGATTGAGAAGAAGATATTCACCATCCCTCAGTTCCTGCGTGACCGCTACAACCCCGGCACAGGTCTGGCCTTCTCAATCTTCTGGCTTTTCCTTTACATTTTCATCAACCTGACATCGGTTGCATGGCTGGGTGCCCTTGCCATTGAGCAGATTCTGGGCCTCCGCGGCTGCATGCTCGTAATTGGCGGCACTTCCATTTCAATCCGTCTTGTCATCATTCTGATTCTCTACATCATTGCCGGTGTATATTCAATCTACGGAGGTCTGTCATCAGTTGCATGGACCGATGTAATGCAGGTGACATTCCTTGTAGGCGGCGGTCTGATTACAGCATACGCAGCACTGAGCGTAATTGCGAAGAGTCTCGATCTTGAAGGCGGCGCCTTTGCAGCTCTCGGCGAAGTGTTCACCAAGCTCAAGAGCATTGACGGCGACACACACTTCAATCTGGCCGTACAACGCAATGCAGCAATGTATCCCGGCATCACCGATGACCCGTACTTTACACTCCCGGGCATTGCACTCATAGTAGGTGCTCTGTGGCTGACCAACCTGGGTTACTGGGGCTTCAACCAGTACATCATCCAAAAGGGTCTTGCAGCCAAGAGTCTTGCAGAAGCCAAGAAAGGTATGATTTTCGCAGCATTCCTGAAGATACTGATTCCGTTCATCGTATGCATTCCGGGCGTATGCGCATTCTATATCAAGACTCAGCAGCCTGAGCTGTTTGCAAGTCTGGCCGGCGGCATATCAATTTCTGACGATGCTTACCCATTCCTTATCCGCAACTTCACTCCAGTATTTGTAAAGGGTCTGTCATTTGCAGCACTTGCAGCCGCTGTCATCTCATCGCTGGCTTCAATGTTCAACTCGACATCAACCATCTTCACAATGGATATCTACAAGCAGTACATCAAGAAGGATGCTTCCGAGAAGACTCTTGTAAACGTTGGCCGTATCACTTCAATCTGCGCTCTCATCATTGCCATGATTGCAGTTTATCCTATCATGGGCGGTGCAGACCAGGCATTCCAGATCATTCAGGAGTACTCCGGTTTCGTATATCCGGGCGTTGTAGTAATCTTCGGTCTGGGTCTGCTGTGGAAGCGTGCCTCAGGTCCTGCAGCCGTCGTTGCAGCAATAGGCACATTCTTCTTCTCAATCCTGTTCAAGTTCCTGCTGCCGGAAGTTCCGTTCCTGCTCCGCATGGGTTATGTATTCCTGGTACTTGTTGCCATCTTCGTTCCCATGTCACTGCTTAACAGGAACGGCCGCATTGAGGCTGAGAAGCTTGACCAGCACACAATTGACACACAGCTCAAGTGGTCACAGATTCTTTTCATTGCAGCAGCCATCTCATTTGTAGTATTCATCTGGGGCGTATGCAATCCGGTTCTCCGTTCATGGGGCTTTGAGGCAATGCTGTTCTTTGCAGCTATCCTGGGCGTACTTGGTCTGTATCTGCGTTCAAATGCAAAGGACAAGTACCAGAATGCCAAGGCTGTAGGCATTGATCTGACTCTGTTCCGCACAGACCGCACATTCAACATAGGTGCCATCTGCGTGATTGTCATTCTTGCCGTTCTCTATATATTCCTCTGGTAATATGTTGGAAGAACTTAAGGAAAAGGTGTTTCAGGCCAACCTTGATCTTGTAAGGCAGGGACTGGTAATATTCACCTGGGGCAATGTTTCAGGCATAGACCGTGAGAAGGGACTTGTTGTAATCAAGCCCAGCGGCGTAAGCTATGATGAAATGAAAGCTTCCGATATGGTTGTAGTCTCCCTCGAAACCGGCAAGGTTGTCGAGGGGGACCTCAATCCCTCTTCGGATACCCCCACCCATCTGGTCCTGTACAGGGCGTTCCCTAATATCCAGGGTGTAGTTCATACGCATTCGACATACGCTACTGCATGGGCTCAGGCCGGCAAGGACATTCCCAACATAGGAACAACGCACGCCGACTATTTCTACAAGGACATACCGTGCACTGCCGACATGACCGAAAAGGAAGTGAAAGGTGAATACGAACTGGAAACAGGCAATGTAATTGTACGCCGTTTTGAAGGCATCAACCCCGACCACACTCCAGGTGTTCTGGTAAAGAACCATGGTCCGTTCTCGTGGGGTACAAGTCCTGCAAATGCGGTCTATAACGCCAAGGTTATGGAACAGTGTGCAAAAATGGCATACATTTCATTCACCCTTAACCCTGACACGACCATGAATCCGCTTCTCGTCGAGAAGCATTACATGCGCAAGCACGGACCTAACGCCTACTATGGGCAAAAGAAACAATAAATTTTTAAGAGATTATGTTTGATAATTATGAAATATGGTGGGTGACAGGTGCCCAGCTCCTCTACGGAGGCGACGCCGTTGTCCAGGTGGACGGTCACTCAAAGCAGATGGTTGCCGGTCTTAACGAATCGGGCAACATTCCCGTAAAGATTGTATATAAAGGTACTGCCAACAGCAGCAAGGAGGTTGAAGAAGTCATGCTGGCTGCAAACAACGACAGCAAGTGCATAGGTATCATAACCTGGATGCACACATTCAGCCCCGCCAAGATGTGGATCAAGGGTCTGCAGTCGCTCAAGAAGCCTCTGCTCCATTTCCACACACAGTTCAATCAGGAAATTCCATGGAGCACCATGGACATGGACTTCATGAACCTGAACCAGAGCGCCCACGGTGACATTGAATTCGGACATATATGCACACGCATGCGCATACCGCGCAAGGTTGTTGTAGGTTACTGGAAGAGCACTGAAGCACAGAAGCAGATTGCAGTATGGGCACGTGCAGCTGCCGGCAGAGCCGATGCACACGATGTACGCTGTCTCATGTTCGGCATGAACATGAACAATGTTGCCGTTACCGACGGCGACCGCGTTGAATTCGAGCAGCGTCTTGGATATCACGTTGACTACTATCCTGTTTCGTCACTCATGGATTACTTCAAGAAAGTGACCGATGCCGAAACTGATGCACTTGTCGAAGAATACAAGAAGCTTTACACCATCAAGATTGACGAAAGCGGCGAGCAGGTTTATTGGGAAAAGGTACGCAACTCAGCCAAGGCCGAGATTGCAATACGCCGCGTGCTTAAGGACGAAGGTGCAACAGCCTTTACCACCAACTTCGATGACCTGGGCGGTGCCGACATTGACGATCCGAACTTCCTCGGTTTTGACCAGATTCCGGGTCTTGCATCACAGCGTCTCATGCAGGAAGGCATAGGTTTCGGTGCCGAGGGTGACTGGAAGACAGCATGTTTGTACCGTACTCTCTGGGTAATGAACCAGGGCCTTGCCAAGGGCTGCTCATTCCTTGAGGACTACACTCTTAACTTTGACGCAAAGCAGACTTCAAGCTTGCAGAGCCACATGCTTGAAATATGCCCTCTCATTGCAAGTGACAAGCCCAAACTGGAAGTTCACTTCCTTGGCATTGGCATACGCAAGCAGCAGACCGCACGTCTGGTATTCACTTCAAAGACAGGCTTCGGCATCAAGGCAACCATCGTTGACCTGGGCAACCGTTTCCGCCTGATTACCAGCGAAGTTGACTGCATTGAGCCCAAGCCCATGCCAAAGCTGCCGGTTGCATCGGCCCTGTGGGTTCCGCAGCCAACATTCGAGATTGGCGCCGGAGCATGGATTCTTGCCGGTGGTACACACCACAGTGCATTCTCTTACGACATTACCGCTGAATACTGGGAGGATTTCGCTGAAATGGCAGGTATTGAATGCATAAGCATTGACAAGAACACCACCATCAGCGGTTTCAAGCAGCAGCTGCGTAATAACGAAGTATATTACATGCTTAACAAAGCCCTTATGTAATTATGGAATACAATCCTAAACAGATCATAGAGCAGGGTAAGGCCGTTCTCGGAATAGAGTTCGGCTCAACCCGCATCAAGGCCGTTCTCATAGGCCCCGACTTCAAGCCTATTGCACAGGGAAGCCACACCTGGGAAAACCAGCTGGTGGGCGGACTGTGGTCATACAGCGTTGAAAGTATCTGGTTTGGTCTGCAGGACTGTTACCAGAATCTGCGCAAGCAGGTCAAGGAAAAATACGAATGCGAAATTGAGAACCTGGCATCAATAGGCATCAGCGCCATGATGCACGGTTATATGCCTTTTGACAAAAACGGCAACATTCTTGTACCTTTCCGCACCTGGCGCTGCACCAATACGGGCAAGGCCGCCAAGGAACTGTCTGACCTTTTCGTGTTCAATGTTCCGCTTCGCTGGAGCATCTCGCACCTGTATCAGGCAATTCTTGACAACGAACCCCATGTAAAGGACATTGACTACCTTACCACCCTTGCAGGTTTCATTCACTGGCAGCTTACAGGCAGGAAAGTGCTTGGTGTAGGCGATGCATCCGGTATGATTCCTGTTGACCCTGCAACCAAGAGCTACAATGCCGATATGGTTGCCAAGTTCGACAAACTCATTGCACCCAAGGGATATCCGTGGAAGCTTCTTGACATTCTGCCCGAGTCTCTTGACGCAGGTCAGGATGCAGGCCAGCTGACCGAAGCCGGCGCACGCAAGCTGGATATAAGCGGCAACCTGAAGGCCGGTGCACAGATATGCCCACCTGAGGGTGATGCAGGCACGGGTATGGTTGCCACCAACGCTGTACGTCCACGCACAGGTAACGTATCGGCCGGAACATCATCGTTCTCAATGATTGTTCTGGAAAAGGATCTCAAGAAACCGCACGAAGTCATTGACATTGTAACCACTCCTGACGGAAGTCCGGTTGCCATGGTTCACTGCAACAACTGCACCAGTGACCTCAACGCATGGGTAGGTCTGTTCAAGGAATATGAAGAGATTATGGGAATGCAGGTCGATATGGGCCGGATATTCACAAACCTGTTCAACCATGCTCTGAAGGGCAGCAAGGACTGCGGCGGCATTATGAGCTTCAACTACGTATCAGGTGAGCCTGTTACAGGTTTTGCCGACGGACGTCCGCTGTTCGTGCGTTCCGCACAGGACAAGTTCAACCTTGCGAACTTCATGCGCGCCATCATAAGCGGTGCCATTGGCGTTCTCAAGATTGGCAATGACATACTGTTCAAGGAGGAGAAGATCAAGGTTGACCGCATTACCGGTCACGGAGGTCTGTTCACCACACCGGGCGTAGGTCAGCGCATTCTCGGCGCAGCTCTGAACTCGCCTATCTCATGTATGGAAACGGCAGGCGAAGGCGGCCCCTGGGGTATGGCCATTCTGGCAGCATACCGCATAAGCGGCAACGGGCAGAAACTGGCTGACTGGCTGGACAAGCAGGTATTTGCCGGCAACACCGGTACGTCAATTGCCCCCGACCCTGAAGACGTGGAAGGCTTCAACGCCTACATTGAAAACTACAAGGCCTGCATGCCTATCGAGGCTGCTGCCGTGCAGTACAAGAAGTAAGGAGCCTACGAACCAAGAAAAGCAGGAGGAAAGCGATTTTCCTCCTGCTTTTTTTAACCCGTTACGGATTTACTTTGCAAGTCCCTTCCAGACAGCAGCAGCAAGTGCACCGCCGCAAAGAGGAGCAAGAATGAAAATCCACAGCTGACTTAGAGCCTCGCCTCCTGCAAAGATAGCAGGACCTATTGAACGGGCAGGATTTACCGATGTGCCGGTATAACGGATGCATACCAGATGAACCAGAACAAGGGTAAGACCTATTGCAAGACCTGCAAGATTGCCGGCACCCTTCTCAGAATCGGTGGTTCCAAGAACAACCAGGACAAAGACAAACGTGAACACAAGTTCTGCCACAAAGCCACCCGCTGGAGCTATTCCCTCCTGACATACATTCTGGCCAAGTCCTCCAGTTGGAGTGAGAGCAAGCAGAATGGCCGCACCGATAATTGCACCAATAACCTGGAACAGCATGTACATGATAGCATCCTTACCGCTCATGCGGCCTGACATCCATACGCCAAGTGTTATTGCAGGGTTGATGTGACAGCCTGAAATGCCGCCAATGGCATAAGCCATTGCCACAACGGCAAGACCGAAAGCAAGAGCAGTACCTACAACACCAGGAACACCGGGAACTGCCGATGAACAACCAAGACTGACGGCAGCGCCGCATCCCATCAGAACCAGAACCATGGTTCCAACCATTTCAGCCAAATACTTTTTCATTTCAATAAAAATTTAAAAGGTTATGAAAAAAGAATATTACAGAATACCAGAAATAAATATTGCAATTACAGCAACAGGGGCAATCCACTGTATCACAAAGAACAATATGTTGTGCCAGGTATGGTGATACTGCTCGTCGTGGTCATAATCAATTCCTTTCAATTCATAAAGAATAACCTCCTTGCCCTGCTTCCATCCGACAAATATTACGATTAACAGACCCGCCAGCGGCATGAGATAGTTGCCTATGCCGTAGTCAAAGAAGTCAAACAGCACGCGGCCGCCTATTGTGAAATCACTCAGCACTCCAAATGAAAGCGAGCAGAGCGCTCCAATGACAAGTGCACTGGCAAACACAAGAATCGATGCCCTGACGCGGCTCATCCTGTATCGGTCAATAAGCCATGACACCGGCACCTCAAACAGAGACATTGCCGATGTCAGTGCGGCAAGAAGGACAGCGATGAAAAACACCACCGACACCAGGCCTCCCGCCGGCATTCTTGAGAACACCACGGGTAGAGTCCTGAACACCACGCCCGTGCCCTGGCCGGTAGGCATATCGTAAGCGAACAGAGCTGGAATTATGGCACAGCCTGCAATGACGGCAAACAGCAAATCGGCCAATATGGTTGATACGGCCGTTCTTGTCAATCCTATGCTTCTTTCAAGATATGAAGAATATGTTATGAGAATACCCATTCCTATTGACAGGGAATAGAACGACTGTCCCATTGCCGCAAGGAACACCTTGGGAGTGATCTTTGAAAAGTCAGGTTTGAAAAGATATGCAATTCCCTGCCCTGCTCCCGGCTGGAATGCCACCCACACGGCGATGAATATCATTACGAAAAACAGTACCGGCATCATTACCTTGGAGCATTTCTCTATTCCCCGGTGAACACCGTTCATTATTATCAGAGCAGTTACAAGCAGAAAGACCGCATCGAGTACCAGAGGCCTGTATGTCGATGTGACAAGAGTTCCGAACATGCCCTGAATGGCATCGGCCGATTCCGCCCTGCTGAACTGCAGCGTGCATGAATCAATAAAGTACTGCAAGGTCCATCCGCCAATCACACAGTAATAGCACAGCGTGAAGAACGGAATGCCTACGGCAAGAATGCCGTAATGTTTCCACAGACCTTCAGGTTCAAGCGTACCGACAGCCTGAGCGGCTCCCATACGGCTTCTGCGGCCCACAATGAACTCGGACAGCATTATTGGAAGGGAGAACAGCACTATGCAGAATATGTACACAAGAAGGAACGCACCGCCGCCATATTCGGCCAGCATGTACGGAAACCTCCATATATTTCCAAGACCGACGGCACTGCCTGCAAGAGCAAGAATGGAGCCTATTCTGCTTCTGAACAATTCCCTTTCCATAACCATACCTGCGAATATACCAATTTTCGGTCCTTATTGGATGTCGAACACAAAAAAAATCACGGCGGTAGCCCGTTACCGAGGCCTACTGCCGTGATTATATTCAGGATAGTGTATTACAGCTGGATAGTGTACATTACCATTGAGTAAGGCTCAACGTCAATGTTCATCTTTTTGCTGACCTTGACGTCCTGGACGCTTGGAGCGATTGGCTGTGCGTCAAAACCGTTTTCATCCATCGGCTGCCCTTTCAGTGTTGTAAGCTTTGCCTTTGACTTGAGGCCGAAGCGTGACAGGTCAACACTTGCCTTGGCTGCATTTTCACTTGCGTTGCAAATCTTGACATACAGCTTGCGTGACTTGCTGTCAAGAACTACAGACTGGCCAAGCAGGTTGTCATCGGCGCGGTCAAAGTTCACACAGTCACCATAGAACCAGTCTCCGCTTGACTGACCGAACATCTGCTGGACATAATAGCTGCATGTCAGGTATGTTTTCTCATTGTCAAAGTAAATCAGGTCAGGATTCCAGTTGTTGGTGCCCTTCTTGGCAAACAGAGGTGCGTATGAAGTCATGCACACAACATCACCATTACGTTCAACGTGGAGCAGATACAGTCCCTCTGACAGAGCATCAATAAGTTTCTTGTCCTTGGCTGCATATTCACCCAGATAGACCTTGGTCTTGCGGTCACGCGGATAATTGTCATACTGACGGGCAGTCTGGAAGTATGTACGCGGTTCATAATAGTGCTCGTCAAGAATAGGTATTTCAAGTTCAGTGGCGATTCTCCATCCTTCCTCATAGTCGCTGCTGCCAGGATGTGAGCCAGGACCATCGGTACCTACAATCTGTATTTCAGGATATGCGGCATGAATTCTCTCATACATGTACTTGAAACGCTCCTCAAATTCAGGAGTAATCTTCTCCTCATTACCGATGCCAAGATACTTCAGGTTGAAGGGTTCCGGATGACCTGCATCGGCACGTACCTTACCCCACTTTGAATCGGCAGGACCATTGGCCCACTCTATCAGGTCAAGAGCATCCTGTGTCCATTCATCCATATCCTCCATCGGTGCTGCATCCTGAGCCTGTGTACGCATGTTCCAACCGCCGTTTGTACCCTGACAGTTCACACCGCATGGCAGGATTGGAAGCGGCTCCATATTGAGGTCCTCGCAAAGCTGGAAATATTCATAATAGCCCATTTCCATTGACTGGTGGTAACCCCATGTGTTCTTTATCTGACGGCGCTGTTCACGCGGACCGACAGTGGTCTTCCAGCGATAGGTATCCCAGAATCCGTCACCGCCGCCGTGAACCACGCAACCGCCGGGGAAACGCATGAACTTGGGCTGAAGATCTGCCAGAGCCTGTACAAGATCCTTTCTGAGTCCGTGACCCATATACGTATCCTGCGGGAACAGTGAAACCATATCGACATCAAGCTGTCCTACCGTCAGAGCCAGAATCTGAAGTTGTGCGTTTGAGCAGTCCGCATTTGCCTTGAGAGTACATTCGTACTTTTTCCAGTCACGACCGCTGATAATGATGGTGGTGTCGGCAATCGGAGCAGCGGGAGCAGGCGAGAAGCCACGCTGCGGAGCAACCATTACAATACGAACCTCCTTGTCAATGCCGTCAGGGTTACGCATGAATACCGAAAAGTCATAATCAGCACCATTCTCAAGTACAATGCCGCCATAGCCGTTGTTGGAGATACCGAATCCGGTCCAGCCGTTATAGTCATAATAATGGCCTACGCGCTCTATATTCAGGCGCATATAGTTTGGATTGTTTTGATGAATAGGTTCCTGCTGCTTGGGTTCGATGAATCCGAGCGAGTGTCCCGGACGTTCTGTGCGCCATGCCGTACCGGCACCCCATCCGTCCTGTTCTGCGGGGCTGTATTCAAAAGAGCCGTTCTGAATGAGTTCAGCGCAAAGACCTCCATCGGCCGAAGAGCTGATGTCTTCAAAGAAAATACCGATAAGTTCATTGCTTATCTGCTTGCCACCTTTCGGGGCTTTCATGCCTTTCTGGGCACTTGCTCCAACGAACGAAATCGCCAGAGCCATAACCAATAGTACCTTTTTCATTTCAAGTGTTGGGTGAATAATTAGGTGTATAATCAATATTTGCGCAAATCTATGTTTTATTTGCCAAACGGCAAAGCAAAGTTCGGTTGCATAGTGAAAAACCCTATCTTTGCACCCGCTATGAAACTGTCCGGAATCTTTCGCGAGGATACACGTTATAAGGCGCTGTTTCTGTCAATTCTTATGTCCGCAATCGGTTACGGACTGTACAAAGCCGTCATTGACAATTATCTGGCCGAAATTGTCGGCATGGGCGAAATGGGCCGCGGCGTGGCCGAATTCTTCCGCGAGGTTCCAGGACTGCTGCTTGTGCTCATTATGGCAATCTGCTACAATGCATCGTCCGAACGCATGTACAAGGCCGGCGTAACTATAATGTTTCTGGGCATGGCACTGCAGGCATGCATATCGCCGTCAAAGGTGCTGGTAATCATGGTCATATTCTTCTACTCCACAGGCGAGCACATACAGCTTGCCATGCGCAGCACTCTGCCGCTCCAGTACAGCCGGGCAGGATGCGGAGGACAGGCACTCGGTCATCAGAGCGCCATATACCAGATAGGCAACCTTGCCGGATATGCCGCCGTCATTGCCGCCATTGCAATAATGGGCCGCAAAGGCATAACAGCCGGAATGTCGGGCACTGACAGCCGTCTGTTCCGCCCGGTCTTCATTGCATCTGCCCTGTTCATGATGCTGGCCATGGCAGTAGCCTTCCGTCTGACCGCAAACAGTCAGCGCAGACACGAGGGAAGCCGGTTCTACTTCAAGCGCAAGTTCCGCAAATACTATATGCTCGAGGTGTTTTACGGGGCCCGCAAACAGGTGTTCTTCACTTTCGGCCCGTACGTGCTGATTCTCTTCTACAGAGCCGATGCCGGAATGATAAGCATGCTGTTCGCCATTTCGGCCGTTGCATGCTTCTTCATCTCGCCGCTCGTCGGCAAGCTGATTGACCGTATAGGCTACAAGCCCGTCATGATTGGCGACACTTTGATACTGGTCATTGTCTGCTTCTTCTACGGCTTTGCCCACCATCTGTTCTCCATGCACACCGCCTTTATTGTGTGCTGTGTGAACTATGTGCTCGACTCCATCATTTCACTGGCATCAATGGCATCGAACGTTTATGTACAGGACATTGCCGACAGTCAGGAGGAAATGCGCAAAACCATATCGACAGGCATATCGGTCAATCACATGATTACCGTACTCATTGCACTGCTTGGCGGCTGGATATGGAAGACGCTCGGTATTGAAACCCTGTTCATCCTGTCGGCCGTGCTCGGCCTGTGCAACAGCGCATACGCTGCCACCATCAGGACGAGATCGCAGGGCAATGACGTTTCTGCGGCGTGTTCCTGAAATCCCGTCTTACGGCATCATTAATCGAAATATTACATACATTCGTACCATTTTCATATCTTTGTACTACATGATAGGCGTGTAAAAGTGCAGAAGTATGCTTTACATATTTGTAATAAACGGTAGAGCCGACAAGCGAGGCATCATCGATGCAGCACTTGAAAAACAGCTTGCAGGTGCTTCATTCAAATACGACGTTTACCATACAACTGGTGTCGGAGACGGCATCAGGTACGTCAGGATTTACTGCGACCTGCATCCCGATGACGAAGTCTGCTTTGTAGCATGTGGCGGAAGCGGCACCGTCAATGAGGTGGCATCGGGAATAGTCGGATCACCGAACAAGTCCATGGCAATAATGGCATACGAGGGAACCAACGATTTCATCAAATATTATCCCGGCCGCAATTTCCAGTCACTTGCCGACATACTTAACGGCGAGACAGTCAAGGTTGACATAATCCGTGCAAACGACAACTATTCACTGAACGTAATTAATCTTGGCTTTGATGCAATGGTGGCACATCAGGCAAACAGTATGATAATTGACGGTGTTGAGCAGAATGTGGCATACCGCAAGTCAGTGATGAGAAGCATCCTGGGCCACAGGATCAATCACATCCGAGTAGAAGCCGATGGACAGATGCTCAACCGCAGAACTCTTCTGCTTTGCAACATGGCCAATGGCCGATGGTGTGGCGGACAGTTTCTGTGTGCCCCCAGAGCAGTGGTGGATGACGGTCTCATTGATGTCTGCCTGTTGAAGACATGCTCGCTCGTCTCGTTCCTGCGTATTCTGAAGCCATACGAAAAGGGAGAGCATCTTGATAACAGATTCTGCCTGCGTCATCTCAAGTACTGCAGGGCCAAACATATAAGGCTGTCATCCAAGAACCTTATCTATCTGTGTCTGGACGGTGAAATAACCGCATCGACACAATTTGACATTGACATTCTTCCAAAGGCAATAAATCTGGTGCTTCCACCCGCAAACTGAAAGAAATGAAAGCTGTAAAATTGTTGTATTCAGTAATGGCTCTGTGCATATCATTATGTGCCATGGCGCAGGAAAAGATGACTCTCATGCCCGCCTGGCTGCCGCAGTCGCAGTTTGCAGGTTATTACGTAGCACTGGAGAAGGGCTTCTATGCCGATGAGAACATAGACCTGACAATAGAGCACATGGGCATCAACTCGGCAAAGTCAGGCATTGAGCGCATAGGCAGCGGCGATGTCGATATCATAATCTCGCACCCTATTCAGGCCGTGATGGCACGTGACTTCGGACTTAAACTGAAGAATGTGCTGCAGGTGACTCAAAACACCGGAATCATGATTGTCAGCCACAAGAAACTTGACGGTCCGCAGTCTCTGAACGGACTGACGATAGGCCGATGGAAGAGCGGCTTCAGCGAGATTTGTGAAATATGCTGCCTGAACAACTATCTCGATGTCAAATGGGTGCCGTTTCTGAACGGAATCAATCTGTTCGTTTCAGGTGCCATTGATGCCACTGTCGTAATGAAATACAACGAGTACAACCTGATGGTGGAAGCTATGGGAGGTATAGATCCGGAGAATGTGTTATGGTTTGCCGATTGCGGCTACGATATACCTGAAGACGGACTTTATGTAACCGATGAGTATCTGGCCAGTCACAGGGACCTGGTGGAACGTTTCTGCCGTGCCACCATCAAAGGCTGGAACTATTGCGTTGAACATAAGGATGAGAGCGTTGACATTGTCATGGACTATATGGAGAAGACAGGCATCAAGACAAACCGTTATCATCAGAGTGTAATGCTCGATGCCATGATTGAGCTTTTAAGGAACCGCGACACAGGTCAGATTGACTATCGTCCCATACCTGAGGCCAAGTTTGACAAGCTGGTGAATGACCTGCTGAAAGCCCATTATATCGAAAATCCTGTAAGATATAGCGATTTCTCAAAATGAAAGCATCACGTTCATTTGCAAAGCGGCTCAGTCTCAATATAATCGGCACTACTGCCCTACTCTTTCTGGCCGCCATTCTCACATTGGGAATAGTATCGTACTCAATGGCCTACAATTCGGCCATCAAGGAGACATCGGCTGCAATGGAGAATAATTTCCTGGAGATAGAGAATGTGCTTGGTGAAGTCGAGGCCGTCACCAACAGCAATGCCTGGCTGGTGGAGAAATTCTGTCAGAACGACACTGCGCTGCTTGATGTGGTTAGCAATCTCATACTGTCCGATTCCAACATAGTATCGTGTGCCATAGGCTTTGAGCCGTACAGCGTCATTCCTGACCAGATGTATTACTGCCCCTTTGCCTATTACGACGAGGAAGGTAATGTAAAAACCCGCATGATGGGCAGCGACAATTACGACTACCCGACAATGGACTGGTACATTATTCCCAAAATTCTAGGGCACGAGTACTGGAGTGAGCCGTCATTTGACAGTGACGGAAGCGGCAGGCTTATAACATCGTTCTCCAAGCCTCTGTTCTGGAAGGACGGCAGTTTCATGGGCATCATCAAAGCCGATATTGACCTTCAGTGGCTGACCGACAAGATTCAGTCAATAAAGCCCTACGAGAATTCATACACAATACTGGCAGGAAGGAACGGCTCGTATATTTCGCACATAGACAAGAGCAAGATACTTAGTGAGACAGTGTTCACTGAGAGCCTGAAAGCTGGCGATACCGAGGCAATAGAGAAAATCAAAAAAATGATGTCCGGCGATACCGGCGTCATGAAAATCAACAGGCCTGAGTTCAAGGGATTCTTCATCTACGGCCCTCTGTCCAACGGCTGGACTGCCGCTCTGGTATGCTCGTACAAAGATGTCTTCTCCAAAGCGACCAGGATGAACAATATCTCATTTCTGGTGGCCTTACTCGGCCTGATGCTACTGTATCTGACCAACAGGCGTATAATAAGCCGCCATGCACAACCTATTACGGAGTTTGCATATTCGGCCCTGAACATTTCACAGGGTAATTTCAAGGCAAGAATACCTGAAGTGCACAGCGATGACGAACTGCGCCGTCTGCACGATTCGCTGGATTACATGGAACGCTCCATCAACGAGTACATTGAAGAGCTGCGCAGCACCACAGCATCCAACGAGCGATATGAAAGCGAGTTGAACGTGGCAAGCGCCATTCAGATGCAGATGCTGCCCAAGGACTATCCGCATTTTGAAGGTCTTGACCTGTACGCCCAGCTGCACCCGGCCAAGGAGGTGGGCGGCGACCTGTATGATTTCTTTGTCAAGGACAGAACTGTCTATTTCGTGGTGGGCGACGTTTCCGGCAAGGGTGTTCCTGCAGCTCTGTATATGGCTATCACCCGAAGCGCCTTCCGCTTCATTGCTGGTCTTGGACTTCCTGTCGAAGGCGTTGTAGCCAGAATCAACAATTCGTTCTGTGACGGCAATGACAGCGGAATGTTCGTAACCATGTTCGTAGGCTGTCTCAATTTAGACACACTGGAGCTCAATTACTGCAACGCTGGCCATAACCCGATTCTGGTATTATCGCCTGACGGCAAGCCCTCATACCTTCATGCAAAGCCCAATCTGGCAGCAGGTCTGTTTGAGAATTTCCCGTATCAGGGCGAATCCATTACATTGAAAAAGGGTTCCCGCCTGTTAATTTACACAGATGGAGTGACAGAAGCCGAAAACCGTGTCAAGGATTTGTATGGCGAGCAGCGTCTTGAAGAGTTCGCAAGAAACGAGGATGTCAACGAAAGTTCGGCACAGTTCCTTGAGAATCTGCGTCTCTCAATTAAAGAGTTTGTAAAGGACAATCCTCAAAATGACGACATCACAATGATGTCAATCAAGCTGTAATCAGACTCAGTAGTACAGCAGGCCGCTCACGTCCATTGATTCGTCTCCTTTTACCAGCCTCAGGCTGAAGTGATTGAGATAGAAAACGCATGGGCGGCCGTCTGACAACGTCCCGTCGTACCGGAGCCTGTAGTGTTTCTGAGCAAGGACATCCTCCCTGTAATCATCGGCAAGGACTTCATCCCTGTAATCATCGGTCAGGGCACGAAGATCGGCCATGGGAATACATACTTCAAAGGTCGATTCACCGTTCAGCGGGAACGAGGCCCTGACGGAGTCCTCTGTGACATGAATGTCGCCTACGTTTGAGCGGTATTCATACATCATGCTACTTGACATGCCTTCCGGAACCGGAATCTCAACCCATCCCAGCACCTGACGGAAGCTCGATATATATGTACGCTCAACTTTCTCTTCGTTCTGCGCCCTTCCGGTCAGAATGTCGCGGGTCATAATGTCGCTGATGCAGTCAAAAGGATACTTGCTCTTAAGGTAATCAAGCCGGCTGTCAGCCCTGAATGCGGCATCCCCGTCCAGGCCTGCAAGCCAGTCACTGTAGGCAGCATCGTCCATTACATTCCCGTTCCAGCCGGAATCGGTCAGCGTACAGTGCACTTTGCGAAGCATGCTGTCACGGACAACCGATGACACGTTGACGGGAAAGACGGACAGCAGAATGAACAGTATGACAGGAGTAACTGTCAGCCACATTACATGATCGTCATTCCTGACCCATAGAATAAGGCACGCCACATAGCACCACAGGTTGAACGCAATAAGATACGCCCTGCTAACCGTAATCCCGTAATCAGACACACGGCGGACAATGCCTACGCTCATGAGAACCAGCAGCGGAAGCATGAGCCTTGGCATCCAGACGCATACCAGACGCACTGCAAAACTGCCGAAAGTCTGACTATGCCTGTATGGTCTCACCGCCAGTTGCAGCAGCACGACCAAAAGCATGGAGGCCGATACCAGATACGACACCCATCCGTCAGGCAGCGCCCAGTTGGCGATGATTTTTACCGCATAGCAGTATAGGGTCAAGAAGTAAAGCGATACAAGCGGAATGAACAGGTATCGGACTGCACCCCGCAGAAAGGCGGGCATGACGGCCGGGGTAGCATTGTGCTTGTTCCGGCCCGATGGTACTCCCTGCAGCACAAGCATGGGAGCCACAAGAAAGAAGCTGAAACAGGCAAGATCACCATACAGGTCAGAGTTCACATTCAGGCCAAACAGCTTTTCAAACGAAAGCAGAAGCAGAGACATACCGCCCCAGAGCACCAGCGCCACCAGAAGCGCCACCGCCACAGTGCAGCCAAGCGTCAGGGAGAAGTTCCACATTGGTATATCCTCCTTTCTGCCAATGAACGGCAGCACGACCACCGAAATCACAGCCAGAGCAAGCAGGGCGGCAAATATCAGCACGTATGGCAGACGGTTAATCACGTCCAGATACCGGCTCACCAGCACCCAGATACCTGCCCAAAGTACGTGTGCCGCTATGGAGGGAATCCGGAACGGGCGTTCCTCGACAAGCAGCGAAAGACCCAGCGACAGCATCATGGCTGTGGCAGGATAACAGTACAGGAAGAACTGCAGCCTCTCCCCTACAACATCGGCCTCCACGTGGTTCAACACAATGCCCACCGCTGTAAGCGCAAGGGCGAACAGCACTGTAATCGGAAAACGGCTCACACCGGCCTTAAGTCCGCAAAACAGATTCTGGATTCTAATGGATAGTTTGCCCATATAGGTAAGTTTGACTTTTACCGTGCGGTCCTGCCACCCGACAGCACAGGATAGACTACCGACGGGAAGCACAGACTCTGATAAATGGTATATTCGTTGTTCTGATAGTTGTCAAGCACGTCAATATATGCACGCTCACGCGCAGTGCTGCCACGACTGATAAGCGGATAACTTGGATAGTCACGCACATAGTTGCCCGCTCCGAACACCAGTATGCCCGGCCTGGGTCCCCAGCCCTGCTCTATGGTATAGGCCGATTCACGGTCATGAGGCCAGTGTACACGGTTTATGCCCATACCGGTCAGGTAGCATTTGCCCAGCGGGTTAAGACCCAGAGCATAGTCCATCATCTGGCTTACCACATCAATGTACTCCTGCTTTCCGGTAAGCCTCCACATCATGAGCATGGGGTATGAATACTGTCCCTGCGCTACATTGCTACCCCACCAGTTTACACTCATAGGCACACCGTTCGGATACGCGTTCTCTTCAAATGCGGCTATCTGCTTTTCAGTCACCTGTTCCAGCACATCGCGGAAAACGGCAACCGTGGCGGCATCGGTCTTTCGGGCCGGAGCCAGCACGTACGACATGAAGTACGAAGCCAGCCAGCCACGTCCGGCAAATATCTCCGAACCCTGGTTGTATGTGGTCAGCATAGCCTGTGCATCGGCCGCATGCTCCTTTATGTATGCATGGCACTGCTCATTGCCGGTCATCAGGTATTTCTCCACATTGTAGTACATCTGGAAGTTAGGCTGAATTCCGCCGCGTTCTGACAGTGCCTTTTCCGCAGCGGCATGGGCCAGTTCCGCCCTTGACACATATTCACCCGATTTTACCCGGTCAAACGGCTCCATTATGCGGGCAAAGTGATAGAAAAGCCCCGCAGCCCATGACGATGTACGTGCGTCAAGCACCTCGCTGCCAAACAGATGGTCCTCAAAGTCATAACTTGTGAAAGGCGAATACCCCTGGGTTTCAGTGCCCCAAGGAATCTGGCCGTCCTCTTCCTGAAAATACTTCCAGAACATGGTGCCCCACTCGGCCTCGTCAATAATATCGGGAATTCCGTTACCGCTTCCAAGAATGTTCCACTCGTTGTCAAAAATATCGGGAATATTGAACTGGCGGTCAGCGAACAGTTCCGGGAATGCCTCGTATGTTGTGAGCAGGGTCGATGGCACGTCCATGTGATATGTGCGGCGGTCAGCATCGCCGGCATCATGATAGCCGCCCCATGCCTGCATTGTGGGTTCATCGCCCCTTACCGGCAGAGCGGCCTCATTGATTCTGTAGAATGTCCTGTAAATGGTCTCATGGCATCTCTTTGTCCTGTACGGATGCTCCACATACGGCGGAACAAGCTGAATGCCGCAGCGCTGGTTCAAAAGCGAACGGAAACTCACGTAAGCCAGCCTGGCCGATGCATCACCGCCTACAAAGAACGGATACGACCGCCCGTAGCCGCTCACGCTGATGTAATAGGGACCGCCTTCGGGAACGGCCGACAGGTCAATCCTGTAGGCATGATCGCCCGATGACCGGTCCGCCCCGATCTCGGCCAATGTACCGCCGCAGACTTTTTTCCTGCCCTTATATACCGTATATTCCGGCAAAGCGCCCTCAATCTTTCTGATTCCGCCGTCACCCAGATATATGGCAAAGTTTGCAAAGCGCTTCTGAGACAGGGCGCTGTATGCTACCTGATTGGTCTTGATGGCCTCACAGAACACTTTTCGGTCATTGAATTTGAATTTCCAGCTGCCGTACGGAGTCTCTATGCCGTACTTCCGGCCGTTCTCAAGTGTCGGAACTGTCAGATATACGAAATGGTCGCACATGTCGGCAGCAGCCGCAGTGCGGTTTACAGCCAGCACATGCTGTCCGTTGACTGTCCACTGCGACGGGTCCGATATGTCCACCTCGTTCACGTCAAGCGTATCGCTTGTAAAGTACAGTTCTATGACATTGTCCGATGCCGTTCTGATTTCCTTGAAAGTCAGACTGGCCCTTGCCGACAGCACCATCAGCAGGCAAGCCCCAAACATTGCAGTCCTTCTCATATCAGCGTAACAGGTAAAGTATCGGTCTAATTTATGTATATTTCATCAAACCGCAAAAAGACTTGCATAAAAACTTAACATTCAATACATTTGTAAACAATAAACGAAAACAGGAGCACAACAGAAAACAAAAATTAATAACATAACGCATTAGCTATTATTCACATTCAAACAAAAAGCGTCGGAAACTGATTGTTTAGAATAATCGGATAAAAGCAAATTCACGGAAGCTTTGGCTGACCGTACAATTCCCAGAAAGTTAATGCTTGCGCCTTGGGCGTGGGCTAATCTATGGGTATTGGCGGGGTTCATCCGACGCTCCTCGTGAATGTGAGTAGAAAGGTTCACGCCTTTTTTACTTTTGCACCGGTTCAAATGATTGATAGTTATGCACAACTATCAATCGTATGGCAGGAAACAGCAACCTACACGCTGCCAATAGGGCAAAGAAAGACGAATTTTACACACAACTTAGCGACATTGCTAACGAGCTCAAACACTACCGCCAGCACTTTGCGGGCAAAACAGTGTTGTGCAATTGCGACGACCCTTTTGAAAGTAATTTTTTTAAATATTTTGCACTCAATTTCAATTCCCTTGGATTGAAGAAACTGATATGCACCTGTTATGACGGGTCACCTGTCGCTCATTCGCAATTATGTCTTTTTGAGCCTCAGGAACCGTACGGCAAGCAGTACAAGACCCGCGTTCCACACAAAATTATAATTACGGAAGTGCCCGATGTGAACGGCGATGGGGCAACTGACCTTACGGATGTTGAATGGCTTCTCAAAAATGACAAGAACATTCTTACCACACTTCTGGGCAATGGCGATTTCCGCTCGTCAGAATGCATTGAACTGCTCAAACAAGCTGATATAGTTGTCACAAATCCACCATTCTCCTTATTCCGTGAATACATTGCGCAACTTGTAAAGTACAACAAAAAGTTTTTGATTGTTGGTCATCAAAATGCTATCACGTACAAGGAATGTTTCAAGTTAATAAAGGAGAATAAAATGTGGTTAGGTATTGGATTCAAAGGTGGCGCTGCACATTTCACAAGTATATACAAAGACACTGCAACTGCCGGTGACCATAGAGAAGGAATGATTCGTGTATCTGGAGTAAATTGGTTCACAAATCTTGATCACGACAAACGCCATGAATTATTAGATTTATACAAATCTTATTCGGCAGAAGAATATCCAAAGTACGAGAACTATAATGCAATAGAAGTAAGTAAAACGGCCTATATACCGTTTGACTATGATGGATATATGGGTGTACCTATCACTTTCATGAATAAATATAACCCCAACCAATTCGAATTAATCTGGACCACAGACAGAGGTGGAGACGGTATGCTTGAAGAAATTAAACTTCCACACACAAGATATGATGCACCTGTCATCAATGGCAATGGCATATACAAACGAATACTAATCCGCAGGAAACAATAACATTATGGAAATAGAACTGACTCCAATCCGCATTGGCGATTTATATGCGGGCTTCAGCAACAGCGAAGAAGAAGGCGTATTCGGTTACGGTGGCAAATTGAACATTCGTCCCAAATACCAACGTGAGTTTGTATATAGCGAAAAACAGCAAAAGGCCGTAATTGAAAGTATACGCAAGGGGTTCCCTCTCAACGTGATGTATTGGGTTGAGAACCAGGACGGCACTTATGAACTGCTTGATGGGCAGCAACGTACAATGAGTATTTGCGAATTTCTTTGTGGAAATCTATTTGTGGACTGGAACGGGACATTAAAAGGAGGCAAAAACCTTACGCCTGATGAACTTGAACAATTCAACAATTACCAACTCATGGTGTACATTTGCCGTAACGGTAGCGACAGCGAAAAGCTGGACTGGTTCCGTACTATTAACATTGCCGGTGAAAAACTGACCGAGCAGGAAATCCGTAATGCCGTTTATTCCGGTCCGTTTGTCACTGAGGCAAAAAAGAAGTTCAGTAAGACCGGTTGCGTTGCCTACCGTTTAGGAAGTGACTATATGAGCGGTTCACCAATACGACAGGTTTATTTGGAAACAGTCATCTCCTGGCTCAACAATGGCAACATTGAGGAATATATGGCCGCGCACCAGCATGATACCAATGCCGATGAGCTCTGGCTCTATTATCAAAACGTGATAAATTGGGTTAAGGCAAAATTTCCCAAAAAACGTAAAGAGATGAAAGGGGTGCTATGGGGTGAACTTTACAATAGGTTTAAAGATGTAAGATTGGATGCCGCCGAACTGGAAAAAGGAGTTGCCCGTTTAATGAAAGACAGTGACGTTCAGCAAAAATCCGGGATATATTGGTTTGTCCTTGATGGCGATGAGCATCATTTGGGAATACGTGCTTTTGATGACAACACAAAGCGTGAAGTATATGAACGTCAGAACGGTATCTGTAAAATTTGCGGCAATCACTTTGAGATAGAGCAGATGGAAGCCGACCATATTACTCCATGGAAAGAAGGTGGTCGTACCATAGCGGAAAACTGTCAGATGCTCTGTCGCGACTGTAACCGTCGCAAAAGCGACAAGTAATACTACTGCATAAACAAAGACTCCAACCTATTGACTGGAGTCTATATGTTTTAGCGGCAACAGTTACAAAGAATCACAGTTTGGCAATCTGCTCCAAGGTCAGGCCGGTGCACTGGCAGATAACTTCGACACCGATGCCTACTGCCTTTAAATTCCGTGCGGTTTCAAGAGCCTTGTCCAACGCACCCTCTTCACGTCCTTTGGCTTCGCCTTCGGCCAGTCCGTTCTCGCGTGCGGCGGCAATCTCGCTGTTGCGGTTCAGTATCCACCTCAGCTCGTTCTCGTACACCTCCTGGTCCTTCGCGCTCATGCCGGCAAAGTTAATGACCCCGAACAACTTATCAAAGTTTTTATAGTTCCCTTTTATCACTGCCGGAATTATCTGTAATTTGGCGGAGTGATATCGTAAATGTCCGGCAGAAATACGGTCCATATACGGCCGATATACCTTTGAACTACCTCTCATTTCCGGAGTATCAGGTGATACTCCGGAAATGAGAGGTACATGGAAAGGATATCCTTCGGTATGACAAGTGTTGTGGTAATTGAAAGTATGACCTGACCAATGTTATGTCGGGCTGTCACTGAAATGGCAGGAATAAGCTGGAGCACCCACATTTTCATATCACCCATCAACGGCATTCGCGAGACCGTTTCTGCGTCACACTAGAAAAAAATCAGGGGGAACGATGATGTTCGCTCCCCCTGACCGATATTGATGAAGACTGTTATTACTTCAGTGGAATGCTGTCAACCCTAAGCTGGTGACGGCCTCCTTCGAATTCAGTGTTCAGATATTCGTCCATGATTTTGCGTGCCACGTCGTTGTCAATGAAACGGCCCGGCATTACAAGACAGTTGGAATTGTTGTGCTGGCGGATAAGGTGAGCGACCTCAGGAATCCAGCACAGCCCGGCACGAACGCCCTGATGCTTGTTCAGAGTCATTGAAATGCCCTCACCGCTGCCACACATGGCAATGCCTTTTTCAACTTCACCGTTCTCAATTGCGTAGCCCAGTGCATGGCCGAATTCGGCA
>JAZLIR010000002.1:0-4333 GCA_045617485.1 Bacteroidaceae bacterium
AAAGTTGTCTTAAGATAATGCTTGAACATGACTGTGTCCTGTTATTTTTCACGCAAAAATACCATGCCGCAGTCCTGTGCTGCAAACAAAAACGGGTAAATCGTCAGATTTCAGTGAAAAGTGTCCAAAAATTTGACAGTCCAATGGGATTGGACATAGAAAGAAGAGGAAAAACAGTATGAAATATCTTGGAAATAGAGAGAATACGTATATCTTTGCGAAAAAATGACATTGTAATGTTAGTATTGCTATATGATAGAACTATACCACGGCTCACCGAACATTATTGAAAAGCCTGTATTCGGGAAAGGGAATACAAGGAATGACTATGGTTTGGGATTCTATTGCACGAAAGAAATGGAATTGGCAAAGGAATGGGCCTGCCCGACACAGAATGACGGCTTTGCAAACCGGTATTCCTTTGATCCTGAAGAGCTGGAAATCCTTGACCTCTCCAGCAGGAAATATAACATTCTCAACTGGCTGGCAATACTGCTTGAGAACCGTATATTTGACATTGCCACACCAATAGCAAGGGATGCCAGGGATTTCATAACATCACGTTTCACCCCTGAGTACAAGTCACAGGATATGATTGTCGGATACAGGGCCGATGACTCATATTTCTCCTTTGCCAAGGCTTTCATCAACAATGCCATTCCGCTCTCTTCGCTGGCGAAAGCAATGAAGTTGGGCAAGTTAGGGATACAGATCTGCATCAAGAGTGAGAAAGCCTTCTCCCGGCTGGCGTTTCGGGAGGCGATACCCGCGAACGGTGAGGAGTACTACATTAGAAGGAGTACCCGTGACCGTAAGGCCCGCGAGGATTACCTGAAGTTGCTCGAAGAAGTCAATACCCGGGATGCAATCTACATCATGGATATCATAAGACAGGATTGGAAGAACGACGATGAACGCCTACAATAAGATTTATCTGGATGATGCCATGCAGGCGGCAGGGGCAATGATGGACTGTGCCGTCAATACGCTTGGCTGCCCTGCCGAGGAGTTCTGCGCAAGGTTTCTCGCCAGCGGCATTGCCGACTGCTTTTCCAGGGGCGACGTGTCCTGCATAGCGGGAAAATCAGGAGTGGAACTGGCTCTCGAAGTGATGAGATGCACCGGTAGTCACGTTGCCGGCTGTGAGGGTGTCATTTCAATTTCATCACCTGAATATTGGGCCGGCTGGACCCTTGCATACTACCAGTGGCAGTCCGGACTGTCGTTCAAGCAACTCTCCAGGATAGGGCTCGATATGAGCAGTGTTGCTGCAATGTTCAATCCTATGCATGAAGCAGACCTTTCGGTATTCTGCGAGAGGGCTGATGAAATTGTCAAGACCAGAATGCAATCTTCCCCGCACTGGATCAAGCGTCTCAGGAAACTGGGCGGCATCACCCAGGAAGAACTGTCTGAAACAACCGGTGTACCTATTCGTCTTATCAGAGCGTATGAGCAGAAGGCCATCGACACATCCAATGCCGAGAACCATACCATCCGGAACATTCAGCGGGGCCTACAGGTCAGATTTTCTTGATTGTGTTTGTTTTGTTATTCGCTCTTGATTACATCGGCAGGATTGGTCCGCATTATTCTGCGCAGTTTCCAGACTGTAGAAAGCGTCATTACCACAGCGGCAATAATCAGGACAATGAGAATGCGCCAGGACAGGAGCGGTTCATCCTTCATTCCTAAGAGAAGTCTGGAGCAGGGATATCCTATGCAGACCGATGCAAACAGTACCAGCAGATACGGACGCACGAACATCACTGCTATATCCCTGGCCCTTGCACCGTGAATCTTTCGCAGTGCCACCTCCTTACGGCGTGAGGCGGTATCGGACGAAATGATTGAGATTATGCTCAGAATCACCATAACCAGACCGGCCGATGCAGCTGCGGACAGCAGTATGATGCTTACCCGTGTGTCATGGCTTGTCCCCAGCCATTTGCCGCCCATTGTACCTATGTCATCGACACTGTAACTGCCCGTCACATTCTGACAGACGTCGCTCACGGCTTTCCTCGCATTTCTCATGTCAGTTCCCTCGCGGAATCTGATGTACAGAAAAAGTCCCGGATGCTGTACATTGAAATTGCCCAGAAAGTACCCGTCATCGTAATCTTCCAGCTCGCCCATCGGATTTTTGAATATGCCGGCAATTCTGTATTCCGACTCAATACAGTTCTCAAAATGATAGTCGTCCATGGCTCTCAGGTTCAGGATTTGTGGAACATCGTCCCCCATAAGCTCCCAAAGTTTTTCCGACACATAAACTCCTTCCACGGAATCATCGGTATCCAGATATTTTACAGGAATGTTGAAGAAACTGAAATACGTGGTATCGCTGAATATGAATTTCGGGTAGTAGCGGTATTCATATCTGCCTGTCATAAATTGTCTAACCCGTGCCTGGCAGAATGCTTCTTCGCTCTCAGAAGCAATAGGAACTTCCGTCAGCAGCACATTCTCAACGGATGGAAGCGATCTGATACCTGATACGATGAGATTCCTGGAGTGCTCGTATGAACCGTTACGCATATCCAACGTCAGAATGCGTCTGAGCTCACTGCGGGAAAGCGGGCAGTACGGTCTTGGAGCTGTGAAAATCATTGTCAGCGAACCGCTCAGAGCCATAATGGACAGTGAAAGCTCAATTGTCAGAAACGCGTATTTGAGCAGATTCCGCTCCCTGCGCGGCAATCTGTCTTTCCTGTCCGGAGCGATAATGTCCATACCTCGGACTGCAAATGCAGCCGCTATCATGCAGATAAGGAAGACCAGTGCCGTTACTGCCAACTCAATGAAAAGTATATAAGGCAGATGGTAATATATAATCCTGGTTTCAAGGGTGTTCAGAAATGGTATCAGGAAAAGGGTGGCTGTTACCGCCAGTGCCAGTGCAGGCAGAAGTGTCACCAGAATCTGGCAGACGAGCAGTCCTTCAAGTCCCTTCCGTCTGGAGCCAAGACATAGCCTCAGACGGTTGTCATGCCAGTTTCGGATGAACGTGGTAATCAGATTGGCCATGAAACATATCATGCCTATTGCCAGAGTCAGAACGGACAGCAGACGCTTCCATATTTCGCCGGTACTTCGGTCATCATCCGTCAATGGACGTACTTGCGGCACTATCAGTCTGTTTCCCTCGGGAGAATAACTGGCAAACTTGTTCTCCTCGAGCATCCTGTTGGCTTTATCAATATCCACGCCATCGGCCAGTACGGCCAGCATTGTATATCCTCCTTGAAAATTTTCAAAGACTTCAGCGCTGATACGCCGGCTCCACTTGTCATCCTTGATTACATTGACTATATGAAACTGCTGGTTGTGGCTTGTAGTTCCTTCGGGAGTGGAGTATTCCAGAATGAGACTCCTTGGGTCTCCTTCAACAGACAGCCTTTTCAGCAAAGACTCCTTTACAACAATCTCCGTCTGATTCTGTGGCAGCCGGTCACCATACAGCATAGTCAGTCCCCTGTATCTGTAATAGTCCGACATGATTCTGTCAAAATGCCCTTTGACTGCAACGGTTGGACCGTCGGGTTCGGTCAGTACCATATTGCTGTAGGTATGATCGCCACCGGAGTATGAATAGCCATACTTGGAGTCGAACACAGTCGCAAATACGTTCTCAATGGCAGGTGATTCAAACTGATACGGCATCTTGAGTGCATGGCAGGGAATGGTATCAGGCATTCCGTCTTCAAAACGCTGTTCCAAAACTGTCTCGACTATGCGGTCATGCTCCGGCAGGCGCCTGTCAAAGAACATTTCATTGTCAACATCATATTCCAGAACAGCAAATATGACAGTCCCTACCGCCATACATACAACAGATATGACACAAAATGCAAAATTGCGTTTTGCGTAACGCACTGCCGTTTTCAAATAATGTCTGAACATTGCTTCCCGTTTTTGTCTCACGCAAAAATACCATGCCGCAGTCCGGTGCTGCAAACAAAAATGGGTAAATAGTCAGATTTCAGTGAAAAGTGTCCAATAATTTGACACTTTCTGTTTATGAAGCGCACGCCTTTCGCGTTTTACTGTATATTTGCAGACAGAAAAACAGTAATTATGCCCGAAATAAGTTCATTCTACGGAATCATCATTTATATGTACATAAGTGATCATCAACCTCCACATTTTCATGTGAAATACAACGAATATGAATGTTGGATTACTATTGAAGATGGTATTGTTACTGGTCAGTTGCCGCGTCGTGCCATACGTCTTGTGTTCGAATGGCTGGACTTGCATAAGGATGAGCTGATGGCTAACTGGAAGCGTCTGCAGAACAGCGAAGCACCTCTTAGAATTATTCCACTTG
>JAZLIR010000003.1:0-10186 GCA_045617485.1 Bacteroidaceae bacterium
AGACCAGATGTTTGCCGCCGGCTTCCTTCAGATTCCGTCTCGCGGCGGACACCCTTGCCTTTGGCTGTAACCTTCCCACTATCAGGGCGGTTTGGGGACTCTCACCCGTTAGAGTACGTTCGTGCTGGACGAACAACAAAAGGAGACTGGCCATCAGGTCAGTCTCCTTTTGTTTTTTCGTACTTCGTTTCGCGTGCGAAACGAATTACGGAATGACAACCGTGGGTTTGAAAGTCTTCGCCTCTTCGGGAGTGACTTGCGCGTACGCAATAATTATAACGGTATCGCCTATTGACACCAGACGAGCGGCGGCACCGTTCAGACAGATGCATTTGCTGCCCTGTTCGCCGCGGATAACGTATGTAACAAGCCGTGCGCCGTTTGTCACATCAACCACATGAACCTGCTCACCGTCAATGATTCCGGCTGCATCCATCCAGTTGCCGTCAATAGTAATGCTGCCAATATAGTTGATATTGGCATCGGTCACCTTTACACGGTGAAGTTTGGATTTCAGTACGGTTAAGAGCATTATTCCTTGTATTTGATATTATCAATAAGTCTTACCTTACCGCAATGTACGGTAACACATCCTACAATATACTGAGCGGAGTCCCAGTTGTCAACAGGCTGCAGTGTGTAACCGTCAACAATCTCGTAGTATTCCACCTCAAGACCGTCAAATGAGTTGATGGTGTCAATAACATATTTACGGGTCAACGCAAGAGTGTGCTGACGTGCATAACGGCGGCTCTCGAACAGAGTGCGTGATATGTTGGCGGCCAGCTTGCGCTCAGCCTTTGAAAGCAGCATATTACGTGAGCTGAGTGCCATGCCGTCTTCTTCACGTACAATTGGGCAGCCCACAATCTCTATTTTCAAATTCAGCTGCCGTACCATTTCACGGATAATTGCCAGCTGTTGGAAGTCCTTTTCACCGAAATATGCACGGTCAGGTCTGACTGCATAGAAAAGCTTGCTTACAATCTGTGCAACACCGTTAAAATGCCCCGGGCGGTTAGGACCTTCCATGACCTTATCCAGAGGAGTGAAATCAAACTGACGCGTATCGGGTTCCGGATACATTTCCTCGACCGATGGAGCAAAGACGAACTGTGCCCCTTCCTTGTCAAGAAGTTTGCAGTCAGCATCCATTGTACGCGGATAATTTTGCAAATCGTTCTTGTCATTGAACTGTGTTGGATTTACAAAATCACTGACCACGGTAACATCGTTGTCATGTACGCTGCGGCGTACCAGCGAAGCATGGCCCTCGTGGAGAGCACCCATTGTTGGAACCAGGCCTATGGTGCTGCCTGCCTTACGATAGGATTCAAGAGCTTGGTCAAGTTCCTTGATTGTAGTTATTACCTTAATCATATTATCAGAGTAGTCCCAAAAAAGTCCGCAAATTAAGGCATTATTTATGTTATTTCAAAAGATTCGCAAAAACAGCTTGCTTAAATCACAGTTTTTTTCTATATCTTTGCATAGTAACTATACACTCGTGCAACAAATTCACTTATGAACGACAAGAGAATCCTATTCATCTCGGACCAGATTACTCCATTCGTAGCCAGTTCAACCATTTCCGATTATTGCAGGCAGCTCCCGCAGAGCATTCAGGAACTTGGTGCAGACATCCGAACGTTCATGCCAAAATGGGGACATGTGAACGAGCGTAGAAATCAGTTACACGAGGTAATTCGTCTGTCGGGAATGAACCTGATTATTGACGACACCGATCATCCTCTCATCATCAAGGTAGCATCAATTCAGGCAGCCAGGATGCAGGTATATTTCATAGACAATGAAGACTACTTCCAGAATAGGCTCATGGTCACCGACAAGGAGGGAAACGAATATCAGGACAATGACGAGCGTTCCATATTCTTTGCACGTGGAGTACTCGAGACCGTTAAGAAACTTCGCTGGAATCCGGATATCATCCATTGTCACGGATGGTTGTCTTCAATGATACCTTTCTATGTAAAGACGCTTTACAAGGATGAGCCAGCATTCCGTGACTCCAAGATAGTCTATTCAGTCTATGACAAGTCATTCCAGAACAACTTTCGCGACAGTTTTCCGAAGATGATTCTCACAAAGGATATGCAGCCTGATGCCGCCGGAGATTTTGCACTGCCAATCGACTTTACTTCCGTCATGAAGAAGGCAATCGATTTTTCCGATGCACTGGTGTGCAACAAAGACAAACAGCTGCAGGATATTGCCGATTATGCCAAATCAAAGGGTATATCTGTTCTGAACGATGATATCTGCTCCATAAAAGCCGAGCAGATAGAGGAACTTTACCTGAAGCTCTAGAATCCGTTTTGAAATGAAGAAAGTTTTTCAGACCATGGCCGTCCTGTTGATAGGAGCCTGTCTGTACTCGTGCGACGAAGATACCGCAGGACTTGGATGGTCCGTTGTTCCTGTGGCCGACAAAATTGACGTTCAGGCCGATTCATGCTTTGCCCGGTCGCGCACCGTTCCGGCCGATGACTCACTGGCAATCATGACGACAGACTGCAACCTCGGCCGATTCACCGATGCCATGGGCACATCATTCGAATCAAGCTTCATCACCCAGTTGAACTGTGTCGAAAACTATACGCTACCCGATTCAATCTACGGCATTGGCGAACACACATGGCCACAGTGGTTCATCAACGAGCTCGGCAGCAAAGAGCCATACTACGCGACTCTGACGCTCTACTTCACATCGTTCTTCGGCGATGCTACCAACGTATTCAAAATTGATGTCTTCGAATTGGACCGCATGGTCGATGCAAACAGCAGCTATTACCCCAACCTTGATGTATCGCAGTTCTGTGACACAAAGTCACAACCGCTTGCCAGCGTAAGCGCCACAGCCAGCAACTTCCAAAATCCGGATTCGCTGAGATACCTGAGCAAATATTATCCGAACATTTCAATACGTCTGCCCGACAGTTTTGCCAGGCGTATTCTTGAGGGCTACTACGCCAGTAACGGTGCCTGTTTCAAGGACTCAAAGACATTTATGGAAAATCTGTGCAAGGGGTTTTATGTAAGATGTTCACAGGGCGACGGAACAGTGCTGTATGTCAAGGAAGCAGTACTTCAAGTCAATTTCAAGTGTATTGACACCAACAGCGCCGGAATAAGATACATGGCATCGTTCATGGCCGATTTCCCCGGCAACAGCGAGGTCATGCAGATTAACAGCTTCCGTTGGACCGGTCTTGGCAGCCGTCTGAACGATGACAAAGCCACCTGGATTATGTCGCCATTCGGATTGCTCACGGAAATTGAGCTTCCGGTCGATGACATGAAGAAAAATGGTTCAGTACTGAACTCCGCTCAGATATGCTTGTCATGCGCAGTCACCGAATCGGCGCCATACAAACCGTCCGTACCGGATTATCTCATGCTTATAAGAAAGGACAAGTCCAGGGAATTCTTTTCAAAGAACAGCAACATTGACAACATCGAGTCATTTGTATCGCAATATGCGTCAAAATACGGAACATACACCTATAGCAACATCGCAGCTCTGGTCGAGAAGATTTACTCGGACAGGGAGGAATGGCTTGCAGAAAATGGTATGAACGCCAACGCTGACGGAGTTGAAGCATACAGCAAAGAACACCCTGACTGGAACAAACTGCTTCTGATTCCGGTCTCAGTAAACAAAAACTCAAACGGTTCTTCCGTGCTTGGTTTCAAGCTCGACATCAGCATGCATCAGGTCAAACTGATGGGCGGACCTAACGGAAGTCCTATCAAGATCAAGACCATAAAATCAAAAGCCGGAAACTAATTCCGGCTTTTTTATATCACATCCGTATTCTCTTCTCAAGGATAAGTCCTGATTCTCATTACTTCTGCTTGGACTGTCTGACCGCCGATTTCAGACGGGCGACTTGCTTTTCAAGAGCCTGAATCTTCTTATCCTGATTACTGATTGTCGTCTGGAACGCATTAAGTTCCTCAATTTCCATATCCTGCGGCAACGCCCAATATACACGCTGCATGAAATCGCCAAGAATGTTCATATAGTTGGTGAAGGCATCGTACGGAGACTCATAAATACCGCGATCCATTGACACTGCATTGTTCTTGGTAGTCATGAACCTCAGGTTATTGCTTGCCTGCAGATAATCCCAGTCTTGACGCAGATGCTTGTCACCTGACAGCAGCACCCTCTGACCAATGGAATAAAGCTTGCCAAAGGCCTCTCGCTGCATTACATTTCCAAGCCAGCAACTCACATCACGCTCCTCATCAGTCCATGAAAGCGGATACGGCACATCAAGTGCAGCAACAGACTTGCTAGCCTTTATTATTTCATAAGGTGTAGCAAACTTTATTCCACGAGCCTTGGCACACGCCGGCAGGGCCTCAATGAAATCAAGAATATGAGAGCTTAACGGCTGGTAAATGCCAAGAGCCGACAGTTCCATGAAAATATTGAATATGCCGTCCTCTTCAGGTGAACGCGCTATCCAGTCCATATAAGTATCGGCCATAAGCGGATACTCCTCCCACGAAGGATTGGAGAAACGCAGGCTTATGTCATCACTGAGCTTGTAATCGCGCAGCAGAATCTTCAAGTCAGGATTCAGGGCGCAATGATACAGGTAATGCGGGCTCTTCCAGCCAAGAATATGTTTGGCTCCTTCGGTCAGCACGCCCTTGAAACCCATATCGGCCACCATCTGCCCTATTTCATCGTCATAAATCAGACTGGAATTGCGGAACACTTTCGGTTTTTTACCGAAAAGCATGTTGACCTTATCAACCAGGCGCTTTGTCTCGTCCCTGAAACACTGCTCACCGTCGGGAGCCAGCGATGACAGGCCATGTGAATACGGCTCTGCCAGAATCTCACAGCAACCGGTATCGGCCAGTTCCTGCAACAGGTCAATCACCTGGGGGGCATAACGTTCCAGTTGTTCCAGCCCCACGCCCGACATTGACAGCGCCAGTTTGAAAGCGCCCTCATTCTGTCGGGCCATTCTGATAAGTGTTGTCAGTGCCGGAATATATGAATTCTCGGCAATATGTGAAATGCTCGTCTCGTTTGCATAGTCATCATAATAGTAATGATCGGTTCCTATGTCAAAGAAACGGTATCTCTTGAGATTGATAATCTGATGAATCTCAAAGTACAGGCATATCGTTTTCATAATCTCAACAGTTTTTTATAGCGTGACAGAATGCGTGCTCCCACCTTGTCCCACGTTATGGCATCGACCTCCTTCTTGCCTTCTGTCTTCAAATACTCGTACAATGACTGGTTGTTGCAGATGGAGTATATGGCATCGGCCATGGCGTGTATATCCCAATAGTCAACCTTGATGCATTTTTCCAGAATCTCGGCACAGCCCGACTGCTTTGAAATGATGGTCGGCACCTCGCACTGCATGGCCTCCAAGGGTGAGATGCCGAATGGTTCCGATACCGACGGCATTATATAGACATCGCTCGACTTGAGACATTCATAGACCTGGCGGCCTTTCATGAATCCCGGGAAGTGAAAACGGTCGGCAATGCCGCGTTCGGCAGCAAGAGCAATCATGGCGTTCATCATATCACCGCTTCCGGCCATACAGAAACGTATATCATGAGTGCGCTTCAGAACCAGAGCAGCAGCCTCGACAAAGTATTCCGGTCCTTTCTGCATGGTAATGCGTCCAAGAAACGTAACCACCTTTTCGCCCTGTTTCCGTATAGGTTCAATTTTCTGAATCTCCTCCGGAAGAGGTTCGACGGCGTTGTGCATGGTTGAAACCTTGCGCGGATCCTGATGATACTTGTTTATTACGGTCTGGCGTGTCAGTTCACTGACGCACATTATGTGGTCGGCATAGTCCATACCGTTCTTCTCAATTGCATAAACCGTGGGATTGACATTACCGCGGCTACGGTCAAAGTCTGTTGCATGTACATGAATGACAAGCGGTTTGCCGCTAACCTGCTTTGCGTGAATGCCGGCTGGATAGGTAAGCCAGTCATGCGAGTGGATAATGTCAAAATCCATGCTGCGTGCAACCACACCGGCAACTATGGAATAGTTGTTTATCTCCTCGTGCAGATTGTCCGGATAGCGGCCGGAAAAGCCTATACATCCAAGGTCATCAGTATATATGTTGCTGAAATCGGAATAAATGTGGTCACGGAAAGTAAAATAATCCTGTGCATCCATCCACGGATACCGTTCCCTTACCTGTTCCAATGAAGCATTTCTCCATGCCACAGGAACAGTGTTCATGCCCACAATCTTCAAGAAGCTCTGATCCTCATCGCCCACAGGCCTTGGAAGGCAGAACGTAATATCAACATTCCCCTGATTGGCCAGTCCTCTGGTCAAGCCATAACTGGCCGTTCCAAGTCCGCCAAGAATATGCGGAGGAAACTCCCAACCAAACATGAGTACTTTCATAACAGGGGCTATTCAAATTCGTTAATTATCTTCATTATCCTCAATATCCCGGCCACGTTCATTGCAAACGAAACCGCGCCACGTCCCTTGAACGGCGGGTTGCCGTCAAAGAGTTCGGGCAATGAGCCTATGCAGTGCGATGTCATTTCATCCTCGTAGCCAATCATCTGACGTTCCACAAACGAAAGACCGCTCATCTTGAACACCTTCAGATAAGCTTCAAAATAGAAACCGGCCAGCCAAGGCCATGCCGTACCCTGATGATACGCATAGTCACGGTCGCGTTGCGGACCCACGTAATTGGGATTGTAGCCAAAACTCTTCGGGCTGAGCGAACGCAGACCCTTCGGAGTCATCAGTTCCTTGGTCACAATATCCACAACCTGTTTTTTCTGCTGCAGGCTCAATGGCGAATAATCCAGTGCGCAGGCAATGATCTGATTCGGACGCACGCTCCAGTCAGGCGTACTGCCGTCAACAAAATCATACAGCCACCCGTACTGGTTCACGAAAGTCCTTATGAAAGCCTTTCCGGCCTGTTCTGCAATTCCATCAAGTTTGCGTGCATAATCGGCTTTTCCGAAACATGCATTGAGCGCCGATACAAACTTCAGCGTATTATACCACAAAGCATTTATTTCAACGACATAACCAGTCCTGGGAATTACCGGAACACCGTTCACCGTTGAGTTCATCCACGTTTCGGCCTTATCCCTACCATTAATATGAACCAGTCCGTCCGTATGGACAAAAAAGTTTACATGACGGTTATGCCTTAGGAAATCCATTATAGACGACAACATCTTGCCGTACATTTTCCACGCCTGTTCGCTTGAAGTAGCCTTGGCATACTGCTGTATGGCCCACACAGCCCAAAGAAGCACATCCGGATGTTCAATCTCATAGACAGCCAGCTTTGAAGGCTGTCCCTTGATAAAAGCCACTATCGCCTCAGATGCCGTCTGCATGACCGATTCAAACGCCTGTATCTCGCCAAGCGCCAGAGTAAGACCCGGTAGCGACACAAACATGTCACGCGCACGGCACTTGAACCATGGATAGCCAGCCAGTATATAATGATGACCGGCGGCCTTGTTATGGAACTGATGAGCCGCATTCTTCAGACAGTGATAGAAATTGTCACGCGGGGTACGCTCGTTTGACTCAATGGTGAACGTCCGCTTCAGTCCTCTTGGATTAACCTCTGAGGTACCGGCGGCAAAGACTATGCTTTCGCCCTTCTGTATTGGCATCTCAAAATAGCCCGGAACATAAAGGTCCTCATTGAAATCATAGCCCCTTTCCAGTTCCTTGCTGTATTCAAATCGGCGGTACCAGTCAGGCTGGAACACAAACTCATTCTTACCGCTAAGCTGCATGAACAACTCCGGATAACCAGGATACATCCTAGTGGATATGCCGTTCTTAACTACACGATACTCGCGGCTTGCCGCCGGATTCTCGTGAGTGAACTGGCGCACACTGCGAAACGCCAGATACGGACGCAGCCGCAGTGTAGTTTCTGAATGTGCATCTAGCAGAGTATAGCGTATTAGAATCCTGTTTTCGTTGTGCTCGAACAGTTTTTCCTTCTTAAGCAGCACGCCTCCAACCCTGTATATTGTAGTAGGAACCTTATCGCAGTTGAACTCCCTTATGTATTTGTGCCCCTTGGGACTGAAATTATACCCCCAGTACTGATGACATCCCAGGTTGAATTCCGCGCCATGCTGTATCACCGTCTCGTCGAGTGACGAAATGAGCACATGATTCTCGCCATCAAGTTCCGGCAGCGGCACAACCAGCAGACCGTGATACTTTCTTGTATTACAGTCAACTATCGTGGTGCAGTGATACGCCCCCGACCTGTTTGTCCGAAGAATCTCACGCGGAAGAGTCTCCTCCAGATTGGTCATGAAAGTCTTTTCAAATCTGAGATAGCTCATATTTGCTTATTTTTCATACACAAACATAATAATAAAAGATTGAAATGTGTACCTTTGCGGAGCAAAAAATATAACCATAATGAACAGGATAGTATCCAAACAGCAGTTTTCGCAGAACGTATTCAAGTTCGAGGTTGAAGCACCCCTCATTGCCAGTTCAAGAAAGGCAGGCCATTTCGTCATTGTACGCATAGGCGAAAAGGGTGAACGCATGCCTCTTACCATAGCAGGCTCAGACCCCAAGCGCGGAACCATCACACTGGTGGTACAGCGCATCGGCCTCTCATCGAACAGACTCTGCCTGCTGAACGAAGGCGATTACATAACAGACGTTGTAGGTCCTCTGGGCCAGGCCACTCATATTGAAAAATTCGGCACAGTAGTATGTGCCTGCGGTGGTGTAGGCACAGCCCCGATGCTGCCAATTATGCAGGCCCTGAAGGAAGCCGGCAACCGCGTCATTGCTGTCCTTGCAGGCCGCACCAAGGAACTTATCATACTTGAAGACGATGTCCGCAAGGTGGCCGATGACGTCATCATAATGACCGATGACGGCTCGTACGGCAAGCAGGGCGTTGTCACCGTAGGCATTGAAGACGCCATCAAGCGCGAGAAGGTTGACAAGTGCTTCGCCATCGGCCCCGCCATCATGATGAAGTTCTGCTGTCTCATGACCCAGAAATACGACATACCTACCGATGTCTCGCTGAACACCATCATGGTCGATGGCACCGGCATGTGCGGTGCCTGCCGCGTAACCGTTGACGGCAAGACACGCTTTGTCTGCGTTGACGGTCCCGAATTTGACGGCCACAAGGTTGACTGGGACGGCATGATGAAACGTATGGGTGCCTTCAAGGACATAGAAAAGGAGGAAATGAGGAAGCTTGAAGAGTCAGTCGCTAACGCCCCGAAGGCCGCCGCCGAAAGCGCAAAGCCCGCTGCCGCCGGCAAGACCATGGAGGTTGAACCTCTTGAAGTCCTGTGCGACCGCAACGCACAGTGGCGTCAGGACCTGCGTGCAACAATGAAACCCAAGGACCGCACTAACATTGACCGCTGCGTCATGAACGAACTTGCTCCCGACTACCGCCGTCACAGCCGCAAGGAAGAAGTCAACCAGGGTCTGACCGAAGAACAGGCACTGCTTGAGGCAAAGCGCTGCCTTGACTGCGCCAACCCCACCTGTATGGAAGGCTGCCCTGTAAACATTGAAATACCCTCATTCATCAAGAATATTGAGCGCGGCAACTACCTTGCAGCCGCCAAGGTCCTCAAGAAGACCAGCGCCCTGCCCGCTGTCTGCGGTCGCGTATGCCCTCAGGAAAAGCAGTGCGAAAGCAAGTGCATGCACCTCAAGATGGGCAAGAAGCCTGTTGCCATAGGCTACCTGGAGCGTTTTGCAGCCGACTACGAGCGCGAAAGCGGCAACATTTCCATTCCGCAGTGTGCAGCGTCGAACGGCATCAAGGTGGCAGTCATCGGTTCAGGTCCTTCTGGCCTCTCGTTTGCCGGCGACATGGCCAAGAACGGCTTTGACGTAACCGTCTTTGAAGCCCTTCACGAAATTGGCGGTGTGCTCAAGTACGGAATCCCCGAATTCCGTCTGCCCAACAGAATAGTTGACGTTGAAATAGAGAACCTGCAGAAGATGGGCGTCAAGTTCGTCAAGGACTGCATCATAGGCAAGACCATCCAGGTAAGCCAGCTCGAGGCCGAAGGCTTCAAGGGAATCTTTGTAGGTTCAGGCGCAGGTCTGCCTAACTTCATGAACATTCCGGGTGAGAACTACCTGAACATCATGTCA
>JAZLIR010000004.1:0-124951 GCA_045617485.1 Bacteroidaceae bacterium
GTCCCAGCTATGTTTTCTGCAATGTCTGCCGCAGAATTCCCATCATAATTCGCCCCGGCATCGGAGATTACTGTGTCTTTGAAGTCTGCTACATGGGCAAGAATGTATGCCAGAATATTTATTCCAACAGATGTTAATATAAGCCATGGTGCGCTAAAGGACAGAAATCCCCATCTTATCATTTTTATTATTGCGGCCAATAAAACAATCGCTCCTATAATGCTTAAGGCAAGAGCAAAGGAGCCAATAATTGAGGGCTTTGTATCAAGGTTACGTGGTGCTGACGGTGTCTCATTTTGGACATGGAGAGCAGATGGTGTGAAAGATTCAGTGAAGTATTGTCGCCATGGCAAAGTTGTATTTCCTATTCTTACAATATCTGTTGTCTTTAAATAGACATTCCCATGTGCCTTTATACCATTTATGTACACGCCATTTCTGGAATTTGTGTCAATTATACTAAATCTTTCATTGTCGTCTTTAACAATCTGGCAATGAGTTTTCGACACATACGGATCATCAATCACGATGTCGTTATTATGACTGCGGCCAACAGTAATTACTTTCATATACGCTTTATCAATACAGGTTTCTAAGAATCCACCAACACACAAGGAGCACAACATAGGTATTGACCGTGAATGGATGGTAACAAACGCTTCTTATCTTTTTGAACTTGTTTTTAGGAATAATCCATGTTGTAAGAACTAATAGTGTTGCGTATGGAAGTGAGATGACTAGGAAAAAATTATATCTCAACGCAGCACCTATTTGCAAATGAAGAAGGCTATGCAATGCCCTCTGTGAACCGCACGAAGGACATTGCAAGCCAGTAATTGTATAAAATGGGCACTTGGGGAATAATACATATTTCTCTGGATCAAATAGGTAGAATACCACTAATAGGACAATAAAAGAAATGGCTAGAATGGCTAGCAGAATTATTTTACCTATACGCATCCTAAAGAAGTCCCAAAAGTCCAATTACAGCTCCAGTAAAAAGGTAAATTAACAGGTATGTAATTTCGAAAACAAGGCCAAGCGCAAACGACCACCAAAACCAAGTTCTTGCGCTTTTTGCCGCATCCCATGCACCTTCATAATCACCAACGTACCATAATTTGTCAACTTTTGATGATTTGACAATTGCAACAATACCAAAAGGTAAGCAACAAAATATTGTTGCAAGTATTGACCAAACGAGGAAATTGTCCGGTTTTGATTGCATCGGAGGCTGTTGTGGCCCGACAACTGTTCCCCCGCCCACATCTGTTCCTCCGGCACCGTTAAAATATGATAGCCAAGGCAACGTTGTGTTACCTATTCTTATAATGTCTGACTTATTTAGTTGCACTTCGCCATGTCTCTGTGTCCCATTGACAAATGTTCCATTTTTGGAATTCGTATCAACCAACCTATACCGACCATTGTCATCTTGAATTATTTGACAGTGGGACCTTGACACCATGGGGTCATTGATATTTACGTCGTTACTTGAACTACGTCCAACTTTAATTATTTTCATAATTTAGTTTTTGAGAAAGGCACATCAATGATAAAGGCAGGATAATTTATTGATGTGCCTTTCAATTATAACTTTTTTTCTATTGTTTTTTTGTGCTATTCGGCACAACCTCTATTTTATCAATAATATAGGTCTTATTTTCATTATCATACGTGAGATAAACCTTTTTCTGCGTGTAATCACTGTATGCTTTACTCTTGAAATCCTGGTTTACAACGACCACTAAAGTCTCCCAATTTGGATCCTGAAGTTCGATGCTATGATCAATAAAGTTCAATGATGACCCCTTCAGCAACGACAAGTATTTGTTCGCTGTTTTCGTATTTATACGTTCTGTTCCATTTTGACGGAGGTAGGAAACTTCAATATTGCTTTCCTTTGAATTAAACAAGCTTTCAACTCTCTCTCTCTGTTCTTCGTTTCTCATTGAAACATAAGATGAAAGTTCTTGTTCAAGTTTGGAAATAACTGTCTCCGCAGCATCCCGACGTGCAACTTTCTCTTTGTCAGATGTTGGCTTAACTGGCTCTTTTACAGAATATTCTACTTTGATATCGGCATTTTTAAAAGAGTTGTCAACGGTAACGATGAATGACGGTGTAATAGTCTGTGTTGCAGATGGATTGCTATATAGATTTTTGTCAGTTTCTGAAATAAATTGGTACGGATCGATATTTATAACGACATCCTTTACATTAGTAATCGTGAAATTCTGACCAGCCGGCAAATCGGTTTTAATATCATCAGCTGTCACAGTAATTGGTTGTATCTCAGAGATTGACTGCACTGTATATTGTTTATCTAATGTCTGAGGGAGGTTCGCATACCATTCGATAATTTTGGTTTTTGCCGCATTTAGCATTGCCATTCTTTCTGATGTCAAATAATTTATTGGCTCAGCGGAAGATGATACAGGAGTGGCTTTCTCGCCTTTCACCTCCCATTTGATTGTTACTTTATATTTGACATCACTTACGTTGTCCTTTGCAATTGTATGGGTTTGGAATGAAACAGGAACGATTACTACATTCGTATCCGCTTGGCCTTGTTTTTTCCCTTCACTAAAGATCTTATAATTTATAGACCCAACATTGATTCCTTCAAATGTGAATTCCGTAGGAACATTGTTTTTTGAACACAATTTTTCGAAAACATCCTTTAGTCCATGTGATTTTGCCACCAAGACTGTATCAATCAAATTTTCCTGAAACAAAAATTGTTGTGCTATAAATTTGCTAGGAAATTTAACCTTTTCTTTGCCTCCTTTTAGCTTAAGGGACATCTTCTCAAGCATTTCTTTTTGACTGTTTTCAACAACAGTTTTTGCTGATGCTTTTGTTTCTGTGCTGGGCTCTTGTGCGAAGCCCAATACGCTTGCTCCCACCAAAAGGGATGTAATAAATAATTTTTTGAGCATAACTTTATGATTTAGTTTGTTGATAAATTATTAGTTCCTGTTTAACACCATTCTAAAACCGACATAAGGACGTGCAATATTATCTCCTTCTCGATAATATACTGTTACGTATTCAGGATTATCATCATTAAAACTGCCGCCTCTAATTACGTGGTACCTCTCTTTTTTGCTATTAACTGGATCACTACTATCTTGGGACAGTTTGTAGAAATCAGGACTATAATAATCCAAACACCACTCAGCTACATTCCCACTCATTTGATATATTCCCAGCTCATTCGCAGATGGTGAAAACATTATTTTGAAAGGGTGTTCTTTATCAAACCAGATATTGTTTGGGTATTTCATTCCGGAAAATTTGGTTCCTGAACTGTTTTGACCGCCTCTTGCAGCATATTCCCATTGAGCTTCTGTCGGCAATGAGAAATTTTTCCCTGTTTTTTGGTTCAGATACTTGATAAATGTTTGAACTTGCTCAAAACTAACGTTTTCGACCGGCAAACTATCTCGTCTTTCCTTGGGCTGATATGCAGACGGATTGCTACCCATGATACTTTTCCATAATTCCTGGGACACTTCAAATTGCCCAATATAAAAATCACTAACTGTTACATTATGAGAAGGGCAATCGTCATCTCCAGCCTCACTGCTTCCCATAACAAAAGTTCCCCCGGATACTTTTATCATCGGATATGCATTCATCCCTGTAAAATCATATGTTTTGTAATCCTTATAGGAATTATCGGCCTTGACAATTTTTTTAGGTCTGAAGACCAAGAAACACACGAGTGCGAGAATAACACATCCGGCAACTATCAATATCTTCCGTAGTTTTTTCGTTGATGTCGAACCGCCTATTGTTTCATCAACGAGAACAGATGGCTTAACATTGCGGAGATCGTCCATAAATTCCTGTACGGTTTGATGGCGATTCTCAGCTTTAAGTTGCATAGCTTTGAGAATCGTACGGTTAGCTTCATCCGGAATGTCTGGGGTCAGGTCTTTGGGTGCAGCCATAGGTTCTGTCAAGCGTGCCGCTGCCTCTGTCGGGACTTGCCCTGTCAGAACAAAATACATCGTCGCGCCAATCGCATAGATGTCCGTATAAGAACCTTTTCTGCTATTTGCCGTGTATTGCTCTGTAGGCGCATAGCCGTGTGTCAACATTGATGTATGAACCTGCGTTTTATCCTGTTCAAACTCCCGTGCAGAGCCAAAATCAATCAAAATCGCTTTATAGTCAGCGGTTATCATGATATTATCCGGTTTTATGTCACGATGCAGGATATGGTGTTCGTGAATATATCCGACAGCATTGGTTATCTGCGCGATGTAATTCACTGTCTCAGGATACGGTAATTTTCCACGTGCTTCAACTATAGACTGTAAACTCTTGCCCTCGATATATGTCATAACCATATACGAGGTGTTGTTTTCATCAAACACGTCTATTATCTCGACGATATTCGGATGATGCAAATTGGCTAATACTTTAGCCTCTTTGACAAATGCCTGTCTATATTTCTCATAAACTTCCTCGCTTGTGCCCTGAGCATATACTGTTCGGGAATGAGTATTCCTGTAACATTTTCCTGCCGGGAAGTACTCTTTTATACATACAGTCCTGTTTAATCCGCTTTGAATGGCTTTGTATGTAATACCAAATCCGCCTTCTCCAATCTTTTTCTCAATGGTATATTTTCCATCACATAGAGAGAAGCCTGGCTGTAGTTCTTTGTATATTTGAGTTTCTGCTATCATTTCTTACCGTGCTGAGACTTTTTCATATAATCTTTAATAAAACGGGCAAATTCGTCACATGACTGATATCTGAACATTGGATCTTTTGCTAATGCCCGCTCAACGATAAACTGCAAATCAGAATTGATGAAAGGGTAATGATCTTTCATTTGAGGTGTAGGGGCAAATTTGATATTGTTCCTTATCTCACTTGTACTATTCCCAAAAAATGGCAAACTGCCGGTCAACATTTCGAACAACATAATCCCCAAGGCAAATACGTCAGTATATGGGCCACATTGCCCTTTCTCTGACTGTTCAGGTGGCATATATGCAGGCGTACCGAACCCTGTACTATTACTGGCATCACTCATACGGGAAGCTATGCCTAAATCAATCAACTTGATTCTACCGTTAGGCTGAATCATAACGTTATTTGATTTAATGTCCAAATGCAGAATTCCGTTGCGATGTAAATACGCCACGGTATCCAGTATCTCCAGAAACATTGGCAGAGCCTTCTGTTCAGGAATCAACCCTACTTCTCCATAAATGTATTGTTCCAAACTCTTTCCCTGAATAAATTCCATCACGATATACAGTTGCTCCCGTTCGTGCATATCAATGAAATCCACCAATTTGGGAATGTTTGGATGCTGCATATACAGATACAACTGAGTTTCAACTTGCTTGAATTTATCACGTATGATGGAGTTCTTGAAATGGCGTATTTTTAATTCCTTTATAGCAACAGGGAAGCCGCTACGCAAGTCTATTCCCCAATAGACCCGGGCGGTTCCACCTTCCGCTATCAAGTGGTCAATATGATAATGCGGTATTTGAGGGAATTCGTTCATCTCTATTTTGCAGATGAGGTATCTTTAGGTGCAGATATTACCTTTTCCTCAGAGTTCAGTTTTTCTCCTCTGAGATTCAGCTTCACATACATAATTGCGTCAATAACAGTCCGTTTACCCTTGTTATCGAATTGAGTGAATATACCTTTAAGCACAGTTTTTGCGTCTCCCATTTCTTTGGTTATTTCCTTCCCAAGTCTATTACAAACCTGTTTCGCAAAATCTTGCTTCATTGTGGAATATTCTTCGTAAAACTGCTCTGTCAGTTTTGCCTTCTCATTTGCTTCAGAAATAGCCTTGCTTGCCTTATCTTGAGCATCTTGAATACCCTTATTTTTATCCTGTTCGGCCTGTTTTGCCGCATTTTGAGCTTGCGTTTTAGCCCTATCTGCTTCATCTGCCCTTTGTTTTGCTGCAGATGCATCTTTTTTAGCAGCCGCAGCCGCCTCATTAGCTTTCTCTTTTTCAATGTTTGCCTCTTTTGCTTCTTGAGCTTTCTTTTCGGCCAGTTCTTTACTGTTGTCGCGATCTTCTCTCAAAGCTTGTCTGTATTGCTCTTCCTCAGCTTTTTCATTTAGCCTCTTTTCTTCATTTTGCTCGGCTTCTTGTTTAAAACGAGATTCGTTATCTCTATTGATCTTCTCAAGAGCCTCGTTCTTCTCTTTGCTTTGGTTATAATAATATATGCCGAATGCTGCCCCTCCGAGAATAATGGCAATTGCCACAGATAATGCAATCCACAAATTCCTTCTATTATGTTTTGAGGATGCATCTATTGAAGGTACAACAGCTTTAGAATCTGTTGATGGATTTAGATATGTTTGCCAAGGCAACATTGTATCACCTATACGGATTGTATCATTGGGTTGCAGACATACCTCTCCCATTATTTTTTTCCCATTTACGTATGTGCCATTCGTTGAGTTCAAGTCAACTGCAGAGCAGATGTTGCCGTTAGAGACCAGTTGCAGATGAATTTTAGAAACTTTTGGATCTTGAATGACTATATCATTTCCCGGACCTCTTCCTATTGTTATTACTCTCATTTTGTTGATATTTTTTAAGTTCTATTCTTAGGCTGTCTCGCCTTGAATTGAGGTTTCTCAAATTGATATCAATTAATTTGATCGAATCAGAATATGCATTATTTTTTGATACTAATTCATCAAGCATTGATTTAAAGGTAGTGTTGTCTTGGGGTGAATCCTTAGAATCATTTTTTATTGAGGATATTGTTGCCTCTCCTTCCTTAATCTCTTTTTCTATTATGGAACGTTTTTCTTCAAATGAATCAATACATGACGCCACAATTTCAATCTGTTTATTTAGGTTTTCTATTTGATTTTCAACTCGTTTGTTTTGAATCAGATTATTCGCTAGCACACAGGACAGTGCAAATACGATAATGATTGTAAAGACAATCAGAATCTTTTTTACGATTGGTGGTTTCGGGCCTCTGGAGCTGGATTTTGGATTGAAACTTTTAAACTGACTTCGCGAGTAGGGGCTATTTGCAATCTGAATCAGTTCCACCGTAATATTATCTGTGCCCCCGGCTTCTAGAGCAAGGTTGATTAAGGTTTCGCCCTTTACTGCGATTTCATATTTTTGCGACAAAACATTCGCAATTATTGAATCGGATATCATTCCGCTGAGACCATCACTGCATATCAGGAACACATCTCCATTCTTGGGCTGTAACTTATTGAATGTAGGTGACAATTCAGGTTTTATCCCTAAAGCCTTTAAAATTCGATTTTTATTAGGATGATGCTCTGCCTCCTCATCTGTTATTTGACCGGCATCAACAAGAGTCTGGACATAAGAATGGTCCTTCGTGATACGGTGCAATCGCTTTTCTTTCCCCAGGTATAGATATATTCGACTATCACCTACGTGGGCAATATATGCTTCAGATTCCTGAAGTAAAACTATGCAAGCCGTTGTTCCCATTCCTTTGAGCTCGGGATGCTCATTGGCATAACCCAAGATTTGCATATTGGCAAATTGCAACGCTTCATTGAGGGCTTGTGTAGGTTGAGAGTATTTCTCCTTCTTCAGGTAATCGATGATGCTTTTTACAGCAATAGAAGAAGCTTGTTTGCCACCGACATGTCCTCCCATACCGTCACAGACGACAAATACATCTCCGTTGGGAGTCAAAGCAGCGATGTCGTGGCTATCTTCCTGTGCTGTTCGCACATTACCGATAGCATCTTTCTGATAGATGTTTTTATTGTCAATAATTGTTAGTCCCATAATTCTCACCAAAATAAATCCATTTTCTTAATACCCATTGATGCTATAGAATCAATCCACTTAATAAACTCTTTTCCAGTGAATGACACATTTCCAATTTGGATTGTGCTTCTATAGTTAAATACTGGTAAATCCACAATCCAATAGCCGGTTCTATGGGTGTGTTGTGCATACGAAATTTTCAACTTTGATGCTTTGGTAATTGGATAGTTGTCAATTTGAACAGCTATTTCAGAGCCAAACTCTAGGGATAATTCACATATCCATGCTGTCAACATATCGGCTGTTCCACATACTTTTTCCTCCCCACAATAAGGACAACGCGGAGCACTTTTATAATATGCATGTCCATTCATACAAGTTTTCATGTTGTACATACTATCTTTATCATGGTCAGTAACGTCCTCAAAGGACTGCTTCCGAGCCTTGCAATACGGGCATTCATCCCCCTGATAGTAATGTCCTTTCCTACAATGTTTAAATGTATAGTCGATGTTGCTTTTTGATTCCATTATCAAGCGTTTATTGTTCCCTTACTACAAAATCGATTATATAGTCTTGTACGCTTCCACCACTAAATGTTCCACCGACAGCAATTGATTTATGCGGACTTGCGACTTTGCTAAACTTCAGCCAGCCATTATATGAGTTTCTTATTCTTCCCGCAACCACCAAACTGCACTCGCTGATATTCCTAATATTCAAACAGTTAACACCGCCCCATCCATCATCGGCAAGTGAACAAATGATACAATCATCATATTGACCGTCAGAAACGACATTCATCCCCAAAGAATTCACATAACTCAATTTCCATCCACTCTCGTTATGCGAGTAGCTGATTTTTAGTTGGGTGTCATAATAATAATTATCACCTCCTTTGAGATGACAGGATGCAACCGCTGTATAGCTATTTCCGTCATCAACGAGTATGCCTTCTATGTTGAAAAAAGATATGGAATTGTTCTTTATCTCGTATGTCCAATCTTTTTCATGATATCCATCCGATACACCTTCAGATAGCGTGTGGCCTATCAAATCATATTGAATGTGGTCTGCTGTGGGTTTTGCGTTGGTTCTTTGGGTATGAGATTTCTTTGACTTAACAATGTCTTTCTTTAACTCAGTAAATTCATCCACCACATCATTTAGAGAGTCCAAAATTTTATCGTCAATGGGTATTAATTCTCTGCCCCAATTGTCGTTCAACACAACAATTTTGCCGGACGGATCTGCAATATACCATACTAGGTATGATACATAGTCACTGGAAGAGTTAAAACTCATCATAAGTGCTCCATAAGTGAAGGTTTCGTTATCTATTTCCTTTGTCCTATGGTGCGAATCATAATATTCAAGACTTGTCCAATCAATCCCATAACGATTCCCTGCCTGTTTTATTTCTTTCCACATATTATAATCAACGTCCCTATCAATATTATCGGAGGACCATAGATTATTAAATGACGCTGGCATATGTGAAAGGCCGAATTCTTTTAATGAATTGATTATTGCACGTTCTGTCTTTGGTTCAGACTTATAGTTGTAATAAATAATACCTAAACCGACACAAGCCAATAACACAACCCCGACAGCTATCATTGTAATCCAAGACGGCTTCCGGCTCTTATTTATCCTAGGGACACCGACATATTGTTGCCACGGGAATGTTGTATTTCCAATTCGTATTACATCCGTCTTGTTTAATCGAACTTTACTGGATATTCTTCTCCCGTTGACGAAAGTGCCATTCTTTGAGTTTAAATCAACACAATAACACGAACCATCATCAGAAACAATCATTTGCAGGTGTGTTCTCCCTACATATGGATCGTTGATGACGACATCGCATTCGGAACTGCGTCCTATGGTAATAATTCTCATTTCGCAAGTGACTCGTTAATTCATATTCAAATGGTTGTGTTAGAGATAGAAAGTCAAAATTGCTTCACCAAGTCCGATAATATCACCACTTCTTAATACGGCATGCTCAACAATGCATCCATTTACTATTACTTTGTTTGTGCTATTCTGGTCAAAAATCTCAAAAGCACTACCATTGAAAACAATTTTAGCATGATGGCGAGAAACCATATCATTACTCAATATCAAATCATTATCCTGTTCTCTACCAATCATAGTTTCCGGTCTGTTAATTTCATATGTGAAGGAATTTGACCCAACTTGACATTTTAAACGAGGATATAGATTCTTTACCACCATCAATCGGTGCAGCTTCTCTTCTTCTTCCTTTCTTTTCTTACCTTCATATTCTTGACGCGCTTTATTCTCCATAGCGCGTCGATTATTTTCAGCCTCCTCCTTGTCTTTTATGCGACGTTGTTCCAGTTCTTGTAGTTCCCTCTGATTTCGGGAAGCATTCTTTTTTGTACGGCAAATGAACAGTATTGCTCCAATAATGATAGCAACGAAAATGACCCCGATTAATATGCTCCACCACGGATAGGTTGATATCCAGCTCCAAAGTGTATGTTGTGGGGGAATCAATTGCTCCTGAATTTCATCACCACCGACAGAAAGCGCAATCGTGCGAGCTTCTGTACCTTGCTCTGCATTTGAAGTGAACATGACTTTATAATCATGCCCCTGGTATCTTTTACTAATCTGAGGGTATAAATTCTTCAATGCAGTTATTGCCGTTGTAGCATCTTTGTAGGAGTTAAAACCTCCAAATGTGCTTTTGGCAAATCCTTCAGCTTCTGGAGCAACGCCAGATTTTAAATAATATTGGAAAACATATACTGGGATGTGCAACTGCTGCGCTTTCAACAGTACTTGAACTTCAGAATCTGAACCGGAATTCTTCATTGAGTACCCGGAAGTGAAGACAATAATTGCTTTCGTTTTTTCAGATGCCAGTAGCTCCATGCCCTCCCTAACAGCTCCATACATGTCGGACCTATTTGGAAAATCTGGATAATGTTCAGTACTATGCGAATAACTGTTTATTGCAGATAAAATGCGATCCTTATCATTTGTGAAACCATTCGTCAGATCCTTTAAGGCAGATGGCGTATTTTTTCGACGATTAAATACCGAAACAGCGAATTTATCTTTCGATGAAATTTCAGCGCTACTGAAAAAACCTGTCAGTACTTTCTTTGTGAAATCAAATTGCTCATATCCATTATGAGCCATATCTTCCCACAAGAATAGGATAGTTTGGGATAAGTTGACTAAAGTGTCTTGACACAGCTGGATATCAAAATCCAAGTTTTTACCGGATTCTTTTAAATGCCAAAAATCGGCTCTATTCAATACATCCGGATTATTACTATGATAAACGAAAGAAACTTTTGGGAAATCACCGACATTGAATCCGTCTTCAACCACTCCCGAATGTTGTGCTAAAAGATTGCTTGTTATCAATAAAGAAAACAGAACAATCCATTTTTTGCAATGCACTTTCATAGGCGTATGTTTAGTGGAATTTATAAGGATGTGCGGAATTTAAACACAGTGCTTCCCATACGGATTATGTCTCCGTCTTGTAGATAATGTGGTTCGAGTTCGATATCTTCGTCGTTTACAAATGTCCCATGTGATGACTGGCTATCAGTCAATGAATATTTGTTTGCGCGGAAAAGAAGAACAGCATGTTTTCCAGACATCCGGCCATCATTGACGGTGATATTGCAATCTGCGTCACGACCAATTACATTTCTGCCTTCATATAATTTGAAGTCAACTCCCAGTTCATCAAAAGAATATGTTACAAGCCAGCCTACTAATTTTCGCCCGTATTGAGGCCTTTTTTCATTTGTCTGTGACCGGCCCGAAGAGTCAGTATCTTCATCACCGAAAACGGTCCGGCTATATCCTGTGCCTGGATTTTGTTTTCTTCCGACAACAGTTTCCTGTCCGTCATTGATTGTGGTTTTTGTTCCGAAATTAGAATTTCCACCACCCATTGTTTCTGTCGGCTGTTCGTCTCCACCGCCAACAAAAGCTTCTGTTTTTAATGATGTCGCATTTCCTGCATGATTGTCGGATTTGCAATAAGGGCAAGAGGCTCCTTGATAATAATGTCCATTGGGACACTGTTTGAATTCTCCCTGCATAATAATTGATAGGTATTAACCTTTTACATGCTCGGCAACTGCCCCAATCCGAACGGATACAAAAAAAGACGTGGGAGTTTTACTCTTGCTTACCCTGAACTCTGGCCTTCGCTGCCTACTCAAAGGATAAGCAACGTAGCTAGCCCACGTCAGGGATGATATACAGTAAACTCCACGCCATAACAACAGCGCGGATGACCGATAGTCATCACCAGTGGACGTACCCGTTGCGCTATCTTCTTTGAGTATCAAATTGCGAAGTTTGAGTTCAGAAGATAAACGTCAAGTAACGTCTTCAGTATGTCTGCCCACCCAACCCTGCAACCAGTTTCCCGGAATGACATCTGGATATCTGGCCATCGGGCTAGCTAAGCGTTTGCAAAACTATGAAAAAAAAATATATTCAAATCTACTGTAAGAGATTAAAATATACATTACAGCATTTATATGGAAGTCAGATATTCAACGATGCCTTCGACGTGGAGGTCGGCTATTGCCCTTATTCCCTGTCGTGATAGAAGGAATTGAACTTCCTGAACATTGGTAAAAAAACCATTTTCGGTAAGTACTGCTGGACAGGGGATATGCCTGAGGATATAAAATGATTCCTCAAAATCGATGTCGCCGTCTGAGAAATCACTGCGGATTACCATATTGGCAAGGTGTTTTCTTGCTGCATCAGCGAGATGTGTTGCCAACAGGTCGGCGCGCATGTTTCCGATGGGGATGTATAGACGCTCCAGCCTGATGTGGATGTCCATTCTTTTCCGTTGCCGAATGCGTTGGCGTGGATTGATACCAGGATTACATTGTTAATGCCAAGCTGGCGACAGTGCCGGTTGACTCGTGCGCAGCGTTCTTGAAGGCTGATGTCGGTTTCTTCCGGGACTATGGTTTCGCAATCAAAGCCTCGGTCTATAAGATCGGATAGGATGAGACGCGAGACCTCGCGGTTGAATCTGTATTCGAGAAAGCGTCCATCGGGACTGCGTTTGCCGGGGGTGTTGATGCCGTGGCCGGGGTCTATTAGGATTTTCATAGAGTTGCCAGAATTTGTGTAGCAACTCTCGATTCAGACCCTGAAGATACTAAAAATCCGTAATACAAAAAGCTCCCGACAAGTCGAGAGCTCAATCTTTTTTTAGAGTGCAGGTGGTCGCAACTGGGCGTTCCATATACACTATTGTGGTGCAAAGATATGTTTTTTGATTTACTACCTGTAGCGAACCACTTATTTAAATAATAAATAACGCCCCTCAAGTATGCTGTCTTGCGACGCGCCTGAGAGGCTTATTATCTTTAGTTGTTAAGAACTATCTTGATTGTGGATGCAAATATATGGTGCATTTTTGAATTGTGCAACTATTTTTTCGGATCTCTCCAAAGAGGATGCTTTTCCCAATCCTCCGGGAATCCCATATATCCGAGCTTTACCTCCGGATAATCTGAAAGCAGTTGCCTGAAATGCATCCTGAACTTCGTGTTTGGGTTTACTGTCTGTAAAAGATATAATATCAGGCATAGACAGTAATATAGCCTGCGGGTTTGGACATGCTTGATTTCTTCATCAGTCAGCCAGATGCGATTCCGGTTCTTATTGGTATATTTCTTGGGGTTTACATCAAGTTCAATATTCCAAAGTCTTGCGTGGTGTGCACAGATATTCCTTACGTAATTAAGGGTGTGAAGCCAGGAGCAGAATACCTCTTCGTCTGCAATACCAAATGCTGCTGCGATATCTGTGCGATCCTTTCTCAATTTCAGATTCTGACATATCTTTGACAATTCGCTGAAGTACAACAGTTCTACGCTCATCCAGCTGGGAGGTGTCGGCGGATCGTTGTATGTGTTCATATAGTGTTCGATGAACGCAACTCGTTTGTTCGCATTCAATTGATCATTGATATGTTTCTGTATGTCTGCATACACATCGTATGTCTTTCCGTTCTGGCGGTTAATCTTCGGCGGCATAAACAGATCTTTCTGATCCTGCCAATGCGCCCCGTATTTTAGACTTAACTGATGAATAACTTGAGTCCTGACGGCAATTTCGATTCTTTCAATGGCATCGAATACGAGAAGGCGTAGCTTTCTGTCGAACTTATACAGATTGTAAACATCATCCCAAGTCGTGCCTTCGACGAAATCATCAAGTGGCTCTCCGACAGCATCACGTTTCTTGAAGGGACGCATATATGCACTCATTCTGTAATAGCTTACATTGGAGAGATGACGCTTTGTTCGTGACTTATCTTTGATTACCATTCCTCTGCCTTCGAGAGTTAGAATCAAATCCTCAATTGTTTTAGGTGGCTTATTATATTTTTCATTGATTGGGTCCTTTCTGCAAATGTACGAAGATATTCTTAAATCAATCAGAGTTGCTAATCTGTCGGTTGGTTTTTGTTACGCTGATGAGTTCCAAATTGAACGTCCGGATGAGCAGATCCATTTTGTCCCAGTGCTGTGGTGAGATGTACTTCATAACCTCACGCATTACGGGATTGTTGGAATAGAGACCATCGGGCGAGTTCAGTGCTTCCTCGACCCAGTCGTTGGCGGTCTTGAAGGAGAGAAGGACTGCGCGCCGGGGTGCGCGCTGGGCTTTCTCTATTTCGGAAAGGATGGCATCATCGGGGTTGAGAAGTGGATTGGGGGTGATACCGGGTTTCATCGCGTTTCCTTTCTCTTCTGAGAGCTGGCTGATGTAGCCGGAGGTTGCTTCGATGCGGGTTTTGCACAAATTCATAATATGGTGCGGGTATTATAAAAAATTGGTATCTTTGCAGTATTCTGTAGTGGCATAAACACATATCAGAAAATTCGCTAGAGTCCGGGGGCTTCATAAGTCTCCGGACTTGTTTTTTAAAATATTGGAAAGATGTAGGAAAGTTTGGGGTATGCAAATGGCCTACAGATACCTGTAGGCCATTTTTGAGTGGAGCATACGAGACTCGAACTCGTCACCTCTTGACTGCCAGTCAAACGCTCTAGCCAGATGAGCTAATGCCCCGAAAACTACACCCCGTCGGGCTTATTTCAGCGGCAAAGGTAGCAAAAGGTTTGGATATTGCTTATATTCGCAGACGGATTTTGCGAGTATGAACAGAAAAAATTCCGCCGAACGCATAATACTTGGAATTGACCCTGGTACAAACATAATGGGTTACGGGGTCATCAAGGTGACCGGCAACAAGGCCACCATAGTTGCCATGGGGGTCATTGACCTTCACAAAGAAAAGGACATGTACCTGAAACTGGGACACATTTTCCAGCGTATAGGCGGCATAATAGAAGAATATCTACCCGATGAGATGGCCATTGAAGCACCGTTCTTCGGCAAGAATGTGCAGTCAATGCTCAAACTGGGACGCGCACAGGGAGTAGCGATAGCGGCGGCAATTAACCACGACATTCCAATACACGAATATGCGCCGCTTAAAATCAAAATGGCCATAACCGGCAACGGCAATGCCAGCAAGGAACAGGTGGCAGCCATGCTGCAGCGTATGCTCAGTATCAGCGAATCGGAGATGCCCAAGTATCTCGATGCGACCGATGCTCTTGGAGCGGCCTACTGTCATTTTCTGCAATTGGGACGGCCCGACACCGGAATCAAGGGACCAAAAAGCTGGAAGGAATTCATAGCCGGCAATGCTGACCGCGTGTCCCGTGGACGGGGCGCAAAAAAAGAGCCGCCAACCACTTGAATGGCCGGCGGCAGTTATTCATTACAGGAATTTACCTCCTTAACGGTCTGCGTATTTCATCAAGGACCCTGCGTCTGTCACTGTCATATCTGAGCAGTCTGACTGCCAGGTCATAGTCTCTTGGGGTTACACAGTACGGATACGCCTTGCACAGGAAATCTACCTTGTCGCTCTCAAAGGTGAGTGCGTCGGCCAACTGTGCAATCTGACGGGCATCGAGCTGGCCGATGACAGCCATGAACAGCGCCATTCTTCTCTTGTCCGACGAGAACGGTACATCCCTGACTTTCTTCATCATTGCATTGATATCGGTCTTGTCGGGAATGTAGATTATGTCAAGGTCATCGTTGTACAGACGTGCATCGTCTATCAGATTATCCATGATTCTGTTGCGGTCCGACGAGAACGTCAGAGCGTCGAGTGCAAGGTAGAAATTGCATTTGTCAACTGTCGATTCGTACGCCAGTTCAAGGAATTTGGCTCTGTCAGAACTGAAAGTAAACAACTTTGCAATGTCAAGAACCTGATCGGAATAGAATACACCATCATCGAGTATCAAACTCCGTACAAGTTCAAGACGGTCAGAATCAAACCTCACTCTGCCTATCTCCCTTATGGCATAGTCACTTATCGGCCAGAGTTCCCTGCGTGACCTCTCCATGACAATGATGCGTTTCTCATTGTACATACGGATATCATTCCTTTTAGGAACGCGCTGTTCGGCCCTTTTGACTGTCACACCCTGTCTGACGGGTTGTCTGCGGTCACTTACCACACGGTCCGGTTCCGAAGCCCGGCTGCTGACAACCCTGTCAGGTTCGGCAGGCCTTGACGAGACAGCTGTCACACCTGTCGTACGATTGTTTCCGACACTGCGGGACTGTGCCTGTACAGCACCACCGGCAAGCAGCAATACTACTGCCGACGTCAAAAAAGCATTTGTTTTCATAATACTCAGGTCTAATGTCTTTCTACCTATAAGACTTGATTTTTGCCCGATTGTTAAATCACTTCTCCAAAATAACACCTCCAGCCGGTGCTATTTCCATCAGATAGCCCTTCTTTGCCTTAAGCTTGACAGTACTGAGCGACGGATTCTCAAACGAGGCATCGTCACTGTAGAGAGCAGCTTCACCGTCGCCCAGGAACGAAAGGTCAATCTTTGTTCTAATTACTTCATCCGTGGCGTTCATGCCTGCTACGTGCCATTTGCCGTCTATGTCCTTGCGTGCAATGATCACATACTTGCCCGGATAGCCGGCAACGAACTTTGTATCTTCCCACTGCGTGGGCGAAGTCTTGAGCCAGTCCATGCAGATTTTTGGAGCATCTTCAAGGTTGTTGGGGCAGATGGCAATGTTCTGTATGGGGTTCTGATAGACAATCTGCGTGGCAAGCTGGAAAATGGGACCTGTCATAAGCTTTGAGCCGCGGCCGGCATTCTGCTTGTTGAGAATGCAGTTCATAAAGCAGCCGCCGTACTCCATGCATCCCATGGTGTTGCGGATGAACGGATGCAGTGTAGCCTTGAAGGCTTCCTCGTTGCAGGCGCCCTGACCGAAATACATGTTCTCGCTGGCAAGTACAGCCTCGGAACCCACATAGTTGGGATACATGCGCTCCCATCCGCGAGGCATGGTACAGCCGTGGAATATACACATGAGGCCGTGGTCATCGGCATCGGAAAGAACTTCCTCATAGAGTTTCATGGTCTCCTGCTTGTCGCCGCCCCAGAAGTCAATCTTGACGCCCTTGCAGTTGACCTTTTCAAGCCATGCCATTTCCTTTTTGCGTACAACGGCATTGTCCATCTTGTTGATGGGGCTCTGGGTAATGTCATTCCAGTTGCCGCTTGACGAATACCACAGGAACACGTCAACATTCTTAGAGTTGGCGTACTTTATCAGTTCCTCCATACGGTCATAGCCTATATTCTGGTCCCAGCCGGCATCAATCAGAATGTATTCGAAATCCATGGCGCTTGCCAGGTCAATGAACTTTACCTGGTCGTCCCAGTTGCACGATGCATCCTGCCATACAATCCAGCTCCATGTACCGCGTCCGTACTTGTATTCATGTGCGGTTTCAAATACCGGCTCCACATAGTCCCACATCACAGTGGTCTCAACAATGGGAGCAAGAGTGGAACCCACGGTAATGGTACGCCACGGCGTTGAGCCCGGCAGGCGTACGGCAGGACAGGTGGTACCTATGCCGTTGTTCTCTTCGGGCATGGGGAACTCTATCTTGTAGGTATTGTTCACGCAGTCGCCCAGACGGCATCCGCAGTATCTGCTGCTGACACCGGTCTCGCAAAGCAGCACCCATCCGTTGTCACCTACATGGAACAGTCCGGGAAATGTGTAGCCGTGCCCGTAACCTGACTTCTTGTCCATAGGACCGTCATTGGTATAGCCTTCCTCGTAACTTGGTTTTGTACGCTGCCAGCCTATCATGGCATCGCTCTGGTCAGTCAGGAAAGTGGTGGTCCCGTCAGGGAAAGTAAAACCTGTGTTCTCAAACAGCACGCGGGTACTGTTGCGCTGCTGACCCGGACGCAGGTTATAACGTATGGCAACATCGTTGTTGCTTACACGGAATTCGAACTCTATTTTCTGCCTTGAGGCATTCTGCAGTTCAATTACGCGCTGGACATATTCGTGGTTTACATGAGCCTTTTTAATGCGGTCAAGCGAATAGTCCACAGTGGCGGCTTTGTCGGTAACATTCACAAGGCTGAGACCTTTGGTAAAGTCGCCGGTTCCGGCATCGCGTCCCTGCGGAAGCCCCTGGAGAGTAGGTTTTGCACCCATATCCAGCATTATGCCTATAGGGGAATCCATAAGCATATCCCTGCCTTCATATTTGACTGAATAGGTTGGATTGTCAGTGTCGGTCAGTTTGAAGGACACAACAAGTTTGCCGTCGGGGCTGGCCAGATCCTGAATCTGCGCCGATACAAACTGGCAGGCTGCCAGCATGGCAAGTGCCAAAGAAAGATGTTTTCTCATTATAGGTTATCGGTTAGTTACACTTCATTTTCACGCAAAGATAAGGAAAAACGTTCTTGACTGCTACACCAGTCTTATGGTATTGACGGTTCTGCCGCAGGCTGCACCTTCACGCCGGGCCGAAAAGAAACGCGCGTCAGCGTATGTATCGATTCCGGCAACAAGGATGGACTGCCGCTTCACCCCCGCCGTGCGCAGTATCCACTCATTGGCTTTCCACAGGTCCAGATGAAGACCGCCCTGCATTGTACCCGGAACACGCTCACCCCGATCTGTCAGTATCTCAGTCATGGGGAAGCCCGCAGCCGAGAAGCTGTCAGCGACCTCGGTCCCAATCTGGAAACTGTCAGGTCCAATGCTCGGGCCTATCACGGCATTCACATTTGCCGCATCGGTACCGTACAGTTCACGCATACGCTCCAGAACCGATGCAGCTATCTTCAGGACGGTTCCCTTCCATCCGGAGTGGACTGCCGCAACTGCACGGTTTACAGGGTCGTACAGCAGCACAGGCACGCAGTCGGCCGTACGCGCACCAAGCGCTATGCCCGGAACATTGGTCACAAAGGCGTCAAATCCCTCAAGGTCGGCTCTGGTCAGACGGTCACTGTCAACAACGGCTATTCTGCTGCCATGCACCTGATGCCCCTGGACAACATGATATGGCAGGGCTGCATCGGACATGGGCGAAAAGGCTTCGGCCCCCTGCCCCATGTCATAGCGCACCAGTCTGTCTTCTATTCGCAGATTCACCTTGGAATACCGGCTAAGATTGCAATTACATGTGCAAGAACCATCGGCACGGTTGCCAGCTCAAGACGTTCCGAAGGGGAATGGACACCGCGCAGCGTAGGTCCTACCGATATCATGTCCAGATAGGGATAAGACTCCAGGAAAAGCCCGCATTCAAGACCGGCATGAATTGCCCTTACCTTAGGTTCATGGCCAAACAGTGAAGAATATGCCGACACGGCAATGGCAAGCAGTCCGGAATCCGGGTTGGGAGTCCAGCCGGGATATCCGTCGGTGCTTTCAACACTGCCCCCGGCCATTTCAAAGCACGATGCCACAGCCTGACGCACGGCCAGCTTTGCACTTTCAACGGAGCTGCGCTGGCTGGTGACGACCCTGACCTGTCCGTTTTCTGTGCGTATGCTGGCAAGGTTCGACGATGTCTCGACCAGACCTTTCACATCCATGCTCATGGCATACACGCCATTGTGGACAGCCGCCAGCGCCCTGACAATGTTACGGGCAACGGCGTTTTCAATACATTCTGCCGTCATGGCCGATGCCATTCTGAAAACCATACCGTGTTCCGTAGCATGGAATTCGTTTTCAATCTGACTGGCAAAGATATTGAAATCGATTCTTATGCTCTCTTTCTGGGCCGATGGTATGGCAATGACAGCACGTGCGTCGCGCGGTATGGCGTTCGACAGATTGCCGCCCGATATGCTGCAAAGGCGCATATCATACTTTTCCATTGACTGGCACAGGAAGCGTGCAAGAAGCTTGTTGGCATTGGCGTACCCCTTGTCTATGTCGTCGCCCGAATGTCCTCCGTGCAGTCCGTCAATATCAATCTGAAGGAAGAAATAGCCCGCAGGTACCGATTCCGGCTTGTAATCGAATGTAATGCCGGTATTCATTCCGCCTGCGCAGCCAATGAAAATCTGTCCTTCGTCCTCGGAATCAAGATTTATGAGCATACGCCCCTTCAGGACTCCGGGTTCCAGATTCATTGCGCCTGTAAGTCCTGTTTCCTCCGATACGGTGAAAAGGCATTCAAGCGGGCCGTGTGCAATGTCATCGGCCTCAAGTATGGCAAGCGCCATGGCTATGCCCATACCGTCATCGGCACCGAGTGTCGTGCCTCTGGCCTTGAGCCAGCCGTCTTCTACGTACGTCTCAATGGGCTGGGTCATGAAATCGTGGCTGAGCGATGCATCCTTTTCACATACCATATCCTGATGCGCCTGAAGGATCACGGTTTCACATTTTTCCATGCCGGCTGTTGCCGCCTTGCGTATAATGACATTGCCGGTTCTGTCCATTTCAGATTCCAGCCCGTGAACGGCAGCAAAGTCCATAAGAAACCCGCCTATCTGTTCTTCATGTCCCGACGGACGCGGAATGCCGCATATACGGGCAAAGATGTCCATAACCCTGTCCGACAGTTTGCTGTTACAGTTCATTGTGTTAATTTTTACCCCAAATATACGGCAATAAGCGCAGAAATAACTATCTTCGCACGCTTATGTTTTCAACATTTCTGATAGCTGCCGTTTTCCTGCTTGCCGGAGTAGCACTTCTGTCAGCAGGTATCTGGATAAGGAAGAACGGACACTTTCCCAATATTCACGTTGGAAAGAACCCCGCAATGAGAAAACGCGGCATCGGATGCGTTGAAACACAGGACGCACAGGCACGGAAGGACAACCCGATGGCTGTGAAGGAAAGAAGTGAAACCAAATAAACCTGTATAATGAAATTCAAATCTATCGCTGCGGCTTTGGCCGTATTGTTTTTCTGCCAGTGCCAGCAGGCTCCGGCAAGCAGCCAGGACAACGGGAACGAGAACCGCACATCGGTTCCGACAACGGGTCTTAAGATTGCAGTGGTCAACGTCGACTCACTCTTGAAGAGCTACAACTTCTGCCTTGACCTCAACGAAGGTCTTATGCGCAAGGAGGAGAATTACCGTCTCATACTGACCGAAGAGGCCAACAAGCTTGACAAGGAAATCAGCGACTTCCGCAAGAAAATTCAGAACAACGTCTTTTCAAGCGAGGAACGTGCAGCATCAGAGCAGAACCGTCTTGACAAGAAGGCACAGGCAATTCAGGAGAAACAGGCCAAATACAGCCAGGAACTGGAGATTGAAAACGCCAACAACGCCCAGAAGATCAGCGATGCCATTGACGCCTTCCTTAAGGAATACAACAAGGAACACGGCTACAACATGATTATTTCAAAAGCCGCCCTTCTGTACTCGGACGACGCAATGGACATTACCGCCGATGTAATCAAAGGCCTGAACGCCGAATACAAGGGCTCCGAAGAATAATCTGTCCCTTCAACTACAGTGAACAAAAAACAGCCCGCCAAAGCGGGCTGTTTTTTGTTTCATGTACTCCGTTCAATAGAACCACTTCACATAGCAGAAGTCCTGACGGTGTGCCAGATCAGAGTTCTTGGGATACATACGGTAGCAAATGCGGAACGTGCCTGAAAGGTCATTCTTTGTCTGACCGTGGAATGTGTACAGATTACCCTCACGCTTCACAAGTTCAAGAGGAACAACGTGATCAAGAACCTCCTGACCATCGGCATCGGTACGCATAACCACCATCTCCACGCCAACGGCATCGTCAAGTCCCTGCTCGTCTATCACATATTCCATTGAATACGGCTTGCCGCTTTCAAGCTGGTTCTGAAGCACATTGTCGCTCTTGGTTGAACTTATAACCTGTATGGAATCCCAGCGTTCGGCAACCACTTCCTTCCAGGCAGCCAGCTCGCGGGCCTTCTGGTAATTGTTCTCCATAAGCGCATGCGAACGCTCTGCCAGCTTGCAATAGAACTTACTGTAATAGTCATCAAGCTGGCGCTTCATTGTATAATGCGGAGCTATCTGGGCAATAGAGTTCTTCATTGTCTTGACCCAGCCCTTTGACATGCCGCTCTTATCCTGGTCATAGTACAGCGGCAATATCTCATTCTCAAGCAGAGAATAGATGGTAGCAGCATCAAGCTGATCCTGATATGCCTGATTCTGATAAGTACGCTTGTCGGTAAGAGCCCAGCCGGCGCCCTTGCGGTATCCTTCGTACCACCAGCCGTCAAGAACAGACAGGTTGACAACACCGTTCATCAATGCCTTCTCGCCGCTTGTACCCGATGCCTCAAGAGGACGTGTCGGAGTGTTCAACCAGATATCAACGCCCGATACCAGACGGCGGGCAACATGCATATCGTAGTTCTCAAGGAATATAATCTTGCCAAGGAACTCGGGACGGCGGCTTATGTCAATAATCTGCTTGATAAGACCCTGACCAGCACCATCGTGCGGATGAGCCTTGCCGGTAAACAGGAACTGTACCGGATACTTAGGGTTATTGACAATCCTGGCCAGACGGTCAAGGTCTGTGAACAGCAGATGTGCGCGCTTGTATGTTGCAAAGCGACGGCCGAAACCTATGGTCAGAGCCTTCGGATTAATTTTCTCCAGAAGGGATACGATTCTTGACGGATCACCCTGATTCTTGAGCCAGCTTTCACGGAAACTCTGACGGATGAATTCAACAAGCTGGTTCTTCAAACTGAGATGCTGGTTCCAGATCACTTCGTCCGGAACATCGTAAATGGCCTCCCACAGTCCCGCATTGGACTGGTCTTTGATAAACCCTTCCTTGAAGTGTTTCCTGTACAGTTCCATCCACTCCTTCGAAGCCCATGTAGGCATGTGCACGCCATTGGTCACATAACCGACATGACTTTCCTCTGGGAAATAGCCCTTCCATATGCCATTGAACATTTTCTTTGAAACCTCACCGTGCAGCCAGCTTACGCCGTTAACCTCCTGACAGGTGTTGCACGCAAACGTTGACATGCAGAAACGCTCGCCATGGTCCTCGGGATTGGTGCGTCCCATACCCATGAGTTCGTCCCATGAAATACCAAGCTGCTGGGCATAGCCGCCCATATACTTGCCAAACAGGCTCTCGTCAAAATAGTCATGACCTGCAGGCACGGGAGTGTGCACCGTATATAGAGCCGATGCCCTTACAACCTCCATTGACTGATTGAATGTCAGGCCCTGCTTAACGTACTGCGTCAGACGGTACAGGTTGCACAGTGCGGCATGTCCTTCGTTGCAGTGATATATATCCTTCTTTATTCCGAGTGCTTCAAGTGTAAGCATACCGCCTATGCCCAGCAGAATCTCCTGCTTGAGACGGTTTTCCCAGTCACCGCCGTAAAGCTGTGATGTGATGGGACGGTCATACTCGCTGTTCAGCTCGTTGTCGGTATCCATAAGATACAGCGACACGCGGCCCACATTGACCTTCCAGATTGAAGCGTAAACGGTATAGTTTATGTAGGGAACGGCAACTGTCAGAGGCTCGCCATCGGCCTTGAATACACGCTCAATGGGCAGAGTGGAGAAATCCTGCGGCTCATAGTTGGCAATCTGCTGGCCATCCATTGACAGCGTCTGGGTAAAATAGCCGTGACGGTACAGAAAGCCCACACCTACCATATCCACATTGCTGTCGCTGGCCTCCTTCATATAGTCGCCGGCCAGTACGCCAAGGCCGCCCGAATATATTTTGAGCACATGGGTAAGACCATATTCCATGCAGAAATATGCAACCGACGGACGTGTCCTGTCAGGCTCCTGATCCATATAATTGCGGAAATTCCTATAGACTGCCTCCATGTTGTCAATGAAAGACTTCATTTTTGACAGTTCTTCAAGTTTTTCATATCCCAGCGATGCCAGCATCTGAACCGGATTGTGATGAATCCTGGTCCACAATGCAGGATCTATGTTCTTATAAAGATCTTTAGCTTCCTGATTCCATACCCACCAGATGTTATGGGCCATTTCGTCAAGTTTCTCCAATGCTTCGGGAACCCTTGACTTGACGTTGATTTCGTGCCACAGAGGCTGATTTGAATTACTTGTCCTGATTTTCATCTTATGTCGTAAAAATACATTTTCAATTGTCGTGACATCTTGCCGACGCCGCCTTTAGTGCCATGTCATAAGCTTCAAGGTAGCTGCCTATGAAGTTCTTCCACAGCGCTTTCGATGCCACACCGGCCGCAGCGCTGCGTACAGCATCACGCTGTCCGCTATCCATATCCAGCCACCGGGTAATGATGTCACGGATATGATCCGATGCCTGATTCCAGTTGTCATCATCACGATGCACCACAGCAACGCCGTCGGCAAGGTCTGCGTCATGGCCGGTTTCAGAGTTCACCCATAGGCCGAATCCGGCCAGATCGGATGTGACGGTCGGAACATGGAAAGCGGCACTTTCAAGCGGAGTATAGCCCCATGGCTCATAATACGATGGGAATATCGCCAGATCCTGACCTATCAGCAAATCATAATACGTTCTGTTGAAAATGCCGTCATTGCCGTCCAGATAACAGGGAACGAACATGATTTTCACATTGTCAGACTGGCTGTTGCCCCAGCCGTTGCAGACTAGAGCCGACACGATGCTGTCTTCGGCCATGTTATGCAGCCAGTGCGTAATGAACGGCGAATTCAGGGGCCTGGCGACTGAATTCTGGACGACTGAATTCTGGAGGTCCTTTCTGGCCTCTCTTACCCATGCCGGAACATTTATCAGAGCCAGAACATTATGCCCGTCGGCCAGACCGCTGTCACGCAGATTACGCAGTGAATCCAGAAACAGGTCAATACCCTTGTTGTGGAACTCATTGCGTCCTCCTATTCCTATTATCTGTGTATCATCGTCCCACCTTGTACCGAAAAGCGCATTGGCAACCTTGAGTATTGACCTGCGTGCCTCGGCACGACGTGCCTCAAAAATTCCGGCAGACGGAACAAAACCGTTCTCGAAACCGTTCTTGGTTATGACGTGCGGAGTGATTTCCAGCAGTTGTGCACATTCTCTGGCGGTAATGTCGCTGACGGTCGTGAAACAGTCAACGTTATGTGCAGTCTGTTTCTCGATGGAATGCTTTGACTCCATGTTCAGTTCCTGAGCCATCTGATCTCCGTGATAGCCCTCGAAATACCGGTACAGCTGCTTGCCGTTTCCGCAGATGGAACGTCCTATCGATGTGGCATGCGTTGTGAATACGGTTGCAATCTGCGGAATGAAGTGCTTTATCATGAGGGCACCCAGCCCGGTCATCCATTCATGCGCATGATAGACCACTTTGAAATTCGGACCGATGGCATAGTTGTAGAAGCTGCGCACCGTCAAAGCGGCGGCAAGCGAGAACATCGACGACTCATCGTAATCACCGTAAGCGTGAAGTGAATCGACCTTGTACAAGTCCCATGCTCTGGCATAGATGCTGTTTCTGTCACCGTAACAGGCAGCAAAGTCAATAAGCATGACCATGGGCTTGCCGGGTATGTTCCACCTGCCCATGCGTACGGAAATGTTTTCGGTTGCCCTAAATGAACTAATCCAATCGGGATAAAGTGTCCTGTCCTCGATGAACAGCGCGTTTTCGCGGTTCTGCCAAATATCCGGACCAATGTAAATGAGGGTAGCGCCAGACTTCTGCTGCAATGTCTTGGCCTGGGTGGAAAGCACAGTGTAAATTCCACCCACCTTATTGCACACCTCCCAACTGACGGAGAAAATATAATCCGGTTTTATCCTTGCATTTGTCATAACTGACTCCCGATATCAGGCTGCAAAGTTACCGAAAAACCTTATATCCGCCTATATTTTTTCAGACTTTACAGCGACGAACCGATAAGGAACACACCGGCAAGAGCCACAATGGCATACAGTTCCGGGAATACGGCAAGAATCAGAGTCTTACTGAATACATCGTGTCCCTGTGCTATGCCTGCAATACCGTTGGCGCATACCTGACCCTGACGTATAGCCGAAAACAGGCCTACCAGACCAAGTGCAAGGCCGCCGCCGAATACGGCACAAGCCTGAAGCGGGGTAATGGCATCGGTCAGCACGCCGAACATGTTGGCAAAAATAAAGTAACCGGCAAAACCATAAAGGCCCTGTGTACCCGGAAGCGCGGTAAGCACAATGAAGTTACCAAACTTATCGACCTTCTTCAAAGCACCAACGGCGGCATTACCGGTAATTGTCACACCAAATGCACTGCCAATACCTGAAAGTGCAATCATCAGGGCAACGCCCAAATAAGCTAAAAACAAACTTGACATAATTGTATAATTTATATTGTTGATACTCTACTGTTCAAACAGTCACTCCGTTGCAGTCCCTCCTTCTCTGCGGAAAGGTCTGTATTCCGTTCCTCCGCCCGTATATCCGGCATTCTTGAAGAACTCGACAAATGTAAGTCGCATAGGATGCACCACAGCACCCAGAATGTTCATAAAGATATTGAGTGCATGACCTATGACAAAAATCAGCGCCGTCACAATGAAACCTACCACCGGTATATCCGGACTCATTCCTGTTGCCATACTGTTGAATACATTTGCAAGTATGCCTCCCGACAGTCCCAAAGCGAACAGACGGACATACGACAGCACGTCGCCCAGAAGTCCGGTCGCCATGTTGTAAGTGTCCCACAGACCGAGACCGATGTTCAGCAGCGGGTTTCTGCCAGGACTGTTGAGCAGGAATATTCCAACGCAGGCAATAGAAATAAGTGCAATGACTACAGGATTGCCAAACCCTGTTCCTGTCACCACAGCCACAATTACCGTAATCAGTAAAAGCAGCCACCCCAAAGTGCCGATTGCAGACTTGAACCCGGTCTGGACAGTAAGATTTACAGCCTTTACTGCCATACCCAACAATATCTGAACCACACCGATATACAGCGATATGGTGAACATCTGTGAATTCTCCCTATACAGAAGCTCTTTCATATCCGCAATGAACGATATGTTCAGACTGTACAGACTGAAGCCGAAAAAAGAGCCGGAAAGCAGTCCGCACAACATCGTACTTGCGCCGAACAGAACAACCAGCCACTTAGAAAACTCCGGATTAATCAGCTGGAACAGCTTTGTGAATATGGGAAGCGCCACTATCATCAGCAGTCCGTAGCCTATGTCTCCAAGACAAAGTCCGAAGAACAGCATGAAGAACGGAGCAAAGATAAGCGTCAGATCCAGCTCATAGTATGTGGGAAGCATATAGAGCTTGGTCAGAGGCTCAAACAGTCTGGCAAACCTGTTGTTGTCCAGACGTATTGGAATATCATCACCGACTTCGGGATCCAGGACATCACAGAACACGCCGGTATCAACAAGACGCTCCAGAATAGCGTCGGTCTGCGATGCTGGAGCCCACCCTTCAAGAAGCACAAGCGAATCATCGCAGGTCTTCTCGCCGGAAAGCTTCACCTTTTCCAGGCTGATTCTGTCTGAAGTTTCGCTTACAGCCCGTTCAAGTACCGACAATCCCGATCTGGCAAGTTCGGCCATCTGTTGCGGAATGGCATTGATTCTGGCCTTTACTTCCATTTCACGCGCGTCTATGGCAGACAATGAAGTGTCAGGCAGATGACACACTTCGGCATCAATATCAAGTTGTACTCCAGGTTTTGTCAGAGTGACAAAATATATTCTTTGCCTGTCGTTGCCGACTTTTATGGCATCGTACTTTTCAACCCACTCTTCACTGAACGATTTCAGCGGGCACACGTAAAAACCAAGCATATAGCCGGCCTCTTCCAGAAGTTCAACCTTGGATGGTTCAAAATCGCCCCACGGCTGCAATTGGGCACGTTCACGCGACAGGACCTGAAGACTCTGTTCAAGGGCGGCCCTGGTGTTCATGAGCGCATCGTAACGTTCAAGAACCTCATCGGCACTGAGTGAACCGTCTGCAGCGTTTCCATCGGTCTGTTTCACGTTCTCGAATGCGGCAAGGGCAGTCTGAAGCCTTGCAAGAGTCTTCAAATCCGCACCGAGAGCTGTATCGGGTGCAGCTGTCCCCTGTTTGATGGTTGAAACATGCACCACGCCAAGCGAACGGAGCTGTTCAAGGAAAGCATCATACTCCCTGTGGAATACCAGGAAGTCCAGTTTTTTCATTTTCGTAATCATGACTCCTGCTCAGCTTTTTTGGTTGCACGCTGTTCCAGAAGCGATTTCAGGATTTTCTGACTGGACTTGGAAAGATTCTCCTCGTCCTCCATGAAACGCTTTATCTTTCTTATGGCATCCTCATACCCCGGAATCTGCACCTTTTCGAAAAGGTTCACTTTCTGTGTGGTTTTCTTGCGGGCCTTCTCCAGCAATGCCAGCTTTGCCTGGGTGAATTCACACAGAATGGCTGCACGGGCCAGATCCTCAAGTATGCTTATGCCGTCATAGTACCATTTCGGCTGGCTGAACAGACTGAAATCCTTTACCTGGAACTCAACTCCGTCAAGGACAGGAATACGTGTACCGGCAATCTTCTTTATGCTCAGATTCACGTCCTTCACGCTGACCAGAGTCGGATCAAATTCATTCCATAGGGCGAACATGGAATCATAACGCATAATGCCCTGCTCCAGTTCGGCATTCAGTGTTGTCAGGCTGTCCTTGCATTTCTTCACCTCGACACGCAGCGCACTCTCCTTGCTCTTAATAATCGGCAAGGTGCGCATACGTATTTTCAGCTGCTTTTCAAGCTGCTGGAGCGAAGTCTTGTTATATTGGAACCTGATGGACATACTCTTTTAATTCTTGGGCCAGTACTTCTCAACCATGGCAGCCTTGATATTGACCTCGTCGGGCTTGAAATATTTTGCAAACAGTCCCCATGTCACATCAAGCATCTGAGTCGTATCAAGATTGACATCAATTGCCAGCAGCTGGTCTGAATAATCCCTGGCAAAGGCCAGTGCACGCTCGTCATAATCGGTCAGGTCAAAACCGTTCTCGACCTTGGTACGTGCATTCGATGCATCGGCATAAAGACGCACTGCCGCGTTCATGACCTGCGGATGGTCATCACGGGTTTTCTTTCCGTTGACAAGCTGCTTGAGTCGTGACAGTGAACGGAACGGATCAACGATAACCTTTCCTATCTCGGTATCACGGCGCAGGAACAGCTGGCCCTCGGTAATGTAACCGGTATTGTCAGGAACGGCATGTGTAATGTCGCCACCCGACAGGGTTGTAACGGCAATGATGGTAATTGAACCGCCGGCAGGGAACTGCACAGCCTTTTCGTAAATCTTCGCAAGGTCCGAATACAGCGAGCCGGGCATGGAGTCCTTTGACGGAATCTGGTCCATGCGGTTCGATACAATGGCAAGAGCATCGGCATACGATGTCATATCGCTCAAAAGCACCAGTACCTTTTCGTTCTTCTCGACTGCAAAGTACTCGGCAGCGGTAAGTGCCATATCGGGAACAAGCAGACGTTCAACCGCAGGGTCCTGGGTTGTGTTCATGAAACCTATTATGCGGTCCATGGCACCTGCATTCGAGAACACGTTCTTGAAATACAGATAGTCATCGTTCGTCATACCCATACCTCCCAGAATAATCTTGTCGGCCTGGGCACGCATGGCCACCGTAGCCATAACCTGATTGAAAGGCTGGTCCGGATCTGCAAAGAACGGTATCTTCTGGCCCGATACCAGAGTATTGTTCAGGTCAATGCCCGCAATACCTGTGGCAATAAGTTCCGACGGCTGCTTGCGGCGTACAGGGTTCACCGACGGGCCGCCTATCTCGACTTCCTTTCCCTCCACCTCAGGGCCCCCGTCAATGGGGTCGCCGTATGCGTTAAAAAAACGTCCTGCAAGCTGTTCACTCACCTTGAGGCTTGGAGCCTCGCCCATGAATACAACCTCAGCGTTGGTCGGAATACCGCCTGTTCCCTGAAACACCTGTAACGTAACCTCGTCACCCTCAATCTTCACGACCTGTGCCAGACGTCCGTCAATGACGGCCAGTTCGTCATAACCCACATTCTGAGCGTAGAGCGAACAGGTAGCCTTGGTTATCTGGCTTATTTTGGTGTATATTTTCTGAAAAGCCTTTGTTGTCATATTTCTTGTAGGTTAGGCGGTTTTACGTTCGTCAAGCAGCAGTTGCAACTTCTGTTCAAACTCCTTGTACTTATCACTTTCGAACTCGCTGTAGTTCATCTGCTTGAGCAGGTTGATGATCTGTTTGAACCAGTCAGTCACTTCAAGGAAGCTATCGAACCTGAACTGCGAATGGCATATGTCAATGACACGGTCAACAATAGCACGCTGGCGGGCCAGAGGCGTTACAGCGTCTATCTCATCGAAAGCATCCTGCTGAAGCACAATAAAATCGATAAGTTCCGATTTCCAGAACGTGACATGATAATCGACTGGAACGCCGTCATCGCCAAGAATGTTGATCTGTTCCGAAATTTCCTTGCCACGCTGCAGACGTGTCTTCAGTTCGTTGACCTTTTCAGTCCAGTCAGCGTCAATGATTCCCGAAATGTACTGCTGGAATTCAGGATAGTCAAGATACTTTGAATATGAATCAATCGGATTGATGGCCGGATAGCGCTTACGGTCGGCACGTTCCTGTTCCAGAGCATAGAAGCACCTTGCAACCTTCTTGGTATTTTCCGTAACAGGTTCCTTCAGGTTACCGCCTGCCGGTGATACCGTTCCTATGAAAGTGATTGAACCGGACTGTCCGTTGTTGAGTTTTACATAACCGGCGCGCCCGTAGAAGTTTGCTATTATTGACGAAATATCCATCGGGAAGGCATCGGGACCCGGAAGCTCCTCCATACGGTTGGACATTTCGCGCAGAGCCTGTGCCCAGCGGCTGGTGGAATCGGCCATAAGCAGAACGCGCAATCCCATGGAACGATAGTATTCCGCAATGGCCATAGCCGTATAAACCGATGCCTCACGGGCGGCTACAGGCATGTTCGACGTATTGGCTATTATTATGGTACGCTCCATAAGCTTGCGACCGGTATGCGGGTCATCCAGTTCAGGGAACTCGGTGAAGATCTCCACTACCTCGTTGGCACGTTCACCGCATGCGGCAATGATTACTATATCGGCCTCGGCCTGCTTTGAAATGGCATGCTGGAGCACCGTCTTGCCAGTACCGAAAGGTCCGGGAATGAATCCGGTTCCACCTTCAACAATCGGATTAAGCGTATCGATTGAGCGCACGCCTGTCTCAAGAAGCTTGAACGGACGCGGTTTCTCCCTGTAGTTGGTCATAGGCACCTTAACAGGCCATTTCTGAATCATGTTCACGCTGACCGTCTCGCCCTGTTCATTCTCAATTACGGCAATGGTGTCATTAATGTGGTAATCGCCTTCGCCGACTATTGACTTGACCGTATATTTTCCTTCAAGCTGGAACGGAGCCATAATCTTGAGTTTCTGGAAGTTCTCTATGACCTCGCCCATCCAGGCCGATGCAACTACCGTGTCTCCCGCTGCAACCAGAGGCTTGAAATGCCATATCTGCTCATAGTCAAGAGGGAAAGTGTATTCTCCGCGTTTCAGGAAAACGCCCGTCATCTTGTCCAGGTCATTCTGAAGACCGTCATAATTGTGTGACAGCATACCGGGACCGAGAGTCACCTCAAGCATGTGTCCGGCAAATTCTGCAGGAGCGCCGACCTTGAGTCCGCGGGTACTCTCAAAGACCTGCACATAGACATTGTCCCCCACCACTTTGATAACCTCGGACATAAGCCTGTCACCGCCGGTTTCAATATAGCAGATTTCATTCTGTGCAACAGGTCCGTCAACCTTCAGAGTGACCATGTTGGCAATGACTCCGCATACTGTTCCTTTTGTAGCCATTTATTGTATTTTTAATTGTTATCGAATCCGTCAGGCACCTGCACCTGTCCCTTGAGTTCTCCTATCAGTCCTCTGAGTATTTTCTCGCCCCCCTCATGGTCAAGGCTGTTCCAACGCCATGCTATTGAAAGCCTTTCCATATAGGAAAACAGGTATTCCACAGAAAAGAATGAGAAAAAGCTGTTTTCCTCAAGCCATTTCCAACGCATCATATCCACCAGATGCTCACGCCTGGCAAGGTCCTGTTCGTCACTTATGCGCTGCAGTTCATCCAGGAAATCCAGTTCTCCGGAAAGTCCCCAGTCACGCGCACCGCTGGAACACAGCTGTTTTGCAGTTTCACTGTCACCGACAACAAGTTTCTGCACTTCCAGACCGTATTTGCGTGCAGCCATCGCTGTCTGCACATTGCCGAGATCCATATTGAAGCGGTACCAGTCACTTACAAAAGCGTTGTCCGAACCGATGGCATATTCATAGAAGGCTGCCAGAAGACGGTCGGTTATCCTGTCGCCGTTATCCTGCTGCAGTAAACTGCATAAGCACTCCCACATGAATACGGGAATATAATCGGGGCGGCTCTCTCCTGACTTTGCCTGACTGACGGCATCTTCAAGCTGTGCCGCTGTCAGCAGTCCCTCCTGTTCTGTTTCCGGAACTGATCTGTCCTCCAGAAAAGCGGCCAGACGGCGGCAGTCTGCTTCCACTGAAGGCAATTCCAGCAGACGGCGGTCAGACGCACTTACCTGAGGAAGAACTTCACTGCGAAAATCCTCCAGAGTAAGCTGTGGCTTGCCGTCATCTCCGTCAAGATTGGCAAGACCCGCCACCAGATAATAGTATTTGCCCATTGTCCAGTGAAAAGTTATCAGAACAGCACTTCAACCAGCTGTTCACGCAGAATCGACTTGAGCCAGCTCTCAAATTCCTGCTGACCGAAATCAAGTTTGTATGAACCGTCCTTGGGTTGGATTGAGAAAAAAGCGGTACGGCCGCCAACCTGTCTGATTTCCAGACCACCGTCCAAAAGTTCCTTGGCTCTGGTCATAAAATACGTTCTGAGACTGTCAGCCTGAGTCGTGGCAATGACCGGGGCCTGAGCACCATTCCAGTTCTTTGCTATTTCAAGAATGAATGAATTGAATGCCTCCTGATTTGTACAGAAGCCTTCCACCGACTCGTCAACTATACGGTTTGTTATCACCGTCGCAATCTCCGACTTAAGAGCTCCCAATGCCTGCTGAGACTGAAGTTTCAGTTCCTTGAGAACGTTCTCGGAATGTGCCCTGCTGTCTTTTTCAGCATCGGCAATGATTTTGGCAGCCTCCTTTTTCGCATTGTCCGTCAATGCTTCGGCCTGCTGCTGCGCCTGAGCGACAATCTGATCGGCCTGAGCCTGTCCTTTAGCGACACCCTCGTTGTAGATTCGGTCTGTGAGTTCCTGGATTTTACTGTTCATATTGCGTTCCTGTTATTTCGTCGTTGTTCCGTTACCAAGCCAACTGCAATTTTGACTCGTTTGTATTCAAGTTCCTTATTATGTACAAACCGCCCTTACCGGTAAGTTCGAGAAGTCTGCCAGGTATGTCCGAAGTTCCCTCGGCGGCAAATTTCCCTTTATAGGCGCCCGATAACGTATAAACCCCGTATGTGGCGCCGGTAACACTGACGGTTTCATCCACACCGGTAGGCTGTGTGCAAATAAAATTCAGCTTGTCTATGTTGCAGCTTGAACCGGTAATCGATATTCTGATAATCTGCCTGCCTGCATTCAGGTTCTTTGACAGGTTGCCGTGAACTGTGGTATATTTGCTCCAGTCATTGTCGGCTGTCTTCGGAACTGTCACGGAAGCAAGCTGGGTTGCCGCACCATCGTCACTCATAAGACTGATGGAGAACGATGAATTGCCCGTACCTGACGAAACCACTGCATCGTATGAATACTGTCCCGGTTCCTTCACGTCAACGGTATATTCCATCCACTCGCCTGAAATGGTATAACCTAGGGCATAGCCGCCGTTGCACCTGACCACATCGACACCCCCGTCAGTACGATAACTGCTGCCATCACCTTCCTTGGACGGATTCGAGTCATGGTAAGTCACGCCTTCATCGCCCTTGTCAAAGTTTTCAGCCTCAAGTGTGCCTGGAACGGCAATATCGCCCTTGAAAGCGGAACGTGGATTTGTAGCTGTAAGAGAGGACACACGTTCATACTTTGTACCTTCAGTGTCAACAACCACAGCTTTCAGACTATATTTACCTGCCTTGTCAGGAGTAAACATCACGTAATATTCACCGTCCTTCTCCTTTATTGGAGCGTCTGTCAGTTTGTTGTCAATATAGAAATCGATATGGTCGATGGTCTTCGTTGCCAGACTTGCACGGATTCTTATCCTGGCCTCGGTATTCTTCTCCATTCTGACCGTAGATGTGGAGCCTACGTATATCGAGGCCTCCTTCTTGAAGTTCTTGAACGGACTCTTTGCGTTCTTTGCGGCATCAGTTGCCATATATTCCCTGAGCCACTTCATAGCAGGACGGTCAACACCGTTCTTGATGATACCCGAGTTACCGCCTTCGGTCCATGTAGTACCGTATATATAACCCCAGAGAGTGACACCTGCACAATAGTCAGCTTCCCACATGTAAGGAATCTGTTCCTTGTAACGCTGAAGCTGAAGTTGGTCGTCGGTAGTGCCTATGTCGTACTCAGTAATGTACATGGGCATCTTAATGCTGTTCTGCAACTTGGTCATGGCAGACTTGAAAGCAGAGAATTCAATATTCGTACAGTCATGCGATTGGCACCCGTAGGCATCCACCGGTGCGCCGGCATCGCGGATGGCAGTGACCAATGCAATATAATCGTCGGTGTTCCATTGGAACGTGTTGAAGTCGTTATAGATGAGAATAGCGTTTGGCCAGCGTTCATGTGCCAGTTCAAATGCCTTCACAACCCAGTCATAGCCACTCTTGCCCGAACCGCCCAAGGCTTCTTCAAAGTAGTGGGTACCCGGCTGGTGACCGGGCAATGCTTCGTTCACCACGTCAATAAGCTTAAGGTCTGGATAATGTTCCTTCACTTTATCCATCCATTGCACAATTTCCTTGTATCGCTTCTCCGGAGTCTGGCTCTCAATCCATGTAGGATATTGCGAGCCCCAGACGAGAGCATGAAACTTGAATGGGAAGTTGTGTTGCTTTGCATAGTTGAAGGCATTGTCGCTGCCCCACCAGCTGAACGAGTTGTTCGTACCCTCCACCGAGGCCCACTTCGATTCATTCTCGCAGGTAATCTGATTCCAGAGAGTGTAGTACTTCTCGTTACCGTAATCCACCTGATACTGTGTCGTAATGTTACCAAGAAACTTGTCATGATTCTTGGACAGCTGGGCAACTGCATCGCCACCCGCAACAATGCCTGCCGTCAGCAGCATTGAAACAAACAGATGTCTTCTCATATTCCGGTTATGTTCATACGGCTGCCCGTCAGGTTCACGTGCAGCACATCTTTGTCAAACTGGACGTAAAGGTAATAATCTGTTTGGAATAAACCAATTTATCCATTCCAAACAAATTTAAAAACTTGCCCAGTCAGACAAAACGCAATATCGGGCCGGATTACGGGACAGTCTGTCAGTATTCCTTCTGCAAATGAAAGAACCTGTATCTCCACTGGCTTGGATTCATGCCTTCCACTTTTGTGAATGCCTTGGTGTACTGCGACGGATATATGAAGCCGCTGGCTGTGGCCACGTGCTCCATATCCAGCCTGATTATCTTCAACAGTTTCTTTGAATACTCCACCCGCAGCACATTGACGAATTCACTGAATCTCACGCCATAGAGATTATGTATGGCCGATGACACGTATGTCCTGTTGGTATGCAGCTTGTCTGCAAGGAAAGACACTGACATGTCAGGACTCAGAAACAGGCGTTCCTTCAGAACGAAACGGTTCAGACAACTGTCAAGATAGTCAAGGAGTTTTTCCGACAGGGAATAATCACACTCCATCACTCTGCGATTCTGCCGTCTTTCATGGATCTGCTGAAATATTCCACGCAAATTCAGAATTGTGTCCCCATCTTCAAAGATTGATTTTACATTCATGGCTTTATATTTTTATGATTTGTTTGCAAAGTAAAGGTTTTTTCTTACAACAGGCTTATGTTCTGTACGGATTTTGCGTTTTTTGCCGCAAACACACAACGAAGCGGCATATTTTGTATAAGTTTGTAGAACAAAATAAGCCAAACATCCATAGAAATGAAAAAGACAATCGCATTACTGGCCGCCATGATACTGGCGCTCCCGTTTCAGGCAAAGGACAAGAAGGAGATTATCAAATCCGGATGGAACTTCGGTCCTCTTCCGGTAGTCGGTTTCGATTCGGACCTGGGTTTCCAATACGGTCTGTGCTGTGACATATTCAACTACGGCAACGGCAGCAACTATCCGCAGTATGATTTCAAAATCAACGTGGAGGCATCGACCTACACAAAAGGATCCAGCGTGCTGCGTTCATACGGAGACTTCAAGAACCTTATTCCCGATGGAAAGTTCTTCTACGATGTAACGTACTTCAACGCCCCAAAGTTCGGCTTCTACGGTTACAACGGCTTTGCCAGTCCGTTCAATTCCGAATACAAGGAGCCAAAAGCCAACATGCTTATCACGGACTCTAATGCAAAATCAGGCTTCAACTTCATGTCACGCAACCAGTTCCGTGTTGTTGCCAGCATGCAGAAAAAGATAAGCGGCAATCTCAACTGGGCTGCCGGCATTGCATACTACAATATCAGCACATCGTCACTTGACATAAAGGACTACCAGACCCAGAACACTCTTTACGAAAAATACGTTGCAAAAGGCCTGATCAGGGAAGACGAGAAGGACGGCGGCAATGTGACCCAGCTGCGCGGCGGACTTGTATTTGACAACCGCGACCATGACAGCGACCCCACCCGCGGTTTCAACATCGAGGCCACGCTGTTCTACAGCCCCGATCTGATTGACGGCAACGGTTACAGCAACTTGGGCTTCACATTCATGGGCAGCCAGTTTGTTCCGGTTGTTGGAAACAGGCTCACATTTGCATACCGTCTGCTTGTCCAGGCAAAGCTGTGGGGCGATATCCCATACTACTTCACCAACAATATCAACACCATGTTCTTCCGCAAGATGTACACCGAAGGTCTTGGCGGAAACGCATCGGTCCGCGGACTTAACCGTAACGGTGTTCTTGGCGACGGCTTCGGGATGCTGAATGCAGAGTTGCGCTGGCGTGCCGTTGACTTCAAGTTCATCAACCAGAACTGGACAGTAGCTTTCAACCCGTTCTTCGATGCTGGCAAGGTTCTCCAGCAGTACCGTCTGGAGCAGCAGAAACAGACTGCCGACGGCACCATCTGGTCAGGCAATGAAGACGGCATCCACTGCACTGCCGGAGGCGGCGTAAAACTCATAATGAACCACAACATGGTGGTATCGTTCGAAGCCGCAAAGGCCATGGACAATAACGACGGTGACGGTCTGTGGAACAATATCGGATTCAACTATCTTTTCTAAGTCCCAATAAGAATTATGACGGAAAACACTCCTGTGCTGCTGCTCACCGGTTATCTGGGCAGCGGCAAAACCACACTTGTAAACCGCATTCTCAGCAATTCCGAAGGCATAAAATTTGCCGTAATAGTAAATGACATAGGCCAGGTCAACATTGACGCCAGCCTCATCCAGCAGGGAGGCGTTGTAGGCATGAACGACGACAGTCTGGTGGCACTGCAGAACGGTTGCATCTGCTGCACCCTGAAAATGGACCTTGTAGAGCAGATTCACCAGATAATCGCCCAGAAGCGCTTTGACTACATAGTTATTGAGGCCAGCGGCATCTGCGAGCCCGCCCCCATAGCCCAGACCATCTGCTCAATTCCCCGCATGGATGCCAAATATACCAAGGACGGAGTGCCCAAGCTTGACTGCATTGTAACGGTGGTCGATGCACTGCGCCTCAAGGACGAGTTCGGATGCGGCGACAGTCTGGTCAGGGACAATATCGGCGACGAAGACCTTGAGAACCTGGTAATCCAGCAGATTGAGTTCTGCAACCTGATTCTCCTGAACAAGGCAAGCGAAGTCAGCTCAACTGAAATGGAGCGCATACGCAGGATTGTACGCGCACTCCAGCCGCGCGCCCGCATAGTGGAATGCGACTACGGCAATGTGGAGCTTGACAGCATACTGAACACCGGGCTGTTCGATTTCGAACGTGTTGCCACAAGCGCCACCTGGATTCAGGAAGTCGAGAAGCACCACGACGAAGACGAAGATGAGGAAGAGGAAGAACATCACCATCACGACGATGACGATGAGCACGAGCACCATCATCATCACCATCATGACCACGAAGGCGGCGAAGTTGAGGAATACGGCATAGGCACATACGTCTATTACGCCCGCCGTCCCATGGATCTGAACCGCTTTGACTGGTTCGTTGCAAAGAAATGGCCCAAGGGTATAATACGCACCAAAGGAATCTGCTACTTTGCCGATGAGTTTGACACCTGCTACCTGTTCGAGCAGGCCGGCAAGCAGATGTCACTCAAGAACTCGGGCCAGTGGTACGCCACCATGCCCGAAGACCAGCTCGCCAACATGCTGCGACAGGATCCCGTACTGGCAGCCGACTGGGATGTGAAATACGGCGACCGCATGCAGAAACTGGTGTTCATAGGTCAGAACCTTGACAGAAAACTCATAAAGCAGGAACTTGACAAGTGTCTTACCGACTGATCTGCACCGGCCGATGAAAATACTGCTGCACACATGCTGCGCGCCGTGTTCGGGTGCAATCATCGAGTACATGCTACAGAACGGCATGACGCCCGTCATATACTACTGCAATCCCAACATCTACCCGTACGAGGAGTATCTGGTACGCAAGAACGAATGCACGCGCTATGCGCAGAGCCTCGGTCTGGAAATAGTGGATGCCGACTGGAGCCACACGGAATGGCGCACCTGCGTAAGCGGGCTGGAGAATGAGCCGGAGCGCGGGGCCCGATGTCTGGAATGCTTCAGAATGCGTCTGCTCAGCGCCGCAAGATATGCCCACGAACACGGATTCACCACGTTCACATCGACCCTCGACTCGAGCCGATGGAAACGCCACGACCAGATTGTGGAAGCCGGCCGATGGGCTGCAGCACAGTTTCCAGGGCTGACATTCGATGGGCGCAACTGGCGTCAGGGCGGACTGCAGGAACGCCGCGGACAGATAATCAGGGAGCAGAACTTCTATAATCAGCGCTACTGCGGCTGCGAGTTCAGCATGCAGATTCTCAAGGACGACAAGAAAGCCACACGCCAGCGCATCAGGATGCTGGTAGGCGCCATGACCGAACAGCGCAGACAGGAGCAGTCCGCCACCATCTGGAAACGCTTTGAGGGAAGCCAGCAGTTCAGAAAAGCCACAGACATTCTCATATACTGGTCTCTGCCCGACGAAGTGCAGACTCCCGCATTCATAGACCGATGGGCCGCTACAAAGAATTTCTACCTGCCTTCAATTCAAGGCAATGATCTTGTAGTCAAACGCTATACAGGACAGGACAGGCTTGTTGACGGCCAGCTTTTCAGCATTCCCGAACCCGACGGTCCCACTGTCACCGACCTTAATCCCGTAAGCCTGGTCATCGTTCCAGGCCGGGCCTTTGACCGCAAGGGACACCGTCTTGGCCGTGGCCGCGGTTTCTATGACCGTCTGCTTCCGCAGTTCCCTCATGCCGTAAAAGCCGGAGTATGCTTTGACTGCCAGATACTTCCGTCTGTTCCGACCGATGAAAACGACATTCTGATGGACACCTTGATATGATACTTTGGTATTCCGGATGCGGCAACAGCCGTTTCATAGCTGAAAGCCTGGCCGGCAGGCTGGCCGACAAAGAACTTGTTTTCATTCCCGATGCCGCACGCAGCGGCGTCCGCCTTGATTTTGAGGATAACGGAATACTCGGACTGGTATTTCCCGTATATGCGTGGTCCGTACCCAATCTGGTGACAGATTTCATCAGAAACATGAAGTACACCGGAAAACCGGCATACATTTTCGCCGCGTGTACTTGCGGCGACAACACCGGACACACCTGTCGCGTGTTGAAGAAACAACTGGCAGGACGAGGGCTGACTCTGGATGCATTCTTTGCGTTCCAAATGCCCAACACATATATCAATCTGCCCGGATTCAAACTTGACCCGCCCGAACTGGCCAAGAGCAAGATTGAAAGTTCGAAACATGACATTGGCAATGCCGTCTGCGCTATTGCAAACAGGTCAAAGGGCAATTTCAACCGGTTGACCGGAAGCTGGCCTTTCTTCAAGACATACATTCTGAAGCCGCTGTTCTACCTGTTCGTCATAACAGACCGCAAATTTCGCGTAAGCTCCGGCTGCAACGGCTGCGGACTCTGCGCCAAAAAGTGCCCTCTCGGGAACATATCCATAACAGACGGGCACCCACAGTGGAACCATAACTGCACAAACTGTAACAGCTGCTATCACCGCTGCCCGCATTCAGCCATAGAATTCGGCCGCATTACCGGCACCGCCACCGGCCAATACTACTTCAAAGACTGATGACATACATTGGCCGATATGCCATGACATAGGTTTTCCACCAATTCACTGATATAAAAAAGGCGCCACACTTCAGTGCGGCGCTTTTTTTCGGTATAATAAAGAGCTTTACAGCACCTCAAAGTCAATTGTCTGAAGATCCTTGTCGGCCGATGAAGAACCGTACAGAAGTTGATACCTGCCGCTGAAGGTCGATACCTCGTCGATTGACTCATCGTAATACTGGAAGTTCTTTCCTGTAAGCTCGATCACTGCGTTTGCAGTCTCGCCGGCCTTGAGAGCCACGCGCTTGAAGCCCTGCAGACCCTTGATAGGAGCTGCCGGATTGTCAAGGCTCTTGACATACAGCTGGACAATCTCAACACCGTCACGCTTGCCGGTATTGGTAACGGGAATGGTAACGGTAACCTTGCCGTTCTTCTTCATCGAAGCCTTTGAAACCTTAGCCTGGCCGTACTTGTAAGTAGTATAGCTCAGACCGTAGCCGAACACGTACAGAGGCTCGCCACGGAAGTAGCGGTATGTACGGCCCTCCATAGAGTAGTCAAGGAAGTCAGGAAGCTGGTCCGTTGATTTGTAGAATGTTACAGGAAGCTTGGCCGACGGGTTGCAGTCACCGTTAAGAATCTCGGCAAGGGCCTGTGCACCGCCCTGACCCGGATACCATGCCTGAATAAGGGCATCAAGCTGATCCTCTATGCTGCCGAATCCCATGCACGAGCCGGCACAGTCAACAAAGATAACAGGCTTGCCGGTAGCGTGCATAGCCTTTACAAGACGCTGCTGGACGGCCGGAATCTCAATGTCGGGTTTGTCACCGCCCTCGCCTTCCATTGAAGGAGTGATGCCACCTATTACTATAATGGCATCGACATTCTGACTCTTGAGTCTGGCAGCAAGGTCAGTGAATTCAGCAAGTGCCTGCTTGCAGATCTGTGCAGACAGACGTGCAAACTGACCGGTGGCGTGAGTGTATTCAATTCTTATGTCGTATGTCTGACCCTTCTCAACCGGGAATGACTTGAGCTGTTGCTGCTGGCCACCGCCAAAGCCGCCAAAACCACCAAAGCCGCCGAAACCGCCAAAACCACCGCGGCCGGCCTGACCTTCTTCAACCAGTTCACCGTTAACAAACAGCTTGAAGCCGTTGTCTCCGCTTATGTTGTAGTTCATGTCACCTGAGAAAGGAGCCACCAGCTTACCGGTAAGACGTACCGAGAAGTTCTCCTTTTCAACGCCGTCGGCAAAGTTGTAAGCGCCGAAGGTCGAGAAGTTAACCTCCTTGTAGCTGCCAGTAACATCGGGATTGCCGCTGAACTCAGTGTTGTTCCAGAACTCGGCCTTGAAGCCCTGACCGCCGTTCAGATCCTGAGCGTACTGTGTGGTGTAGTAGTCGTTGCGGATTTCACATGCCTTGTCATAAATGATTTCGGTATTCGGGAAATACTTCTTTATACCGTCAAGCAGCGAACGCGTGTGTGCATCGGTAGGATTGCCGCCGTATTCACCGTTCATCATATTCCTGTCGTCAGCATTCGGACCTACAACTGCCAGCTTCTTTACATTCTTGCTGAGCGGAAGAACGCCGTTGTTCTTGAGCAGAACCATTGACTGGCGTGCAGCCTCAACTGCCAGTTCGTCATTGGCCTCGCTGCTTATCACGTCCTCACCCAGGTTTGCCCACGGAAGCATCTCGGCCGGGTCGAACATACCCAGTTCGAAACGTCCTGTCAGAACGCGGCGCAGAGCCACATCAATGTCGGCCTCGCTTATCTTACCGTCCTCAAGACCGCCGACCAGGCTCATAAATGCCTTGCCGCACTCCAGGTCGGTACCTGAAAGAACAGCATCAACGCTGGCCGATACTGCATCGGGATGGGTACCGTGCTGGTTCTTGTTGTAGAAGTTATTAATGGCATCGCAGTCGGTAAGGATAATGGCCTTGAAGCCCCACTTCTCACGCAGTATGTTGGTAAGCAGACGGTCGCTTGCGCAACAGGGGTCACCCTCATAGCGGTTGTATGCGCACATAACCTCCTGAACGTTTCCTTCCTGAACCAGTGCCTTGAAGGCAGGCAGGTAGGTTTCCCAGAGGTCACGCATGGACACGTTTGCGTCGTAACGGTGACGCTGTGCTTCAGGACCGCTGTGCACGGCGTAATGCTTTGCGCAGGCGTGTGTCTTGTAGTACTTCTTGTCATTGCCCTGCATACCCTTAACGTTGGCAACACCCAGAACGCTCATGTGGTACGGGTCCTCGCCGTAAGCCTCCTGGCCGCGTCCCCAGCGCGGGTCACGGAAAATGTTCACGTTAGGGCACCAGTATGTAAGCTCCGGATTGCCCGGGTTGTACTGCTGACCCATTCCAACGTTGAAAATGTCATGGTTGGAGCGGTTCCAGTTTGCACGGGCTTCGTCGGATACTGCCGTAAACACATCATAAACCAGCTGTTCGTTGAACGATGCGCCCATGCCTATAGGCTGCGGGAATACTGTGTAGCCACCCTGACGTACGCCATGGCAGGCTTCGTTCCACCAGTTGTACGACGGGATGCCCAGACGATCAACCGATATTGACTTGTTCATGATAAGACCCACTTTCTCCTCGGGAGTAAGTAGCGACATAAGGTTCTCAACGCGCTTCTCGGTCTTTAGTTTGGGATCCTGGAAAGGATACTCATACTTTCCAGCGCTGGTCAGTGCCATAACGGCTGCTGCCATTGCAACGGTAACAGTAAGTTTTCTCATATACAAATATTGATATTGTTGTTTGCGGTTTACCTATGATTTTACAAAAGCAGCGCAATTTAGTCAATATTTCTGTAACAACCACCAAATAGCGCAATTTGATAGATTTTCATGCCGACGGCAAGGACGTACAGCAACGTTTAATATACTGAAGTTAATTATCAAATTATCAACTATCATCAACATAGCTGTTAATACCATCAAAAACACATTAACTTTTTTTAGAAATAAATTTAAGGGCAAAGTGCACAGTATATCAAAAATAGCAGTACTTTTGCGGCGTCAAACGACAAATAGGTTATTCTCATAAGCATTAATTGGTTAGTAATTAGGTTAGTAATTGGTTGAGCCCCTAAAATCTGTGAAGACTGTAAGGCTCACTCAGGTTGGGAAAAGGTCCCACCTGAGGAAAATTGAAGAAAAGAAATTCACGAGAGTGAATTCTTTTTTTTATGTATCTGACTCATCCTCATTTTGCGTTAAAATTTCAAACACACCTTTTCCATTTGAAACAATATTGGCAGAAAATTCACTTTGACATACCTTGAAATGCATCGCCGCCAGAGAAATCCACCTCCATCCCGAAAGTTTTGTGAAATTCATTAGCGGTCTGCCGTATCGGCCGCTGTCTTTGCGCCGACATATATTACCAACACATAAAAGCTTTGATAAGTTTACTGTCGCAATTGAGTATCGGACGTTACCAGTATTCATAAGATAGGAATAACGGAGTATCTCGAGATACTCCGTTGCTCAAAGGTATATAGAAGGGAGAATTACCGCTACTCGGAACAGATCTGATGCGGTTGCGACATCAAAGCGGGATTCACTTTGCAGTGCTGTTTCTTTTCTTGCGGGCCCAACTAATCATAAATACCGCAGGAACTCAGGCAATCAATATCTCGTGGGCTGACCCCATAAGATAGGGAAAGAATCGGGCTTACAGAATCTTCTGAATCCCTATCATCAGCGGAAAATACGCTTTCTCGCTGACCGATCCCTTACGATAGGGAGTGAATCTGCGCGACAGCACCGTCTGCGTCCCTATCGTCCACCAGACTCATCGCCTACGAATCTATCACCTTCAGGATGAGCCCGTAGGGTGAGGCCGTAAGAACCGGATATGTGTGCTTGCTGGAACTCAGTTGAGTTTTGGCATTGCGGTAATCGTTGGATTAGTAATAGTGTAACTATAAGTCAAACGGCTGCTTGGTGATGGCAGCAATTATGGCGAACAAATATTAACAAAAGGAAAGTTGCCAATATCGCGGCACGGTATTGGCAACTTTCAGACATGTCATTTATTACTTTTCTTCAATGACCTGGGCTTCGTCATTGGCAGGTTCCTGCTTCTTGGCCAGATAGTTGGGCAGGTCAAGGCCGGCCAGGTTGAAGAGATCGGACATTGGGGGTACGGACTTCATGAGGCCGCTCAAGAAGTTGGCGGTTGAGCCTTTGCCATCGGCACCGTTGCCTGAATCCCAAACGGTCACGTTGTCGAACTTGATGCCCTTGACGGCTTCGACCTGAGTCTTGACAAGTTCCGGCATCTTCTCGGACATGAGCAGCATGAATGCCTTGGCGGCATCGCCTCCGGCAGCCTGTACCATCTTGTCATAACCGGCGGCCTGCTTGGTCAGGATTTCATAGTAGCCCTTGGCTTCGGCCTCCATCTTGGCAAAGATGGCATCGGCCTCACCCTTGGCACTTACGCGCAGCTTCTCGGCTTCGGCTTCTGCAGCCACGATGATACGTTCCTTTTCAACCTGCTGGGCCACAAGGATGTTGGCCATCTGGGTTGAACGCTCACGCTCGGCACGGGCGTTTTCAGCGTCGCGCTCGGCCATGTATGCATCCTGCAGGGCCCTGGCCTGCTGTACCTTTTCGGCCGTTACAGCCAGACGGTTGGCTTCGGCCTCCTTCTCACGGCGGAAAGCCTCGGAATTTGCTATGTCAACCTTGGCGTTGTTTTCACCCTGTACTGCTATGGCATTGGCCTGCGAGGTACGGATACGGGTTTCCTTGACGGCTTCGGCCTTACCTATCTCACCGTTTCTGTCCTGCTCGGCTACGCTGACCTTGGCTTCGTTGATGGCCTTGGCGGCAGCCTCCTTACCCAGAGCCTGGATGTAACCGGACTCGTCCTTGATATCGGTTACGTTCACGTTGATGAGACGCAGGCCGATCTTCTTGAGTTCAACCTCAACGTTGCCGGCTATCTTCTCAAGGAAGGTGTCGCGGTCGCTGTTAATTTCCTCAATTGACATGGTGGCAATGACCAGACGCAGCTGGCCGAACAGAATATCGCGTGCCAGTTCCTGGATTTCGTCGGCGCTGAGGCCAAGCAGACGCTCGGCGGCATTGTTCATGCTCTCGCGTTCGGTTGAGATACCTACGGTGAAACGGCATGGTACGTCAACGCGGATGTTCTGCTTTGACAGGGCGTTGGTAAGGTTGGCGTCGATTGAGATGGGCGTAAGGCTCAGGTACGAATAGTCCTGGATTACAGGCCATACGAACTTGCCGCCGCCATGTATACACTTGGCCGAACCGCCGCCGGTCTTACCGTAAACTACAAGGATTTTGTCCGACGGACAACGACGGTAACGTCTGATGATTGTGGCGAACAGTATAAAGAGCACCACAATGCAGATCACTACCAGAAAAGCTAAATTTCCATTCATATTGTTTGATTTTTTGGTTAGTTGATTCTTTTATGCCGTGTTACGGGGATTATTCTACAAGAAGAAGGTCTTCGCCGAGCACTTCCTTTACGGTGACGTGACCGCCAGTGGGTATCTGGGTGGCCGAATCGGTGACGGCGTCTATTTCATGGACCGAGCCGTTGACGCTTACCTGCACTATGCCTCGTCCCTGACGCGATTCGGGGATGCGCAGGTACACGTATGCCTTCCGCCCTACAGTGTCGGCCATCTGGAAGCTGCCGTCATGCGAGAGTTTCATGATGGCGCCGAACATGAGCACAAAGGCCAGTACAAGCACCAGACCGGTGCCTATGGCCGCAAGCTGCAGCAGCCATGGCTTGTGTATTTCATTATAGAGGAGCACTCCGGCCCAGCCGTATCCCAGGAGGAAGTTGACAAGGTTGCGGAACGAGAACACTCCGTTGAGACCTCCGTTTTCGGTGGCATCGCCCACCCCGTCCATATCGGCGGGTCCGGCGTCAATGTCCATATCGGTTCCAAGTCCGATGAATGTGAGTATGGTCTGAATGAGGAATATCAGCGTGGATATGCCGGCTATCGACCAGAAAAGCCGCTGAAGCGGTTCAAGTGACATGAAGAATTCCATATATCTCTCAGTTTTTTAATTGTCCTATTATGGCATCGCAGCTGCGTATCACGCGGGCACGCATGCCAAGAAGCACCGTTGCCGCCACGACAAGCACCGCAGCCGCGCCGCACAGTACGTAGGCCGCAGCCCGGCTGCCGTCGGCACAGCGGTATATCTCAATGAACATCCAGGCCACCCAGACTACGGCCAGCGGGAGTCCGGTGTTAAGGTGTCTGGCATATTCCATGCGAAAATACTTTATTTTTTCCAATACCGGAAGCATGTCCTTGCCTGCACGGCCGGCTGCCAGGAAATAACGTCGGTCGCGTATCACACGGCAGCAGATGTAGCCCATATAGATGAACGTGGCACCGCAGAACCACCATGAAGTGCCAAGACAGATGCGGAAGAATGGAGCGCACAGCATTACTGCAATGCAGCAGAACATAAGACTTGCCTGCTGCTTGTCAATGAATTCCATCTTGCCGCGCACCGAGTCCAACATAAGCCTGTCGCTGATAATCTCCTGATTGTCCAGCTTCTTCTTGAGCGCCGCATATTCGGTGCGCAACTGTTCCAGTTCGGCCGATGTATTGAGGTTGTTGTCCATAGCTGCTTCTGTTCAGGTTTTACATGTTCTTGAGTTTTTCGCGTATGCGGACAAGCCTGACCGACACGTTCTTGGGGCTTATGCCTACAATGGCGCCTATTTCGTCATAGCTCATGTTTTCAAGCCACAGGAGTATGATGCTGCGGTCTATGAAGCCCAGTCTGCCTATGCGTTCGCGCAGCTGCCTGATCTGCATGGCATCGGCATCGGCGTCGCTGTCAGGACAGATGTCCACGTCAAGCGCCACGCTCTGAGGCTCACGCGACTTTCTCTTCTCGAAATTGAGACAGGTGTTCAGGCTGACACGCCATATCCAGCTGTTCAGGCTGCTCTCTCCACGAAATGACTCAAAGCCGTTCCACATTCTCACAAGTATTTCCTGAAACAGATCGTCAATCTCATCCTTGTCATGAGAAAACATGTAGCACACGGTATAGACGGTGCGTTTGTGTTTGTTCACTATCGTCGTGAACTGACGTTCTTTATCGGTCATTGCTCAAATGCTTCACATATATGACAACGGCATAACGGAAAAACTACAGCGGGAATCACAAAAATACTAAATCGGCTCACATACAAGGGGCAACGTGGTAAAAAAAAACATATCTTTGAGGCATGGAATTTTCAATGTATGACACTTTGCTCGGCCTGCCCCTTTTCCAGGGCATGACCAAGTCCGATTTCGACAGTCTTCTGCAGAAGGTGAAATTGGATTTTGCCCGGTACGAAGACGGCGAGACTGTCATTTCAAGCCACGAGGGCTGCCATCGTTTCGCTTTTCTCATAGGCGGTACGCTAGAAAGTTCGCGTATGGGCGAAGACGGCCGATTCGAGTTCCGCGAGACAATCAATGCCCCGTGCCTTATTGAGCCCTACTCCATGTTCGGCCGTGACAACCAGTACCGCCGCAGCTATCGGACAATTGGGAAAGCCAGCATGCTGTTCATAGACAAGCAGTACGTATATACTGAAATAGGCAAATACAACATTTGCCGCATGAACATGTTGAACATGCTGAGCGGCACGATACAGAAGCTTGACCGCAACATCTGGAGCATGGTGGAAATGACATTGAGAGACAGAATAATATGCTTTGTCCGCAGTCTAGCCGATCATCATAAGGGCGAGAAGAAGCTGCTTATAACGATGAATGACCTTGCCGGTCTGATGGATGCTACAAGAATCAATGTTTCAAGGGTTCTGAACGCTTTGCAGGGACAAGGACTTGTAGTGCTGAGCCGCGGAGGCATAGGCATTCCGTTACTGGAAAATCTGAAATGACATGAATAAGGAAAAACAGGCTGCGTACGACAGCCGGTATGCAAGAATGGCCAATATCTGGGCCGAGAATTCATATTGCACCAGGCTCAAGGTCGGTGCGCTGATAGTCAATGGCAACAAAATCATATCGGACGGCTACAACGGTACTCCGGCAGGTTTCGAAAACATTTGCGAGGACGATGAAAACAAGTCAAAGCCATACGTTCTGCACGCCGAAGCCAACGCCATAACAAAACTTGCGCGTTCAACGGACAGCTGCGACGGAGCCACCATGTACGTGTCGGCATCGCCGTGCATCGAATGCGCCAAGCTCATTATCCAGGCAGGCATAAAGCGGGTGGTATATTGCCAGAAGTACAGGCTGACCGACGGGATTGACCTGCTTGAACGTGCAGGCGTCAAAGTGGAATATTTAGACTTGGAAAACCTGAAATGAAAGCACTTAGAAAAATTCTATTAGGACTGTTCCTGCTCCTTGCAGGCATACTTATCGGCAGTCAGATAATGATCCACATGGTCAGGAGGGCCAGCAGCACCATATTCACGACACAGATTGGCGGTGCCGCCAAAATGAACGCCCTCATCAGCGCCATGAGCACAAAATACGTTGACAGCGTTGACGTTGATTCCATCGTGGAACTTGCGCTGCCTACCATACTTGAGGAACTGGACCCGCATTCGGCATACTATCCCGCCCAGGAAACGCAGGACAGCAACGACGAACTTCACGGCAGTTTTTCAGGCATAGGCATACAATTCTCCGTACAGGACGATACAGTGCGTGTGAACAGTGTCATACACGGCGGCCCTTCTGAAAAGGTGGGCATCATGTCAGGCGACAGAATAGTCACCATTGATGACTCGGTGTTTGCAGGCAAGGGCATTCCAAGCAACGAAATAGTAAAGCACCTGAAAGGTCCGAAGGGAACTGCCGTCAAAGTGGGCGTAATGAGAGCCGGTGAGCCGAATCTGATTGATTTTCAGATTGTCCGCGGTGACATACCCGTAAAAAGTGTCGATGCCGCATATATGCTGGACAGCGAAATCGGCTACATAATGATAAACAAGTTCGGCGAGAACACTTACATTGAAATGCTCACCGGACTTGCACAACTGAGCGCCAAAGGCATGAAGAAGCTGATTATCGACCTGCGCGGCAATCAGGGAGGATACCTTGGAGCCGCCATCCAGATGGCTAACGAATTTCTGCCCAAGAATGACCTTATCGTATATACGGAAGGAGTTCACAATCCGCGTTCTAAGCAGTTCGCCAACGGCTACGGACACTACCGTGACATACCTATGGCAGTTATGATTGACGAGTCATCGGCATCGGCCGCCGAGATATTCTCGGGCGCCATGCAGGACAACGACCGCGCCACGATTGTAGGCCGACGTTCTTTCGGCAAGGGTCTGGTACAGGAACCCATTGAATTTGCCGACGGTTCAAGCATACGCATTACCATTGCACGCTACTATACCCCATCGGGCCGGTGCATACAGAAGCCTTACGGTGATTCCGGCGAAGACTATGCCATGGACATAGTCAAGCGTTACGAGCACGGGGAATTCTTCTCGGCAGACAGTATAAAGCAGGATGAAACCGAGGCGTTCACTACCAAGGGCGGGCGCACCGTATATGGAGGCGGAGGTATAACTCCTGACATTTTCGTTCCGAGTGACACGACCGGCTTTTCACAGTACTATTCGACCGTAGTCCGCAAGAATCTGGTAAACCGTTTCTCATTCAAGCTGGTCGATGACAACCGTGCCGAACTGTCGGCCATAACGACCGTTGACGGCATTGTAGCATGGCTTGACCGCAGGAACGTACTTGAAGATTTCTACCGCTACGCACAGGACAACGGCGTAAAGCGCGATTACAGTCTTTCAGCCGCAGCCAGAAAGCAGATTCGCACCACGGTCTATTGCAATATCATTTACGATGCAATGGACATGCAGGAGTACATCGAGTACCTGAACCGTGACGACCAGGCTGTGATTGCGGCAATCGGGGCCCTGTCAAAGGAATAACGGTCAGCGGAGCACTATGCCCGTTATGACCTGGGCGCCAGCTTTCTCATTCAGGCGCGAAGTAATTTCGGTGCGGCGCATCATGAGTTCGTTCCTGACAATTGCAGAACTGACTTTCACGAAAAGTGTCTGATTGTAGATATTAAGTTCCATGGTGTACCTGGCCACGGACTCGCCAACAACCTGAGGCCAGGCGTTAATTAAGCGGTGTTCATTAAGCGGGGTTTCCAGACCTGTCGCCCTAAGATATGCGTTTATTGCATTTCCAATGCTCTCAGTGTTGGTCTTTTTCATAGCACGGTACCATTTTCCACAGTGAACGTTCTGCATTCAATGCCTTTTGAGCCCAGAATGCCGTCTATGTGGTTGCGGTCAACATCGGTAATGAACACCTGTCCGAACCGGCTCCGGTCCGATACCAGTTCCAGAATGTTCTCCACTCTTCTGGAATCCAGGCGGTCAAAGATGTCGTCAAGCAGAAGGATGGGCTTCTTGCCGCACACATCGGCCAGCAGGACATACTGGGCAAGTGAAAGAGCCGTAAGATAAGTCTTGTTCTGGCCTTGCGAGCCTTCACGCTTTACCGGGTAGCCGCCCAGCTGCATTTCAAGCTCATCCTTGTGGATTCCGCAAAGCGAATACCCTACCGCACGGTCACGCACACGGCTTGCCGACAGTTGGTCGAGCAAATTACCACGCTGTCCGTGTGAAATGTATGACAGGCTGACAGATTCATCCCTGCCCGCTATTGCAGGATAAATGCCGTTGAATGCCGGAGTTATCCTCTCAATAAGTTCACGCCGCCGCTCATAGATTGTCTGACCGTTACCGGCCATTACCTGCTCCCACATGAGCAGCATCTCAGGGTCCGGCGTCTGCTCCATTTTCAGCAGGGCATTGCGCTGTTGGAGTGCCTTGCCGTATGCTATGAGCTTATGCAGGTAGTCTCTGTCATACTGCGAAATCACCACATCCATAAAACGGCGGCGTCCCTCACTGCCCCCCAGAATAAGTTCAGTGTCAAGCGGAGTCATCATAACCAGCGGAATGCAACCGATATGGTCCGAAAAGCGCTGGTATTCCTTACGGTCTCTTGTCATCTGTTTCCGGCCCTTAACTCTTGACATGCAGCCTATCACGGTCCTGTTCCCGTCGGGCATGACGTAGGTTCCCGACAGCTGGAAGCAATCGGCACCATGTCTGACTGTCATTGAGTCAGACTGAGCAAGGGAACTTTTGCAGAAAGATAGACTGTAAATGGCATCGAGAAGGTTGGTCTTGCCCATTCCATTCTGCCCCACAAAGCAGTTCAGGCCCGATGAAAAATCCAAATCGGCCTGTATTATGTTCCGGTAGTCCTGTACGAAAAGATGTTCAAGCTGCATAGATGAATGCGAAATTAGTCTTTTTACGGCCAAATTCTTTAATATAATGGAAAAATGTGTATTTTTGCACTCGCTAAAAAACAAGACAAATGGCAAAGAAAACAGCAAAACCTGCAGCTCAGCAGCAGAATGGCCTCGAAGAGACAGTAAACCGTTGGGAACAGTTCGTCGAGAACAACAAGAAAATCATATTTTCAGTAATGGCAGCCATCATCATCGTCATTGCCGGCGGTATGATACTTAACACTTTTGTTTTCGTTCCAAGGCAGAACAGGGCAGCCGAAGCCCTCTTCCCGGGTGAGACCTACTTTGTCAATGGAGATTACCGCACCGCTTTGGAAGGCGACGGTCTCTTATACGAAGGTCTTGAAGCCGTAGCAAAGCAATATAAGGGCACAAAGGCTGCCAAGATTGCCAACCTGTATGCCGGTATCTGCTATGCTCAGCTTGACAGCACTGAAATGGCAATAAAGTTGCTTTCGAAGATCAAGGGTTCTTCTGACCGTATGGCCATTCCCGCAGCAATGAGCACTCTGGCCGGCTGCTATGCAAGCCAGGGCAACAATGCAAAGGCCGCCAGCACATTCATGGCCGCCGCCAAGAAGGCTGACAACGCTCTTGTATCGCCATACTGCTATTTCCAGGCAGCCTTGAATTACGAGGCAATGGGCAAGGAAGACCAGGCTCTCAAGATATACAAGATGATTCAGGTCAAGTATCCGCAATCACAGGAGGGCCTTGAAGCTGAAAAATACATATCCCGCATAGCCAAGTAAGCAGGCAGGATACTCCGGGGGTGAATTCCAGAGTGGCCAAATGGGGCAGACTGTAAATCTGCTGTCTCTCGACTTCGGTGGTTCGAATCCATCTTCACCCACAAAAAAGCGCTTTTGAAAGCGCTTTTTTGTTTTAAGTAAGCGATTCCCTGATAAAAGTACCTGCATTTCGTTCCCGTGAACTATATTTGCATTCGGTTGCAATTTCAAATCCACGAAGCCACCAGATGATGAAACGATTACTCCTGCCGCTGGCACTGCTGTTTTGCCTCTGTACCGTCATGAAAGCACAGGACTGGTATTCCAGCCCTCAGAGCGAGGCCAGCATGAAGCTTTACCTGAAGCAGTATTTCAGTTGCAACGGCAGGGTGTTCGGCGTTGACGAGTTCAGTCCGGAAGCGTATCCGCTGCAGGGGGCCAATATTGTGATAAAATGCATGGGCGACACCACACTGACCGATGGATCATCGGCCTGGACCGACGGTTCGTTCTGGACGGGGATAAGTTCCAAGAACCGTCTGAAGGACACGCGTCTCCACATTAGAATCACCTACCTTGGAATGGAGACGTTTGACACCATAATTCAGGCTGACAAAAGGAAGGAGGACGGAATTGACATGTACAACGTTGTGCTGGACTCAATATGTCTGCACAGCGAGCCGCTCACTCTGGCCGAGGCCGAGGTTGTGGCCGAGCTCCAGCGTATGTACCAGCATGGCGACACCATAATCTTCAATGCCGGGGCGTATGAGATGCCTACCGGAAGCGTACTGCTGGATCTTGTACGCCGCCTGCCGGGTCTGAAATATGAGGACGGGGCTCTTACCTATCTTGGCGAGAGCATTCAGGAGATACGTCTGAACGGCGAGCATTTCTTTGAGCGTGACATGTCCATTGCCCTGAACAACATGCCATCGGACAAGCTGAAGAGTCTCAAGGTGTATGAGGTGCCCGATGACACGCTTGACGTACACAGCGACAATCACTACATAATGGACATGGAGACCAAGGAACCCATGAACAAGACCATTTTTGCCAATGTAGGTGCTGGCACCAACGAGAAGTTTGACAAGCTGAGGACCGATGCCGGCCTGTCGGCCTGGGTTTCGGGCAAGGGTGATGTAGGTGCAAGCTGGAGTTCGTCAAACATACCGCAGGGCGGCTACTCGCTGGAATCGGACAACAAATACGGCAGCCTGTACTACGACCACGAGTTCGGCAAGACCAACGTAAGCGTATGGGGCAACTACAACTCAAATTTCAGCAGGGACAGGAATGAAGGTCTGAGTGTCACATACATGCCGGACTACACACAGACCGGAGTCAATGAAAATGAGAGTTCTTACGGCGGTGACTCATGGGGAGGCAATATGAGTGTAAGCCGGCGCATGGGAGATTACGGATACCTGTCGGCATCGGGCGGAATGAACCGTTCCAGTTCCCACAACGAGAGTCAGAACCGGGATTCTCTGAACAACGAGGGCCAGGGACCCATAAGCACTACCAGTCAGAGCTATGTTTCTGACGGCAGCAACCGGAGCTACAACTTCAACATCAATTTCAATACCGGTTTCAGTGAAGACTCCGAGTATTCTCTTAGCGCCAGCACAGGTATCAGCACCAACAGTTCGGACAACATAAGCGAGAACAGTTCATACAGCCGTTTCTATCAGAAGAAGATGAGCGGAAATCCTGAAGAGGACAGCACCCGTACCATAAGACATCTCATTTACTCGCCCTCGTCGGGAAAGAATCTGAATTCACATATTTCCATTGACCGCAGTTTTGGTAAGGACGGCAACGGATGGCTTGGGCTTGGCTACAGCGTATCATATTCGGAGAATGAAAGCGAGCGCAGGTATGACGACATTCTGGACGGCTGTCTGCAGAGTGTGGACAGTCTGCATCATACACAGAACAATTCGAATTTCAACCAGAGTGTAAATCTCAATTTCACAATTTCCGATTCACTGTACAGATTCAACATGTACGGTACTGCCACGCCTGTTTCACAGAAGTACAGCAGCACCATAGGCGGAAGGCCCGAAGAGCTTGAGCAGAAGGGCGTGACATACAACGCATCGGCCAACTTCCAGATAAACGTGTTCAAGCAGAGCAGGTTCTCGCTCAGGTATTCCTGCAACAACAGTCTGCCCGACATTACTTCACGTTCAAGCGTGACCGACTACAGTGACCCCATGAACATAAGCGAGGGTAACGGGAATCTGAAGGGTTCCTTCAGTCATAACGTCAGTCTGGAATACATACTCAAGTCACTGATAAGCGCACAGATATCATACGGCAACACGCGCAACTCCATTTCCTCGCTCACCATGATTGACCGTGAGACGGGTGCCAGACGTACCAGGCCGGAGAACATTAACGGCAACTGGAACCATTCGGAAAGGCTGTTCTTCTCATATCCGTTCGACGACCTGTCGCTTACGCTGAATCTGAATCACTCGCTCAGGCACAATGTTTCGTACGTTCAGAGTTTCACCGACTCCAAGCCTTCGACCAGTGCCAGCGACTACCGCAGCATGGGCGCCACAATCGATGCCGGTTACAGCAACAGCAACTGGATGCTCACAGCATCGGCCGGTTATTCAAGGGAACGCAACAAGAGCGATTACATTGAGAAGGCTAACGGAGGACAGAGGCTGAACTGCAATACCAGAGTGGAATATACCAGTGACTTCGGTCTGGGTGCCTCGACCGATTTCCGTCTTGACAAGCCTTTCGGGTACGAACTGAATTCGGCCAACGATGCCGAATACATGTGGAACCTGAATCTGAACTACAAGTTCCTGAAGAGCAAACAGGCTGTTGTAAGTCTGGAATGGCACGACATTCTGAATGACTATGACGGCTTTGACTCGTACGTTTCTTCAACCGGATGGTCGGAAAACCGCACCTTTGGCTACACTTCGATGGTTATCCTTTCGTTCAGCTACCGTTTCAACTCTTTCTAAAAGGCTATTTATATGAAAGTGGCATTGGTACAGAGTTCACCCGTACACGGTGATATGGAAGCCGGTCTGGCGGAGCTTGACCTGCTTATTGGCAGTGGCAACGGGGCCGATGTATATGTTCTGCCCGAGATGTTCGCATCGGGCCAGTGTACCGATCCGTGCGGCACCATGCAGTCCATGGACGGCACGGTGCTTACGTGGATGAAGGACAAGGCACGCGCGCTTGATGCCGCCGTAGCCGGCAGCGTAGCCATAGCTGAGGACGGCCGCCACGTGAACCGCCTGTGCTTTGCAATGCCTGACGGCCGCGTGGTGACGTATGACAAGCGTCACCTGTTCTCATATTCGGGCGAGAACCATCATTTCAGTGCGGGCGGCGGGCGTGTGGTTGCCGAGTTCCGCGGCGTGAGGTTTCTGCTGCAGATTTGCTACGACCTGAGGTTTCCGGTGTTCAGCCGCTGCCGCAGTGACTATGATGCCATTATCTATGTTGCGGCATGGCCTGACAGCCGCAGTTATGCCTGGGACACACTTCTAAGGGCACGTGCAATTGAGAATCAGGCATACGTTATTGGTGTGAACATGACCGGGCAGGACCGGTACGGCTCCTATAAGGGGCACAGCGCACTGATAGGCCCGTACGGCGACACTCTTGCGGCCTGCCCTGACAACACGGCATCGGTATGCGCGGGTGTCATGGATATGGACATACTTGTACATTTCCGCACAAAGTTCCCGGCACTTGCCGATGCCGACCAGTGGGAATTGCTACCGGATAACGGTTCAGAAAAGCTTTGAGATAAGGTCGGCGCGTCCCATACGGCGCAGTTCGGCCATAATCCGGTGACGCAGTGACGGGTCATACCAGAAAAAGAACATTCGCTGGGCCTGCTTGTCGCGGTCGGTACGCGGCACATAGACTGGCTGCATGGTATAGGGATTGATGCCGGTGTAGAAGATTTCCGTACTGAGTGTCATAGGTGTGGGAGTGAAGTCCTGCACCTGTTCCAGATGAAAATTCAACTTCTTGGTAATGACGGCAAGCAGAGCCATGTCCTGCGGCGTGCATCCGGGATGGCTGCTTATGAAATACGGTATGAGCTGCTGACGCAGGCCGGCCTCGGCGTTCACCTTGTCAAAGGTCTTCTTGAACTGCTCGAACTGCTCGAAGCCGGGTTTTCTCATAAGGTCAAGTACCGATGACTGGGTATGTTCCGGCGCCACTTTAAGGCGGCCGCTCACATGGTTCACAATAAGCTGGCGCGCATACTGCAAATGTGACCTGTCAGCCTTGGGGTCCGGGTCACGGTACTGGAGTATGTCATAGCGTATGCCGCTGCCTATAGAGACTTTCCTTACGCCCTGCACATGGCTTGCGGCCTGGTACAGGTCAGTCAGAGCGCTGAGGTCGGTGTTGAGATTGGGGCATACTTTAGGATGCAGACAGGTGGCGCGGCGGCATTTTTCACACAGCGATCTGTCGCGGCCTCCAAGTCCGTACATGTTGGCCGACGGTCCGCCAAGGTCCGATATCTGTCCGTGGAAATCGGGCATCATGGTGACAGCACGCACTTCCCTGAGTATGCTGCCCTTGCTGCGGCTCACAATCTGCTTGCCCTGATGGGCCGATATGGTGCAGAACGAGCAGCCCCCGAAGCAGCCGCGGTGTATGGTCACCGAATGGCGTATCATCTCGTATGCCGGTATGCGCTTGCCACGGTAGCGGGGATGTGGCTGACGTGTGTATGGAAGGTCATATACGGCATCGAGCTCCTGTGTGGTCATGGGTCTGTAAGGCGGGTTTATAACCACGAAGCGGCTGCCCAGCGGCTGTATAATGCGATGTGCCGCTATCACGTTGGACTCCTCCTCTATGACCTTGAAGTTCATGGCCTGGACGCGTCTGTCCTGCAGGCACTGTTCGTGCGGGGCAAGCACCCTGTCGGTGTCCTGAATGCCTCCTGGCACTTCCCTGCAGATGAATCCCGTCTGAGGCTGCGTAAGAATGTCCGGGCATCGGTCTTCGTCAATGGCACGGGCCAGTTCGACTATGGGTTTCTCGCCCATCCCGTATATGAGATAATCGGCTTCGCTCAGTTCTAGTATGCTTGGCAGCAGCTTGTCCTGCCAGTAGTCATAGTGCGTAAGTCGGCGCATGCTGGCTTCTATGCCTCCAAGCACAACCGGGACATCGGGAAAGAGTTTCTTGAGCGCTTTTGCATAGACGACCGATGCGTACTCGGGCCGTCCGGTGTGGCGGCCGTCGGGTGTGTAGGCGTCTTCGGAGCGAAGACGGCGGGCGGCGGTATATCGGTTCACCATGGAGTCCATGCAGCCTGCGGTAACGCCGAAGAAAAGACGCGGACGCCCCAGTTTGCGGAAGTCGCGCAGGTCGTCCTGCCAGTTGGGCTGCGGGACTATGGCAACGCGGTAGCCCTGCGCCTCAAGCACACGGCCTATTACAGCAGTGCCGAACGACGGATGATCCACATACGCATCTCCGCTGAACAGGATTACATCCAGTTCATCCCAGCCAAGCTGTTCACACTCCTTCTTTGTAGTAGGAAGCCACTCTGCCATACTTTCCCGATTGTTCAAAAAAGATAATTCAGAATAAAACGCATCAGACGGTCACGGTCACGTACCGAAGATACGCATTCATACGGAAATCCCAAAACCACAGTGCGATAACCGCTGCTTTTATAGCCTACGCCCGCCAACTGTTCACTGGCTCCGTAGTCAAGCAGTCCGTCACCTTTGCCTTCAAGCTGAAGCACATCGGGATGAGCAACGCCAAGACAGCGGGCATCGGTATTGCGGACAATCTCAATTGATCCGGTTTTTCTGCCTTCAACGGTTGAGCACTGACTGTCAACCGATGTCCGAGCCGATGAATAATGAAGCTGCGTTCTGGCAAATTCCTGCTCGGATGCATCGGTCAAATCGGATGCAGTGAAACTGCCGCTTACAAGCAGTCTTCCACCCGACGTGAGATATGAATCCAAAGCCTGGCGCATACGTTCCGGATAGCATGAATAGTCACGTCTGAAGGTTGAATCGGTCACGCTCTTCTTCTGGAATCCAAGTATCAGATCGACCATCTGGCATTTTTTTGCGTTGGTCTGGCCGTCCATGAATGACTCACGGCTGCACGATATGAATGACCAGCCTGCACGCACGAAAGACTGTCCGTGAATGTAGGGATAATCAAAGTTGTTTCCGGCAAGAATCTGTCCTTCCAGGCTGCAGTCACTGGCTCCTGTCTGGATTTTCTCATCAAGGTCCTGACAGGCGCGGTCAAAGACCTGCTGTTCGCCGCAAAGAATCGGAGAACGGCGATACTGAACGCCCGCATCGGCCGCAATGTCAAAGCCCATTAAAGAATCGTTCTCTATCACGGCAGGCGGCCCCAGACGCTGGAACCCGTTGACGATCAAAGCAGTTCTGCCGGCACCGGCGGTTATTGAAGCGGCCAGAATTTCGCTGTCCATACTCTGCCCTCCCTCATTGCATGCAGTAACCTTGAAACGGTAGATGCTGCCGTTATCGGGAGTCATGCGGAACGAGCAGCCCTTTACAAGCGTACCGTTGTCAAAACCGCCACCATCAACTGACTGATAGACCGTGTAGCATGTGGGAGCTGCACTTTCCTCAAGGCTGTCAACCGTCTCCTGCCACTGAAGCAGCAGGTCATTGCCATCTCTGGAAATACGGAAATGATTCACCGGAAGCGGCTGCACTACCGCGCTCATGCCATATTTGAAACAGTTTTCCTTGAGGAAAGACTTATACAGGGAACGGGCCGCCATAAACTGGAAATTGGGGTCCAGCGCCAGCTTCATGTCCCAGAAATTCTGATGCGACAGCAGTTCCACCAGTATGGACTGCATGGAAGGGACTCGGCTTTCGCAGTAGTTTTTGTCCCATATGCCACGCCATCCCCAATCACGGCTTGTTGCCGATTTGAAGTCACGAATAAGCTCGCTTACAGCCATATCGGCCCAGTCACGGCTTTGCAGACGCGAATCGCCCAGCGCCATTTTTCCGTCGTTGAAATCAGTGGTACAAATACCGAGCGAACCGTGTATCGTGTCACCGTAACGATAACCTGCATCGGTGTGCAGGGCAAAATACATTTCTATCGGTACCCCAAGCCCACGGGCCTTTTCGTTATAGACCGATGATCCGGCAACCCAGTTGGCCATCAAAGGACGGGCCCATATATCTTCCCGATAGTTATCCTTGTCATCATAGTATGAGATGACGCTGTCGGGAGCACCGGCAAAACGTCCATAGTATTTTGTACCGAACATATATGCCGGCGCTGTAATTGACACGCCGTCCCTTGTTTCCGTATAAGTACCGCCTCCAAAGCGGACCGCATCGGCACTTACGGTTCCCGTCATTCCGGAGCTGTTGTCAAGTGAGACCATTCCCTGCGGCCCCCTGCCCTCGTTGAAATGGAACGTGCCGAGATACAGCCATGTACCACCGCCAATCTGCTGGTTGACGTGGAATACCGTTGTTCCGCCGGTGTGATATACTATGTACCGTGCATCATTGATACTGGTGGAATCGGAACGGTATGTCACATAGACCGCATAATCGCCGGTCTCGGGAATATCCGGAACCCACATTGCAGTGGCTCTGGCGGTTTTGCCTCCGGCCTTTGCCTTTCGGGTGGACACTGCACTGCTGTCGGACGTGATGCAGTACCTGTCGAAACTGAATCCGCCGGTTTCAGCATCAGTCCATGAACCTGTCTCACGGTATATTCCGCCTCTGCCGGTACTTACTATGACACTGTTCTCCTGCCAGTCACGTTCACGTTCGCACAGGACCACCGCACCGGCATTCTCCAGCATGGGAATAAGGTACGGATAGGCTATGGACTGAGTGATAAGGTCTTCACGCGAGCAATACAGCGGCGGACGCTGCAGTTCCCATAAAGTATCGCCATAGTCATAGTAATAGCCGTGACTTGGAGTGACAGCCAACGGCACGCCTTCAAGACCCTTCTCCGGCACCATCGGACGGCTTTCGTTCCTCATCCAGGCCGACACTTCCGGCCGTTCATCTACATACCGGCCGATATCGTCGTCCGCCTTTGACCATAAGGGAATCTGTTCCTCTATGTTGTAACCGTTTGACGATATGGAAACCTTGTATTTTGAATATTTATCGGGCAAATCGTGAAGCAGCTCCGCATAAATGGAATCGACCAGTCCGCGTCTGAAACGCAGATAGCTGAATGTGGGGCTCATCTCAATGGCAAGAGTGCGATTTTTGTCACTGACAGTCACTCTCCGGACCGTCAGTTTCCCCAAATCCACATCATACCGTGCCGAATCAAAATGCTGCTGCACCTGTTCCTTCAGGCTTGGAACCCTTGCCTTAGGCGCCGATGCTCCGAATGCTGAAACAGCGTACAAGACGGCAAGCACCGCCAATATGGTCCTGCCTCTGTGCTGCATGTCAAGGACTTGTTACTTTTTCAGTGAATTCAACTTGGCTGCAATGCCTTTGAGAGCCTCGTTGAAATCATTGCAGAATGTACGGTAGTACTGTCTAGCTTCGCCGGGCTGTGTATGGCTGATACGTGTAATGAACTCCGTATCTATCTTGAGCAGGTCAATCATAAGGTCATCGGCAGCAGACTTGTCCGTTCCGGGAATCAGCTCCTTATAGATGAGACACTCGGTAAAGATGTCACCGATGACGTAATTCACTTCTTTCTTCAAATTTCTACGGCTTGCCATAATTGTAACTGTTTGAATTGACATATCAAAGGTACTGATTTCACCATTTTCAAGCAAATAAATCGTTCAATTAGTTTTCAACTGCATGCGGTTTAACATTTTCAGGCAGGCAGTATATTATATGTGCAAAAGTGACATTCGAATATTCACAATTAAACGATATGATTATGAAAAAGTATGTTATTGCAGCCGCTATGCTTGCTGCAGTTTGTGTATCGGCCAACGCCAAGAAGGAAGCCCCCGAAAACATTTTCGGCATCAAATCGGGTATCATAACAATTTCATCGGACATGGAAATGCCTGACTTCAGCCAGTTTGCCGGCATGGGCGGAGGAGCTATGGGTGGAGGCGCCGCTATGGGCGGCGGAGCCATGGGAGGCTTTGACTTTGCCAACTTCGATATGAGCGACATGGTTGAAATCATCTATTTTGACGACTACGGCCGCAAGACCGCAAGAGTGACAAAGAGCGGAGAGCGCATTACACGCACCGTTGCAATAGGCGACACCACTTACACCATCAATGAAACAGCCAACACTGCAACTGCAATGCCTATCTTTGGCGGAGCACGTGGAGGCCGTGGAGGCATGGGCGGATTCGGCATGGGCGGATTCGGTGGCATGGGTGGCGCTTCAATAGGCACCATCGGTCAGATTGACTGGAGAAACCTTGACAAGAAGACAGTACGCCGCAACAAGATCCAGGAACTTGGCGAAGAGACCGTTGCAGGTGTAAAGTGCAAGAAGTACACTATGTCACCCACGAACCAGATGGGCATGACTTCAACCACCACCCTTTGCGTATATGAAGGTATTGTTCTTTCAACCGAGACTTTGAATGACTGGAGCACCACTCCTGTTACCCAGACAGCCGTTCAGTTTGAGATCAACGCCAACATCCCAGAGTCAACATTCCAGCTTCCCGCAGATTGCGAAGTTTCACAGCCTAACTTCGGAGGATTCGGCGGCGGCATGGGCGGATTCGGCGGCGACTTTGGCGGCGGCATGGGCGGCGGATTCGGCGGCGGATTCGGTGGCGGCATGGGCGGTGGTATGATGTTCTGATTCAAGCCACACACAAATGACAGGAGGGCGGTCATCATCGATGGCCGCCCTCTTTATTGCATCCTTTAACAGACAGAAAAATGGGGGCCGCATTTAATGCAGCCCCCATTATTTTTTCTGCTCAAAATTACTTTGCAGCAGCAAGAGAAGCCTTACGGAATTCCTTCATAAGCTTTTCAAGTTCAAGAGAAGCCTTGCGTGCACGTGTTCCGGCAGCCTTGTTTCCCTTTTCAATCTGTGAGTTGGCATCCTTTGCGAATTCTGCATAAAGTTCAGCAGCCTGTTTCAGAATAGTCTCCATAATAATTGTTAGTATTAAGTGGTTAATAAAAATTCGTATCTGCGCAAAAGTAACACTAAATTGAATATCAGCAAACTTTTTCCTTTTTTTTATTCATTTTCACATTCAAGAAATTGAATATCCGTCAAAATGGCCTAATTTCGCATTGCAAACCACATTATTATAACATACAAGTATGAGAAAACATATATTTTCACTTATAGCCATTCTGGTTTCACTGACCGTTTCGGCAAAGGGGGATATTGATCCGAAATATGCAGAAGGAGCCGTTCCTGTTGACGAAAACGGCAGTGTTTATTTTTCCCGTACCATTGACATTCCCGAACAGCTTTCGCAGGATGACTGCTACAGAATGATGCTAAGTTGGGCAAAAGGACGCTTTGCACAGCCATACGCCCAGGCAGGACGGATTATCAGTGAGAATGAAGACACTAGGCGCTTTGTCGTTCACGTCAATCAGATACTGACATTCAAACATACCGGAATGGTAATCGACGAGTCCGACATTGAGTTCAACTTTTCAGTAGCGGTTGGTGAAAAGACAGTCACAGCCGTTATGACCGATATCAAATACCGCTACGAGGAAGGACGTGAGGGAGGTGGTCAGTCATTCACTGCCGAAGAATGGATTACTGACGAGGAAGCTTTCAATGCGAGACATACTAAATTCTACAAGCGCGTAGGCAAGTTCCGCATCAAAACCATCGACATGAAGGACCGTCTGTTCAAATCAATGTCGGAAACTTTCTCTGAGGACAAATAGTTCATGGCAAAGGAAAAAGAACTATACCGGATATTGGGGTTGGATGAAAACGCGACCGATGCCCAGATAACGGATGCGTACCAAAAGTTGAGCGGGAATTTCACCGACGGCAGTTCCGACAGACAGCGTCTCGATTACGCTTATTCCATACTCTCTGACATCGAAAAACGTGCCCGGTATGACATTACCGGAAAGACGGGCATAAAATCGGTCAGGAAACGCCGCACGTCGCAGCCTGGCAGAAGAGACAGGGTGCGCCAGGCGCTGAATACGCTGTTTCTGGCCGGTGCAGCCGTCACCACAGTGCTTTTCGTAATGCAGTATTGCGGAATGGGCACAACCCCCTTCTATATAGCCTGCGGAATTTCACTGATTCTTAAACTGACAGAATATCTTCTCCGACTGATTCCCTAACGACACATGCCCAAAACACGTATGACAAGGTTCCACAGAACTATCGGACTTGCACTTGCCTTATTGGTTTGCGGCACAGCGGCCACACATTCGCAAAGTTCGCTATCACAGAATCAGGACGGATTCAACGGAGAACGTATGGACGGTTTCATGGATTCAGGGCCAGACAGAGATACCACCGTAGTAGAACGTGAGGTATCAAGAGACTACTGGCAGTGGACTTTTGACCCGGCCACAGCACTTATTGTCAAAGTCGAACCGGACACACTGCATCATGCTTTCCAATATGTGCACCTGACCGAAGGCATGAAAGGCACCTACAGCCATTTGGGCAACATGGGCTCACCACGCCTGTCACGGCTGTTCTTTGAACGCGGTGATATTAAAGACTTCATGTTCGATGCTCCATACGACTTCTGGATCAGGACACCATACGATTTCCGTTTTACCGATGCCAAATCGCCGCATCTGAGTCTCGACTATTACAAGGGCGGTGACAAGCGCACCGGCGAGGAGCATCTTAAAGGCTATTTCGTTGCCAATTTCAACAAGAAGTGCGGTATCGGTCTCAACATGGACTACCTGTTGGGACGCGGACGGTATCTGAATCAGTCAACCTCGATGTTCGACACACGTCTGTACACATACTGGCGCGGAGACAAATACAGTTTATATGTATCGGGCAACACCGACAACATCAAGACTGCCGAAAACGGAGGCGTTTATGACGAACGGTACATATCAAGTCCTGAAGCTATGGCTGAAGGGCGCAAGCAATATGCCCCTGAAGACATACCTACGCGCATGGATGACAACTGGAACAACATCAGGCACAAGCAGCTGCTGTTCAACCAGAGTCTGGACATTACCATTACGCACACACGCAATGACAGCATTGGAGACACGGTACTGACATACAGGGAACGCATACCGTTGGGCAAACTGGCACACAATCTGGAGGTGGGAGATCTGAACCGCCGATACCTTTCCTACCGTGTACCGGAAGGTTTCTACGAACGTGCCTTCATACATCCCGATTCACTTGACCAGGCTGAACAGTTTTATGTAAACAACACCATTTCGCTGTCACTGATTGAAGGGTCAACCAGATGGGCCATTGCCGGACTGACAGGATATCTGAGACACGAATACAGGACTTTCCATATGCCCGATACGCTTGCAGGCGGCAGGGAATACTACGGCAAGCACAGCGAATTTGACTTGTATGCAGGAGGACGATTGGAGAAAGCCAAAGGCGACGCGCTTCATTTGGGAGCATCGTTCGAAACCGCAATAGCCGGTGCAAGTTTCGGCGATTTTTCCATTGACGGCTACGTTTCCCTTGAAAGCAGGCTGTTCGGGAAACAGGCCGGCATTGGAGCATCGGCCATGCTGTCATCGACAAGCGCTCCCTATTTCATGGAGTCGTATCACTCAACATACGCATGGTGGGACAATGAATTCGACAAAGAAATACGCACCGGTTTGCAGGCATACGCAGAAATCGAGGCTACAGGAACAAGAGTTCAGGTTGACGTCGCCAACATAAGCAACTACATCTATCTTGAGAATACCGCAGGAATGTACACTGATGCCGATGGTGTCATGCAACCCACATTCGCCGTCAGGGGCAGCCAGCACGACGGCCAGATACAGGTTATCAGCGCAAGCGCCAACCAGAACTTCAAGCTTGGTCCGCTCCATTGGGACAACAGCGTAACGTGGCAGAAATCAAGCGACAGCAGGGTGATACCACTGCCTGAGCTGAACATATTTTCCGACCTGTATCTGAAGTTTGTCTATTTCAAGCGGCTCAACATGGAAATAGGAGCCAACTGCACATATTTCACCAAATATGACGCACCAATGTACTGCCCTGCAGCAGGCATGTACCATCTGCAGAGCAGCGATTGCCGTCAAAGTGTTGGAGAATACCCGCTGCTTACCGGCTACGCCAACTGCAGCATGCGCGGTGTCCGCTTCTATATCATGTACTATCACGCCAACTACGGCCTCATGAAGAACAACAATTACTTTGTTCTCCCGGGCTACCCGTCAAACCCGGGTATGCTCAAATTCGGGCTCAGTTGGACCTTCTTCGATTAAAAGCACCAGCCCAGCGTGAACATGAGCCGGTTTGACTTGTACTTGTAGTCAACGACAGGCTCCGATTCAGTGAACGCCGATACAATTTCTTCATTGCTGAGTGAAGCCTCATTGGCGCACACTTCCTGTTTCTGGACTCCATGCACAAATGCTACATCGAAATAGAATTGGGAATTGAACATATCGGGCGCCGAGCAGTAGCCGATACCTGTAGAAACGTAATTTGACGTTGTAGGCCGAACCATCTGAAATTCCGAACGGCTGTCGTTAAAGTCTGTATCGGTCAGATAAGGTCTAGCATTTTCCTTAAACATGGAACCGTTATGGCAGAAGCCGCATCGGAACGAGAACTTGTCCACATTGGTCTCGGCACCCATCCTATATGTTGCAAAATTCTTATACTGACAGCCGCCCTGAGCATCCAACTGCAAACCGTCGTAGTACAGGGCCGATCTTTCAGTATAGTGTTTTTCACATTCAATATCAATGGCGGTTGAACCTATTGTAAGTCCTGCACTAAGGCTGGAAGACCATGGCGATGTAAAGCGGTAATCGGTACCTGAAGCATAGAAATCGCCATCCAGATCAGGTTCGTTGCAGACATACAGATTGTCTTCGTAATTCATGCTCTGTCTGAATATGGTCGGAGTCTTCAGCGCAGCACCGATTCTGAGTACCGGAACCGGCCGGACAATTACGCCCACTGACATGTTGATGCCATGACCTTGAGAAACGGACCATTTGTTTTCAGAATAGAATCGGTCGCTGTTTATCTTTCTGTTGTAGTAATCATAAAAATATCCGGTTGAAGCGACATCGGTTGACAGCAATTCCATTGTCGTTCCCAGATATACGATATCTTCAAAATTGGATGACAGATTAAAGTCAAACGCATTCACTTTTGCCGTACGTTGGTCACGGAACTCGCGAAATATTTCATTGCCATTATCATCCACATACGAATCAATGTAGTCAAGATCATAGCCGGTGTTGTTCAGACGGCGGTATACGAATCCAAAATTCAAGTATGTCGATGAGTTTTCCCTACCACAGAGGATAACCGACATCATATCGGCGTTGCATGACAGTTCAGACTTCCGGTTTTTCGAATAGAACATATAATTGCCTTCGTGTCCGGGATTCGATGCTGTAAGCAACGGTGATGTTACAGATTGAGCACCGGTAAAGGAAAGCGTTGCATTGAAATCGCTCTGATGATATGTACCGATACCTGCCGGATTCTGACTGATGACCGACGCATCGCTTCCCAAGGCTCCCATTGCACCGCCCATTGCAACATAACGGGCTGTTCCAACAAGTTCGCGTCCATAAAGGTGAGCCGCATCGAACGATGTCTGAGCCATGGCAGGAGCAGCCAGCAATATGGCAAAGCCTGCAAATAATCTATTGTGTTTCATATTTCTAATCGATTATTGGTTCAATAATTCCGTTACTGCTTTTTGATGTATCATTCAACGTCTTGATGCACTTCCCGAAGCTCCATGCGACGAACCGGAACTTACGCTGCGGCTACCTCCACCGACCGATGACGAGCTGCGGCTTGACGAACTGCCTGACGACACACTGCGCGAAGGAGTTCCAGAGCTTACGCTGCGACCCGATGAGCTGCCTGACGGAGTGACAGATGAACTGCTGCGGGTATTGCTTGAACCTGATACACTGCGGCTCTGGACATTTTCTCCACGGTTGCCTGTGCCGGTGTTTCTGGTGCTGTTCCCACTTACGCTACGCGAGACATTGCGTGTACCGTTTGAAACATTCCTTGCATCGGTACTGCTTGGGCGGTCATATCCTGCAGACGGCCTGGTTTCGCCGCGGGTTCCGGTTGAACCGCTTACGCTGCGACTGCCGGTCGAGCTGCTTACATTGCGACTGCCGGTCGAGCTGCTTACGTTGCGACTGCCGGTCGAGCTGCTTACGTTGCGGGTACCGGTACCGGTTACCGTTCGTCCGCCGCCTGAAGTGCTGACACCGCGTCTTTCCGCACTGTTCCTGGAGGCCACGTTATGGTTTGAAACATTTCTGGAAGGCTCGCTGAGACGTCTTGAGCCTGACGATACCGAACGGGTGCCATAGGTGTTGCGGCCGCTCAGATTACGGTCCCAGCCACCTCCGCGACTGCTGTTAACATGCCTGTTCGGAGCAGTTGCGTAATGTCTGTCAACATATATCGGCCGTGAATATGAATAGTAGTAACGATATGGGCGGTAATACCATGAATCATAATAGCGATAGCCATAGTAGTACCTGTCATAATACCAGTCATAATAGAACGGATCATAATACCAGTTGTCCCAGTACCATGAGTCATAATAATACGGATCCAGAGCAAGCGACAGAGTCAGCCCGCGTCTGTGGAAGCGGGTTATCAGACGGGTTGCATAGAAGTCCTCAACCGCATCGGTATATCCCTCATTGTATGCATGGTTGTCATATGATGGCTGTGACTGGTTTTCAAGCATCATGAATACCGTGTCGTGAACATACACAGGGTTGTAATAATCCGTCTCGTCTTCATAGGAAACGACTGCAGGAGCCGATGTATAGCGTCTATTGTAATTGTCGGCATCAAACGCATCGGCCGTTGATGTCCTTGTTGCAGTTGCAGTCTGGACAGGAATTACCTGCTTTACAGTCTGGACAGGAGCTGCAGTCTTGCTGCTCTTGCCGGTAGAATACAAGTCATTTCTCTGTGCACCGGCTGTCACTGTGACTGCCAGAAGCGCCAATGTAAATGCTGTCTTTTTCATAACCGTATGTTTATTTGTGGTTCTTATCCATTGCAAATATAAATTAGGAAATATCCATGCAACAGGGAAATTTCCTAATATTCATAGGGGTTTTCCCTAATTTCTGCAAAGGTAAAAAAATGGGCCGGCCTGATTGGCCAGCCCCTCCTGTCACGTCAGGAAATTACTTGTGTTCAAGTTTCAGAGTCTTGGTAGGCTGGTCGCATACCTCCGTAGGACCGAAATACTGGATTGGGCCGGGATATACGAATGCAGTCTCAATGGCCCACTCGTCGCGGTGACTTGCGAACTCCTTGAAGGGAGCGCCGTCAAGTTCAACCAGAGCCTTGCGGATAACCGGCTTCATTTCACCGTTACGCTTCTCCATGTTCATCATCATGGTAATTGGAATACCGCCGGCTATCCACTGATCGGCAGGAGCCACGGTGTTCTTGATTGATGACATGTAACCGGTCTTTCCGGCGGCAATCAGCATTGAGGCGTTGAAGCCCAGACTGTAGCAGTAGTCTGCGTCAAAGTTTGAAGGAGCTGCGCAGCGGCCTTCGTATCCGCAGAAATGATGTTGTGTGGCAAACTTGCCGTTGTACTTGCCTTCTTCCTTCCACTGGGCAAGCTTGGCGCCTACCATATCGGCCAGAAGCTGCTCAGTCTCAATAAGAGATACCTGTACGTTTCCGTGCGGGTCACGCTCCAGGGCCAACTGACGGCTTACGCCTTCGGGCAGGCTCTTGAATATCTCGGCATTTGCAGGAGAAAGCTTGCTTACAATATACTCAATCTTGCGGCTCATCTTGATAAGATTAAACTCGTTCTGATTTGCAGCCAGGACGTCATTAAGTTCTGAAATGAGCTTCTTGATTGCAGGAATGAATTCAATCAGGCCCTCAGGAACCAGTACGGTACCGAAGTTCAGGCCCTTTTCAGCACGGGCGGCAACAGCTTTTGCTATGTATGTAACAACATCGTCAAGAGTCTGGTTCTTTGCCTCTACCTCCTCGCCTATCAGAGTAATGTTAGGCTGTGTCTGCAGTGCGCACTCCAATGTAACGTGGCTTGCTGAACGGCCCATCAGTTTGATGAAGTGCCAGTACTTGCGGGCAGAGTTGCAGTCGCGCTCAATATTGCCTATGATTTCAGAATATACCTTGGTAGCGGTATCGAAACCGAACGAGGTCTCAATCTCGCTGTTCTTCAGGTCACCGTCAATGGTCTTCGGGCAGCCGATAACCTGTACGCCTGCGCCGATTGCCTTGTAATATTCGGCCAGAACGCATGCGTTGGTGTTCGAGTCGTCGCCGCCAATGATTACCAGAGCCTTGATGTCAAGTTTCTTGAGGATTTCCAGTCCCTTGTCGAACTGTTCCTTCTTCTCCAGTTTGGTACGGCCTGAACCGATGATGTCAAAACCGCCGGTATTACGGTACTCGTCAATGATGTCGGCAGTAAGTTCCATATAGTTGTGGTCAACCAGACCGCCGGGGCCGAGGATAAAGCCATAGAGCTTGTTGGCAGGGTTCAGTTTCTTGAGTCCGTCAAACAGACCGGCTATTACATTGTGACCGCCGGGAGCCTGACCGCCTGAAAGTATTACGCCTGCGTTCAGACTTGCCTTTGCGGTTTCACCTGCAACCGACTCGAAATGCAGGTAAGGCATTCCGTATGTGTTCGGAAACAGTTTCTTGACTTCGGTCTGGTCAGCAACCGACTGTGTAGGTTCGCCCTCGACAGCCTTCAATGCTCCGCGCAATGCCTTGGGCAGCTTTGGCTGATAGGCGGCGCGTGCAATCTGCAATGCACTCTTTGTACTCATTTTCAATAAAATATTTTTGATATTAATACCTTTCCCAGAATTGTTTTGCAAAATTACTCAACTTTGTCAAGAATGCAAACCTCAGAATGGTTACCTTTGAGAAATTTTGCATTTGACACTTGTATGAAGTACTGTTTCATTATCAATAACGGTCCCGGCAAGACCGACAATGCACCGCAAATAATAGACGAGATAAGCAAACTTGATACTGCAATCGACCATCGCATATACAAAACGACAGCCGTACGGACCGCAACCGAATTTGTGGCATCGGAATGCCGCAACCATCCGGATAGTGAAATATGCTTCGTTGCCTGCGGCGGTGACGGAACGATAAATGAAGTTGCCACCGGCATGATGCGTGGAGGTGCAGGCAACAAGCATCTGGCAGTACTTGCATACGGAAGCGGCAATGATTTCATAAAATACTATCCCGGGCTCGATTTCAGGAGCATAAGCAGACTTGTAAAGGGGACAGCGCACAGAATAGACATAATGAGAGTCAACGGAAATGCATATTCAATCAACGTATGTAATTACGGATTTGACTCGGCAGTATGTTCAAAAGCCAATGAACTGACACGCAGGAACCGCCGCAACGTTTACCGCTGGGGAGTGGCACATGCCATCATGTTCGCCCGTTTCAACCGGATAGAAACCATAGTCGGCGGCGAGACAATCAACAAAGGTCACCGCATGCTGCTGTGTACATTGGGCAACAACAATCATGTGGGAGGCGAATTCTGTTGCTCGCCAAAGGCCAAGAATGATGACGGACTGATAGAAGTGGGATTTGCAAAATGCACCTCACTTCTGGGTTTTCTGAGTCTTATGGGAAGTTACAGGAAAGGCACCCACCTGGACAAGCCCAGGGCAAGAAGACATTTCATCTACCGTCAGGCGAAAACGGTTGAGGTTCACAGCCGCAAGCCGATTGAGTTGTGCCTTGACGGTGAAATGCTGCCAGGTCGGGATTTCAAGATTGAAATGATTCCCGGTGCAATAAGTTTCATTATTCCGTCAGACAGAAATTAAAGGCTGCCGTTCTCGGCATATTCAAGCAGACGGCCGCTTATCTGAAGCAGTGATATCTCGCTTACCTTAGTGTTGTACAGGGCCTGCAGAAGACTTTCCTCGGCACTCAGATAGGAGTTCTGTGCCTCGCGCATTTCAAGACCGGAAAGGTCACCCAGCATGTAGCGTTCCTGGGCCATCTCCATGGTCTCGCGCGCTGTTTCAAGATTGAACCGCTGCAGCTCGGTAAGTTTCAGGTTACTCTGATATGACTGCCACAGCTCCCCAAGTTCCGACCTCAGTTCCAGTTCAAGCTGACTGCATTCTATTTCGGCGCTGAGCACATCGAGTCTGGCATTACGCTCCTGGGTTCTCTGTTTTCCGGTAATCAGGTTCAGGCCCACGGTTGCGCCAAGCGAGGGAGTCCAGTCCGTCACGGTCTTGTCCGGTTCAATGCGGTCTGTCACCCCATACGATGCGTTCAGCTTCAGATACGGATAGTTTCTGGACTGGACAAGCCTGCGGTCCTTCTCGGCCAGATTCAATGAACTTTCAGCTTTCAGAATTGAGGCGTTCACCTCAAGCATATCGACCAGCAACGAATCGTAGTCAAGATTTCCGTTTATGGATATTTCGCTTTCGGCGGTACTTATCTCACGCATGAAGTCCTGATTGGACATAAGCCTGTTCAGGACAATGCGGGCTGAAAGCAATGCCTCCTGCTGTTTGAGGCAGCTGGCGCTGTCCGAGTTGAAATACACCCTGGCCTGCTGGACCTCAAGACGCGAGTTGCCGCCCATGTCGTAGCGTTCGCTGGCCACTCTGAGACGCTCGCGTGAAATGTCCAGTCCGTGTTCCAGATTTCTGAGCTTGATGGTCTGCCTTAGAAGGTCATAATATTCCTGCGACAGCGATGCCACATAATCCTCTATGGTTATTCTTGTCTGGATGCTTCCCTGACGATGCAGTTCCTCCAGACGGCCGCGTGTTGCCTGTATGCCCAGTCCGTCAAATACGGTCCAGTCGGCACGCGCCTGGGCTCCGAGACTGTGGGTTTCAAGGTCGGTAGTCGAATATGTCCCGGTAAGGCTCAGTGTAGGCAGGGCGCCGGCATTTGACCAGGAGTCATTATTGGCCGACTTTTCCTCGCTGGCCCTGACAAGCTTTATCCTGTAGCTGTTTTCCAGACCTTCGGACATGCAGTCTGCAAGAGTCATGGTCTGCGCCTGGACAAGAGACGGCAGAACAGCAGACAGCATCAGCAATATGGAGAATCTTTTCATTCTTCTTTCTTCTTTTTGTTTGAGCTTGAAATCATTGTGTAGATTGGAGGCACAATGTACATGGTGAAGAACGTTGATATGAGCATGCCGCCTACAACGGCCGTTCCCATGGCAACACGTCCGGCACTGCCCTCGCCGTGAGCGAACATCAGAGGCAGAAGACCGAGTATAGTAGAGATGCTGGTCATAAGGATAGGACGCAGGCGCTGCTTGGCAGCCTCCCTTATGGCCTCGTGCATAACAAGTCCGTTCTCCATCTTGTGGTTGGCGAACTCAACAATAAGAATACCGTTCTTTGCCACAAGTCCTATGAGCATTATAATACCAATCTCACTGAATATGTTCATTGACTGTCCTCCGGCACGCATGAACACAAGAGCTCCGAATACGGCCAGCGGAACTGTGAGAAGCACTACAAGAGGATCCTTGAAGCTCTCGAACTGCGCGGAGAGAATAAGGTATATGAGCAGCAGTGCCAGTCCGAATGCGAACAGCAGGCTGTTGGAGCTTTCGCGGAAGTCCTTGGACTCACCGCTCAGGGCGGTTCTGAACGTGTCGTCAAGAGTTTCCTTTGCTATCTTGTCCATCTCGTCAAGAGCCTGGCCCAGGGTGTAGCCGTTTCCGAGACCGGCCGATATGGTGGCCGACACGAATCTATTGTAACGGTACAGCTTGGGTGGAGCTATGTTCTCTTCCAGATCAACGAGGTTCTCCATCTGTATCATGTCGCCGCCGCTGCTGCGCATGTAGATTGACTTGAGGCTCTGTGTAGTATTACGCTGCTGACGGTTTATTTCGCCCACAATGTCGTACTGTTTGCCGTTCATGTACATGTAGCCCATTCGGGTGCCGCTCAGTCCGTACTGGAGTGTCTGGGCAATGTCACGCGTGCTTACACCCATGATGTTTGCCTTCTCCCTGTTTATGGAAATGCGCACTTCGGGCTTTGAGAACTTGAGGTTGGCATCGGCCATCTGGAATGCAGGATTCTCGTTGACCTTTCTCAGGAATTCGGGCAGGACATCCTGCAGTTTCTCAATGTTCTGTGCCTGCAGCACATAGCTGACCGGCATACCGCCGCGACCGCCCGAGAACGAGGACTGCTGCTGGACAAACGAACGGGCATCGTTTTCCTTTCTTACAGCCGCCGACAGTCTTTCGGCCACCTCCATCTGTGAATAGCTGCGGTCTGCAATATCCCTCAGTGTAATCTGCACATTGCCGCCGCCGTTCGACACGCGGGCCGTAACGAACTTGGCATCGGGCATTATGGAATCAATCACATCGTTTATACGTTCGGTGTAGTCACGCATGTACTCGTACGTCACACCCTCGGGGCCCTGGGTGCGCACCGTCACCTGAGAGCGGTCCTCGAGTGGTGCCATTTCGGCAGGCGTTGACTTCCACATGAGTACCGATGCGGTAAAGCAGGCAGCCATGACGGCAAGGGCAACGTACTTGTGGTCCAGCACCCAGTCAAGACTTTTGCCATAAACACGGTTCATGCCCTCAAAGAACGGCTCGGTCTTTTCATACAGCCAGTTCTTGCGGTCCTGCTTTCTGAGCAGCTTTGTTGAAAGCATTGGAGTGAATGTCAGAGCCGCGTATGTTGAAATGACAATGGCGCCCACTATCACAAAGGCAAATTCACGGAACAGGCGGCCGGTCTGTCCTTCCATGAACACAATGGGAACGAACACGCAGAGCAGAGTGACCGATGTTGACACTACAACCGATATCATCTCCTTGGAGCCGCGTATGCCGGCCTCGAACGGAGTCATGCCCTGCTCCATACGGTGATATATGTTCTCGGTCATTACAATGGCGTCATCGACCACAAGACCAACCGACAGGACGACCGCCAGCATTGAAAGCACGTTGAGGCTGAAGCCCAGTATGTACATGACGAAGAACGAGCCGATAATGGATACCGGAATGACAAGACACGGTATCAGCGTGACACGCCAGTCCCTGAGGAACAGGAAGATTATGAGTATTACAAGAATGAATGCTTCCACAAGAGTGCTCTTGACCTCGCCTATGCTGGCACGTATGAAACGGGTGTTGTCAAAGCCGTACTGGTATTCAACGTCGTCGGGAAGGTCCTTCTGCATGAGTTCCATACGCTCATACACGGCGTTGGCAATGTCAATGTGGTTTGCACCCGGCTGCGGAGTGACAACAACGCCCACCATGGGCACTCCGTTCATCTTCATGTATGACTTGATGTCACGCGGGCTGAGCTCGGCCTGTCCTATGTCGCTGAAACGTATTATGCGGTTGCCGTCATGCCTTATCACAATGTCGTTGAACTCCTTGGTGGTGTGCATCTGCCCCAGCGTTCTGATTTCAAGTTCGGTGGTGTTGCCCTCAATGGTACCTGACGGCAGCTCCACATTCTCGCGGTCAAGGGCATTCTTCACGTCCATGGGGGTGATGCCGTAACCGGACATGCGCACCGGGTCAAGCCACAGGCGCATGCAGTATTTCTTCTCGCCCCAGATTGACACGGAGCTTACGTCCTGAATGGTCTGCAGCTGCTCCTTAACTACAAGGTCGGCCAGTTCGCTCAGTTCAAGCAGCGAACGCTTGTCACTGCTCAGAGCCACCATGAGAATCGGGGTGGCATCGGCATCGGCCTTCGATACGGTTGGAGGGTCACAGTCACGCGGCAGCAGACGCTGTGCGCGCGACACCTTGTCACGTACGTCGTTTGCAGCAGTTTCAAGGTCAACGGACAGTTCGAACTCAACCGTTATGCGGCTGCTTCCGTACTGGCTGACCGATGACAGCGAGCGTATGCCCGGAATACCGTTGATCTGCTGTTCAAGCGGTTCGGTTATCTGGTTTTCAATGACCTCGGCATTGGCACCGGGGTACGATGCCGAGACTGAAATTATTGGATTGTCAACCGACGGATACTCTCTGACGCCAAGGCTGGTATAGCCCACAGCACCGAACAGAATAATTATAAGTACAATTACTACTGTAAGTACAGGGCGCCTGATGCTTGTTTCTGAAATATTCATGCCCGGACGCTTATTTCAGTTCCACTTTCATACCCGTGCGCAGCTGCATGGTGCCGCTGGTAATCACGGTATCGCCTACGTTCAGGCCGCTGAGCACCTGAACCTGCGCATCGGTACGCAGTCCCTTGGTGATTTCCTGCGGAACGGCCCTGCCGCCCCTGTACAGGAACACCTTGTCTATGCCCATCTCGGAAACTATGGCCTCGCTTGGAACAGCCAGAGCATTGTGGAACACGCGGGTGTTCAGGCTTACACTTACATATCGGCCGGGAACAAGACGGCCTTTTGAGTTGTCATATATGGCACGCACCTGATATGTGCGCGTTCCCTGATCGACCTTGGAGTTGGTGGCATACACCTTGGCGGAATACACCTCATCGGCTCCCTCGACAGTGAAAGTCAGGTCCGCCCCATTCTGCAGAATGCCGGCATACCTTTCAGGAACCGCAAACTCCACCTTAAGTTTCTGGACATTTGTCAGTGTGGCCACGCTGGTGCTGGGCGATGCGTATGCGCCCACGCTGACCTGACGCAGACCTATGATTCCGTCAAACGGAGCCTTGAGTTCGGTCTGGTCAAGCTTTGCCCTGACTTCCTCAATATCGGCCTGCAGCTTGTCAAATGTTGCCTGTGCATCCTGATACGCCTCCTTGCTGACGGCTTCCTTCTCGAACAGAGCCTTCTGGCGGTCAAGACGGTCAAGAGTCGGCTGGTACTGCGCTTCCAGTTTCTTCAGCTGTGCCTGCAGCGGCGCGTCGTTGATTTTGGCAAGCACCTGTCCCTTTCTGACCGATGTGCCTTCCTCAAAATAGATACCGGTTATTTTGCCCGATGTCTCAAAGGACAGATCGACCTCCTCGTTAGGAATCAGGCTTCCGCTTATGTTGATTCCGTCAACCAGTTCGGACGGTTCCATAACGGCATAGCGCACATACAGCGTAGAGCCGCCTCGTCCGGGAGCGCCGGGCACCGGCCCTGCAGGTATGTCAGAGTTGCTTTTAGGTTTGAAACGGTAGATTCCGAGAATTGCCAGTCCCGCAATGACAATGGCAACAATTATCCATTTTGTAGTCTTGGTCATAATCAGGTAAAAAGTGTCCGCGCAAAATTAGCAAAAAATGAAGGGCGGCCAAACGACCGCCCTTCATTAACTTGATTTAAGGGATTAAATCATATTCTGCTTTCTGAGATTGTCTTCGACTTCCTGCTCGCTCATTGCATAGTTGACCAGATTTCCGCTCAGAAACTGGTTGTATGCTGTCATATCCATGAGTCCGTGACCTGTCAGATTGAACAGGAGCACTTTCTTCTGACCGGTCTGAGCGCACTCCTTTGCACGGCGTATGGTTGCAGCAATGGCATGACATGACTCCGGTGCCGGAACAATGCCCTCGCACTGTGCGAACAGCATGCCTGCCTGGAAGGTCTCAATCTGATCTACATCCATAGCCTCCATCAGTCCGTCCTTGAGCAACTGCGACACAATGACACCCGCGCCATGGAAACGCAGACCTCCGGCATGTATGTTGGCCGGTGCGAACTTGTGGCCCAGGGTGTACATGGGCAGAAGTGGAGTGTAGCCGGCCTCATCGCCGTTATCGTACATGAACTTGCCCTTGGTGAGCTTGGGGCACGATGCCGGCTCTACGGCAATGTATCTTGTATCCTTGTGTGTACCGTCATAATAGTGGCGCATGAACGGGAACGATATGCCGGCAAAGTTGGAACCGCCGCCAAAGCATGCAATAATCTCGTCAGGGTATTCGCCGGCCAGTTCGAACTGCTTTTCAGCTTCAAGACCGATGATTGTCTGATGCAGTGAAACATGGCTCATGACCGAGCCCAGAGTGTACTTGCAGTTCGGTGTGGTACGTGCCAGTTCGACAGCCTCGGAAATAGCAGTGCCGAGTGAGCCCTGATGATTAGGCGTGGCAGTCAGAATGTCCTTTCCTGCACGTGTTGACATTGAAGGCGACGGAGTGACCTGCGCCCCGAACACCTGCATCATGTTACGGCGGTAGGGCTTCTGTTCGTAGCTTATCTTGACCTGATATACGGCAGCCTCGAGTCCGAACACCTTTGCGGCGTACGACAGAGCCGTACCCCACTGTCCGGCACCGGTTTCAGTAGTCACATTGGTTACACCCTCCTGCTTGCAGTAGTATGCCTGTGCAATGGCCGAATTAAGCTTGTGCGAACCTACGGGGCTTACGCTCTCGTTCTTGAAGTATATGTGGCAGGGCGTGCCGAGAGCCTCTTCCAGACCATACGCACGTACCAGCGGCGTGCTGCGGTAATAGGTGTACATTTCACGCACCTTTTCCGGAATGTCTATCCAGCGGTGCTCCATGTCAAGTTCCTGATGACAGCACTCCTTTGCAAAGATGGGGTACAGGTCTTCGGGCTTCATAGGTTCACCCGTTGCCGGGTTCTTGAGCGGCATGGGCTTGTTTATCATGTCGGCCTGGATGTTATACCATTGTGTAGGAATCTCTGATTCGCTCAGGAAAAATCTCTTCTGTTTCATATATGTTGTTCTTTTTATTTCTGGGTTATTAAAAAAAATCCGCCTCACTCATTCTTTCTGTGGGACGGACATGTCTTTATGACTTCAATGCAAGTCGGAACACGGAATTATGCCACCCCACGCCATCGTACGGTACGCCAATAGAGTCGCCAGCACTTGTTCTGTTTCATACTTCCGTCTTTATCGGCCGCAAAGTTATGCAATCAATTCCAATATTCTCAATTAACTGCGCAAAAAAAATTCGCCCTGGCGCAAATATCCATGTTTATTTCGGGGCAATTCCCGGACTCCAATGGAGTCTATGATGATTTATTATCGCAGACGTCAAGGCATAAGAGATGAATTTTATTCATAATATTTTGCGCACTGAATAAAAAGGACTATTTTTGTTCAGTACACAACAGCAAGTGAATGAAAACTATCGTTGCAAAGCAAAGAGAGGAAAGAGACAAGCTGCTTTCCATGGAGTATCAGGAAAGGCATAGTCACGCCAAGGCGGTTCTTATCAGGGATTCCAAGCCAATAAAACTGATAACCGGCCCGAGAAGGGCGGGAAAGTCCGTGCTTGCCCTTCAGATACTTTCCGACAAGAATTTCGCATATCTCAATTTTGACGATGCGGCTCTGCTTGAGAATTTTTCTGAGGATTCCGTGGAGCAGGCACTTGGTGAGGTGTATCCCGGATATGAATTCCTGCTTCTTGATGAGGTCCAGAATCTGGATGGTTGGTCCATGTGGATTGAGAGACTTTACAGAAACGGGGTCAACATGGTTATCACCGGGTCCAATGCCAACCTTCTCTCCGATGACCTTGCGGCCGTCCTTTCAGGACGATATGTGGAGATACGCCTGTTCCCGTTCTCTGCCGGCGAATATATGGAATATCTCGGTTATCCAATTAAATCTGAAACGCCTTCACAGACGGCGGAAACCAATAGCCGTCTTGAAATGTTCATGAAATCAGGCGGCTATCCTGAGATTGCCAAGACGCCCCAAGTTGCATCGGGATACCTCTCCGCCATGTACGATGCTATAATCATGAAGGACATAGTACGCCGTTACAAGGTGCGGAAGGTGGATGAACTTTACAATGTTGCCGACTGGCTTCTTTCAAACTTCACCAATCCGTTTAGTGCGACATCGCTTTCTGAAGAACTAGGAATGTCCAGCGTTCTTACTGTTCAAAAGTTCTCAGGTTATCTGCAGGATACATATCTCTTCCAGTATTTGCCACGTTTCTCAAACAAACTGAAACTGATGAAGAAGGCCGACAGAAAGGTATATGCCATTGACAATGGCTATATTATGGCACGCGCCTTCGAACTTTCGGTGAACACGGGAAGACTGCTTGAGAACCTGATCTTCCAGGAACTGCTCAAAAGAAGCTACGACATCAAGAAGTACGAACTGTTCTATTATCGTTCCCGCAATGATAGGGAAGTGGATTTTGTCTGCCGCCGGGGAATCAAGGTGGAGCAGATAATACAGGTATGCTATGATATGAGTTCAGCAAAGACCCGCAAGCGTGAGGTGGAGTCTCTCATAGAATGTGCGGGCGAGCTTAAGTGCAGTTCGCTTTCTATCATCACATGGAATCAAGAGGATACGATAGAAAAAGATGAATATACAATAAAGGTCGTTCCGTTCCGCCAGTGGATACTCATATAGCATTTAAGAAGTCAGAGCTACGTCAGGACGACCTCTTCGATAAGGTGAAACACACCGGTTGGATTGTCAGCCATGACAAGCTTACATCTTTGTCATTTCTGAGGTGAGCTTCTGGTACATCTTGAAAAGCTCGGTGATGCAGTCGGATTCGGTCATGGTACGCCAGTTGAATCCATAGGTTTCCATCACGGCCTTGTCATTTTCCTGATGGGCCTTGCGGAGTTCAACCGGCATTGTCACCTCATCGTAGAGGTCGGCAAGGGAGCAGTCGGGATAATTGGCGCGTGCATCAAGAATAGCTTGGGCGGTCTGTTCAATTTTCGTTTTCTGGCTATCAGATGGAGTCGGCCAGGGGAAATTGTTATAGACGATGTCTTTTGAGTAACGATAATCGCTTTTCATTCTACCGCACACGGCCCGCATCCAGGCGTTATGTACGTTTGATGTCAGAATACCGAAATGATATAGTGTTGCATTGGGAATAAGAAAGACAAGATCTGAGCACAATACTTCTGGTGTCATTAATCCTATAGGAATATACTTTCGCCTTTCAGACGATACCTTTGGTACAATTATGAAATCTCCCTCTGGCATATTCTCTGTTTGAAAACGAGTAGGTGTGTCCGCCAGTTTTAAAGTGGAAGCTCTCCTGCTGGAGAGACGGAAATTGCGGACATTCTCAACCCGTTTCAGACAGCGGGGCAGACGATGAAGCTCGGCCGGAGTGCAATTGCCCAACCACAGACAGTATCTTGGTTTCTGGTGTATGAATTCCTCAGAGCCGTACCAGGGATGGAACAGAGCGGCAGACCCTGGCTCCTGCCTGATGAACTCTTTCATTTCATCTTCCGTGAAAAGGTAGTTGCCGCCGTCTATTGGCTGATTTCCAATGCCAATTTCAGGCACATCACACAACGGTTTGACACGGCTCTCAATGAAAATGTTGTCGGCATCAATCAGGTAGCCGTTTATGTTACCTGCATTATGAGGTGCCCCACTTTCGCTGAAAATCCGTTTCTGTCCGGTAAATGGCGCAATGCTGAAACCTATAATCACGCAATGCACGTGTGCTTTCAGAGAACTTTCACTGTCCCAGCGGAAGGTTCTGTAGCAGAAATCTATATGTATGCCGTTAGTGTTCATAAGCGGTTTCCAAAGGTTTGCAACCTGCTCGCCCTGTGTGACAGAGTTGGTAGATACAAGAGCGCTACGGGTTCTCTTTCCCTCCATATAGTCAGTAGCCTTTTTGTACCAGCAGCTCACATAATCAAGGTTCCCAATGTTCTTCCACTTTTCACCGAAGACATATAGCACATCGGCCTTCTGCGAGTCCGACATCAGTCTGGCACCGACAAACGGAGGATTTCCTATAATATAGTCAAATTCAATATGAGTCTTGTTCGCAATGATAGTCACAGGCTCATCCTCTGCAATAGGAAGATTGTTCCAGTCCATACAAAGTGCATTGCCCTCTATGATGTTGTGATAGCCCTTCAGTGGCAGGAAGTCCAAGTTGGTCTGCATAATCTTCTCTGTTTCCTGCATCATCTGCGACTCGGCTATCCAAAGCGCGGTTGTAGCCGTTGATACGGCAAAGTCGTTTATCTCTATACCATAGAACTGATGAATATCCACTTTTATTGGACTGAGTTCTGAACCCAAGTCCATATACATCTGCCCTTTCGTTATCAGCGTAAGAGCCTCGTTCTCCAAACGACGGAGAGAAATGTAGGTCTCTGTCAGAAAGTTGCCGCTGCCACAGGCTGGATCAAGGAATTTGAGAGCTGCAAGTTTGTTCTGATATTCTCTGGCTTTCTGGATGCGTTTCCTATCAACCGACTCATCTTTTATTGACGCAAGCTCTTCTTTCAGATTATCCAGGAACAGTGGGTCTATCACTTTGTGGATATTCTCAATGCTGGTGTAGTGCATTCCTCCGCTACGCCTGGTCTCGGGATTAAGAGTGCTCTCAAAGACCGCGCCGAATATGGTAGGGCTGATCTGGCTCCAGTCAAAATCATCGCTGGCGTGTTGCAGTACAAGTTCAGCCAGTTTTTCATTGAATCGCGGTATTTCTATGTTTCTGCCGGCAAACAGTCCACCGTTGCAATATGGGAATGCTTTCAAGCTATCGTCCAGATACGGATCTCTTTCACTGACAGGAGTATTCAGGACCTCAAACAGTTCAATAAGACCCTTACGCATTTCTCCCTTGCCTGGCTTGAACTGCGCCAGATAGTCGTGGAACATACAGCGTTTCTCTCCAAAGAGACCGGCATCCTCGGCATAGAGGCAGAATACCAGACGGACGCAGAGGATGTTCAGGCTCTGAAGGGCGTGAGGGTCATCAGGGTTGATGTACTGTTTCAGTAATTCATCGTATATTCTGCCAATTATCTCACCGGCTCGCAGTGAGACCTCCATTTCCTTTTTCAGATGCTCATTGCCCTGCTCTATGAGAAACTGAAGGCGGTAATATTCCTTTTCAAGGTTTTCCAGATATATAATTTCCGGTTCACCCTGCGGATTCTCCATGTCATAGACGTGGAATTCCTTGAAGTTGCATATAACCATCCAACGCGGACGCTTGGAATATGACAGTTCCGAGGCGTAACGCTTTGCCTGCTGGAACGGGGTGAGAAGTGAACCGTCACTCTGCAGGATAGGCTTGCGCAGGTCCTTGTCTATGGATTTCTGCTCAATAAGGGTATGAGTCGGCTCAATGTATGCGTCAATAAAGCTGGTGCTGCTGAGTTTGACCTGGTTCTCGAAAGAGATTATATCGTAAGGACGTTCCACACCTAATACTGTCTGGAGTAGTTCCAGCCAGAATTTCTGGCTCTCGCCCTTTTCATATCCTCTACCCTTCCAACTTTCGGCAAATGCCTTGGCGGATGTCTGACGTTGATTCTTTTGCATACCGGTTCAATTTGAGGCTATAAATATAGCGATTTCTTCTAAATTAGTGGAAACTGAAAAAGACGGGCAATCATTTCATAACAGATTCTTATTGGTTATCTTTGCAGGCGAATAACATTTTGCAAAGCAATGAAGATTTCAAACCGCGCTGAGATAATGCCAAGCTCGCCTATACGCAAGCTGTCGGGCATTGCACAGAAAATCGAGTCCGAAGGGGTACACGTGTACCACCTGAACATCGGGCAGCCAGACCTGCCCTCGCCCGAGATTGGACTGGAAGCGGCGCGTAACATTGACCGCAAGGTGCTTGAATACTCTCCCAGCCAGGGTTTCCTGAGCCTGAGAAAGCGGCTGTGCGACTACTATGCGCAATATCAGATAAAGTTTGACCCGGACGACATAATTGTTACCTGCGGAGGTTCCGAGGCTGTGCTGTTTGCATTCATGACCTGCCTGAACCCGGGCGATGAGATTATTGTTCCGGAACCTGCATACGCAAACTACATGGCTTTTGCCGTATCGGCCGGTGCGGTAATCAAGCCCATTGTTTCCACCATCGAAGACGGCTTTGCCCTTCCGCCGGTTGAGAAGTTCGAGGAACTGATAACGGAAAAGACCAAGGGTATTCTTATCTGCAACCCGAACAATCCTACCGGCTACCTGTACACACGCAAGGAGATGCTCCAGCTGCGCGATTTGGTAAAGAAGTATGACCTGTTCCTGTTCTCGGACGAGGTCTATCGCGAATTCATCTACACCGGTTCACCGTACATATCGGCCTGCCATCTTGAAGGCATTGAGCAGAACGTGATACTTATTGATTCGGTATCCAAGAGGTATTCGGAGTGCGGAATCAGGATAGGCGCGCTGGCCACCAAGAACAATCAGGTGCGTGACGCCGTGATGAAATTCTGCCAGGCACGTCTCAGCCCGCCTCTCATAGGCCAGATTATTGCCGAGGCATCGGTATCGGCCCCAAGGGATTACATGGCCAACACCTACGAGGAGTTCATTAACCGCCGCAAGTGCCTGATTGACGGGCTGAACAAGATTCCGGGAGTGTATTCGCCCATTCCCATGGGTGCCTTCTACACGACGGTGAAGCTGCCCATTGACGACTGCGAAAAGTTCTGCAAGTGGTGTCTGACCGATTTCCGCCGTAACAACAAGACCATTATGCTGGCTCCGGGAACCGGCTTCTACTCTGACCCGGACATGGGCCGCGACCAAGTGCGTATGGCCTACGTTCTTGAAATCAAGGAGCTCAAGGAGGCACTGACGTTGCTGGGTCAGGCTCTTGAGGAATACAATTCACTGCCAAAGAACAAGTAATGAAAAGGTTCATACTGTCAGTCCTGGCGGTGTGCCTTACATTTGGAATATGCACGGCCGCCAATCCCAAGCGGGAATTCCGCGGCGCATGGATTCAGGCCGTCAACCATCAGTTTGAGGGAATACCGACAGCCGAGCTGAAAAGCGAACTCATATATGAGCTGGAGAGTCTTTCATCGGCCGGCATCAATACAATACTGTTTCAGGTAAGGGTCGAGGGCGATGCGCTGTACAAGTCGGAACTTGAGCCCTGGAGCGCATATCTGACAGGAGTGCAGGGACAGGCGCCCGATGAGGACTGGGACCCGCTGCAGTTCATGATTGAGCAGTGTCACCTGCGCGGTATGGAGCTTCACGCCTGGATAAACCCGTTCAGAGCAAAGACAGCCTCAACCGAGGTGTTTGCAGACAATCACCAGATGACACTACACCCGGAGCGCATTATTAAATACGGTAGCCTGGCCCTGTTTGACCCCGCGCTCAAGGAGAACCGCGATTATATTTGCATGGTGGCTGCCGATATTGTACAGCGCTATGACATTGACGGTTTTCATATTGACGATTACTTCTACCCCTACCCTGACGGCGACCTGAAGTTCAGGGACGATGCATCGTTCAGGGACGACCCGCGCGGCTTTGCCGACAAGGATGACTGGCGCCGCGACAACGTAAATCTGTTCGTCGAGCAGCTGTACCACACCGTCAAGAATCTGAAGCCCTGGGTCAAATTCGGCATATCGCCTTTCGGCATATACCGCAACAGGAGCGACGAGTACCCTGACGGCAGCAGGACATCGGGGCTTGAAAACTACAGCGGTCTTTATGCCGATGTCCTGTACTGGATTGAAAAGGGATGGATGGATTACTGCATTCCGCAGATTTACTGGAATACAGGCACCAAGGCGGCCGACTACGCCGTGCTTGCCCGATGGTGGTCAGAGCATAGCGGCGGATGCCCTATGTACGTGGGTCAGGATGTCGAGCGCACCGTTCAGGGCAAGGACCCGAACAATTCCAATCGCAACCAGCAGCGCCACAAACTCAGTCTTGAGCGTGTTCTTCCCGGACTGCAGGGCAACTGTTTCTGGCCGGCCAAGTCGGTTGTGAACAATCCTTCGAACTACCGTACGGTTCTTGTCAGGGAATATCACAACACACCCGCACTGCAGCCGCTCTCGCCGGGTATGCCTGCGACAGCCCCGGGGAAAGTGCGTAAGGTCATGATTGTAAATACACGCCGCGGTCCCGTCCTGTTCTGGACAGCGCCGAGAAACAGAAAGGAAAAGGAACTTGAAAAAGTGCGCCAGTATGTCGTTTACCGTTTTAAGCCATGGCAGGAAATTGATATTGAAGACCCGAGCAACATTGTGGCCATCACCAGAGAAACTTTTCTGGAACTGCTACCTGAAACACTTGAAAACGACGGTTATTTTGTGGTCACCGCACTCAACCGTTTGGACTGTGAATCGGCTCCGGTCAAATACGACATTTCAGACTACAGGAAATAACCGCACTATTAATAAAGGAATGGCCGAGGAAATGGTTCCCCGGCCATTCTTCATTATGCAAGTTCAGTACATCATCTCTGAGCCTCGACCCACTTGCGTGCGTTGACGAATGCCTCAAGCCAGGGAGTGATCTGGTCATCGCGACGGTCTGCCGGATAGAAGCCGCACTGCCATGGGAATATGGCGCGCTCGGGATGCGGCATCATGGCCACATGGCGGCCATCGGCGCTGGCAATGCCGGCCACGTTGTAATCGGAGCCGTTCGGATTGGCAGGATAATCCTGATATGTGTACTTGGCTATGACGTTGTACTTGTCCTCCGAGTAAGGCAGGTTGAACTTGCCCTCTCCGTGAGCCACCCATACGCCAAGACGGCTGCCGGCAAGCGAGCCGAACATGACGCTCTTGTTTTCAGGTATGCTCAGGCCTATGAACGATGACTCGAACTTGCGTGAGTCATTGTGCAGCATACGGCTCTTGCGGTCATGGTCGGGGTTGATGAGACCAAGCTCGATCATAAGCTGGCAGCCGTTGCAGATACCAAGCGAAAGGGTGTCCTTGCGAGCGTAGAAGCGGTCAAGAGTTTCCTTGGCCTTGGGATTGAACAGGAACGCGCCTGCCCAGCCTTTGGCTGAGCCCAGAACGTCCGAGTTGGAGAAACCGCCGCAATATACAATCATGTTTATATCGTCAAGTGTCTCACGGCCACTTACAAGGTCTGTCATGGTAACGTCCTTGACATCGAACCCTGCCAGCCAGAGCGTGTAGGCCATTTCGCGTTCACCGTTGGTACCCTTTTCACGGATAATGGCAGCCTTGATGCCACTTGTCGTCCTGCGGTCGGGATTCAAGCCGAACTGTGACAGTTTGCCGGTAAAGTCATAAGGCAGCTTTATGTTCAACGGGAGTTTGCTGTAGTTCTTGAAACGTTTGTCGGCGCATCCGTTCATTGACTGCCTGCGATCAAGCAGATATGAAGTTCTGTACCAGAGGTCACGCATTGCGTCGATATCAATATTTAGATCCTTCCTGCCGCGACGTATGTAGAGCGAACGGCTGTCCGAAGGACGGCCAATAACCGCATAGCCCACACCGGCTTCATCAAGAATCTCGCCTACCGCGTCAAGCTTCTTTGACTCAACCTGAAGCACAATGCCGGGGTTCTCGGCAAACAGCATCTTTACAAGATCCTGACCTTCAAGCTTGTCAAGAGAAACCTCAAGACCGCCGGCCACATTTGCAAAGCACATCTCAAGCAAGGTGACAACAAGACCGCCGGCCGATATGTCATGTCCGGCCAGAACCAGTTTCTTTTCAACAAGGGTCTGAACGGCATCAAAGGCATCGGCAAAGTATTCGGCATTCTTTACGGTCGGAACATCGCTGCCCACCTTGCCAAGTGTCTGAGCGAAGGCCGAACCGCCAAGTTTCTGGGCGTCGAAGCTGAAGTCTATGTGAATGAGGACGCTGTCCTTGCGGTCTGCAAGAACTGGCGAAACCACCTTTTTGATATCGGACACCTGACCGCCGGAAGTTACAATTACTGTACCCGGGCTGATTACCTTATCGCCATTCGGATACTTCTGTGTCATTGACAGTGAGTCCTTGCCGGTCGGTACGTTGATTCCAAGTTCCTGGCAGAAGTCCGACAGGGCCTTGACGCCCTTGTAAAGACGTGCGTCCTCACCCTTCTGCGAACGGCAGGGCCACATCCAGTTGGCGCTCAGCGAGACGGTTTTGAGACCATCGGTAAGAGGCGCAAACACTATGTTGGTGAGCGATTCAGCTACCGAAAGCACAGAACCTGCCGCAGGATCGGCCAGGCCAGCCTGGGGGGCATGACCTATGGCGGTTGCAATACCCTTTTCACCACGGTAGTCAAGAGCAACTACACCGCAGTCTGAAAGCGGCAACTGAAGTTCGCCCTGACACTGCTGGCGTGCAATCTTGCCAGTCACGGAGCGGTCAACCTTATTGGTGAGCCAGTCCTTGCAGGCTACCGATTCAAGCTGAAGGACATTCTTGAGGTAATCCTGCAGTTTGTCCTCGGTATATGTTACATCCTCGTACTTGCGTTCAACGGTTTCATCGATCATGTAGGTCTTTGGCGACGAGCCGAACATCTGACTCACGGCCAGGTCAAACGGACGTACGCCGTCACCCTGCTGGAAGGCGAAGCGGGCATCGCCGGTGGTCTCACCCACAACGTACATGGGGGCACGTTCACGCTCGGCAATCTTCTGCACGTGTTCTATGTGCTTCTGGTCTATGAGCAGTCCCATGCGCTCCTGCGATTCGTTGGCTATAATTTCCTTTGATGAAAGTGTCCTGTCACCTACAGGAAGCTTTGTCATGTCAATAAGACCGCCGCATTCCTCGACAAGTTCCGACAGACAGTTCACATGTCCTGCCGAACCGTGGTCATGTATTGAAACGATAGGATTGGTGTCCTCTTCGCAAAGTGCGCGGGTTACGTTGTATGCGCGCTTCTGCATTTCGGCATTGGCACGCTGTACGGCATTCAGCTCAATGCCGCTTGAATAGCGTCCTGTCTCGACCGATGACACAGAGCCGCCGCCCAGACCGATGCGGTAGTTGTCACCGCCCAGAACAACTATCTTGTTGCCTTTCTGAGGTTCTCCCTTTATACAATCACGCTTTGTGCCGTAGCCTACACCGCCGGCCATCATGATGACCTTGTCATAGCCGTACTGTTCGCCGTTCTCCTGATGCTCGAAGGTAAGCAGTGAACCGCAGATGAGGGGCTGGCCGAACTTATTGCCGAAATCGGATGCACCGTTCGAGGCCTTGATAAGAATCTGCTCGGGTGTCTGATACAGCCACTGGCGTTCCTTCATGCTCTTTTCCCAGGTACGGTTCTCGTCATTGCGGGGGTACGACGTCATATAGACGGCCGTACCTGCTATAGGCCATGAACCTGTGCCGCCGCCCATACGGTCGCGGATTTCACCGCCGGTACCGGTCGATGCGCCGTTGAAAGGCTCGACGGTAGTCGGGAAGTTGTGCGTTTCGGCCTTGAGCGAGATTACGGTCTCTATATTCTTTATGATGAAATAGTCCGATGTGGAATGGTCGGCCGGAGCGAACTGCTCTACAACCGGGCCCTGTGCAAATGCCACGTTGTCCTTGTAGGCCGACAGAATCTGATTGGGGTTCTCCTGAGTGGTCTTTTTGATCATCTGGAACAGGCTGGACTCCATTTCCTTGCCGTCAATGATGAACTTGCCGCCGAAAATCTTGTGGCGGCAGTGCTCTGAATTTATCTGGGCGAAGCCGAACACTTCGCTGTCCGTCAGCTTGCGTCCCAGCTCGCCTTCCACCTTGTGCAGATAGTCAATCTCCTCCTTTGAAAGTGCCAGGCCCTCCTGCTCGTTGTATGAGTCAAGGTCCTCAATGAAAAGAATTGGCTGAGGCTTTATGTCAACGGTAAAGATCTTCTGGTCAAGACCGTTGTACATGCGCTGCAGCATGGGGTCGTACTCCGCATTTTCATCTTTTGCAAGGAAATACTCCTCGATGCGGGTAATGCCTGAAAGTCCCATGTTCTGGGTAATTTCAACAGCATTGGTACTCCACGGAGTAATCATTTCACGACGTGGGCCTATAAAATAGCCGCCCAATGATTCTACATCCAGCAGCTGCGCGTCACCATACAGCCAGCTGAGTTTTCTGATGTCTTCGGTTGTCGGTTTTGAAGCAGTCTCAGTGGCAACGATTGTGCCAGACGGGTTCTTGAAGAAGATTATCATTTCAGTTTTTGTGATTTGGATGTGCAAAGATAACCTTAAATAATAAGAAAATGGGTATTTTTGCACATTCGTTTTCAACATAAGCATGGCCGAAGACAGCGAATCCATAATAATCAGCGGAGCAAGGGCGAACAATCTGAAAAATGCCGATGTAAGCATTCCGCGCGACAAGTTTACCGTGATAACCGGTCTGTCCGGATCGGGCAAGTCATCACTAGCCTTTGACACTCTTTATGCCGAGGGCCAGAGACGGTATGTCGAGTCGCTGTCAGCATACGCGCGCCAGTTTCTGGGTCGCATGAAGAAGCCTGAATGCGACGGCATTGAGGGACTGCCGCCCACCATTGCCATCGGCCAGCGTTCAGGCAACCGCAACCCGCGTTCAACGGTGGGCACTCAGACCGAGATCTATGAATACCTGAAACTGCTGTACGCACGAATAGGACGCACAATCTCGCCCGTAAGCGGTACTGAAGTTCACCGTCACAGCGTTGAAGATGTCGTGAACTTTGTGGCGGAGCAGCCCGAAGGCACGCGTTTCACTGTGCTTGCCCCCATACGCACTATTCCTGGCCGCAGCCTGGAACAGCAGCTGGCCATTTTCCTGAAGGAAGGCTACACGCGCGTTGACCTGGACGGGCAGATGCTTGACATTGAAGGTCTTTCCGCAACTGGGGGCAGCATGTCACTTCTGGTTGACAGGCTGACAGTGAACAGCAGCCGCGAGAGTATAAGCCGTCTGACCGATTCTGTCGAGACCGCCTTCTACGAAGGTTCCGGCGAATGCATGCTGCGCTTCTATCAGGACGGAGGCAGCAGGCTGTATACGTTCAGCAACCGTTTCGAGGCCGATGGAATCCAGTTCCAGCAGCCGTCCGAGAATCTATTTTCGTTTAATTCGCCGATGGGCGCATGCTCCAAGTGCGAAGGATTCGGCCGTATTGTCGGCATTGACGAGGACCTTGTCATACCAGACAAAAGCATGAGCGTTTATGACGGCTGCGTTGTATGTTGGCGCGGTGACAAAATGGTAGAATGGAAGAACTGGTTCATTCTGCAGGCACAGAAGCATGATTTTCCCATTTTCACGCCATACTATCAGCTGAGTGAAAGCGAAAAGGATTATCTATGGCATGGCAGCGGGGCAGGACCCGATGAAAACGGTTATGATGAAGCCTGCATAGACAATTTCTTCAAGATGCTGGAGAAGAGCCAGTATAAGATACAGTACCGCGTGATGCTGTCCCGTTACCGTGGCAGGACAGTCTGTCCCGTATGTCACGGCAAACGCCTTAAAAAGGAGGCTACATACGTTCAGGTCGGAGGCAGACCAATTACGGAACTGGTGGAGATGCCGATATCGGAACTTAAGGCATTCTTTGACAACCTGACCCTTTCAAGGGCCGATGCCGCGACAGCCGGTCGCATAATAACGGAAATAACATCCCGGTTGCAGTTCATGATTGACACCGGGCTTGAATACCTCTCGCTGAATCGCGGCAGCGCAACGCTGTCAGGCGGCGAAAGCCAGCGCATAAGCCTTGTCACATCGCTTGGAAGCAGTCTGATGGGTTCGCTCTATGTCCTTGACGAACCCAGCATAGGTCTGCACAGCCGTGACACACAGAAACTTATCCGTGTACTGCGCCAGCTTCAGGAAATAGGCAACACTGTAGTGGTGGTCGAGCATGACGAAGAGATTATACGAGCCGCCGACTACATCATAGATGTCGGGCCGGAAGCCGGACGGCACGGCGGTGAAATTGTATATCAGGGGAATGTATCGGGCCTTGACAGTCAGGCCACAAGCTGGACTGTCAGATATCTTACGGGAGCCGAAAGCATTCCTGTACCCGCATCACGCCGGCCGTGGAACGGTTACATAGAGATAAAAGGCGCACGCCAGAACAACCTCAAGGGCATTGACGTAAAATTTCCCCTCGGAGTCATGACAGTTGTCACAGGCGTAAGCGGTTCCGGCAAGAGCACGCTTGTACGCGACATACTGTACCTCAAGCTCAAGGCCCTGTACGACGAGGCCGGTCAGGCAGCCGGCCAGTGTGACAGCATTGGAGGCGACACCTTCATGGCCAAAGCGGTAGAATTTGTCGATCAGGATCCAATAGGCAAGACCACACGCTCCAACCCAGTTACTTACGTCAAGGCATACGACGAAATACGCAAGCTGTTCGCAGACCAGCCCCTATCACACCAGATGGGCTACCGGCCCACGCATTTCTCTTTCAATTCCGAAGGTGGCCGATGCGATGAATGCAAGGGCGAAGGCACCGTCACTGTTGCAATGCAGTTCATGTCGGACCTGACACTTGAATGCGAAAGCTGCCACGGGAAACGCTTCAAGAAAGATGTGCTTGAAGTCACATACAAAGGCAAGAACATTTGGGAGATACTTGAAATGACCGTCAACCAGGCCATTGAATTCTTTTCGGGGAACGACAACTCGGAACGCAGAATTGTGCACAAGTTGGAGCCTCTGCAACATGTTGGTCTTGGCTATGTCAAACTTGGACAGTCATCGGCCACACTTTCAGGCGGCGAAAGTCAGCGCGTCAAACTGGCATATTTCCTGAGTCTGGAAAAAGCCGAGCCTACCATATTCATATTTGACGAACCCACCACAGGCCTGCATTTTCACGATATAAGGAAACTACTAGAATCATTCGATGCGCTTCTACGCCGCGGTCATACGGTAATCATAATAGAGCACAACATGGACGTCATAAAGTGCGCCGACCATATCATTGACCTTGGTCCCGAAGGAGGCGACCGTGGAGGCAGCCTTGTAATTGCCGGTACTCCCGAATATGTGGCAGACTGGCCGCAGTCACTTACCGGCCAGTTCCTCAAATCAAAACTCCAGTAAAGTCATGGAAGAAAAGAAAAGCAATCCAATCAGAGATTTTTTCAAAGTCAGAATATGGTCACAGGAAATTGATGAAAAAAATATTTTCTGGAGAGCGCTGGCCAATACTTCCAAAGTTCTGACTATTACCACACGCCGTTTTATTAACGACCGGCTTATGCGCCGTGCAGCCGACCTCACCTACTCCACATTGTTCGCTCTAGTACCCATTCTGGCTCTGATTTTCGCCATTGCACGCGGATTCGGATTTGAAAACATCGTTACCGGACTGTTCGACAAGGGGCTCATAGGCAAAAACGCTGAAGCCACCATCATAGAGTTCATTGAGAGCTATCTGCAGTTCACTCACGGCGACAAGGGGCTGTTCGTGGGCATAGGCCTGCTCATACTGTTGTGGTCGATATTTGCGTTGGCTAATGGCATTGAAGTCAACCTGAACTACATTTGGCAGCTCAAGAAGACAAGAAAGATTTTCCGCAAGATAACGGACTACTTTTCACTTGTCCTGCTCATTCCCATTTCCATAATCTGTCTGAGCGGTCTGTCGGTGCTGGCATCGAACATTCTGCAAAGCACCGAAAGGTACGAACTGCTGGGCAGTTTTATGAAGTTCCTCATCAATGCCATGCCGTATCTGATTGCAGGCTTCATATTCACCGGATTCTACATGTTCATGCCAAATACAAAAGTCAGGTTCAAGTATGCCGTCCTGCCCGGATTTTTAACAGGAATCCTGTTCCAGGTATTCCAGAATCTGTACTTCAGCGGTCAGGTTCATCTGACCAACTACAACGCAATATACGGAGGTTTTGCAGCCCTGCCGCTGTTCCTTTTCTGGTGCAACATCTCATGGAACATAGTTCTGTTCGGTTGCGAGCTCACGTATGTAAGCCAGAATAATGACACTTTCAACTATTATTATGAGCAGGGCCGTTTCAGCCGCTACCACAAGGACTTCTACAGTCTGTTGATACTGAATCTGATTGCAAGACGCTTCAGGGATGGAGAGACGCTGAACAGTCTGCAGATTTCCAGAGAACTGCACATACCGCTGCGCATCACGCTCAAATCAATCTACAACATGATTGACGCACATCTCATTGAGGTGGTATCGGTCGAAGCGTACGAAAAGGAACAGTGCTACATTCCGGCCTTTGACATAAACAGAATGACCGTAGCTGTTGTAATTGACAAACTGAACAGTTCCGGCAAAAGCGACTTTACTCTGGCTGGCGACAACCCGCTGTGCGAAAAGCTGAAACAGCTGCAGGATTTTGGAGCCGACAGTGAGAACCCTATATGGAACACACCGGTTGCTGATCTGTAACAGTCCTGATAATCTTAAATCAACCTATCACAAGAATAGAATATATGGTAAAAAAACTGATCTGTACACTTGCTATGTCCGCCTTCTGCATTGCGAATTCCCTTGCAGTAACAATGACGGCAGGTACAGCCAATGAATTCAAGGATGCGGCAACAAAATCCACCACAAAAGACACTATCAGGCTTACGGCAGACATTGACCTGACCGAATACACAATGCAGAAATCATTCTCCGGTGTCATTGACGGCTTACAGGTAATCAATGGCGACACCATCTGCCGCATTATAAGCAAAAGCAGGGGCAAAGACGGCAAAACAGATACAGACAACTCGCCCCTGTTCGAAACCGTGGAAAATGCGACCTTTCAGAATGTCTGCATTTACAATTTCCGGATAGAAAGAGACAATTTCCTTTTTGGCAACGATAACCTTGGAGCAATAGCACGTACAGCCAAGAATACAAAATTCAAGAATATGGTATTCTCTGACATATCGGTCTTTAGCGATGACGATTATGCCGGAGCCATAGCAGGCCAGGCTGAAGGATGCACCTTCTATAATGTAAAATGCCTGAATTGCGATGTGACCGTTGACGGTGACCATGCCGGAGGTCTGACAGGCTACAGTAAGAACTGCGAGTACACTTCATGCCTGAACAACGCCCTTTCAAGAGTCTTTGCCGATGGCAGCAATCCGAATGCATACGCCGGCGGCTTTACAGGGGAATCTGACGGCGACAAGTTCTACGGCTGTTTGAACCTTGCACTCATAGGTGCCAATGACGACCGCGTTGGCGGAATATCGGGCTATTCCACTAACACTACTTTCCAAATGTGCGTGAACTCCGGCTATATTTTGCAGGTAGATGGTGAAAAATCCTTCAATGACGTTGTAGCCAAATTCAGAAGGAACATAGAAACATTTGACAAAAACTATCAGGAGAATCTGGCAAAATACAAGGATCAGCTGAACGATTATTATGACACACTGGACGATTACACCGAAATTACCCGGTGGAGCATGTTCGGTACAGCGACCGCCTGGATGTTAACCGGAATGGTGGCGATAGCCATTACCAATCCCATCACACTGACTGCGGCTGTTGCTGCAACCATAATTATGGCAGCCGTATGGACAATAGAATACATAATTTTCACTTATTCATCGCACGATGAGCTTGGAGGCATTTGCGGTGCCGGCAAGAGTGTCACCTTTGACTGTTGCGCCAACTATGGCGGCTGCTATTGCCGTGACGAATATGCCGGCGGAATAATAGGACTGGCTGAGCAAGTGCAGGGCCCAGACTCCAAAGTATCGGAATTCAAGAATTGTCTCAATGCCGGTGAAATATCGGGATATGAGAAAGTTGGCGGCATTGCAGGAGAGGTAAGCTACGGAACTGCTTTCTCCAATTGTCTTTCAGTAGGTGAAATTACCGGCCGGAATGGTTATCACAAAATCTGCGCCACAGGCACAAAGACCAACTGTTACTACAAGTCTGTATTCTATTCTACAATAATCAACAATGAGACAGGCGTTACAGACGAACAGCTGGAGTCCGGTCAGGTGGCATACTGGCTCAATGGCGGCTCCGTATCGGCCGATGCCCCATGGCGTCAGACAATAGGGGCCGACAGGTATCCCAAGCCGGACACCAGAAGCAATATAGTAACGCCCGATAGCTTTGGCAGCCGTATCATAATAAACAGTGCCGATGACCTGAAAGCTCTTGCCAGTCTGGTCAATGAAGCAACAGCTCCGTCATCACATATAGTGTATTTCAGCAATGACATTGATTTGGACAAATTTGAAAACTGGACTCCCATAGGTACTCCCGAGAAGAAATTCACAGGTCTGGTTTACGGTAACGGTCACACCATAAGCAATCTGAATTGCGACACCACGGCCAAAGGCGCCGGACTGTTTGGCAACATAGGCAACCACACGGAGATTCGTGACATAATACTTGACGCTAGCTGCCACATAAAGAGCACAAGCTACGGCGTTGGCGGAATTGTGGGCTGTGCCGAAGATAACCCGGATCATGACGGACAGATTGTCATTTCAGGATGCGGCAACATGGCCAAAATTGAAGGAACAGGCGATGTAGGCGGCATTATCGGAGCAATCTACACCGATAAGAATATGACATTGAAAATGTCTAACTGCTTCAATGCATCATCACTCGGAATATCATCTGAGAACGGATCTGCAGCGGCAATGTGCGGTTTTGCAAAGGACAACGCCGAAATAAGCAGTTGCTGGAACTCCGGTCCGGTAAGCAAATATCAAAAGGACGAGGCTTTTGCACGATACAACAGTAATATTCATTTAAACAACTGCTATCAGTATAAGGAACTGGGCAGCGGAGTGAATCAGAAAGGCGTTGCGTCCTTCAGCGGTCAGGACCTTACGGACGGAACCCTGTGCTACAAGCTGAACGGTCAGTCCAACATAACCGGTGACACAAGCGTGCTTCTGCCATGGGAACAGAATCTGGGCAAGACAGGCAGCTACCCTGTTCCAGCAGCATTCGGCAGCCAGCGCAATCAGGCTGTATATTACACACGCAGCATAACCCGCGATGCCGATACGACATGCACAATAGGTACAATTGTGCTTCCGTTTGACGTTTCTTCAAACGACAGCGTACAGTACTATGTGCTGGACAGCATTGCTGGTGACAACAGTTCCCTGCACTTTACGGCAGTGCAGACAGTCTGTGCCGGCACCCCCGCACTGTTCCAGACAAAGGTGGCAGGCAATCTTGAATTCACCAGTTCAGACTATGAATTCGAATACAAGGACTTGAGTTCGACCAAGATACAGCCCGATGGCAGTGGCTGGACAATGCAGGGCACATACGAAAGTCGGACATTCACTGAACCGGAAGACCTGAATTCTATCCGCTACATCAGCGACAACAGGATCAAGACCGCCACAAGCAAACTTACCATAGGTTCGTTCAGGGCCTATCTGGTGTTTAATTCCATTGCATCGGGTTCACCGGCAAGAGTAATGAGCATTATATTCAACGGAGACGGCAATGACGACGTAATAACCGGCATTACCCTGATTCCTGCCGATATTTCATCGGATTATGAAAGCAGCGCCGGTGGAACAGCCATTTACAATACTGGCGGCCAGCAGCTATTGATACCCGCAAGCGGCATAAGCATCATCGGCGGACAGAAATTCTATATTGAGTAAAAGCATATTGTCTATGAAGAAATACATCAGTCCCAAAATGACAGAAGTACAGCTTTTGAACAACCGCAATATACTCAGCGGGAGCCAGGGCTTTTACGACTCACTATGGGTTCCATTCGACGATAATCCGGAAACGGACGGTTCAGCAGACTGACGGCGGAGATTTACCGTCTTGACTCAATTTCGCCGTTTATGCTGTCCATACGTTCATCGGTCAGCTCATAGCGGTTTATGACCATCAGGCCGACAAACATCAGAACAGCAGGGATAATGGTTACAAGCCACAGGATACCCTGTTGGGCGAGCGCCGTCTGGGTCGATGCCTGAGAATTGAACCCAACCCATGCCAGGACATAACCCGGTATGACCCCGCCGAGCGCCATACCGGCCTTCAGGAAAATGCAGGTCAGGGCATTGGCTATTCCTGCCATACGGCGGCCGGTCTTGTATTCACCGTAAGTCACAACCTCGGGAACAAGCGCCCACATATACCCGGTAACAATAAGTACGCCGGCATTCTTTATTAACTGGGCAACGCACAGAAGCAGGAAATGCTCCTTTACTGCCGGAATGGATACGAAAACATACAGGAGCACCATTCCCAATATGGCAAAGGCTGTGAATACCCTGAACATGCCACCCTTGCCCAGCCGTCTCTTGAAAGCCGGTACAAGCGGAAGCAGTATGAATGCGGGAATGGTACCAAGCCACATGAAAACAGTTGTCATGAACGGAGTGGCACCTATGTTATAGGCCATGAAATACGAATCGGTAGCATTACTGACGCTCATCATGGTAAAGGCTATAAGGAAGAAGAATGACAGAATTCTGAGCGGGCGGTTGCGTACCAGTTCCATCCACAGGTCACGCGCCTTCACGCTGCCTGACTGCTGCTCGTCCATGACAAATCTCTCATGAGTATTGAAGAAGCAGAAGAACAGTAGCACGAGACCGGCCAGCGAGAAGATGCCCATTGTAATGAACCATGCCGTACCCGCCTGAGGGATGTTATACACTGCAACCTCCCTGCCCAGTTCCGGATTATAGACCTTTGGAGCAAATATGGCAATGACCATTGGCAGCGTCTTGATAATCAGTCCGCCAAGATTGGCGAATATCATACGCACGCTGGTCAGAATGGTTATCTCGTCGGTATTGCGGGTCAGCGATGAATTCAAGGCACCGTACGGTACACCCACCAGTGTATAGAACATTGACATTCCCACGTACGTTATGTATGCATACAGCAGCGAACCGCTGAATCCGTCCCAGAAGCAGAGCATTGCAAAACCTGCCATGGGAATTCCGCCAAGGACAAGCCATGAACGGTACTTGCCCCAGCGCGGATTGGCGCGGTCAACGAAAGCGCCCACAACAGGGTCCCAGATAATGTCTATGATTCTTACGACAAGAAACATTGTGGCAACAACGTCCGGCTTCAGACCGAACACGTTGTTGTAATAGAACAGCAGCCATATGCTGATGGTCTGATAAATAAGATTCTGGGCCAGATCGCCCGAGCTGAAGCTGATTCGCTGGAACCACGTCAGCCTGTCATTGCCATTCTGTTCCATCAGAAGTTTCTATAGTGAATGACCGATGAGTCCATATCTGACAGTGATGCGACACCTGTGCGGGCCATGACGCCGGCAAGTTCGGCCGTCATCTGTCCTATGCGCCCCGCCACCGCATCAGCGCCATCCTTAAGCAGCGGCATAAGGTGACGGCCAACCGAAACGGCGGCAGCGCCCAATGCCAGACACTTGTAGGCATCTATTCCGCTCTCTATCCCGCAATCCACAAATACCTGAATGTCGGTACCTACGGCCTTGAGTATATCGGGAAGAGCCATAAGCGGAGGCAGGCTGTACTGCATCATGCCATGGTGATGCGATACCACAATACCGGCACAGCCGGCAGCTGCACATTTTTCGGCGTCACGAGTACTCAGTACACCCTTTACGACAAACGGAACTCCTGCCGCCTGAACAAAATCCCTGAGTTCGGCAATTGACTTCGGCGCCATTTGCAGACCGAACACATTGTCGGGTGTGCCATCAGCTTTGAAAGCGTGGTCTATATCCATGCCCACGGCTATGCAGCCTGCCTTGACAGCATGCTCCATCTTGCTGAACACCACCTTGTTGTCTGCATGAGGTTTTATAATCTTTATGGTTTTGGCACCGGTTTTCAGTATATCTTCCAGTTCCTGCTCACTGCCCATACCGACCCAATGCAGGGTGTTGGCCCTGACTGCGCCATCGGCATAGATTACCATGCCGTTCGGTGCCGTGTTATGCAGGTGTGAAAGCGCCGCCGTCATTATTGGAGTGGCAAACCTGTGCCCGAAAAGGCTTATCTCAGTTGTAGGCGTAACGGAATCCAGATAGCGTGTCTCCAGAAGCAGAGAATCAAAATAGTCACGGGTTATCTGGTCCGGATTGGATGAATATCCCATAAGCGTTCAGTTGTTGGTCTTCGCAAATATAATAAAAAAGCGGTGCCGCTTGAAAGCTGCACCGCTTTTTCAGTATTATCAGGTCCGGAACTTAAGCGTTCTCGCTCCAGTCCTCAGCCTGCTTGCGCAGATAGCTCTTGTAACGAATCTGTGCCATCTTCTGAGCCTCGGCGAACAGTTCTTCGGCCTCGTTCGGGTAAGCCTTCTTTACGCTGAGGTAACGGACTTCGCCAAGCAGGAAGTCATGGAACTTTGTCCAGTCAGGTTCCTTTGAGTCAAGGCTGAACGGATTCTTGCCTTCCTCGGCCAGAGCCGGGTTGAAGCGCCACAGATGCCAGTAACCGCACTCGACTGCCTTGGCTTCTTCAGCCTGGCTCTTGCCCATGCCGCCCTTGGCCTTGAGGCCGTGGTTGATACATGGAGCGTATGCAATTACTATTGAAGGACCGTGCCATGCTTCGGCCTCACGGATAGCCTTGAGGCACTGTGCGTGGTCTGCACCCATTGCAATCTGAGCAACATAGACGTAACCGTAAGTGGTGGCAATCATGCCAAGATCCTTCTTGCGGATACGCTTGCCCTGGGCAGCGAACTGTGCAATGGCACCAAGAGGTGTAGCCTTTGAAGCCTGACCGCCTGTATTTGAATATACCCCAGTGTCAAGTACCAGGATGTTGACATCCTCGCCGCTGGCAATTACGTGGTCAAGACCACCGTAACCTATATCGTACGATGCACCGTCACCACCTATAATCCACTGCGAGCGCTTTACCAGATAGTGGTCAAGTGTCTGCAGTTCCTTGCAGGTAGGACAGCCGGCACTTGCACCTCCGGCTATGTATTCTTTCAGCTTGGGAGCTATTTCCTTGGTCTTGTCGGCATCGTCCTTGTTTGCAATCCATTCCTGGGCAAGAGCCTTGAATTCTGCGGGGCACTGCTCGTTCGATGTAGCATCGGTCAGCAGAACCGAGATGCGTTCCTTCATTTTCTTGTTACCCAGAGCCATACCGAGACCGAATTCGCAGAAGTCCTCGAACAGTGAGTTGTTGAATACAGGACCCTGACCTTTTTCGTTCTTTGTATAAGGTGTTGAAGGAATTGATGCTGAGTAGATTGATGAGCAGCCTGTAGCGTTGGCAATCATCTGACGGTCACCGAACAGCTGTGAGATGAGCTTGACGTACGGAGTTTGACCGCAGCCTGAGCAGGCGCCTGAGAATTCAAACAGAGGCTGTGCGAACTGCGAGTTCTTTACGTTCTGCTTTATGTCAACCAGATTCTGCTTTGAAGGAACCTTAACCAACTTGTCCCAGTCGGCTGCCATCTTCTTCATGTCTGCAGCATCGGGGTTGAACGGAACCATGGTAAGAGCCTTGCCCAACTTCGGGTTGCCCGGACAGATGTCGGCGCAGTTGCCGCAGCCAAGACAGTCAAGGACTGAAGGTTCTATTACGAAGTGCATGCCCTTCATTGCTGCAGGGGCCTTCATTTCGATGTTGTCAAGATTATCAAATCCTGCAAGTTCGTCGTTTGTAAGAACGAACGGACGGATTGCAGCGTGAGGACAGTTGTATGCGCACTGGTTGCACTGTATGCAGTTGTCCTTGTTCCATACGGGAACGAATGCCTCAACACCGCGCTTTTCGTATGCGGCAGTACCGACCATCCATGTTCCGTCAACGGTACCGTTCTTTACAAAGTCGCTGACCTTGAGAAGATCGCCGGCCTGTGCGTTGATGGGACGTACCAGCTGCTTTACAAATTCAGGAGCGTTATCCTGCTTTTCGGCATCGTCCTTGAGGTTTGCCCATGCTGGATCCACAGCAAACTGCTTGTATTCACCGCCACGGTCAACGGCTGCGTAGTTCAGATCGACAACGTCCTGACCCTTTGAGCCGTAAGACTTGACAATGGCAGCCTTCATCTTTTCAACTGCAAGCTCTACAGGAATAACGCCTGTAATGCGGAAGAATGCCGACTGGAGAATGGTGTTGGTACGGTTGCCGAGACCTATTTCCTGAGCAATCTTTGTTGCGTTGATGGTATATACGGTAATGTTGTTCTGTGCAAAGTAGCGCTTTACCTTGTTAGGGATGAAGTTTGCAAGCTCCTGACCTTCGAATATTGTGTTGAGCAGGAATGTGCCGTTCTTCTGCAGACCGCGTGTAACGTCATACATGTGCAGGTATGCCTGAACGTGGCAGGCCACGAAGTTAGGTGTGGTCACCAGGTATGTTGAACGTATGGGGGTGTCACCGAAACGCAGGTGCGAGCAGGTAAAGCCGCCTGACTTCTTTGAGTCGTATGAGAAGTAAGCCTGGCAGTACTTGTCAGTATTGTCACCGATAATCTTTACAGAGTTCTTGTTGGCACCTACTGTACCGTCGGCACCAAGGCCGTAGAACTTGGCCTGGAACATGCCTTCACCGCCAAGTGCTATTTCCTCAACTTCGGGAAGTGAAGTGAAGGTGACATCGTCGGTAATGCCTACAGTGAAGTGATTCTTGGGCTCCGGCATAGCCAGGTTGTTGAATACGCTGATAATCTGTGCGGGAGTGGTGTCGTGTGAACCCAGACCGTAGCGGCCGCCTACAATGAGAGGACGCTCCTTTGCATCGTAGTATGCTGCCTTGACGTCAAGATACAGAGGCTCGCCGTCGGCACCCGGTTCCTTGGTACGGTCAAGTACGGCAATGCGCTTTACAGTTGCAGGAACTGAAGCAAGCAGATGCTTGACTGAGAAAGGACGATACAGATGAACCGATATCATACCTACCTTCTGGCCGTTGGCGTTCAGATAATCAATGGCTTCGCGGGCTGCATCGGTAGCGGAACCCATGAGGATGATCATGCGGTCTGCATCCTTTGCGCCGTAGTATGAGAACAGATGGTATTCGCGGCCGGTAATCTTTGAGATTTCGCCCAGATACTTCTCTACAACCTCGGGTACGCTGTCATAGTACTGGTTGCAGGCTTCACGGTGTGTGAAGAATGTTTCAGGGTTCTCGGCAGTACCGCGTGTCACAGGACGTTCAGGGCTGAGGGCACGGTCACGGAAGCGCTTGATGTACTCTTCCTTGACCAGCGGACGGATAGCCTCCTGATCCATAACCTCAATCTTGTGGTACTCGTGTGATGTGCGGAAACCGTCAAAGAAGTTCACGAAAGGAACGCAGGTCTCCAGAGTTGCCAGATGTGCAACGGCTGTCAGGTCCATGACTTCCTGAACAGAACCTTCGCAGAACATGGCGAAACCGGTCTGACGGCATGCCATAACGTCCTGATGGTCGCCGAATATGCAAAGTGAGTGGCTGGCAAGTGTACGTGCCGATACATCGAACACGCAAGGAATCAGTTCACCTGCAATCTTGTACATGTTAGGAATCATGAGAAGCAGACCCTGCGATGCAGTGAATGTGGTTGTCAGGGCACCTGCCTGAAGTGAACCGTGTACTGCACCGGCTGCACCGGCTTCCGACTGCATTTCCTGAACTGAGACGGTCTGGCCCCACAGGTTCTTGCGACCGCGGGCTGCCCACTCGTCAACGTGCTCCGCCATAGGTGATGACGGGGTGATGGGGTAGATTGCGGCTACCTCGGAGAACATGTAGCTTACGTGAGCTGCAGCCTCATTACCATCACATGTGATAAATTTCTTTGCCATATCTTGTTATTGAATGATATTTCCTGACACAAAAAAAAGTCCGTCTCGGACCCGGTAGAATCCAAGACGGACAAAGTTACGCTTTTTTGGTGGAAATCCGCTTATTATATTTTACAATTAGCATTATTTTGCTTCTTTGACCTTGCCGTCATAATGTCTTTTCCAACGGATGAAGATATACAGCAGGTTCAATGTGAACACTCCGCCAAAAATGTATGACAGCGTTGGAGACAGTTCAAGTCCTTCTGGAGCAATCAGTATATAGCACGATGTGACCATGGTCATGAAAAGAGCAGGAACCAGTGACACAAAGTAGTTCTTGCGGACTTTAGCCAGGAAGACCGTGATTGTCCACAGCGTGAATACCGACAGTGTCTGGTTGGACCATGAGAAATAGCGCCAGACTATGGCAAAGCCATCCTTATCGCGCATGCTGAAAATAAGAATGGCAAGAGTCACCACAAACAGCGGCATGCTGATTACGAGACGCCGACGTATTGACTTCTGTTCAAGGTGAATGGCATCGGCAACCATGAGACGGGCCGATCTCAACGCAGTGTCACCGGTTGAGACAGGAGCCGCGACAACGCCCAGAACGGCCATGATTCCACCGACCTTGCCGAGCCATGTGTGTGACAGGTCAAGGACAATCTGGGCGGCCGATGCATCGGTACCGTTCTCGCCATAGTATGCGGTTGCGGCAGCAGCCCACACAAGTGCCACGACACCTTCGGTTATCATTGCTCCGTAGAAAACGCTGCGCCCGTAGCGTTCATTCGTCAGGCAGCGCGACATAAGCGGTGACTGTGTGGCATGAAAACCGCTCACAGCGCCGCACGCAATTGAAACGAACATCATGGGAAAGATTGGCGACTTTTCGTACTTTGTTCCGAAACCGTTCCACATTTCAGGCAGATTGGGGTGGTGGATGAAAAGCGAAACCATTATGCCAAGCGCCATGAACAGCAGAAGTGCGCCGAACAGCGGATATATGCGGCCTATTATCTTGTCAACCGGAAACATGGTGGCAATGAGATAATAGACGAATATGACTACAATCCAGAAATTGGCCGAAAGCGTCTCTGGGGTAAGACGTGCAAGCAGGTCTGCAGGCTGCGATGCGAACACCGCACCCACCAGAATCATGAGAATGAGCGAAAAGACCGTGAACACTTTCTGAATGGTATCGCCAAGATAATGGCCTACAATTGAAGTAATGCTTTCACCGTCATGCCTTATGGACATCATTCCTGAAAGGAAATCGTGTACGCCCCCGGCAAAAATGGAACCGAAAACAATCCACAGGTACGAAGATGTACCATACTTTGCGCCCATGATAGCGCCGAAAATAGGACCCAGTCCGGCAATGTTTAGGAACTGAATCATAAAGGCCTTCCATCCGGACATAGGCACATAATCAACACCATCGGCCATTGACATTGCCGGAGTGGCACGCTGTGCATCCAGACCAATAAGCCGGCTCAGATATTTACCGTAAAAAATGTAACCCAGCACCAGGATTAAAAGACACAATGAAAATGTTACCATATTGTTAAATACTTTTGACTATTTCATAAAAGCACGACCCTTGCGACCGTCAATGCAGATTTCAATATCGCGGTCAAAACGGACTTGACGCACAAGTTCCGTCTCCCAGACGGCAGGAATGGAATCGAGAGACTCAAAATCCAGATGGTCCCCGCGACCGGCAAACGGATCTATGTTCACATATCCGGCATTGAACGATGTCAGATTCTGGAAGAAATGTGTACCCTGACTGGGTTCTACCCTGAAATTCTCCAGGCTGCACTCCACAATGGCCCTGGCCTGCGATATGTCGCCCCACTGCACCGGCACGCCAAGCGAAGGTATACTGGAGCCCCATCGGCCAAAACCGACAAGCACATAGCCGTCTTCCTGCGAACGCATCTGCGCATTCCGCGCTTTGAGCTGCGAGGCAATCTGCGGAGTAAGCGCCGTATCAAACGTCTGCGGCTTGAGATAGATAATATCCCTCACCCCCCTAATCCAGCCGGTGCCCAAAGCGCTGGCCGATTCCAGAAACGAGCCGGCAGTGTCAACGCTGTTCCAGTCAACCTCCACATTGCGGCTGTCAACCGAAATGGGCCTTATCTGGAGCACGTTGAACTTTGGAAGTTTGGGCTTTCCGCCGCGGTAAAGGTCGGCGGCGAATTCAATTTCCACGCCGCACTTCATTTCCTTTTTTGCAATTTCCAGCAGTTCAGTAATGATTTCCGGCAACGGGAAGGTCTTATATTTGAGAATCTGCGAGAACGTAATAAATCGCGGACCATGCGGATATGTGGAATCTACCAGACGCTGGTTTTCCTCGTCCCAGGTCGAAGCCACATACTTCAGGTTGCAGAACTTTTCGCAGTCCGCCACGTCAATGCGGTCCAGATTGACAGCATCGTTGACCGATGTCTTGAATTTTTCAGGCTCCAGACTGAGCGCGAACATATATTTCTGCGTTTCCGTCATGACCTGCTCTACGGTAGATGTCTGCAGCACGTGCCTGGGATATTTGGGTGAGAACCTGAGCACCTGGTCACCGTCAACCACAGCCTTTCCTAGTCCGAAAGCCAGCTTGACAATGCCGTCGTCAGGGTCTTCGTGTCCTATAGGGTAGAAATTCACTGAACGTGCCACACCAGAGAACGTGGGAAAATAGTAATCGCCGTCGCGGCTTCCGCACACTTCCTGCAGGATGACGGCCATCTTTTCATCGCTTATCACATTGGCCGTAGCCGATATGTAACTCTTCGACGCCGAGAAATAGACCGATGCATACACGCTTTTTATTGCCTTTGACAGCAGACGTATTTCCTGATCTTCATTCTCGGTATGGGGAATCATGTATGTGGAATACACGCCAGCAAAAGGCTGATAATATGAATCCTCCAGTTTTGATGAAGAACGCACGGCAATAGGACGGCGTATATTGTGGACGAAGGTTCTCAAAGCCTCGGTCAGATCCTGCGGCAGAGCCGATGCCACGAATTCGCTCAGAACCTCCTCGTCGCTCACATCGGAATTAATGACATACTGGAGTCCGTTGTCAATGATGAAACGGTCAAAAAAATCGGTTGTAATGACAAGTGTACGGGGTACTGTTATGCGTACATCCTCGTACTTGTCATACATATCGTATTTGACCAGGATATGGTTAAGGAATGCCAGACCGCGTCCCTTTCCTCCAAGTGATCCGTCACCCAGACGTGCAAAGCCTATAGTGTCATTATACGTCTGCGAGTCAAACTTCGCCACAACCCCTACTCCCTGATTGACACGGAAATCGTGTATAAAGGCAAGGTTAATACGGCGCACCTCGGGAAGGTCGGAATCGTCACGTATGGTGAGCGGGCGCAGTTTTCTGCCAAGCGCAAAAAGTCCGCGTGCAAATAGCCAGCGTGATATATAGTTCTTGTCGGAGAGGCGGCGGAAATCGCTGTTGGAAATCTCCTTGATAATACGTTCAAATCCCCACAGATCCTTGGCACGGAACAACTCTTCGCCAGTCTGCTGGTCGGTAACCACAAAATCACCGAATCCGAACTCACGTCCGATGTATTCGGCAAGGTCATGGGTTAGCGTCTTTGACTTTTTGACCACGAATCCGCATCCCAGCTGGTCAGCGACCTGACGCATGCTCTCCTGCGAAGACTGCATGAGAATGGGCATTGTAGGATTGTCCTTCCTTATTCTATGACACAAATCTATACCGGCATCCAGTTTTTCCTGTTCCGGCTTGTCGCCATGGTGAACCACAAATCCCACATCGGAAATCACGCCAAGGATATTCTGCTTGTAGCGCTCGTACAGTTCAATGGCATCGTCATAGCATCGTGCCATAAGGATTTTGGGACGCGAACGTTTGCGCATGGTCTGCTGCTTTTCATTCAACGTGTCACGTATGGCAGCGCTGTTCTGCTGAAGTACCAGTTTGTACAAAACCGGCAGATAAGACGAGTAGTAGCGCACTGAATCTTCGACAAGAAGAATGGCCCGCACGCCACACTCCTGAATGTCGTACTCGGCATTCATATTGTCCTCTAGCAGCTTGATTATTGCTATGATAAGGTCAGTTGAATTGTTCCAGCAAAAAAACCAGTCAATAGCCGAATGGTCATGGTCGTGAAGGCGGTTGTAAATTTCTTTCGAAAAAGTAGCCAGAAGTACAATGGGCGTATCTGGAGCTATCCGCTTCATCTGTACCGAAAAGTCAAAGACACCAGGTTCCCCAACATTGTACATGGTTATTACAAGGTCGAATCTGCGTCCCGATGTGGCCATCTCCAGGGCCTCGGACGTTGTCTCTACACGCGTAATGTCAGGCGGGTTACTTAAATTCAGCTGGGCATAGTCCTGGGCAATCTGCTGCTCAATATGGCCGTCCTCTTCAAGAGCGAAACTATCATAACTGTTGCAGACCAGCAGAATATTTCTTATTCTTTTGGACATCAGTCCGCTGTAATCGGGTTCCTGAGAATTCATCATATCAATGCGTTCCTTGTATCTGCGGCAAAAAATTATCGCTGCCCGTTGACCGACGGTCACCCGGGCAGCGACAAATATCGCAAAAATATCTTATATTTTATACGAGGCCCTGGTCGCACATTGCGTTGGCTGACGGTGTCAGCCCGTCCTTTTCTTAGTTCGCTTTCGCGAACGCGGTAGCCAACACAAAGCGGGATTCATCAAACAAGGCCCTGGTCGCACATTGCGTTGGCTACCTTCATGAAGCCTGCAATGTTGGCACCCTTGACGTAGTTAATGTATCCGTCCTCTTCAGTACCGTACTTGACGCATGCCTCGTGGATGTCGGCCATAATGCGGTGCAGTTTCTCGTCAACTTCCTCTGAGGTCCACTTGAGACGCATTGAGTTCTGTGACATTTCAAGACCTGAAGTTGCAACACCGCCGGCATTTGAAGCCTTACCCGGTGAATAGAGCAGCTTGGCCTTCTGGAAAATAGCGATAGCCTCAGGAAGAGTAGGCATGTTTGCACCTTCACATACGCACATACAGCCGTTATTGACAAGCATCTGAGCATCGTTGGCATCGATTTCGTTCTGGGTAGCACAAGGCATTGCAATGTCGCACTTGACGCTCCATGGACGCTGTCCTTCCATATACTTGGCGTTAGGATATTCCTTTACATATTCCTTAATACGGCCGCGGATGACGTTCTTGAGCTTCTTGACGTAGGCAATCTTCTCTTCGGTAAAGCCATCCGGATCATAGATTGAACCGTTGCTGTCTGACAGGGTAACGACCTTTGCGCCAAGACGCATGGCCTTCTCGGCAGCGTGCTGTGCAACGTTACCTGAACCTGAAATGACAACTGTCTTGCCCTGGAAGCTGTCACCGCGCGTGGCAAGCATAGCCTGTGCAAAGTAGCATGCGCCGTAACCGGTAGCCTCAGGACGCATAAGGCTTCCGCCCCAGCCCTGGCCCTTACCGGTGTATGTGCCGGTCCATTCGTCACGCAGTTTCTTGTACTGACCGAACATGAAACCAACTTCACGACCACCTACGCCTATATCGCCTGCAGGTACGTCAGTGTCAGGACCGATGTGACGGTACAGCTCGTTCATAAAGCTCTGACAGAAACGCATTACTTCAGCGTCTGACTTGCCGCGCGGACTGAAATCAGAGCCACCCTTTGCACCGCCCATAGGCAGAGTGGTAAGACTATTCTTGAAAGTCTGCTCGAATGCAAGGAACTTCATGATGCTCAGGTTTACACTTGAGTGGAAACGAATGCCACCTTTGTACGGGCCGATGGCGCTGTTCATCTGAACGCGGAAACCGCGGTTTACATGAACTTCACCTTTGTCGTCCATCCAAGGAACACGGAACATGATCATTCTTTCAGGTTCTACGATACGCTCCATGATCTTCTGGTCGAGAAGATGCGGATTCTGCATTATATAAGGTGCTACACTTTCAACCACTTCGCGTACTGCCTGGTGAAATTCCTTCTCACCCGGATTCTTTGCAATGAGTTCAGCCATGAAGCTGTCAACCCAATTCTGTGTCATTTTGTCCATAATCTCTTGCTATTTTAATTAAAAACCTTCCAGTAAAAGTGATATTTTGATATTATGCTATCAAAATCGGGTGCAAAGTTACCATTTGTCACTATTTTAACCAAATAATTCTGTAACTATTTTTGCAAAAATAGTATAAAATATTCAAGAAAAACGAGAATTTACCGCTGTATATGCATTTTTATGTATGCTTAAGCGCTATTTTTGCATAAAAGCGCCAAAAATATTCGTTTTATCATTTTGTCGCAAATTACGGCCATTTATTGTACTTTTGTAAACCAAACAATAGCGAATTCATTCAAAATGAAGATACTTGTCACCGGAGCAGCCGGTTTTATAGGTTCAAAGCTGTCATTCCGTCTGGCAGAGACAGGCCATACGGTCATTGGAATCGACAATCTGAACGATAGTTACAACACCCGTCTCAAACTGGCTAGACTCAAATGGTGCGGAATAGAATCCAGCACAAACCGTTTCATTGACGGCTCGACGCGCCACAGTACCATATTCACCGGCTACAGTTTCATAAGGATGGACATTTCAGACCGGGGACAAGTGGCGCAACTGTTCCAGAACGAGAAATTCGACATCGTAATCAACCTTGCCGGCCAATCAGGTATGACCGATTCCATAACTGCCCCCTACGCATTCATTGACAGCAACCTGGTAGGATTCATGAATATTTTGGAGAACTGCCGCCAGAACAATGTGGAGCAGTTCATCTACGCATCATCTTCATCGGTCTATGGAACCAGCTGCAGCTATCCGTCAAACGAAGAACTGAAGACAGACTGTCCCATGAGTCTGAATGCCGCAACCAAGAAAGCCGACGAGCTTATGGCCCACTCCTACAGCCAGTTGTACGGTCTGTTAACGACCGGCTTGAGATTCTTCACCGTTTACGGCCCCTGGAGCCGTCCTGACACGGTATCGATGATTTTCGCCACCGACATCAGCAGGAAACGTCCCTGCATTGTTTTTGGCGATGAAAACGCCAGCCGCGACTTCATATACATTGACGATGCCGTCGAGGCCATAATACGCATTATGAACAAGAAAAACGACACAGACGGGAAAGGCATTCCGTTCCGCATCTACAACGTGGGCAGTTCTGTTTGTACCAGACTGAGCGAATTCATCAATCTCTCCGCAAAGGAGCTAGGAATAGAGGCAAAGTTGGAATACCAGTCGGCAAGACGCGGCAGAATAACTGGAGCGTGCGCCGATATGTCGAAGATGGAAAGCGAGTTGTCATTCAGACCGTCCACCAAACTCACCGATGGACTGAAGCAATTCATTGACTGGTTCAAATCACCGCAAAATCCTTTATGATGATATGAAGAAACATATAATCGCCCTGCTGTCCGTAATCCTGATATGTGCAATTCCCATTGTACTGTACCCGATATGCACCGCTACGGGAAAAGCCGATAATTTTGAATTCGGAGCGCTTGTTGACCTGCATCTCCATCTTGATGGAAGTATTTCCTTTGAATCGGCAAAAGAACTTGCATCGGTTCAGGGACTGCCACAGAAAAGCGACAGCGAGCTGTACGAACTCATGTGCGCCGGAAGCGACTGTCACTCTCTGAACGACTTCCTTACGAAATTCGATTATTCATGTTCGCTGCTGCAGACCGAGCAGGGAATAACTCTGGCTGTCAGCAACCTTCTCCACGAACTCAAGGAGGACGGGCTGATATACACCGAAATACGTTTTGCTCCACAAAAGTCCATGGAACGGGGTCTGACCATGGAGCAGGTAGTGGAAGCAGCCATTGCCGGACTTGATGACAGCCTGCTGCCATGTCGCCTGATTCTATGCTGCATGAGAGGAAATGAATCCGATGTGAATGAAGCCAACATCAAGACAATCGACATGGCCGCCAAATATCTTGGTAAAGGTGTCGCAGCAGCCGACCTTGCCGGAGCCGAAGCCCTGTTTCCCACAAGGGATTACACACAACTGTTCAGCTACGCAAAAGAAAAGAATGTACCTTTTGTAATCCATGCAGGCGAGGCAGAAGGGCGGGTATCGGGCACAGAAAGTATACGTGACGCTCTGGCAATGGGCGCGACCCGCATAAGCCACGGCGTTCTTGCGTACAAGGACGAGGAAATGATGGACGAACTTGCCGCCGGACGCGTCCCCATGACATTATGCCCTACGTCGAACATCTGCACGGAACTGTTCACCGATATCAGCAAATTTCCGTACAGACAGTTCATGCAGAAAGGGCTCAACTTTTGCATAAACACCGACGACATGACGGTCGAGAATGTTGATCTGCGGCACGAGTACGAACTGGTACGTTCAGCTTTCGGTATGACAAAGCAGGACGCCGTCACTCTATTGGGCAATGCCGTCAACATGTCATTTGCACCGGACAGTCTGAAGCAGTCACTTATGCAGCAGATTAAGCGCTTTTACAGATAAAAGTTTCATACCTTTGCGCCTCATGAAGAACGATGTGACAAAAGTGCTGTTTGTCTGTCATGGGAACATTTGCCGAAGCCCCATGGCCGAATTCATTTTTAAGGCGCTCACAAGAGCCAGGGGAATTGAAAACAGATACTATGTCGAATCGGCCGCCGTATCGACCGAAGAAATAGGGAACGGCATATATCCGCCGGCAAGGCGCTGTCTCACACAGCACGGAGTGCTTTTTGACAGAGAGAAGACGGCAAGACAGGTAACTCCGCACGACTATGGACGTTTTGACCTGATTATTTGCATGGACAGAAGCAATCTGAACTGGCTGAAGCGCATAATCCCATCGGACCCCGAAGGAAAGGTCAGACTTATGATGTCATACACCGGTCACGCCCGCGACGTGGCCGACCCTTGGTACACAGACGATTTTGAGCAGACTTTTCAGGATATTCTTGAAGCCTGCGAACGCATGCTGGAGCAACAACAATGAACGAGTCGCACCACATATTCACCATTTCCGACCCTATGCTGCCCTTCCGCGAACAACTGGACAGCATAGTCAAAGCCATTGATGCCACAGAGTGCCCGATGTTCATCAGGTTTTTTCTGAGCGATACTGCGACACAGACTCCACAACTCACGAAAGAACTGCATTGGAACTGTCCGGTTTCCATTATCGGCCAGACACCGCTGAACGGAACCAAGATCGCCGCATGGGTCTGGTGCGATGACAGCGCAACGATAAGCCAGGAGAACGGTCTGTACAAAGTTGAAAACGATGAAGAGGTTCAGTATTGGTATGTCAATGGTCTTTCGGCAAAGAACGGCCCATTTGGCCAAACCGTCGATTTACTTGAAGATTTCAGCGGCAGGCTGAAATCTGCAGGTCTAATGCTGGAAAACGACTGTGCACGGACATGGTTCTTTGTGCAGAACATCGATGTCAACTACAAGGGAATGGTAGAAGGACGCAATGCCGTTTTCGACAGTCACAATCTGACTGTGGATACCCACTTCATCGCCAGCACGGGCATTGAGGGACGGACAGCCGATCACAGCAATGTAGTAATGATGGATGCCGTTGCCTTCGGCAATCAGCCCATAAGGCACTTGTATGGCTTGAGTCATTTGAACCGCACATCGGAATACGGAGTTAGGTTCGAACGCGGTTCCGTCGCAGGCAGACACATTTTCATTTCCGGCACCGCAAGCATCGACAACAAAGGGCAGGTGCTGCATAACGGCAATATCGTCCTTCAGACTGAGCGCATGCTTGAGAATGTCCGAATACTGCTTGAAGAAGCCGGTTCAAGCATGAACAGCATCTGCTCAATGCTGGTATATCTGCGCGACCCCGCCGACGGTGCGATTACCACAGAACTCTTCAGGAAACGTTTTCCGGACAAGCCGTGGATTATCCTGCATGCGCCTGTCTGCCGCCCCGGCTGGCTCATAGAGATGGAATGCGTCGCTACAAAACGCTAGCCGTTCAAATCCTGCCCGTTTCGTTTGCAGAAACGGAATCCTTTTCTTATTTTTGCTCTTTGCATATATAACAACCGCGCGCAAGGCCCGAAGGCCTGCAGCGAGTGCGGTTAATGGCAATACATCCAAATGAATAAAATAATAAACAACATACATAATGAATTTCAAATGGAACTGCATACCCCCCACCCCGCAGCAGGTACAGGCAGCCCAGAACCTGTCAAAGGCGATTGGGATTAGCCCGATTCTTTGCAGGCTGCTCATAGAGAGAGGTATCACCGACAAGGAGCAGGCCCAGAAATTCTTCAACCCCCAGCTCAACGAGCTGTTGGATCCGTGGCTTATGGAAGACATGGACAAGGCTGTGCAGAGAATATGCCAGGCCATTGAACAGGGCGAAAGGATTCTGGTCTATGGAGATTATGACGTTGACGGAACTACAGCCGTCGCGTTAGTATATAACTTTCTGAAAAGGAGTTATGACAACCTTGACTATTATATTCCCGACCGGTACAACGAAGGTTACGGAGTGTCTCATCAGGGCGTTGACTACGCCTTTGAGACAGGTGTGAAGCTTGTCATCGTGCTGGACTGCGGCATAAAGGCCATAGAAGAAATAGCATACGCCAAGGAAAAGGGCATTGACTTCATAGTCTGCGACCATCATGTACCCGACGACCAGTTGCCGCAGGCCGTAGCCATTCTGAACGCTAAACGTTTCGATTCAACTTATCCGTTCAAACACCTCTCGGGTTGTGGTGTAGGATTCAAGCTCATGCAGGCTTTTGCACTGGAGACAGGTGTGCCTTTCAGCGAACTGCTCCCTAGTCTTGACCTTGTCGCTGTAAGTACGGCATCGGACATTGTTCCGATTATGGGGGAGAACCGTGTCCTTACCCATTTTGGTCTGGAGCAGTTGAATGACAGCCCCTGTACGGGTTTGAAGGCCATAATACACGTCTGCAAGCTTGATGACAAGAATCTGTCCATAAACGATATCGTCTTCAAAATCGGCCCGCGCCTCAATGCGGCAGGACGCATGAGCTGCGGCAAGAAGGCCGTTGACCTGCTGGTGGAAAAAGACTACAGTCATGCACTGGAGCTGGCCGAACGCATTGACCAGGAAAACGCCGAGCGCAAGCATGACGACAAGGAGATGACCGAAGAGGCCGGCAAAATTGTCAGCAGCCTTGAAGCCGGAGAAAACCGCCATGCCATTGTGCTTTACAATGAGAATTGGAAGCGTGGCGTGATAGGTATTGTAGCCTCACGACTTACCGAGGTATTCTACAAGCCGGCTGTGGTACTCACACGCACTGGTGATGTGGCAACAGGCTCGGCCCGTTCAGTATCGGGTTTTGACGTTTACAAAGCCATCGAAAGTTGCAGGGATCTGCTTGAGAACTTTGGTGGTCACACATACGCCGCCGGTCTGACCCTGAAAGTCGAAAATGTCAAGGAATTCAAACGCCGCTTTGAGGAATATGTATCGGACCACATCCAGCCTGACCAGACACAGGCAACGATTGACATTGACAGCGACCTTGACTTTAAGGATATCACTCCAAAGTTCTTCCATGATCTGAAACGTTTCCAGCCGTTCGGTCCCGACAACCACAAACCGATATTCCGTACCTGCAACGTTTACGATTATGGTACCAGCAAGGTTGTAGGCCGCGGAAGAGAGCATATCAAACTTGAACTCATTGACAGCAAAAGCGGGCATCCGCTGAACGGTATCGCATTCGGGCAGAGCGAATATGTAACCTACATAAAGACCAAACGCTCGTTTGACATCTGCTATTCCATCGAGGAGAACAACTTCAAGAAGGGCGACGTACTGCTCCAGATTGAAGGAATAAAACCCGGCAACCAAGAGTCACGGAAAGACAATTCCTAAGGGCCCGATGTCCTATCTTGAGATATTATCACAGTACTGGGGGTACGACAGTTTCCGCGGTGTCCAGCAGTCTATCATCGAAAGTATAGGCAGCGGAAGGGACACTTTGGGACTGATGCCTACAGGCGGCGGTAAAAGCATAACTTTTCAAGTGCCTGTCATGGCAATGGACGGAGTCTGTCTTGTCATCACGCCGCTGATCGCGCTCATGAAGGACCAGGTAAGAGTCCTGCGCGACCACGGCATTAAGGCTGCCGCCATACATTCCGGAATGAAACGCGACGAAGTTATTGCAGTCATGGAAAGCTGCATTTTCGGCGGCTGCAAATTTCTGTATGTCTCACCTGAAAGACTTGAGTCGGAACTGTTTCTTAAAAAATTGCGACATCTGAAAATCTGTATGCTGACCATAGATGAATCGCACTGCATTTCCCAGTGGGGCTATGATTTCCGTCCTTCTTATCTCAGGATTGCCGACATACGCCGCATGCTTCCGGGAGTTCCAGTTCTGGCACTGACGGCAACCGCGACCCCAAAAGTTGCCCAAGACATCCAGGACAAGCTGGGATTTGCCCAAAGCAACATAATACGCATGAGTTTTTACAGGGAAAACCTGTCCTACATAGTGCGGAACACCGACAACAAACTCATGGAGCTGGCACATATTCTTCAGAAAGTTCCAGGTTCCGGTATAGTATATGTAAGAAACCGGATGGGCACGAAGGAAACAGCCGACTTTCTCAACGCCAATGGAATATCGGCAACATTCTACCACGCCGGACTTGACCCTCTTGTTAAGGACGAACGACAGAAGTCGTGGACTGCTGGCAAGGAGCGTATCATGGTGGCGACAAACGCATTCGGTATGGGAATCGACAAGCCCGATGTCAGGACGGTCATACACATGGATATGCCCAACTCCATCGAAGCATATTATCAGGAGGCTGGACGCGCCGGACGTGACGGTCTGCGCTCATACGCAGTTCTTCTTGTCTCTCCAGGTGACAAACGCAGTGCAAGCCGCCGTGTCAGCGACAGTTTTCCGAAAGAGAATTTCATCCGTGACGTCTATGACAAGCTGGCATATTGGCACGAAATGGCCATAGGCGACGGACAGAACTGTACTTTTGCATTTTCATTAGGAGAATTCTGCCATCATTTTTCACTGCCTGTAATCCAGACTGACAGTGCATTACGGATACTGACAAGAATGGGCTTCATTGAATTTGTCGATGAAATGGAATACGGCGCAAAACTGCTGTTTGCAGCAAGTCGCGATGAATTGGACCGCATACATCAGGACAGTGAAACCGAAAAAGTCATGGAAGTCATTCTCAGACTCTACAGCGGAATTTTCACAGACTTTGCCTTCATAGACGAGCAGCTGATATCAACGCGTACCGGTGTTGACCGCCACAGGTTGTATGAGCTTCTTTGCAATCTTCAAAAACAGGGCGTGGTCCGATATGTTCCGGAACGCAAGACTCCCGTAATAATCTGGACACGTCCAAGAGTCGATTCCGCCCTCTTGAAGTTTGAGCCAGAAGTATATCGCACCAGAATGGAGGAATTCCAGCAGAGAATTGGAGCAATGGTCCAGTATGCCACCCGCCAGCAGGGTTGCCGCAGTGCAATGCTTCTTGAATATTTCGGTGAAAAGCAGAAAAAACCATGCATGCATTGCGACATCTGCTGTTCCAAGACCGCCAATGGCATGAAATATGGCGAGATGCAACTTATTGCCGACGATATTCTGAAGCAGATTGAAGATAACCCCGATAAACCCGATTCAATTTTTGCATTACCCTTTGAAAAGGAGAAAATCGAATATGCTCTTTCCTACCTGGCCCAGGAAGGAATGATTCAAATGGGAAACGGTCACATTGTCAGTTGCAGTAAATGATTCAGAACACAAATATACCACAGGACTTTACAGTCATTGCAGGTCCCTGCAGCGCCGAATCTGCCGATCAGGTGATAGAATGTGCGGAAAAGCTCTCTGCAATGGGAGTTTCCATACTTCGTGCAGGAGTATGGAAACCGCGCACCAGACCAGGTGGGTTTGAAGGTGCAGGTCTGCAGGCTCTTGACTGGCTTTGCCGTGCCAGAGAAAAAACCGGGATGAAGCTGGCTGTTGAAGTTGCCTGTGCTGCCCACGTCGAGGCCGTATTGAGAGCAGGAATAGACATTGTGTGGATTGGAGCCAGAACAACTACAAGCCCTTTCGCCGTTGAAGAGATTGCCCAGGCTCTGAAAGGCAACGACATTCATGTAATGGTAAAGAACCCCATCAACCCGGACGTCAACCTATGGACCGGTGCGATAGAGAGACTTGACAGAGCTGGAATCGGGCACATAAGCGCCATACACCGCGGATTCAGCAGTACACTGGAAAGCTTACTGAGATATGCTCCCCAATGGGAGATACCCATTGAACTGCGCCGACGGTTGCCGTCACTGCCCATATTCTGTGACCCCAGCCACATGGCAGGCAAACGTGAACTAGTTGCCGCATTGTCACAGATGGCCCTTGACATGAATTCAAACGGACTGTTCATTGAGGTACATCCACATCCTGACAATGCGCTAAGCGACAGCAGGCAGCAACTCACTCCAAGTGAGTTCCAATCCATGCTGTCATCATTGAAATGGCATAGGGATTTACACGAAACCGATACAAGGAATCTGGCATCCAGCCGCAGTGAATTGGACATTCTGGATGCACAACTTGTAGAGATTCTCGCAAAAAGGATGCAGATTGTCCAGTCAATTGGAGAATACAAGCACATGAACAATCTTGCAATTCTCCAGTCAAAACGATATCGGAATGTATCGGACAGTGTGGCAAGACTCGCGGCAGAAAAGGGAATAAACGAAAAGTTTATCCGTGCCGTGTTTGAGACTATCCACGCCGAAAGCATCCGCTGTCAATTGAAAAACAACAAAACACAATCATAATGAAAACATTTGGAATGTTATTGGCTGCTGCAGCAATGGTATTGTGCATAGCCTCATGTGAAAAGCCCCCAATCAGAGTAGCCTGTCTCGGTGACAGCATCACCTACGGTCACGGCATTGCCGACCGCGAGAAAGACACCTACCCAGGCATCATAGGGAAACGGCTGGGGGACGGATATGATGTCCGCAATTTCGGAGTCTGCGGAGCTACGGCAATGAACGGGACCGATATGCCGTACATAAACGAACAGGAATACCGGAATGCGTTGGAATTCAATCCGCACCTTATCATTCTGATGCTTGGCACCAATGACACCAAACCGTACAACTGGAAGGGCCGCAGCAAGTTCAAAGCCGATATGAAGGCCATGATAGACACACTGCATTCACTGCCGGCCAAGCCTGAAATCTGGCTCATGCTGCCAACACCTGTCACTAGCCATGCATTCTTCATTGACGGTGAAATAATCGATTCGGAAATCGTTCCAGCAGTCAGGGAGCTTGCCATGGAAGAGAGTCTGCCTCTTGTTGACCTGAACACGCCATTTCAGGGAAAGGAGCAGTACTTCATGGATACTGTACACCCCACTGAACAGGGTGACAGCATAATAGCCGACATTGTCTTTAATACCGTCTTTAAAGTAAAACGATCCGTTGCCAAATGAAGCGCCTGTTGTCCGCTCCTCTGAAGATACTGGCCTGTCTGTCTTTGTCGGCCTGCGTTTCCGCCGGCGCCGATTTTGACAGAGGCTGTATGGAATATGCCTCACTGTTGGGAATGCAGGACAGCTGCAATGTACTTGAAGTTTCAATTGCCAACCCGTGGAAAAAAGGCGTCATGCTTCAAGAGCTGACGTTTGACAGGCCCCTGGAACGTGTAGTGGTTACGAGCAACTGTCTTGCCGCCCTGATGGTGGAATTGGGAGTTGCCGACCGCATTGCAGGCATCTGCGAACCGGAATTTGTTTTCAACCAGCGGATACACGCCATGATTGACAATGGCAGCATTGCAGACTGCGGCAGTGGAATGTACCCGAACATCGAGCGTATCATGTCACTGAATCCCGATGCCATTTTCGTTTCACCATTTGAAGGAAGCAGCTATGAACAGCTTGAAAAGCTTGACATTACTTTAATTCAGTGTGCCGATTATATGGAAGCCACACCTCTTGGACGCGCTGAATGGGGCAGGTTCTACGGCCGTCTGTTCGGAGCCGGTCAAGTGGCCGATTCGCTGTTTGAAAAGGTTAGGACAGATTATGAAAAGCTTTCTGACATAGCCTCGCATTGCGCCGGAAGGCCAAAGGTCATGTTGGACACGCGCAGCGGTTCAGCATGGTACACTGCCGGTGGAGGCAGCACCATAGGGCAGATAATAGCACATGCCGGAGCCGATTATGCATTTGCCTACAGGACCGAAAGCGGTTCGGTTCCTCTTGCATTTGAAACGGTTTTCGAGAAAGCACAGGACAGCGACATATGGTTGCTCAAGAACAGTACAGACGGAACGCTGACATACAGCCAGCTTGAAAATGACTACAGCGGATACGCACGTTTCCGTCCCTTTATAGAGAAAAAAATATGGGTATGCGACGTAAACCGCACACCCTATTTTGAAGAAACAGCATTCCACCCGGAACAGCTGTTATGCGAACTGATGACGATATTCCACCCGGAACTCAATTTCTCCAGAAAATATTACCACCCTCTGGACCTCTAAGCCGAATATCACTTCAGGACAAGCAACGAGACGTATCCGACAATCAGAGCGACTAGAACATTCACGAGTTTGGCTTTCAGCCAGCTGGAACGGCTTTCAGCCAGCAGTGGCAGAGAAGCGTGCCCGTCCTGACTGGCGCAACTGGCCAGAAGCACCGGCATGGGAACTACACCGGCTGCAAACATCGTAACAAAGACAAGGTGCGGTCCTGATTCCGGAATCAGGCCTATCAGGGCAGCCAGAAGAACCATGAGCGCCGTATTGTCACTCATCCATATGCTTATGTCAATGTTCTGCATCAGGAAGCCCACAACAAGAACGGTACCGGCTGTCCAGGCAAGTATTCCGGGAAAATGACGGCATACTATATGATGCCACAGATGCTCCTCCACAAAGTGATCCTTTGCAAGGCACAGCACAACAACAAGCGCAAAGCTCATCACAGAAAAGAGCCAGTACATCCATTCCTCGGAAAGGAGTCTGAACACGGCTTCATCATCGGCTCCGGCATCTTCCAGTATTCCTAGAAGCAGAGCCGTCACGAACAGAACAACACCCATCAACAGGATAATCCTTTTCCAACCGAAATGACGCGTTTCGTGTTCATGCACACGCCCTAGGTCCTCATGGTGTACCTGCATTGAATGACAGGTCACGGCATGTCCGCTTTGGAAAAGGTCAACAGTCAGTCCGGCTGCTACCGCTATGACAAAGAGTACAAGGAATACCCACAACGACTGTTTGGGAAACATTGCAAGCATTACAAATGCCTCATCGCCCGACGAGGCTATCATCATGGCCACCAGTGCGCCGAAACTTATCATTCCGTGACTGTACATCGAGACACTGGCAAAGCCTCCCATACATCCTGGTACCGAACCGAGCAGAGCCGACAGCATCACCTGCCCCACCCTGCGGCTGCCAAGCTGTTTCATCATGCGCCCACCAGATTTCAGATTGAAAACCTCAATAAGCATCATCATGATTACTACCAGACCTGACACCAGAATTGAAGTGCGCAGGCAGTCGGCAAGCAATGGGAATATAGAATTCATCAATATCTTCTTTGTTGTTTCAACAATACATAAAGTATGACAGGAGCACCTATTGCCGGTGTTATGGCATTAAGTGGAATAAGTCCGCGGTCACCCGGCAGTCCGCTTACAAGATTGCACAGCAAGGCAACCACCGCACCGCACAGTACCGTGACAGGCATCAGGCCCCTGTGGTCAGCCGAACCGAGAAGCAGCCTGGCAATATGAGGAACCGCCAGTCCAATGAATGACACAGGACCGCAGAAAGCCGTAGTCACAGCCGCAAGCAGGCTTGTGGCAAGCAGCAGCAAAAGCCTGGCACGCCTTATATCGACACCAAGGTTTCTGGCGTACAAATCGCCCAGAAGCATTGCATTCAGTTGCTTGACCAGAAAGAATGCGACCAGAAGTCCCACAACCGCAGCGACTGCGAACAGTGGAAGACGTGAAAGGCTTACCCCTCCAAAGTTTCCCATGCCCCACATTGTGTATGAATGGACCCCTTCGGCCGTGGAAAAGAAATTAAGCAGCGATATGAGTGCCGATGCCAGATAGCTGACCATGACACCAGCAATGAGCAGTACCGTAGGATTTTTGATTCTTGCTGAAAGCGCAAGTATCAGCCCGGTAACGGCCATCGCCCCTGCCATAGCCCCAATTATCACAGAGACCGATGCCCCAAGGGTCATGGAGCCCATGCTCAAATTTCCACCGAACAGCATCATCACCAGAGCAACGCCAAGCCCGGCACCACCGTTTATACCAAGGATGTCAGGCCCTGCCAATGGGTTGCGGAAAGCCGTCTGCAGCATCAGGCCCGCAGCCGCAAGAGATGCGCCTGCCAACAGCGCCGTAAGAGTTGACGGGAAACGCGATTCACGGACAATATAGTCCCATGCCTCGTTGCCGCTTCCCTGCCCGAATGCCGCAGCAAGAGCCCTGACGGGGGGAATGTTCACCGGACCGGAGCACAGCCCTGCAACCGTGAGCAGCAGCATGGCAGCCAGCAGCGCCACGCATACGGCAAGACTCCTTGAATGCGGTTTCTCCATAACGCCCGCAAAGTTAGTTGGATTATACACTGTTTTGAAATGTTCGATTAAAAATATTATTCTGACAAGAGACGGGCAAGATATGACAGTCACACAGGTAATTTCAAATTTTATATTGCGGACCCGCCATGTATTACAAATTTGTATTATATTTGTAGCCGTAAAATTTAATGGCATGAAAACATCGGAATTGATTCGTTTGTTGAAACAGCACGGATGTTATTATTGGAAAAGTGGAGGAAACCACGATAAATGGAAGACTCCTTCCGGAGATATATTGATTATTCCCAGACACACATCGAAGGAGTTAAAGGAAGGTACCGCAAATTGCATATTAAAGCAGGCTGGCATAAAAATATAACAATATGATAATAAAGGCGACAATAGAGATGAGTAATGACGGTTTGTTTTCCGTTTACTCCGATGCAAAAATAGGTGTGAGCTTTCTTGGCGGTTATGGCAATACTGCGCAGGAAGCCAAAGACGATTTTATGAAAAGCATAGACGAGGCTATTGAGGAATGTGATGCAGAAGGCATTGAACATCCGCTTCCTGATCAAATCAAAGTGAATTTCATCTATGATCTTTCTGCATTTCTTTGTGAGTTTGACTGGCTGAACATGTCCAAACTGGCAAATTATCTGGGCGTAAACTCGTCTCAGTTACGTTATTACAAGAAAAAGGGAGCATACGCTTCAAATGCCCAGAGGCAGAAGATTGAAAACGGTCTGCATGCTCTTGCCTTACGCCTTAGCGAGGTGTCGCTTTTGTAGAGTTTCATTTTGTCTTTTCGCTCAGTTCGAGCCAGCGTAGGGTGAATGCCGGCCCCGATGGGTACAAGCCACACTTCACCGATATGCTGAAACACTATGGTACAGCATGAACTTTAGAAGGCGGAGCCGCAGCCGGCACCCCCTGAGCCAGACGGCTGTTGGTTGCGTTGGGTTCTGCGTTTTTTGGAACCAAAGGATAAGTTCTACTACGGGCAGACGGGCCGCACACTTTGACCGTAGGAACGGCTGCGGCTGTACCAGTCAACATTGTCCGAAGGGAAGTAGAGGTAGTACGCGTTGTAGCCGAGGCCCGTGCTGAGCGAAGACGACCAGTAGAAGCCGTAGGAACCTGCGTAGTAAAGACTCGAACCGTTCCTGTAGCCGGCCGCCGGCAAAAAAACGGAGTTGCCATTAACCTTGCTTACTACCTTGTAACCTTTAACGCCGTTCATCGTGGTCCACGTCCAGGTGCAGTTGCTGGTGTTGCGGAGTTCATCCTGTTCAGCTTTGGTCGGCATGCGCCAGCTGCCGCCCCAGTTGGCGCGGGCGGCGTCGTCGCTCAGGTCAAGGGTGGTCTTGCCATCGGTGTAGCCGTTGTAGCCGTAATAACTTTCAGTGCAGTATTTGGTCATGGTTGTTGATGAGCCTTCGCAGTACTTGTAGGTGGACCAGCTGTAGTCGAACTTGGGACTCGTCTCACCCCAGGCAAAGTAGTCGCCGTAGTCTTCAGGGGTAGTGGCACCTACGTTGCAGGTGGCCCACTTGACACTCAGGCCAAGGTCAACGTACGCATGGCTGCCAGTGTGGGTTTCCATTACAATTTCATCCATTGTGGAAGGATTGTTCCATGGCACAATAACCGGACTTGAAATTTTCATTGAATCTTCAGAGACCCTAACATTGTAGGCATATCTGCAATTCTCTTCAAGCGCAGGCAGAGTGAATTCGGTGGAATACATTGTACCGTCCTTGTATGTCAAACCGAGCGTTGCGCCGCAATTGGCACTATTTGGGAACAGCAGGAACTCCACATCATGTCTGCCATTGCCAAAACCGATTATATTCTTTGAATTGATCCAACTCGTGGCATTGGCAGCCATTGATACAAAACCTTCTTCAAAAAGATACTTCCCCGACAAAGGCAATTTCGTTCCATTCAGCATAGCCGATGCGAGCTCTGCGTTTGTGTCAACGTTTGTAATTTTAAACGAAACCTTTGAAGTAATGTGACGGAACACAATTTGGGCTTTCGGGTTGCCTTCGCTCACAACAGAATCACATCCAACCATGTAGTTTGTCTGGGTTATTGCATCAACCGTAAAGCCATATTCGTGATTGTCTGTTGCACAACTGTTCCAAGGGTAGTAAGCATAAACTGTTGTACTTTGCGGAAACAGACTGACAGGCTTCTCAAAGTTCCAGTACTTTGAATCAGTTGTAGCCTTTATGTTCCACGACTCTTTGCCTGAGCGCCTGCGTATGCAAACACGCCTATTGCATCGCCGGCGTCAAAAGCTGTGGCATCAATACCGGCACGTGTTGATGCTATGCCTGTTGTCAATTGCAATTGGACAGTTGAGACTTCAACTTGTCCCAGTTCTTCGTCACATGAGGCAAGTGCAACTACTAATGCCATTGCTATTATTGTCCTTGTTACTCTCATATTGTTGTGTTATGTTTTATTTCTTTTTTACTGTTTGTGCCGCGTTCATCCGCCCTGCGTGTGGCAGCCGCCTCTACCGAGCCGCCTTTCCGTGCCACACGCCAGCCGGATGAACGAATGTCCGGGCAGGACAAATCCTAAGGGCAGACGGGCCGCACAGATCGACCGTAGTAGCGGTAGCCGTAGCCCCAACTCACGTAGCCCGAATCAAAGTACAGGAAGTACGCGCCGTACGGGCAGTCCGAATCGAGCGAACTGGACCAGTAGTCACCGTAGGAGCCCCCGTTGCTGAGGTACGTGTCGCTGCGGTACCCAGCTGCGGGAAGAAAGATCCAATTGTCTGTGTAACCTGACTTCTTGCTCTGGACTTTGTAACCGTTCACGCCATTCATCGTGGTCCAGGTCCAGGTGCAGTTGTTACGGAGTTCGTCCTGTTCGGCTTTCGT
>JAZLIR010000005.1:0-54473 GCA_045617485.1 Bacteroidaceae bacterium
AGACCAGATGTTTGCCGCCGGCTTCCTTCAGATTCCGTCTCGCGGCGGACACCCTTGCCTTTGGCTGTAACCTTCCCACTATCAGGGCGGTTTGGGGACTCTCACCCGTTAGAGTACGTTCGTGCTGGACGAACAACAAAAAAGGGATGACTTTTTCAGTCACCCCTCTGTTGTACAGAGTCTGTAATCAGGCTCCGAAGTTATCGAACATGATATCCTTTGGCTCGACACCGAGCGAATCTAGAAGATCCAGCACGGTCTTGGCCATCATAGGAGGTCCGCACAGGTAGTACTCAATATCTTCAGGATTCTCATGCTGCTTGAGGTATGTATCGCCAAGAACCGGAGCAATGAAGCCTGCGGTATATTTCACACCCATTGCATCGGCCTTAGGATCCGGACGGTCAAGGGCAAGATGGAAATGGAAGTTGGGATACTCCTGTTCAAGAGCCAGGAAATCGTCCATAAAGAACACCTCGTCAATGGCACGTGCGCCATAGAAATAGTGCATCTCACGGTCACGTGTATGCAATGTCTTGAGCATGTGCATAATCTGAGCACGCAGAGGAGCCATACCGGCACCGCCGCCAACCCAGATCATCTCCTTCTTCGAGTCGAAGCGCGGATGGAATTCACCGTAAGGACCGCTCATGATTACCTTGTCACCCGGCTTCAGGTTAAAGATATAGGTCGATGCAATACCGCATGGAACATCCATGAAGCCAGGACCCTGGTCTTTCGGTTTGAAAGGAGGCGTGGCAATACGTACCGTAAGGGTAATGATATCGCCCTCGTCAGGATAGTTGGCCATTGAATATGCACGGATGGTAGGCTCGGTATTCTTCTGCTTCAAATTGAACAGACCGAACTTTTCCCATGCCGGAATATACAGGCCACCAATGAGCGAACGGTCAAAGTCAGCATAGTTGATATCGTATGCAGGTATCTTGATCTGAGCATAGCTGCCCGGAAGGAAGTCCATGTGCTCGCCGGCAGGCAGCTTGACCTTGAACTCCTTGATGAAGGTTGCCACGTTCTTGTTTGAGATAACCTCACACTCCCACTCCTTGACGCCGAGTACGCTGTCTGAAACCTTGATGGAAAGATCTCCCTTGACTTTGCACTGACAGCCAAGACGCCAGTTGTCCTTGATCTGCTTGCGAGTGAAATGACCCTTTTCAGAATCAAGAATCTCACCGCCGCCTTCAACGACCTGGCACTTGCACTGGCCGCATGAGCCCTTGCCGCCGCAGGCAGATGGCAGATAAACACCGTTTTCAGCAAGTGTACTCAGAAGGCTTGCTCCTGAATTTACTTCGAGTTCCTTTTCGCCGTTCATGGTAATCTTGACCTTGCCACTTGCAACAAGGTATCTCTTTGCTACCAGCAGAATAACCACCAGCAGCAGAATGACGGCCAGGAATACTACGATACTTGATATATACAGATTGTCCATATCGTACCTTATTGATTAGATTGAAAGACCCGAGAAGCACTGGAAAGCCAGAGCCATCAGACCTACTGTAATAAAGGTAATGCCGACACCCTTCAGAGGCTTTGGAACGTCAGCATACTCAAGTTTCTCACGAATGGCTGCCAGGCAGACAATAGCCAGAGCCCAGCCAATACCTGAGCCAAGTGCAAAGGCGACTGAGTCACCGAAGCATGCAATGGCCTGAGTGTCGGCAGGATCCATACCGATGCGCTGCTGCATGAACAGGCTTCCGCCCATGATTGCGCAGTTTACGGCAATCAGCGGAAGGAATATGCCAAGCGATGCGTAAAGTGACGGCGAGAACTTCTCAACCACCATCTCCACAAGCTGGACGATACCTGCAATGACAGCAATGAAAAGTATGAAACTCAGGAATTCAAGACCCAGAGGGCCGAGAACCTTAGTCTGAAGCAGATAGTTTACAGGAAGTGTAATGAGCTGTACAAAGATGACAGCGGCACCAAGTCCCAGAGCGGTCTTCACATTCTTGCTTACAGCCAGGAATGAGCACATTCCCAGGAAGAAGGCGAAAATCATGTTATCGACAAATATCGACCTTACAAGAAGACTGAAAAAATGTTCCATAGTTTCTTTTTCGCTTTGAGATTATTTTTCCTGTAAATCCTTGTTTATGGAGCGGTGAATCCAGATCACGCAGCCCACCAGGATAAGAGCCATGGGGGCCATGATCATGAAGCCGTTGTTCAGATAGCCATGGTCATAGCACCACTGCGGCACAACCTGGAAACCGAACAGTTTTCCGCTTCCGAAAAGTTCACGTACAAACGCAACCGCAATCAGAATGAAAGCATAGCCGAGGCCGTTTCCAATTCCGTCAAGGAATGATTCCCACGGACCGTTCTGCATGGCGAACGCCTCCAGACGACCCATCAGGATACAGTTTGTAATGATAAGGCCTATATAGACGGACAGCTGAACGCTGACATCGTATGCAAAAGCCTTCAGAATTTCACTAACTATTGTAACCAGAGCGGCTACTACCACCAGCTGTACAATAATACGGATACGGTTAGGTATGGTATTACGCAGCAGCGAGATGATAACGTTTGACATAGCCACGATGACGGTAACTGACAGGCCCATTACAATGGCCGGCTTCAGCTGGGAAGTTACGGCAAGAGCCGAGCAGATACCCAGAATCTGGACTACGACTGGGTTGTTAAGCCAGATAGGCTGTTTCAAAGCCTCATTATTCTTGTTTGCCATATTCCTTAGATCAGTCAATTGATTCAACTTCGGCTTCCTGGCTGCATGCGTCATTCAGCGGGCACTGGGCCGCAAGGAATGGAATGTAACTTGAAAGCACCTTATCAATCATAGCGTCAACGCCGTTCGATGTCATTGTAGCGCCTGTTACGCCGTCAACCTCAAACGGAGAACTCTTGTCAGCCTTGCCGTTCTTTACCACGTCAAGATCAACAACACCGTTGTTTACGACCATCTTTCCCTGGAAGCTTTCCTGGAACTTGATATTCTCCTTTATTTCAGCACCAAGACCCGGAGTCTCAGAAGCGTGCGAGAAATAAATGCCGTAAATGGTGTTGCGGTCGGCATCAAGAGCCACATAACCCCAGATGGCACCCCAGAGTCCCTGACCTACCATAGGGATGATGAACTTGTCCTGTCCGTCAACCTGAGCCTGGAACACGTGGTACTTTCCTTCACCGAATTCCGAATTGTAGCTTGTGTTGAACTGGCCGTCGTACTGAACAAGCGAACCGTCGGCCTGCATGAGCATGTCAGCCTTGACATACTTGTCATATTCAGCCTTGACATCGGCCACATTTCTCAGATTGAGTGATGCAAGAATCTGCTTCTTGGTATCATTGACAACATTGGCATCCTGACGGGGTTTCAGCGTCGATGACACGAATACAAGAAGGAAGGCCACAACAATGACCATGACAGCCGCATATATAATGGTATATACGTTGCTGCCGGTGTCGATGCCCTTCTTCGCAGGGGCTGCACCGCCTTCTACAATCTCTTCGAACTCACTTTTGGGTGCGCCGCACATGGGGCACTTTTCAGGAGCTTCGTTTCCTTCGTGGACATAGCCACAAACTTTACATTTGAATTTTTTCGTAGCCATAATCCTTATTTCTTTACAAGTCTTGAGGCTCTCCTGTTGACATTCTTCTGAACTACACAGTAGTCAATCAGAGGAGCGAAGCAGTTCATAAGCAGAATAGCCAGCATCATGCCTTCCGGGAAACCGGGGTTCATGACACGGATAATGATAGCCATGGCGCCAATCAGGAAACCATAGATCCACTTGCCGCATTCGGTGCGGGCCGATGTGACAGGATCGGTAGCCATGAACACTGCGCCGAAGCAGAAACCGCCTACGCAGAGGTGTTCATACCAGGGCATTGCAGCAGCCATATTGCCCTCCGGACCCCATGTATTGAATACGAGTGCCATGATTATGCCGCCGGCAAATACTGACAGCATTGTCTTCCAGCTTGCAATTCCGGTGTAGAGCAGCAGCAGGGCGCCCAGAGCAATTGCAATGACGCTGGTCTCACCTACAGAGCCCGGAATGAAGCCAAGGAACTCATCCATTACAGAGAATGAGCCTGCAACACCGGTAGCTGCAGCACCGAGAGGAGTTGCAGCCGAAATGGCATCGATATTTGCGCCAAGTCCGCAGATGGTGTGGTCAACTACCCATACCGTATCGCCTGAAATGACGGTAGGATAAGCAAAGAAAATGAATGCACGGGTAATCAGGGCGACATTAAGGAAGTTCATGCCTGTACCACCGAAAATCTCCTTTGCAAAAATCACCGAGAACGCAACGGCAACGGCAAGAATCCACAGCGGGCAGGTAGCGGGAACGATAAGAGGAATGATGAAACCTGAAACCAGGTAACCTTCCTGAATCTCCTCGTGTTTCCACTGTGCTACGGTGAACTCGATTGCAAGACCTACAACGTATGAAACGATGAGTCTTGGCAGGACGGCAAGGAAGCCGAACCAGAACTTGTTCCAGAATGTTGCCTGGTCAAGCATGCCGGCAAGAGCATAGTTCTGGTAACCTACATTGTACATACCGAACAGCAGCGCCGGGCAAAGTGCAATGACAACCATGATCATCATGCGCTTCGAATCAAACGAGTCGTGAATGTTCACGCCGTTCTTTGAAGTGGTGTTCGGAACATACAGGAAGGATTCGAAACCTTCATAAAGCGAACGGAAGGCATGCAGCTTGCCGCCTTCATCAAAGTTCGGTCTGATCTTATCAAGATAATTTCTTAAACTCATAGTCTTCCTGTTTTAGGCCATTTCGGCGCGAAGGTTATTCAAGCCCTCGCGTACAATACGCTGGAGCTCAAGCTTTGATGAATCTACAAACTCGCAGAGGGCGAAATCTTCAGGAGCGACCTCATAGATGCCGTATGCCTCCATCTTGTCGATGTTTCCGGTAATGATGGCCTTGATCAGGTATTCCGGGAAAATATCCATGGGGAACACCTTGTCGTATTCGTTTGACATGATCATGTGGCGTTCACTGCCCTTGACGCGTGCATCAATGCTGAACTGCTTCTTGCAGCACAGCCATGAGAAGAATGAACGGCTGACGCTGAAGTGGCCGAAACGCGGAGCTATCCAGCCCATGAACTCATTCACGTCATCGCCCTCGGGGATTACCGTTACCATGTTGGCGAAAGCACCCAGGAAATCATCCTTTGACGCCTTTGCACCGGTAAGGACATTACCGTTGATTATGCGTATGTGTTCGTTTCTGTTCAGACGGCCGTCAAGAATGCTTGAAAGGCTTGCGCCTAAAAGAACCTTGGCGTATGACGGTTTTGCAATCTCCTCGCCGGCAACGGCAATGACGCGAGTCATGTCAACAATGCCCTTATTGAACAGACGGCCTATGAAGATTACGACTTCCGGATCAAGTGTCCAGACCACCTCACCCTTGTTCACAGGGCTGATGTGATTGATCTGCACGCCTACATTACCTGCCGGATGCGCGCCCTTGAAGGCATATACATCGGCATTCTTGGCCTGTGTCAGAGTCTGGTTTGTCTGTCTTGCGCTAATGCCCAGTGTTGTGGGAGCTATTCTTGCGAGTGCGCTCAGACCGGTCTGGAAGTCCAGCTCATTGCCCTGGAGCACGAACTCGAAGTCAGGAGCAAGAGGTTTCGAATCAAAGGCCGACACGAAGATTCCACGTGGAGTGTCGTTCGGGTTGGCGATCACGTCGTATGGACGCTGACGCAGGAAGCCGAACAGGCCTGCCTCCATAAGTGCCTTCTTGACTTCATCGCCTGAAAGAGACTGTACGCTCTTGGTTCCGAACTCAACATAACTCTGCTCTGCATCGGGCTTGACCACAATGCTCATCACCTTGCGGCGCGCACCACGGTTCACTGCAACAACCTCACCGCTGACAGGTGAAACGAACTTCACCTCAGGGTTGTTCTTGTCAATGAACAGGGCTTCGCCGGCCTTGACCTTCTGCTGCTCTTTTACAACCGGTTTAGGAGTCACTCCGGTAAAGTCATCGGGACAGAGTGCATACTGCTGCGCCGTCTCAACCTTCGTAACCTCCTTAGCAGGAGTTCCAAGCAACCTAATGTCCAGACCTTTTCGTAAACGAATGATTTCTGCCATTTTGTTGTTAGTTGGATATATTGTTAATATTAAGTCCAAAATCGTGCGCGAAATTACTAATAAAAGACCAAACATGGTCACGCGCGCGCAATTTGTTTTCAACAATGTAGATTTTGCACGTTGCATTAGGAACATTTCTGCAGGAAAGGTTAACTTTGCGATTTGTGAAGTTTGCGAAATTCATACACATTGCAGTGATAACGGTATCTGTCCTCCTGATAGCCGGACAGATACTGCTGAGCAGCCAGCGCATGCAGAGGGCGGCTGCTGAATTCGTCACATCGTATTCGAACTCCATACTTGGCACGGAATTCAAAGCCTCCAGTGTAAGGCTCGCCTACCCGTTCGGCATTGAGCTGAAGGGAGTTACCATATTCGACCAAAGCCATGACACACTGGCATCCGTATCAATGGCCATTGCGCATTTCAAGCCCGTCCAGCTACTGCACAGAAAGCTCTCGATTAGCAGCATAAGACTCATACATCCCGATGTCAGGCTTCATGCTGACAGTCTCGGTGCCCGTCCTAATTACGCATTCCTGGCCGATATATTCAAAGGCAGCGACAATGATGAAAAATCCGGGCTTCTGCTGCGTGCCAACTCCATAGTGCTCAGAAACGCATCTTTCACTTACGACATTCTTGACCGGCCCGTCAGCGAAGGACGCTTTGACCGCAATCACATAGGCATTGCCAATCTGAGCACAAGCATATCTCTGAAAGCACTTGGAACTGATACCGTTTCAGTGTCAGTCAGGAGACTCCGTGCACGCGAAAGGTCAGGCTTTGCCATACGCAATATACGTGGCGGCGTGGCGGCAGGTCCCCACTCCGTTTCAATTGACGGACTGGCATTTCACACGGAAGGAAGCAGCATATCAATCCAGAGCTTTAAGTCAGAAACCGGACTGGCAGACATAAGAAAGCATATGTCACCCGTCTCGTTCACAGTAAACGCAAACGCAACGGTTACCGGTCGTGACTTCAAGCCGTTCATACCTGGAACTGCCAGTATGGACGAAAGAATTACGGTGGTTCTTAATGCACGTTGCGACAGCAATCTGCTCAATGTATCAGACTTAACGGTCAGGTTATGGCATAACGAATTATCCGTGAATTCGACAGCGGCCATCCAACTTGATCCGTCATTCAACTTCAGGAATATTGCACAGAATGAAGCAGGCCTGTCGGTCGCAGGCCGCTTTTCCAAAGACCTCCCAAAGTGGATTGACCGCCAGCTGGACGGATTCGGGATCAGCGCTCCCGATGAATGCCGCAATCTTGGTAACGGCAGTTTTTCCATTTCGGGCAGAAACGGCAGAGGCACACAGAGCCTGACAGTCAGCATCGGGTCCGAAATCGGAGAAGCCGCATTGGAATTCACCGGTAAAAACAGCAAATATTCAGCCAGTCTTGATGGAAATGACATCAACATCGGCAAAATACTGGGAACCGCAAAAGCCGGTCCCTGCAGTTTCACGCTTTCCGCCATTGCCGATTCGACAGACAGTTCCATTGCAGGCAGCGCCCAGCTTGACATATCATCAGCCATTCTCAGCGGATATCCCTACAGGGACATTACCGCCAGTGCATCGGTTCACGGCAGCGAATATAGCACTACAGTAAATTTCTCTGACACAAACGGTTCCCTGTCACTTCTTGCCGGAATGCGTGCAGGCAAAGTTCCCGAATTCTGGGCAAAAATTGACGCCGACTCCATAAAGCTTGACCGTTATAGTCTTGGCAAGTTGGACAGCATTGAAGTCTGCGGCCTGTTAAGCGCCGGTTTTACCGGAACCGACATTGACTTCATGGATGGCAGCCTTTCCATCGACAGCCTTTCCTGTCTGCGGCCTGATGGCAGAAGATGGTATATGCGGAACATGTCCGCGACATTGTCAGGCGGCAATGGTGAACCGCGTACCGCCACAGTTTCAAGTGATTTCATCAATGCGGCCATGGTTGGCGACTACAGGTTCTCGACAATAGCTTCATCGTTCAGTACAATCACATCAATCATCGCTCCGACATTGGCCGACTGGCTTGAAATCAACGTGCCGGCATGCAGAAAGAAAATTACAACTGATGACAATTTTGCCTTCAATGCCAGCATAGACAACCTTGATTTCACCGATGTAATTCTTGACAAGCCGGTATATCTGCCATCGGCGGCGGCACTGAGTCTGCAAATGGACGGGACCGATGCAGGCTTTCTGTGCAAAGCCAGCATCCCCGAGTTGCAGTTCAAGAGCAACAGAATATCCGACTTCAACCTGAAAGCTGCGCTGAATACGGGAGTTTTCCACTCGGACATGACAGGCAGTGTAACACTGGAATCCGGACAGCACTTCAATCTGCAGAACAGCGCCGATGCAGGCATCAGCCGTCAGGACTCGGTTGACATCAGCCTCAACATCACAGACAATCTGTCCGGCACCTCCATTCCGCTTGTCACCCATGTCAGGTTCGACGGAATGTTGTCACGTCAGTTGAAATCCAGCCTTTTCATCGACCCCACAGTTATATCATACAACTCCGACAAGTGGGATTTAAGCCTTGACAGCATATCAATACACAAGTCATCCTTCCGCATCTCAAACCTCATGCTGCATGAAGAGAACTCAATGTCCTCATTGCTGGCATACGGAATGATATCGGCCGATTCCACCGATGTTATGCACATCATCGCCGACAATGTGGACATGGACAGGACAATGAGCATGCTGCATGCCGATAAGATTGGGCTCAAGGGAATTGCATCGGGACAGATAGACCTGATGGGACTCCTCGGCAAACCGGCATTCGAAGGCAGCGTCTGCATTGACGAATTTGAGTTCATGACATCCAGACAGGGTAATCTCGAAGCCGATTTCGTATGGAATCGGGAATTGTCAGAGGTTGACATCACTGGTACAGCCGTTGACAGTTCCAATTCAGCCCGCACCGCACTTGATGGTTTCTACAGACCGGGCGACTCCTCTATTGACATGAACATAGGTGCAACACATACCGACCTTCATTTCCTGAACAAGTGGACACACAAAGTATTCACGGAACTCAGCGGCCGCACCACAGGACAGCTCAGACTTTTCGGAAGCAAGCGCAACTTTGATCTGGAAGGGAAAACCGTCCTTGAAAACGGCATTTTCAACATGGAATCAATCGGTGCGAAGTTCATAATAAAGGAAGACACACTGAGATTCGAACCCGGCAGAATGCTGTTCGACAACATAGTCTGTTACGATGAATACGGACATGACGGAATAATGAACTGCCATATTCTCCATGACAGTTTCCACAATTTCCGTGTTGATGTGGATGCTAATGTAACTGATATGATGGTTTACAGCATACCAAGAACTGAAAAAAGCAACATATTTGCCACGATATATGCCGAAGGCTCCGTCAAGCTTGTATATAACCGCATCATCGGACTTGACATAAAGGCCGATGCAAGAACTGCCAATGGGACACATTTTGGTTTCAAACAGGCATACGGACAAGTCGGTGACTACAATTTCCTGTCTATAGTTGACAGGAACAGCATAAGTGCCGATACCGCTTCAATGTATGGAACGGCAGCACTTGAATCCATTCCACGAAAACGTTCAGGCTTCAATCTCGACCTGAATGTCGAATGTGATTATTCAGCTATCTTCGATTTGTCCATGGGCGCCCTTACCGGACTTATGCGCGGTGACGGCAACATCGGCATACAATATGACAACAAGGATGGCATCAGGCTGAACGGAATATACAATCTGAGCTATGGCATGTGTTCTCTGTCACTTGAAGGTCTTGTCAGAAAAACCTTCTCGTTGAACGACGGCAGCTATGTAAGATTCAACGGTCCCCTGATGGACACAGAGCTCAACTTGCAGACATACCACACGGTCAACAACGCATCAATGCACGACCTCGACCCGTCCGTTTCAGCAAACAGCAGTTCAAGGGTCCGCTGCCTTATGGATGTCACGGGCACAGCCAGTTCCCCCAACCTGTCGTTTGACATTGACATGCTTAACGGTAACGCCCAGGAAAAGGACATTCTGTCAAGCGCCACTGCGACAGATGAACAACGCAATATCCAGTTCATGTATCTTCTCGCCCTTGGGCATTTCTACTCTTACGACGTAAATGCCAATGCGCAGGAAACAAGCAGTCAGTCACCGGTAGAATCAATCTTGAACAGCGCTGTAAACGGCCAGATTAACAGATTGATGTCATCATTCCTCCGTAGCGACCAGATTTCGCTATCCAGTCACTTCAATGCCAGCAGCTTCCTTTCAAACGATGCGACTGACCTCAGCGACAAGGAACTGGAAGGCATTCTCGAAGCGCATCTACTTGACAACAGACTGCTGGTAAACGGCAATTTCGGCTATCGGGAAAGCGCCATAAACAACACATCGAACTTTATTGGCGATGTTGAGGTGCGTTATAAACTGTTTCCACGCCAGGGAATCAGTCTGAAAGGCTATAACAAGAGCAACGACAAGTATTTCTCAAAAACCACCCTGACGACCCAGGGCGTTGGGCTGGTTTTTGAAAGGGATTTTTGATTGTGCTCTGTCCAATAAAGTTATCAATATGAACGGGCAAACAGCACACGGCGGTGTGACGGAGCACCGGTATAGACGCACTGGCCTTCTTCAGTAGTATCGAAGTCCATAGGGATACAACGTATGGTTGCCTTGGTCTCCTCCTTTATCTTCGCTTCAGTTTCAGGAGTACCGTCCCAATGTGCAAGAACAAAGTTGCCGGCCTCAATCTGAGACTTGAAGTCATCGTATGAATTCACCTTGACCATGCGACTGTCACGCCATGCCCTAGCCTTCTCGAATATCGACTTCTGTATGTCATCGAGCAGGGTCGGAATAGTGTTTTCAAGTCCTTCAAATGCAACGGTTTCCTTCTCCAGAGTATCGCGGCGCATCAGTTCGACCGTACCGGCTTCAAGGTCACGCATACCAAGAGCCAGACGTACAGGAACGCCCTTTACTTCATAATCGGCAAACTTGAAGCCCGGACGCTTGTTGTCCGCATCATCATACTTCACGCTTATGCCTTTTGCGCGCAGTGCATCGACAAGAACATTCACCTTCGCGCTTATCTTGTCAAGGTCTTCCTGAGTCTTGTAAATAGGAACGATTACAACCTGTATAGGAGCAAGTTTCGGAGGCAGTACCAGACCGTTATCATCGGAATGCGCCATAATCAGAGCTCCCATAAGGCGTGTCGATACGCCCCACGACGTAGCCCACACATAATCAAGTTTGTTGTCCTTGTCAACAAACTGCACATCAAATGCCTTAGCGAAATTCTGGCCCAGAAAATGCGAAGTGCCGCACTGCAAGGCCTTTCCGTCCTGAGTCATCGACTCAATGGTATATGTATCAAGGGCACCGGCAAAACGCTCCGTTTCAGACTTGACGCCACGCACTACCGGAACAGCCATGTAGCCCTCGACGAAGTCACGATAGACCGTCTGCATGCGGCGTGCCTCCTGTTCGGCCTCCTCGCGTGTGGCATGTGCTGTATGACCTTCCTGCCACAGGAACTCGGCAGTACGCAGGAACAGGCGCGGACGCATTTCCCAACGCATTACATTTGCCCACTGGTTGCACAGAATAGGCAGGTCACGGTAAGACTTGATCCAGTTCTTATATGTAGCCCATATGATTGTTTCCGATGTAGGACGTACAATCAGTTCCTCCTCAAGCTTTGCAGCAGGATCGACAATAACGCCCGAGCCATCCTCGGCATTCTTCAGTCTGTAGTGTGTAACCACTGCGCATTCCTTTGCAAATCCCTCGACATGTTCAGCTTCACGGCTCAGATATGATTTCGGAATAAGCAATGGGAAATACGCATTGACATGACCCGTCTCCTTGAACTTGTCATCAAGCGTACGCTGTATCTTTTCCCAGATGGCATAACCGTAAGGTTTGATAACCATACATCCGCGTACCGGAGCCTGTTCGGCCAGATCGGCCTTAACGACCAGTTCATTGTACCACTGCGAGTAATTCTCGCTTCTTTTTGTCAGGTCTTTCAGTTCTTTTGCCATAGCTTTTTATGCTGTTTTCTTAACTTTTGTTCTTTTGAACCGCAAATTTACTCATTTATCATATAATACGTAATTTTGCAGCATGAAACAATTCATATTAAGTGTCGCACTTCTGACCGTCGCCTCTTTTTCATGGGCAGCGGTGCCATCGTCAGATTCAAGGACCGAAGTCTGGGCCGAAGGCCTCACCGAAGACATACTTTCGCCACGCATAATATCGTGCGGAGACTGGATGCTCCCGCCTGTAATCACACTAAACAGCGATGAAACGCTGGATTTTTCGTTCGATGTAATATCTCACTACTCCAGAACCTACACTTACCATATCGACCACTGCGATGCAGACTGGAACAAGTCGGACCTCCTGTATTCCGAGTACATGGACGGATTCGATGACGAACGTCTGGAAATGGGTACGCATTCACAAAACACCACATACGAATACGTCCACTACAGTCTGACTTTCCCCAACGGGAACAACAGCCCGAAAGTATCGGGCAACTACATGCTGACAGTAAGCCATGACAATATTCCCGACGTCGTCTTCCGTTTCTGCGTCTGCGAACCTGCAGCCGAAATCAGGCCATCCTTGACCGATGTCACCGATATTGACACAAGGAATGGACACCAGCAAGTTACAGCAAAGGTCGACACCAGAGACCTTTCATGCTTTGATGCGATGAATGAACTCAAACTCACCGTCATGCAGAATCTGCGCTTTGACAATTCGGCCCGTACCGTATCACCTGACTTCATTGAAGGCGGCACAGTTTCATGGCAGCACTGCGAGCCGATGGTTTTCGATGCAGGCAACGGGTTCCGCCGTTTTGAAGTGACCGATGTCTATGCCAATGCGCAGAACGTTGCCAGAATCAGTTACATGGAGCCGTACTATCATGTATATCTGAACCCTGACGAGATAAGGAAAAGCCATTACTACGATTCAGACCATAGCGGCCGTTATCTAGTAAGAAGCACGCGTAACGGTGTAACCGATTCCGACACCGAAGCCGACTATGTATTCGTACATTTTGAATTATACTCGGAACTGCTTGAAGGCGGAACTCCGTATGTCTTCTATCAATATGACGGTGCAGGCTTTACAATGCGGCAGCGAATGGAATTCAGAGGAACCAGACCACACTGCTATGCAGCCACAATACTTATGAAAATGGGCTCATACGATTACCAGTACATGTGGTTGCCCGATGGGGAAACCCGCGGTGAAACCGGGAAAATTGAGGGCAACTGGTCCCCCACTCCAAATGAATATCTGCTGCTGCTCTATCAGCGTAAACCCGGTGAACGCTATGACCGCCTAGCAGGCTACACTACAATCCCTCAATCGCAGCATCCATCCAACTGATTCTGTCTCTAAGCACCGATTTCATTTTAGCGACAGATTCTTCGTACGTCAGAGTTTCGTCACCGTTCTTCTGTTCAGGCATATATATGCTGAACGGGTAGATTGTTTCATCGACATGTGCACTGCCTGACAATTCCAATGAGAGGCTGTCAATATAGTTGAAAATAAACGGATCCAGCTTTGACTTATAGCTTGTCCATCTTGATTTCACGGCACTCACAAAATTGTGGTCACCGACCATATACTTGTACCAGAGTCCGTTAGTGAACAGATACTCATCTGCATTATTGAAAGTTCTGTAATCAAAGTCCCACAACGGACCGGCGTACAGCTTGCCGTCCTTCTTTCTGTATCCATATACCGAAAAATAGTTGAAGAACTTACCATTGTTCGTCAAAGACTGGACAAGACCGTAATCTATGAATGAATTCATGTCATAATATCCGGCAGCGGCAGCATATTCACCATTCACAAGGCAGCTTTCAAACTCATTGTAAAAAGTCCGGATATTCTCCAGAAACGACGAATCGCATAATTCTTCATCCGGTGACTTGATATTGACAGGCCATTCGTTCAATGCCGTTTTGAACTTCCACACTTCATCATAGTAAGAGTCCATTTCCAGCAGATAGCCAATGTTCACATCGGCCGAATCGGTACCGAATTCATCAATGTCAACACGGTTTTTGCCAACATTTACCTTTTCTACAATCTGATACAGCCCTTCGTGCTTCCCATTAAGAATAACGTCGGCATATTGGAATTTCGGAGTCCACTCCAACCCGTCCGACATCTGTCCCAGAGTGAAAGCAACGGCATTCCTTATCTCTGTACGGTCACAGAAATTGGCAAGGAAGCACCAACGTTTATTCTTCGGCATTCCAAGCATTGAATTCTTCTTTTCAAACACTATGTTGAACGATACCTTCGGATAAAAGGCAGTACCGTTACCACGTTTCTTCACCTTTACAGAATCCTTGATGTCAGAATACTGACCGAATCCGAATGTTCTCACCTCGGCCGGCAGCCATATATCCTTTGAACTTACCGGAATACATCCGTCAGTTACGACTGCAATCACAGGCCGTCCAGTATTGGGCAGAAACGAAACACTATGATATTGGTTTGAAGAAGCAATACCTGTAACCGTTATCTGAACCGGATTCTTTGCAGAACAGAATATTGGAGTCTTGCCACTTACAACTTCCTCTCCGTTCCAATATATTGCACCATCGCCTACGTCGAATCGGGGAATCAGTTCGCATGGCAGAGCTACGCTGTCAGCTGAAATCATCATGAGATTGTATGGAACAAGACTGGTGCAGATAATATCACTTTTCAAAATACCGGGGTTATCCTCCTTGAGAAACGCAAAATAACTGAAATCGCTGTATTTCACAGTCTCCTTTTTATCGTATCGCGGATCATTCCATCCATCCGGAAGTGACAGGTCAATGCAACCGGTCTGAATCATGCAGGCCAGTACGGACAACAATTCAAGAAACCTTTTCTTCATATTACCATGATGCGATGGAATCATTCAACATTTGGAGCTTGTCCTGATAATTCCTTTTCAGTTCTTCAACTGACCGTTCCCATGTCATATTGGCATCAGGGTTACCTGGAACCGGATACCTCCACGTGGCGTCGTTTTCAGCAACCGACTTCCTTATCATTTCGGCCTGCCTGTCAATGAAGGCAGGAATCGACTGGAAAGACCCGTAGTAATTCTGCCAGCGTTGTTTTACAATATCCTTGAACACCGGATCAAGGAACATTCTCGAATACCAGAGGCTTCTGTCAGGCAAAGAGAAATCTGCAGTCTCATAATCATACAACAGATATGACGTACTCGGATTGAAGGCCGCCAGGTCAAAATCCCAAACAGGTCCGGCACACAGCGGACCGTTCTTGTCCTTATAATACCAGACCGAATTGGGCAGACGCGCATCCTCGCAGTGCGTAAGTTCCAATACAATCCACACATCGGCAAACGATTCCAGATCAAGCAGCTCCCTATACGCAGGATCTGGGTTATCCGTACGGTACAACAATTGTTCAACCTGTTTGAAATAGTCTTCGATATACTCTATCTGCGCATCGGTAATAACATCCTCGTCAGGTGACTTGATATTGATTGGCAAATGTCTGACAGGCGTCTCAAACGACAGATTGTCAACGTGTGTATCGCATTCCAGAAGATAACCGCCGGTAATGCTCTCACCTACCGTATCGGCCGATGACATCTCAGTGATATTGACTCTGTTCCTGTCAATCTTGATTTTTTCTGTCAGCAGATACAGACCACGGTACTTGTTATCCTCAAACAGTTCACAGAACCTGGAGTCCGGAGTCCATGGAAGTCCCGTTCTTGATGCAATTTCCAAAGCGACACGGTTTTTCAGCCTGGTGCGGTCAGGAGTGCTGGCAACAAGACACCAGTGCGTATGCTTGCTCATTCCAAGAACCGACACCTTGTTTTCAAGCTTTACCGTATATGACTTCTTGGAGAACTGCAGTGAATTATTGCCACGCAGCTTGGCCTTTGCGGAATACGAGACATCCCTGTAGCCCGATTCCTGGCCTGAAATCTTGAATATGGACGGAGACCACACAGTCTTGTTTGAAATTGTTCTGTCCGATACAATTGCAACTACCTGAAAACCGGAATACTCACCCTGTTCCAATTCAAACGTATATTCCTTGAACTGTCCGTCCGATGAATACAGACGATATGTGACCGGTTTCGAAAAATCGACAACTGTTACGTCAGGAAACTGTTCTTCACCGTTGACAGTCACTTTTGCCGCCACACAATTCCATGAAGGAACGATATGGTCTTTTTTTAGCAGATAATGACTGACAACAACGGTATTCGTATCACCTTCAATGATCGATGAAAACGCCAAATCGGCCAGAACCTGGTCGTTGATCATCGCATCAATCCTGAATGAATTGAACATCACTTCAGAAATTGTGCAATCTACAGGTTTCCAAGCCTGCTTCACAATAGCGGTTCCGTTAGTTGACGGATGAAGTTCAAACTGGTCAAACATGTCACTGCCACAAGCGTTCACCAGCAGCAGGAACGATGTCATGAAAAGCAGTTTATCTATTCTCATTATCAATATCCGTCAATTTCAAGATCCGAAGCCGTCTTACCGGTATGAAGTGTTCCGTTAGTAGTACCCATGGAAGATTTATCGGTGCTCTCCCAATCGCCTGTGCCATCGGGAACGCGAACCAGATTTCCGGATATGGTCAGTGGCATTGTTTCCTCACCCCATCCGCTATTCTTCTTCCCTCTTTTAATCTCGTCAAAGACATATCTTGAACCGGAAAAGTCAACATGTCCTTCCCCGCTGCTGTCACGCAGACGCAAATGGAAATTTTTGTCCTTGAAGTCTGCAAGATTCACCTTCCCATCGTTAATCATATTGTCAAGGTTAACAACCAGAAAGCCCTGAGGTTCAATATTGGTCGCAGACATTGCGGACCAGACAGTGCAATTGTCATCCTTGCTGTCCTTTACACGCCCCCAGCGCAATTCAGCACCGACAATGTTTACCACAGATGACGAATTGTTGTACAGTTCTATTCTGTTGTTGACAAAATCAATCTCGTTAATTACAACTGGAAACATTTTCTGATCAATGTCACCGGCCTTCTCTCCGTTGGCCTGGCCGGGAGTGGGAATGCCATATACCCATTTGTCTTCAATCATTGCAAAAGAATATGCCACATCCTCCTTATCAGTACACTTCTGCATATGTATCTGATTCCAGCCTATACTTTTTTCACCGCGAACGAATTTTGACACCTCGGCCTGTGCGGCATTCTGCAACCAGATGTACTGGTTTTTTCTGGCAGAGAAATCTCTTTTGAGATAATAGGCCGTACCCTCCTTGCCTTCTTCAAAACGCAGGCACAGATACGATTGCGGTTCAATAACTTCAGTGGTACCTACCCATAGGGTCTGTTTGTCATCCTCACCGTCATTAACTCTCCAGCGGCGTATCTTGGCTCCATTCAGACTAACTCTGGCATTGCCCGAATTATACAGTTCAATATAATCCTGTGAGCCGTTTATTTCACTAAGACAAACAGTCGAAAGGTCTGAAATCAACATTTCGTCTTCGTCCGATTTGGATTCTTCACTGCACGAAACCGCGAACGCAGCCAGAACTGCACACGCGAGCAACCCGGTCTTGTCAAATACTCTTCTGTTCATACGATTATGCATTGAATGATATTGTCAGAACTGATAATTTACCTTGTATTCATACTGGTCATAGATAAGCAGATACCTGTTCATCTGTTCCCTTGTGTATTTCCCGTTAATTGGCAATGCGCCCTGCGATGGAGCATTGGTCTCCTGAATTCTTCTGATGTACGGAGCCTGAAGATCCTCTCTGAGCAGCGATACCAGATATTCGGCATATATTCTGTCTTCATCATCGAATTCCTCCTCATAATTTTCCACATACTTTTCGGCCAGTTCCTGAATTCTGTCCGTAAACGTGCAATTGACAAGCACGGTACCGTCATCCTGTACCGCGCTCGAGAATCCATACAGATTGTTCGAGACAGGAACAGCCGGCCCTGCCGCACCTTCAACTACGAATGACAGGTCATTGAAAATGTATGTTTCATCAATTGGAACCGATACCTCAACGGTAGTATAACCGTCGTAGAAACTGGTTGTCATTGTCAGAGACGATATCATCTCCTTGTACTCGAACAGCTCGTCATAGGTTGTAACCCAAATGTTGTCAGCACCGTATTTTCCGTACAGATCATAAATGTCCAGCAGAAAATCAAGTGCCTCCTTCTGCGGGCGGTGGTCAAGTTTACCTACCAGTGTGGGTGCCCCCGATGCAGACTGCACGCTCAATTCATGGAGCTTGTCTTCATAGTTTCCTTCCGTATATCCGCCAAACACCTCCATCTTTTCCATGGAACCGCACTCCAGCAGATTCACCTCCTTCATAATGCCTTCGCCGGTGGTGGCTCTGGTCATGTGAACGTACGGACTGAGCGCAGCTGCCGCCAGATATGCGTCATTGCCATCGGGCTGTGCAAGAACCTTCATCGGATAATTGATTTTCACCCTTGTTCTATTGAAATCGGTTTCAAGCCCCCTGACCAGCGCCGCAGTGTCATGTTCCAGAGAATCGTCGGGTGAAGACGGAACATTATGCCAGTTCACCGAATTGCCCATATCGGTCATTACCTGCAGTTCCTCCCACGAAACGTACGGGTTATAGAATGACTTGCTCACATCAAGGACAAAACCGTCAGGATTATCGGGTCCGGTCAGCGTTGGCCATATGGCATTGCCGAATGTAAAACGTCTGTCATTTCCGCATCCGTCAGTGAAACACAACGGATATCTCTGTCTGTACCCTGTAGTCTTCTTCAAGCCCTTATGGAAGAATTCCCTGTCATCAATCCATTTTCCGTTGATGATTGCAAACACTCTTGACCATGCATTCACCGAGGCATCATCGATAGTATAGCAGAAAACCATGTGCTTGTTGTACTTCAACGGAGCCAGTCTGACATCGGCCATAGCATCGCCTGGAACCTTGAATTTGAATTTCACATTACGCTTGTCGAATTCAGTAACCGGGAGCATTGCCCTGGTATCGAACAGACCGGCCGATCTTGTCAGACCGTCGTAACGGATTACAGGCCTTACAGTCATTGAATAGCTGTCTTTAGTCAGATTGGCACCGGACGGGTCCTTTGCGTACATTCTTACAGCAAGTTCACCTTTGAAACCCTCCTCTTTCTGGATACTCGTAGCCCAATGCAATGAAGACAGATTCACCATATCGGTCGTGCCTGCCTGATTCTTATACAGCACCTGCATCTGGAACAGCTCCAACGCATCGGACGAGACATCCACCATATAGGTTATCTGCTCAGGCAGACTCAACTGATTTATGCACGAAGAATAGTTCATGAGCACCGCCGCCGATGATATCAAACAAAGTATTTTCCTGAATGCAGTCATAATTACCTGTGTTTATTTGAAAGCGCCGATTTCCCTGTCAATCCACTCAATACGCTCTTTCAGGAACGCCTTCATACCTGCTACGGCATCATCGAAGTCCATGTCATCATCATTGTTCTGGGATGAAGGCCGGTATATGCCGTATGGATATATCCTGTCGCCGTTCTGAACGCCCGACGAAATGACACCGGCCATACTGTCAATATAACTGTATATTCCAGCTTCCACCTTAGGTCTGTACCTTTCCCATCTGTCCTTTATATCGTTATGGAAATCCGTGTCATCCTTCAGATACTTGTACCAGAGAAATTCTGTAAACAGCGGAAGCGAATCATTGTTGAAGGAATAATACTCAAAGTCCCATACAGGTCCGGCAAACAGTTTCCCGTCCGGTTTTTTGTATGCGAAGACCGATTTCTGTTCGCTCAAGCCGTTGTTTGATGCCAAAGACTGGACAAATCCGTAGTCGATGAATGAATTCATATCCATAAAATCACTGCACAGTGTCGAATAATCCGCCTTTTCAAGGCTGTTTTCCATATCGTTCCAGAACGCTTTGACATACAGCAGCTTTTCATAACTGCAGTCATCATCGGTCGGCGAGACTATATTGACGTTCCAACGTGTCTTCTGAGGATGGAATCTCCAAAGTTCATCATAACGGTTGTCAACCTCTATCAGATAACCGCCGGTAATATTCTGTGATTCTGCATAGATTCCGGTCACATCCATACGGCTGGTGCCGAAGCCGGGCTGTTCTGCAATCTGGTACAGCCCCTGGAACCTGCCATTTATTGTTACACAGGCAAACTGCGACGATGGAGTCCATTCCAGGCCATCGGCCAGCCTTCCCAGTTCAAATGCCACAGAATTGCGCAGCTGCGTCCTGTCCTCAAAATTGGAAAGGAAGCACCATGTCCTGCCTGCCTTCATGCCAAGAACCGATATATTGTCCTTTGTTTCAATTCGGAACGACAGTTTAGGCGATGAGCCCGAAAGCGCCATATTTCTGACCCTGACGGTATCGTATGAATCGCTGAAAACTTCCATACCACTGGTAATCATTATGCCGTCAATCCAGTCGTTCAAAGAGTTAATTGCCGCCTGGCCATCGGTAACTATTTCAATTACAGGCAGTTCTGAATATGGAACGAATGACAGGAAATGATACTCATTCTTTTCCGCCACTCCTTCAATCCTGATCAGCGCATCCTGATTGTACGAACAGTATATGGCGCTCTCGCCGCTAATCACCTCTTCACCGTTGTAGAACATTCTGCCGTAATCGAGTGTGAACGTAGGAACAAGCATGCACGGCAGTTCAAGTGTCGATTCAAGCACAAAAGGCAGTGTTGTCGTACTCAGTTCGTGACATACAATATCATGTTCCAACTGCGGATTATTCTCTTTCAGGAAAGCGAACGAACTGAAGGCAATAGGCCCGGTGGATTCTGTCATCTGTCGGTCAATCACACTCCTGCGCTGCTCCTTCCATTCATCGGAAAGCGAAAGCGACACGCACCCGACCGACAGCAACAGCAGGGAGGACACACTCAATATCGCTATCAGTTTCTTTACCATGATGCAATGCTGTTGTCCAAAAAGTTCCACCTTGCCATATAACTGCTCTTCAATGAATCGACAGCATCCTCCCAGGACAGCTTTGAATCCTGATTAGAATTGATGTCGGTCGGCCACTTCTCCAATGTCAGTTTCACAGTCTCCTCTATGACCGAAGCCTGACTGTCTGCAAATTTCACAACGTCACGAAGTTCCGATCCGCGATATTGCCAGACCTTTTTCACCGCATTGACAAATTCCTGATCACGGAACAGTCTGGAATACCACAGACTGCGTGTATTGCCGTTGAAATCAACAGTTTCGTAATCGCGAAGAACGAACCCATCAAACGGATTGAATGTACCCCTGTCAAAATTCCACAACGGACCGGCGCACAGCTTTCCTCCGGCGTTTTTGTAATACCATACCGATGACGGTGTCCTGCAGCTTTCGCACGCAGTCAGTTCATACGCTATCCAGCAGGCTGCAAACGACGTCAGATCCACCAGATTGCGATAGCCGGGATCAGGTTCTTCCTTCTGATACAGACATTGTTCAATCAGTTTGAAATAGTCATGAACATACTTCTCGCCGTCCGTACTCAATTCGTATGGATAAACGACGTTGACCGGAAGTTCCATAACAGCTGTCTTGAACCAGAAGGCTTCATTGTTCCAGTCCATTTTGAACAGATAGTCCGACTGTTCCGGATTCTGTACCGTCAGAGGTTCCGCCGTACAGGTTCCGCCGCCGTCCATCTCAACCGTTTCTGAAAGCAGATACAGTCCCATGTACTCACTGTTCAGGTACAGTTCGCAATACCGCATTGAAGGATTCAGCGACATATCAAGCACATCGCCAATCCTGCCGGCAAGCATATTTCTCAGATAAGTTTTGTCCGAAGCATTAGAGACAAGATTCCAATGTGTGGACCCGCCCATATCCATGACGGATGTCCTGTCCTCAAACTCCAGTTCGAACGATTTTTTTTCCTGATAGATGGAATTGTCATTCAGATATCTGGCGTTAATACTGCCCCAAAAGTTCGCCGTACCTCCAGCCGGCACTGCGACTTTGAAAGTAACTGGTACCCAGGTGTAGCGGTCCGATATCATTTTTTCAGAAACCAGCGAAACGACAGGCAGACCCGAACACTGTTCCTGTTTCAACGAAAATTCGACATCTTTGAACTGGCCGTCCGACGAATGGAAACGATACCTGACCGGCTGACTGAAATCAACCGTGGAACTGCCGGGAACCTGATCAACACCGTTTACAGTGACCCTTTCTGCAACACAGTTCCAGGTTGGCACAAGCTCTGTCCCTATAAGATTGTAGTGTAAAACCGTCGCCGTATAGACACTGTCGTTCACATAGCGGAAAGACAGGTCGGCTAGAACCGACGGATTCGATACTGCCTTTATGCTGAACGATTTTACCGCTACCTCATCTATCGTGCACTCCGACGGAGACCACACATCCGAAATTTCCCTTATGGAGCGATCCTTAGGCAGATTGTCATACTGCTCGAAAAGATTCGTACTGCATGCACTCACTACAAACAGCATGGCAGTCAAATCAAAAATCTGAAGCAGTTTTCGCATCTGAATGATTTCCAAGTTAATCTCAAAACATCGGTAAGTCACGCAAAGATAATAAAAAAAGACATCCGCGCGCGCGAGGGAGGGACTTTTCTTAAACCGTAAAAAGCAGAGCACACAAAAATGTTATTCCACGCAAAAAACAATTATTTTTGTCGGAAACAAACGGAAAAGGACAGAAACATGCAACCGCTGGCGGAAAGAATGAGGCCGAAGTCCCTTGACGACTATGTAGGACAGCAGCATCTTGTAGGACAAGGTGCCGTATTGCGCCGCATGATTGAGTCGGGACATATAAACTCGTTCATCCTGTGGGGACCTCCCGGAACTGGGAAAACTACACTGGCACAGATTGTCGCCAACAGTCTGGACCTTCCGTTCAGTACCCTGAGCGCAGTGACGGCAGGTGTCAGGGAAGTCCGTGAAGTCATTGACAAGGCCAGGACAAATCCGCTGTTCCGCACCAGAGGCAACCCCATACTTTTCATCGATGAAATCCACCGTTTCAACAAAGCCCAGCAGGACTCGCTTCTCGGCGCCGTTGAACGCGGAGAGATAACGCTGATCGGTGCAACGACCGAAAACCCTTCCTTTGAAGTCATACGTCCACTGCTTTCCCGCATGCAGGTCTATGTACTTAACTCACTTGAAAAAGACGATTTGCTCAAGCTACTGGAACGCGCCATCAGCAAGGACACCCTGTTGAGCCAAAGACACATAGAGCTGAAGGAGACAACCGCAATAATGCGTTTTTCAGGGGGCGATGCGAGAAAGCTGCTCAACATACTGGAACTTGTAGTCGAAGCCTGCGGTGACGGCGATGTCACAATCACAGACCAGCTCGTCACAGAAAGCCTTCAGCAGAACCCGCTGGCATACGACAAGGACGGCGAAATGCACTACGACATCATTTCGGCCTTCATAAAATCAATACGCGGAAGCGACCCCGATGCGGCTCTGTACTGGCTTGCAAGAATGGTGCAGGCGGGCGAAGATCCGGCATTCATAGCCCGCCGGCTCATAATTTCCGCCAGCGAGGATGTAGGTCTGGCAAATCCCAACGCCCTTCTGCTTGCAAATGCCGCATTTGATGCCGTAATGAAAATCGGCTGGCCCGAAGGAAGAATACCATTGGCCGAAGCCACCGTATATCTGGCCACCAGCCCCAAAAGCAATTCCGCATACATGGGCATAAACGCCGCCCTTGAAAATGTGGGACAAACAGGCAATCTGCCAGTGCCTCTGCACTTGAGGAACGCCCCCACTTCACTAATGAACGATTTGGGATACGGAGCCGGGTACAAATACGCCCACGACTTCCCCGACCACTACGTAAAACAGCAGTATCTGCCCGATGCTCTGAAAGACACTACCTTCTGGACTGCGCAGAACAACCAGCAGGAAGCCAGAATAAAGGAAAGAATGGACGCATTGAAGTCACGTCCAGAACAATAAGTCAGTTGATGAACAGCAGTTCACGGTACTTTGGCATGGGCCACAGATCGTCATCTACAAGTTCCTCCAGACGGTCTATGTATTTTCTCAGGCCCACAAGCGCCTGTGCAACATCATAATAGCGGGCGGCGGTTTCGTATTCTCCTGGTGCGTTGTTGGCAATTTTCCGCAATTTCACCATTGCGTCAACTCCATTCTTCAGCTCCGTAACCAAAGTTGAAATCTCCTCGACAAGCTCCATATCGACCGATGCCATCTTCCTGTAATCCGACGGATACAGTTCCTTCAGCAATTTTATATTGTCAAGAAGTTTTGTCTGATACTGCAATGCTGCCGGAATAACGTGGTTATACGCCATACGTCCCAGCACTCTGGCTTCTATCTGCACTTTCTTGGCATATATCTCCCATTTCACCTCGTTACGTGCCTGGAGTTCCACTTCGCTGTATATGCCAAGTCCGGTGAACAGCCTGATGGAATCGGATGTCGTGAATGCCTTGAACATTTCGGGAACGCGGGTTTCAGTGTCAAGTCCACGGCGTGCTGCTTCCTTCTGCCACTCTTCAGAATAGCCGTTTCCATCGAAACAAATGGTATCAATAACATCGGCTATAAGCGGTTTCAGGCAGTCCATCACAGCCACATTCAGCGGCGAGCCCTTCTCCATGGCCCTGTCCACGCCGGCCTTGAACTCCAGAAGCTGCTCGGCCACCGCTGCGTTCAGCGTTGTCAGCGCCCCGGCACAGTTCGCACTGGATCCGACGGCGCGGAACTCAAAGCGGTTACCCGTAAAGGCAAATGGCGATGTACGGTTTCTGTCGGTGTTATCGAGAAAAATCTCCGGAATTTCAACCAGTCCCACCGACTTGCCCCTCTTGCCTGCAATTACAATCGGAGTGTCGGACGGCACCTCAAGCAGTTTCCTCATAACCTCGGTCATTGTTCTGCCGAGGAACGCCGATACAATTGCCGGCGGAGCCTCGTTGCCACCCAGACGATGGGCGTTTGTGGCCGATGCAATCGATGCTTTCAGCACCGCATTGTGCTTCTGTACGGCAACCAGCACATTGACAAAGAATGTAATGAACTGCAAATTGCCCATGGCATCCTTGCCCGGTGCAAGCAGCTGAACTCCCGTATCGGTACCAAGTGACCAGTTGTTGTGCTTGCCAGAACCGTTAATACCGTCAAAAGGCTTTTCATGGAATACCGCCACAAAACCATGCTTGCGTGCCAGAGCGTTCATCACGTTCATTATCTGCTGGTTCTGGTCATTGGCCAGATTGGCTTCACCGTATATCGGAGCCAGCTCGAACTGGTTCGGAGCGGCCTCGTTATGACGTGTCTTTAAAGGAATGCCCAGTTTGTAGCCGGCAATCTCAATGTCACGCATGAAAGCTGCAACCCTTGAAGGTATGGCGCCGAAATAATGGTCATCAAGTTGCTGGCTCTTGGACGATGCATGTCCCATAAGCGTACGCCCGCACAGCATCAGGTCAGGACGTGTGGCATACAAATCCTCATCAACCAGAAAATACTCCTGTTCCCAGCCTAGATATGAAATAACCTTGCTGACTTTCGGGTCGAACAGCCTGCAAATGGGAAGAGCCGCGTCACAGACTGCTTTCAAGGCTTTCTTGAGCGGTGTCTTATAGTCCAGAGCCTCGCCAGTATATGAAATGAACACAGTTGGAATACACAGAGTGTCATCCTGAATGAATACAGGCGACATAGGGTCCCATGCAGTATAGCCGCGAGCCTCGAATGTAGCACGTATGCCGCCGTTAGGGAACGATGATGCATCGGGTTCCTGCTGAACCAGAGCTTTGCCGTCAAAGCACTCTATCATGCCGCCCTTACCGTCATATTCCATGAACGAGTCATGTTTTTCGGCTGTACCCTCGGTCAATGGCTGGAACCAGTGAGTCACATGTGTGACACCATGTTCCATAGCCCACACCTTCATGCCGGCAGCCACGCCATCGGCAGTGCCACGGTCAAGCGGTTCTCCGTTGTCTATGCAGTTGACCAGCGCAGTGAATATTGCCGGATCAAGATACTTGTGCATCTTCTCACGGTTGAACACCAGTTCACCAAAGTATTCAGACGGGCGTTTTTCCGGAATCTCAACATCGACAGCCTTCTTTTTGAAAGCCTCCTGTACTACATCGAATCTTAGTCTGCTCATACGGTTGTCTGTGCGCGTGCGTAATTCAGGGGTGCAAAATTACTGCAAAACGCAGGAATCACCTACAAATCGGCCTATTTTCTGCAAGGACCGGCTTGCCTGCCCTGAAAAAGGATGGAAAGTCTGTAGAGCTTGTAGAACGAAAAAAACGCCAGGCACGGATGACTTCCGCGCAGGTTACGTTCCATGAACGACGACATTGCACGGCCGAAGAAGAGCGCCACAGGTACAAGATGCAGTCTCTCAAGCCTGAAATAAACGTTTAGAAGACGGGAACCGCCCGCCACAGAATCTCTGTTCTCATAGATATTTGACAGTGATGCATTTGTCTTCTCAATGAAACTGACGTTGTCGTCAATACCCAGATGGACAAGCGCATTGTCCGTATGCAGCACGCCAATACCATGCTGCCGGAGGCTCATGCCGAACTTCACATCCTCATAACCGTAACCGGTAATGTTTTCGTCAAAGCGTATCTTCATAAAGACTTCACGGTCTGCAAGGAATGAAAAAGTAGTGAAGTTGTCATAAGGTCTGAGGCTTCGGTATTCCGCTCCACGGCGGCGGTCAGCCTTCTTCTCGTATCTGTACCGCAGTTCGCATCCGCTGGCAGGCAGTACGGACGGATGCTTCAAACCGCCGCATACGACCTGTGCACATGACGACGCTTCGAGGTACGATGCCAGGAACGTCTCACTGTCCGTCTGTGCATCACAGTCAACGAACAGCAGTTTGGAATATACCGACTGTTCCGCCAGAAAATTTCTGATGGCAGCCCGCCCCATATTTTTCTCCATTGCAAAATAGCGGCATTTCTCCAGTGAAGCCGCCTTTTCAGCGACTTTTTCCTTCAGCTCCAGGTCTGACGAGCAGTCATCGGCCACGACAAGTTCAAAGCCCGTATTCAAAGCAAGCCCCTGCGTATGCAAAGACTCCAGCAAATCCGAACTGTCCCAATTGAATACAGGGACCAGAACCGACAAACCTTCAGTTATCTCACTGGCCATGACTGCAAATTTAGACATCCGTCACGAAACCTCCATACCGTAAAGGGCAAAATCGGCACGCGCCGGATCATCGGGCCAGATAGCTGCCATTGCACAGGTAATCTCTATAGCAGTTTTCAAATCGGCGCTCCGTCGCGTCGTCAGTCCATAACGGCAGGCCGATTGGAACACATGCGTATCAAGCGGAATTATCAGCTGCGAAGGCTTGACGGCAGTCCATATCCCAAAATCCACCGGACTGTTTTCACGCACCATCCATCTCAGGAACATGTAAAATCTTTTATTGGCCGATGTGCTTCCGGCAACCGGTATTCCCTGAACACCGGCAAAAAACCGGCATAGTCTTTCCACCCCCTCATCAAGAACATGTCCTGGAATAAAGAACTCCTCAAGACTGTCCATTTTCATATACGCCTCTGACAGTCTGTCACACAATTGAAATAAATCAGACCATTTATAGAATCTGTACAGGCACATTTCTTCATCAACGTCAATCCCTGTGAAACGGCGGTTAATGACAAACGCATACGGCCCGCCGCAGTCATCCATCATTGTATGCAATTTTTCAAGTACGTTCAAGAACACCCTGCGGCTTCCGTAAGCCATCCAGGCCGAAATGAAAGCCGACACTTCAATGTCATGACGGTCAGTATAACGGTGAGGGAACCTGACAGGATCAGAATCGATAAAATGGGCATTCTCACTTCTATCGGCCGCTTCAATTAATTCAAGTATCAGCTGTTCATCCATAGTGTCCGTCTTTTCCTTGTTACCGCAGTCGCAAAAATAAGAATATACGGCCGATATTTCGCTTCAAAATCGTAACTTTGCGGTCTATTATACAAAATAACAGAATTAGCGCGAATATGACAGAGAACACTGTTGCAGAGAGCTCGGAAAAGAAGAGCCTCAACTTCATTGAGGAGATGGTAGAAAAGGACCTTGCCCAGGGCAAGAACGGAGGGCGTGTCCAGACACGTTTCCCGCCCGAACCCAACGGCTATCTCCACATCGGTCACGCAAAGGCAATATGCATGGACTTTGGAATGGCCGAAAAACACGGTGGAATCTGCAATCTGCGTTTTGATGACACCAACCCGACCAAAGAGGACACCGAATACGTTGATGCCATCAAGGAAGACATCAAGTGGCTCGGCTTCAAGTGGGAGAACGAATTCTATGCATCCGACTACTTCCAGCAGCTCTGGGACTTTGCCGTAGAACTTATCAAGGAAGGCAAGGCATACATTGACGAACAGCCGCAGGACGCTATTCTGGCACAGAAGGGTACCCCTACCCAGCCCGGTCAGAACAGTCCCTACCGCGACCGTCCCATACAGGAGAACCTTGACCTGTTCTACAAGATGAACAGCGGTGAACTTGAAGAAGGTTCCATGGTACTGCGTGCCAAAATCGACATGGCACATAACAACATGCTGTTCCGCGATCCCATTATCTACCGCATTGTCAAGACACCGCATCACCGCACGGGCACCAAGTGGAAGGCATACCCCATGTACGATTTCGCACATGGCCAGAGCGACTACTTTGAAGGCGTTACACATTCACTGTGTACACTTGAATTCGTTCCTCACCGTCCACTCTACGACCTGTTCATTGACTGGCTCAAGAAGGGACAGGACCTTGATGACAACCGTCCGCGCCAGACCGAGTTCAACAAGCTCAACCTCAACTACACCCTGCTCAGCAAGCGCAACCTGCTGGCACTGGTACAAAACGATATGGTAAGCGGCTGGGATGACCCCCGAATGCCGACCATCTGCGGTTACCGCCGCCGCGGCTACACACCCGAATCCATACGCATGTTCGTTGACCGCATAGGCTACACCAAATTCGACGCCTTGAACGACATGGCACTCATGGAAAGCGCCGTCCGCGAGGACCTGAACAGACGCGCCACCCGCGTATCGGCCGTCATCGACCCTGTAAAGCTTATTGTCACCAACTATCCCGAGGGCAAGACCGAGGAACTTGATGCAGTGAATAACCCTGAAGATCCCGAGGCCGGCAGCCACAAGATAACCTTCAGCCGCGAACTCTGGATTGAGCGTGAAGACTACATGGAGAATGCTCCTGCAAAATACTTCCGTCTGACCGAAGGCCGCGAAGTGCGTCTGAAGAGCTCATACATCGTACTGTGCACAGGTTGCAAGAAGGACGAGAACGGCAATGTCCAGGAAGTTTACTGCGAATACATTCCAAACACAAAGACCGGAGAATCAGACTGCAACCGCAAGGCCAAAGGCACAATACACTGGGTCAGCGCAGACCACTGCATAAAGGCCGAAGTACGCCTGTATGACCGTCTATGGAAGGTTGAGAACCCGCGCGATGAGCTTTCACGCCTGCGCGAGGAAGGCATGGATCCCGTCGAGGCTCTGAAGCAGATGAAGAACCCCGACTCCCTTGAAGTACGAACCGAATGTTACGTTGAGAAGTTCCTTGCCGACACCAAGCCGCTTGACCACTTCCAGTTCCAGCGCATTGGATATTTCTGCACCGACAGGGATTCGACGGCCGGCCATCCGGTATTCAACCGTACCGTATCACTCAAGGACACCTGGAACAAGGTCAAAGACAAATAATATCCTGCATGAAGGATGATTCAGAGTCTTATTATGAAAGCCAGGAGTTCCAGGACATCCTGAAATCATACGAATCCATGCTCAACGAAGGCACCAGCGTGTATTTTGACAGCATGGATCTGGCAAATATTGCACAATACTACGCCATTTCATCGGATCTTGAAAAGTCCGACCGTGCAATTGAGTATGGACTCTCCATACATCCCGCAGACCCCGACATACTCATTGCAAAATCGGGCAACCAGCTCCAGCGCGGTCTTACCGACCAGGCCCGTGTTATTGCCGAATCCATCGATGCGCCCGACAATCAGGAACTCATCTACTTGAAAGGATGCATCGAACTGGCCGACGGAAACCCCGAACAGGCCGACCGCTACTATACCCAGGCCGTTGAGATGAGCGAGAACGACAGCGGCATGATAAACGACATCATTGTCAAATTCATGGACACCCGCCAGTTCGAGCTCTGTCAGAAATGGCTTGACAAGGCACTTATACTTGAACCGGATTCGCGCAATTTCATCGAGCTTCAGGCCGACCTGTTCTTCGACACCGGCCAGATGGACACCGCTGCAATCTGGTACGACAATCTGCTTGATGAATTTCCCTTTGACACATACTATTGGGAGCAGATGGGACGCATCAACTATGAAAAAGGGGATTTTGCACGCGCACGCGACTGTTTCGAATACATTGAAGCCATAGACCCCGAAAACAAATCGGCCCGCATGATGTGTGCCGACTGCATTTTCAGTCTCGGTCTATGGGAACAGGCATTTGGCATATATTCCGCTCTTCTTGACGAAGACCCCGACTCATACGCGCTCCTGTATTACTGCGGCCGATGCAAATATGAAAACAAAGGCTACGATTATGCCCTACCGTACTTCAAAAAATCATTTGACAGTCTTACGCACGAAGACGGCGAGATTCCGACCGAAATGCTCGTTGAACTGTACGGTTATATGGCACATTGCACATATTACCTGAAAGACGTTCCCCAAACGCTTTCCCTGCTGGCAGACGGACTGGCTCTTGATCCGGAAGACAGTTTTCTTCAGGAAGTCTGGTTCATGATGTTCGGCACTGAAACAGACAGCACTAACAAAAAAATGCAGACAAAATGATACCGACCTTTCTTCAATGGTGTCTGGAACACCTCAACTACTGGACAATTACCATCCTGATGACAATTGAAAGTTCATTTATTCCCTTTCCATCGGAAATTGTCATTCCACCAGCCGCATATCATGCAGCGACTGATGCTGCCCTGAGCGTTCCTCTCATTATCCTGTTTGGAACCATTGGAGCCATCATAGGAGCATCTGTCAACTACTTTCTGGCATTGTGGATTGGCAAGCCCATTGTCTATGCCTTTGCTGACAGCAAGTTAGGTCACATGCTGCTTCTGGACAGTTCCAAAATACGCAAGGCCGAAGACTACTTCAATGAGCACGGTGCCGTTTCCACTTTCGTAGGACGTCTTATCCCCGCCATACGGCAGCTCATTTCAATCCCGGCAGGTCTGGCAAAAATGCCTCTGGGCAAGTTCATCGGATTTACGGCACTTGGAGCAGGTATCTGGAACAGTGTGCTTGCATGTCTTGGCTATTTTCTGAGCCATGCCGTCCCCGAAGACCAGCTCATCGACACGGTAACAAAATACAGTCACGAGATAGGCTACTCAATTGCCGCCCTCGTGGTCGTAGTTCTGGCCGTCATCATTTTCAGAAACGTCAGAAAAAAATAACTGTCCGGGACTTGTCAGATGTCGCCCGATTTGCGGACATCGTTGATTTCCACAGCCTTACCCTGTTTAATCACAGAGAACGGAGGAACATCGTGCGTAAGCCAGATATTGCCGCCTACAATTGTATCATGACCGATGGTGACACGCCCGAGAATTGACGTATTGGAGTAAATAGTGACATTGTCCTCAATTATCGGGTGACGCGGCGCATCAATGGGATGCCCCTGCTCATCATAGCTGAATGACTTGGCCCCTAAGGTAACACCCTGATATAGCATGACATGATTGCCTATTATGCTGGTGGCACCGACAACCACACCTGTACCATGGTCAATGGCAAAATATTCGCCTATCGTGGCAGCCGGATGAATGTCGATTCCCGTGGCGCTGTGTGCCATCTCGGTAAGAATACGCGGAATACGCGGAACACCCAGCTCATGCAGGCGATGTGCGGAACGGTAATGCAGCATTACCTTTACCAGCGGATAGCAGAGCACCACCTCACCAAGATCCTTTACTGCCGGGTCATTGTGAGCCACAGCCTGGACATCGGTATGCAGCAGACGTCCGGTTTCCGGAAGTGACTCGACGAATGCGGCTGCTACCTTCTCCACATCGGCCTTTGCCATTACAGTCGATAGCTGTGACAGCAGAATTTCCTTAATGGCCTTAGGACCGTCGGTCCATGCCGGAACATCGGAATAATCAGGAAAGATGACGTACTTTACAAGTTCCATCATTCTTTCAAGTTCTCTGGTGCTTGGTGACTTGCTCATATTTTTCTTAATCCTAATTAATCAAAAACTCCGGTGGAAAGGTAACGTTCACCTGTATCAGGCAACAGAGCGACTATCGTCTTCCCTATGTTTTCAGGCTTCTTTGCCAGTTCAAGCGCCACACTGTAGGCTGCGCCCGATGAAATGCCCACAAGCAGTCCGCGCTCGCGTGCCAGAAAGTGCGTGGCAGCAAGCGCATCGGCATCGGTCACGGTCACAACCTTGTCAACGGCTTCCTTCAAGTATGTGTCAGGAACAAAATTGGCGCCAATACCCTGAATGGCATGCGCTCCGCTTGTACCCCTGGTCAGAAGAGGCGATGAATCCGGTTCAAAAGCCACCACCTGAATATCGCTATTGAACTTTTTCAAACCTTTTCCGGTACCGCTCACCGTACCGCCGGTACCCATGCCGGCAACGAAAATATCGACCTTTCCATCGGTCTGTTCCCAGATTTCAACGGCAGTGGTCTTCTCGTGTATTTCGGGATTGGCCATATTGGTGAACTGTCCCAGTATCACGGCTCCGGGAATACTGTCACGCAGTTCTTCAGCCTTGGCAATGGAACCCTTCATGCCTTCACAGCCGGGAGTCAGCACAATCTGTGCACCGTATGCGCCAAGCAGCTTGCGGCGTTCCAGGCTCATGGTATCGGGCATTGTCAGAATGGTATGGTATCCGCGCAGCTTGCCTATCCAGGCCAGTCCCACGCCAGTATTGCCGCTTGTAGGCTCAATGATTGTGCCCCCCGCCTTAAGCGAGCCGTTCTCTTCGGCATCGAGAATCATAGCCAGAGCGGTACGGTCCTTGACGCTGCCTCCGGGGTTGAAGCATTCCAGTTTGGCAACTATCCGGGCCTGCTGTCCATCAACCGGAGCTATTTCAAGCATAGGAGTCTCACCTATGAGCTGTGTCAAATCTGTGTAAATCATATCAGTTCCTCTTTTCGTTCAAATCAATGTCCATATGGGGATAGGCAAATTGTATGCCATTCTTTGGAAGTTCGGTATATACCAGCCTGTTCATATCATACATGACATCCCAATAATCACCTGTCTTTGTCCATATCCATGCCGTGAACTCAACATTACTGTCATTCAATGCGGTAATCCGGACCGACGGGTCCTTTGCTCCCTGATGTCCGGCCGTGAGCACCCTCTCATCCGATTTCATGAGTGAAAGCAGCAAATCCGTGCACTTGTCAGCTTCGGTCCCGTACTCGACCGTCACCACGATGCCTATTCTGCGAACCGGATAATGGAAAATATTCTCGATATTTCCGTTTGACAGCGCCCCGTTGGGAACGACTATGACACGATTGTCATACGTACGCAGCTTGGTATGGAAAATCGACAGTTCGGTGACGATACCCTCAAATCCCTGTGTCTTTATGTAATCACCGGCCTTGAACGGTTTGAATATGAGCAGCATCAGGCCACCTGCAAAGTTCGATACGCTGCCGCTCAGTGCCATACCTATGGCCATACCTCCGGCAGCCAGAAGCGCAGCCAGCGACGTGGTGTTGATGCCCAGTGTGCCAATTGTGATGGTAATAAGCAGAACAGTCAGCGTAATGGTGACCAGCGATGTCACGAACGATGCCAGAGTGCCCTCGGTGTTGCGGTGTTCAAACCTGCGCACCAGCAGTTTCTTTACTCTGCGTATGAGCCACGCCCCGATAAGATAAATGGCTATGGCGGCAACAAGCTTCAGACCGAACTCCAGTCCCTTTGACAGCAGCTCCTTCATGAATCCGTTCGGATCACTCACGATCTGCTCTATCAGTGTCTCGGTGGCAGCCTTGATGCTGTCATTGACATTGATTGCCTTGTCGGTATCAATCGTTATTGACTGCAGGAACATATTATCAAAACCAAATCGGTCACAAAGATAACCAATTTGTCTGTTTTTGTGTATGTTTGTAAACCTTTTGAACCCCTGACAATGACACGCAAGGAAGAACTGGAACAGAACCCCGCTCTCAGACAGGAGCTGGAAAAGATGAAGGCCGGACTGCCATACGATGCCCACACGCCCGAAATGTACGCGTACCGCGACGAAGTGAAAAAGCTTCTGCGCCGTCTGAACATAACCGAGTACCACGAGGAAAGCATGCGCGACATACTTCACGAACTGCTTCCCAACTGTGCCCCCGACGTATATTTTGAACCGCCTTTCTACTGCGACTACGGCAGCCTTATCCACGCCGAGGAAGGCGTTTTCGTAAACTTCGGCTGCACGGTTCTTGACGGCGGAGGCGTATATATAGGAAAGAACACACTAATCGCACCGAGCGTGAACATTTTCACGGCCGGGCATCCGCTCGATGCCGATGAGCGCGATGTTTGGGAGTACTGCAAGCCTGTACGCATCGGACAGCGCTGCTGGATTGGCGGCGGTGTCACCATCTGCCCCGGTGTCACCATCGGTGACCGTTCGGTAATAGGGGCCGGAGCCGTCGTAGTACATGACATACCGGCCGACAGCCTTGCAGTAGGCAACCCTGCCCGCGTAATACGCAAGCTCAATCAGAAATGACACTTACCACACATTTACAACTATGCACAACGGAAAAGTAGGAATCATCGGTACAGGCTGGATTGCCGATATGATGGCACGCACGCTTACCGGCCTTGACCCGAAAATGAAGTACGCGGTAGCCTCGCGCTCCATTGAAAAAGCCCGTGAATTCGCATCACAATGGGGCTTTGAAAAAGCATACGGTTCATATCAGGAACTTGTCGATGACCCCGACGTGGAACTGGTATATATAGCCACCCCGCACTCGCACCATTTTGACAACGCATCGATGGCCATCAATGCCGGCAAACCCGTGCTCTGCGAAAAGGCCTTCACTGCCAATGCCCGTCAGGCCGATACCCTGCTAGACCTGGCCCACAAAAAGGGAGTTTTCATAACCGAGGCCATCTGGACACGATACATGCCTCTGTCTGCACAAATCAGAGAAGTCATGGACAGCGGAATGATAGGACAGCCGCGTCTGCTCAACGCAAGTCTGTGTTACATGATGGAGTTCAAGGAACGCATACTGCGCCCTGAGCTGTGCGGAGGCGCCCTGCTTGACCTTGGTGTCTATTGCATAAACTTTGCACGCATGTATTTCGGGGCCGATGTCATCAGTCAGAAGACATCGTGCGTCAAGGGAACTACCGGAATGGACATGTTCGATGCCATAAGCTGGAACTACCGCGACGGACGCGTAGCCAATCTGCAGACTACCACAATGAACCTGTGCGCACGCATAGGTCAGATTTGCGGCACCGAAGGCTACCTTATAGTTGACAACATAAACTGCCCGCAAAAGTTCACCGTCTTCAACAATGACTACAAGCAGGTTGCCGTATATGACAAGCCGTCAGCTCAGATTACCGGTTACGAATACCAGGTATCGGCATCGTTCGATGCCATTGACCGCGGCCTGCTGGAATCACCCTACATGCCGCATCAGGAAACGCTTGACATCATGAAACTAATGGACAGACTACGCCAGGAATGGGGCGTAGTCTATCCCATGGACTGATATCAGTACAGGCGCTGGCCAAGTACCAGTCTGTCACCGCTGTCATCGACAGTCCATATCTGAGGCTTGCGCTGGCCGTTCTCACCCTCGGCATGATGAACCGAGTAGAGCAGCTTGCCTTCAAAGGTGCGGAACAGCATTCCGTGACCTGAGTTGTCGCCCTTGAAAGACTTCTCCTCCTGCACCCACGGACCCTTGATGCTTCCGCTGGTCGAATATGCAATGCCCTGAGCATAGCGGTTATCGCCCCAGCTTGACCACAGCATGCCAAGTACACCTGTCTGAGTACGGAACAGCTGAGGACCGTCGGTCACCCAGCCCGGCATCTTCATGCCGAATGTGGCCTCGCCTATTGAGCTCATCTCCTTTGACCACGGAGCCTCGCTGGCACGGAAAATGGTGGTAGGATTGGCAGTACGGTACTTCAGATCCTTTGTCAGCGGCATATATGCCATGGTACCGTCAATAATTTGAGTCCATTCATGAACGAACACCATATATACGGTATCGTTCTCCTCGTACAAAGTTCCGTCAATGATGTCCCAGTCAGTAGGGCCAAGGCAGAAGGTGGAATCCTGCACCAGCGGCTTGTACGGACCGTCAACCTTGTCCGATACCAGCAGCATGGTCTGGTTCAGAGGCACGTTATAACGTCTTGGAACCTGCTCAATGCATACACCGTGATTGTTCCAGGTACCTGCGTAATAATACTTGCCATTGAACTTGTGAATCTCGGCGGCTGCAACGAAATTGCCCTGCATCCATGTGCCTGAAAGGTCAATCACGTTGTACGGGCCTTCCCAGTTCTGCAGGTCCTTGCTCTTGTAAAGCGAACCGCCGGTGCTGGTAAGCCAGTAAGTCTTGGTTTCCGGATCCGGATATATGAACGGGTCACTCATGGACATGTCCTCAAGTTTCTGGACACGGGTCTGCTGGGCCGGACGCTGTCCGCCGCCAAAAGCACCCATTCCACCGCCAAATCCGCCAAATCCGCCCATTCCCATAGCCGGAGCGCCCTGACCTGCCGGAGCGCCCTGAGGACGGCGTGTCTGACCGCCCTGGCCTGCCTGCGGAGTACGTATCATGCCACCAAAGTTGCGCTGTCCGGGATTGGCCGGAGGAGCCTGTTCGCCGCGTGGCACATTTACAATCTTTTCGTTTTTAAAATCCTGCTGCGCTGCAGCCGGCATCATTGCCGCGCATGCCATAAGCGCGATTGTCAAATTAAGTTTTCTCATAATATGAAGTGATTAGTCATTATTTCCAAGCGGGGTGTATGTAAAGTTCACAAGTCTGGCACTGCCGGTAAGCAGATATGCCGGCCTCAACGCAAAGAATCCCTTGTAGGTGTTGTGGTTATATGAGCTCAAATCAACATTCTCTTCAACGGCCTCCCATTCATTGCCGTTCATCTTCCATACACTGGCTATGTTGTTATGGTTTTCAATCCTTATCTTCCTTGTCTGTCCGGCCGATGACAGTCCCGGTTCCATACCAAGTTTCAGTCCGAAACCGGCATCATCATTATAGAACAGATATAGGCCGACCGTATCGGTACCCATAACCTCAAATTCAGCTTCTATCCGATATTCGGCATCAATGGCAGTTGTGGTCATAAGTGTTTCAGATGCAGGTTCCCATTTTGCCCACATGAGCGGGTTGTCATAGTCACGCAGATATGAATAGTCAGCCTGCAGTCCGTGGTTTTTCCACAATGCACCATCCTTCTGCGCGGCTACCGGCCATCCGTCTTCAGTCCATTCAACGCTTTCTATCATGGTGCTGCGTCCAAGGGTGTGGAAACCGTTGCGGTACGCATGATAAACCACATACCAGTTGCCCTGAGCATCGTCAATAATCGTTCCATGCCCCTTGGACCACCAGTCCTCACTTGCGCTGTATGTATGAATCATAGGATTGTACGGTGAGTTCTCCCACGGACCGGCCGCGCTACGGCTACGGGCCACCAGCACCATATGGCTTGTCTCGGGACCGGCAGTACCGCCCTCGGCAGTAACCAGATAGAACCAGTCGCCGCGCTTGAACAGTTTGGGCGATTCCAGCCAGAAGCCTTCGGTCACCCAGTCCTCGGGTATAGGCCATCCGGCAAATGACGTTTCAGGTTCCGAAGCCACTGACAGTCCGTCATCGGTCAGCTGTACAAGAATAAGCGGAGCATTGCCGTCAGACAGATACAGGTAACGCTTCCCATCCTCACCGGTCACATGACCGGGGTCAATGCCGCTCACGTCAATCTGTACCGGCTCGCTCCACGGCCCCTCAATCCTGTCGGCTGTGACAACGAAATTCTGGCCGGTGCTTGTAGGATAGTAAATGTAGTACCTGTCATTGACCTTGCACAGTTCCGGAGCAAAGATGGAATAGTCCTGTCCCTGAACGGCACGGGCCACCGGCTCCCACGTGACAAGGTCAGTGGAATGCCATATCAGGAGACCCGGATAATATGTGAAGCACGAATGCGTCATGTAGAAATCATTTCCCTCGCGCATAATGCTCGGATCTGGATAATCACCTGGGAAAATGCAGGTCTTAAGCATCGGCACCTCATTTTTCCTACCGCATCCCGCAATCAGCAGGGTCAATGCGGCCAAAGCAATAACTGGCAGTCTTTTCATATAATTTATATACGTTCAGCTGACTGCAAATATATTGATTATTTTTGCAGCATGAAAGAACTGACAGCAGACTATCTGAAGAGTTTTCTGAAAGGACGTGACAACAATTCGCACAAAGGCTGTTACGGTCATCTGCTCATAGTGGCCGGATGTCAGGACATGCCTGGAGCCGCTGTGCTTGCCACAAGCGCAGCCCTTCAGTCAGGCTGCGGTCTGGTAACCCTGCACTCGACGCGGCGCGCACTTGATTCTGCCGCAGTCAACTGCCCGTCGGCCATGCTGTCACAGGATTCCGGAGACTGCTTCAGCCAGCTGCCCCGTGACCTTTCGCGCTACAATGCAGTATGCATAGGTCCAGGACTTGGCAAGGCGGCCTGTACCCTGAAAGCCTTCTCCGAGCTGCTTGAATACTGCAACACATCGGGAACGCCCATGCTGATCGATGCCGATGCCCTTAACCTGTTGGCCGAAAATCCCGTTCAAATGGCCAAGATACCTGAAGGTTCGATACTGACGCCCCACCCCGGCGAACTTAAGCGTCTGCTGGATTCGGTCAATGCCGGCACCGACATTACGGTGCTGAACGGGAAATGCCGTTCAGTCATTATTGCCAAGGGATATCACAGCCACATCATACAGCCCGGCGGTGACGTCTTCATCAACCCCACAGGAGGTCCGAGCCTTGCCAAAGCCGGCAGCGGCGACGTTCTGACCGGTCTCACTGCCGGTCTTATGGCTCGAGGCTACAGCGCCATCGAAGCCTCACTTCTAGGCACATGGATTCATGGCGCTACAGGCGACATACTCTCCCAAAACATGACCATGGAAAGCTTCAACAGCCTGCACCTGGCCCAGAACCTGTACCGTGCCTTCTCAGAACTCTATTCCGGCAGTACTATTTCTCGGCAAGCAGACCGTGAATATTGAAATCGACTATTCTGTTGAAGGAAGCCTCCAGATACAGATCCTTTTCCTGTCTCAGTTCATTATGAAAGAATATGAAAATGGAAAATGCTATGTATCTGGACATTAAATCAGGATCGACATCGCTTCTATAAGTTCCGTCTGCCTGTCCCCTTTCAATGTTGGCCTTAATCTTATTGGCAAGCAGAGCCTTGTCCTTCTTGTATTGAATATTGACAACCCTGGGATACAGAGTCAGCAAATCGCGCGTGAATTCATACGATGCATTATTGAACAGCATCCACATTCCTGTAATTCCTTTCACGAACCCCTGGACCACATCTATCGATTCATCAACCAGATAACCGACGGCATCCGACAGACCTGATGACAATCTCTGCAGACATCGGTCCAACAGTTCGTCCTTTGACTTGAACCTGTTATACAGAGTTTTGCGGGTGACTCCAATTCTGTCAGCCATAGCATCCATTGAAAGATCAACGCCCTCTACCTTCCATATTTCAATAATTGCATCCAGATATTTTTCCTCTTTCATATCTAAAAAGCTATCACGCCCCAAAGATACACAATTTCTATGACATTGTATATTTTATCACAAAACAATATTAATTGTGTAATTTTGAAAGAACACAAAAAAGGGGTTCCGCGGAACCCCTTTTTCAAAATATGCTTTGTGCAGATTAAGCGTACATAGCAACGATAGCTTCGTAAAGCTCCTGCTTGCCAGAAGTCTGCTTCGGCTCGTCAACCTTCTTACCATATTCGTAAGCCTGTTCGAGAGTCAGCTTGCCATCTTCGAAGTCCTTACCGATACCCTTGTCGAATGAAGCGTAACGCTCAGCCTTCATCTTCTTGTAAGGTGATTCTTCAAGCAGCTTTGCAGCGCACTCAAGAGCGCGGGCCATTGCATCCATACCGCTGATGTGAGCAATTGCAATGTCCTCGAGGTCTGTTGAGTTACGACGGGTCTTGGCATCGAAGTTTGTACCGCCTGTGCCCAGACCACCGCCACGGATGATTTCCATCCAAGCCTGTGTCAGTTCATAGTTGTCAATTGGGAACTGGTCGGTATCCCAGCCGTTCTGATAGTCACCGCGGTTAGCATCGATTGAACCGAGCATGCCAGCGTCAACGGCGCAAGCCAGTTCGTGTTCGAATGTGTGACCGGCCAGAGTAGCGTGGTTAACTTCAATGTTAACCTTGAAGTCCTTGTCAAGACCGTGAGCACGCAGGAAACCGATAACGGTTTCGGTGTCAACATCGTACTGGTGCTTTGAAGGCTCGCATGGTTTTGGTTCAATCAGGAATGTACCCTTGAAGCCCTTTGAACGTGCATAGTCACGAGCCATGCCGAGCATGGTAGCCATGTGTTCCTTTTCACGCTTCTGGTCTGTGTTCAGAAGTGACATGTAACCTTCGCGGCCGCCCCAGAATACATAGTTCTCGGCACCCAGTTCGATACCTGCATCGATAGCGTTCTTGATCTGAACGATAGCGCGTGCAACAACGTCGAAATCAGGATTTGTAGAAGCACCGTTCATATAGCGCTTGTTGCCGAACACGTTGGCAGTTGACCACAGCAGCTTAGCGCCAGTCTCTTTCTGCTTCTCCTTGATGTATGCAACAATAGCCTTCATGTTTGCTTCATATTCTGCTACGCTTGAACCTTCAGAAATCAGGTCAACATCGTGGAAGCAGAAATAAGGGATACCAAGCTTCTGCATGAATTCGAAACCTGCATCAACCTTATTCTTTGCCATCTGCAGAGGATCTGCATCGGTCCAGGGGAAAGTCTTTGTACCGCCACCGAACTGGTCAGCACCTTCTGCGCAGAGAGTGTGCCACCAAGCCATAGCGAAACGCAGCCAATCCTTCATGGTCTTGCCCATGATAACCTTGTTCTCATCATAGTAATGGAAAGCCATCGGGTTCTTGCTGTCCTTACCTTCGAACTTGATCTTCTTCAGTTCTGGAAAAAATTCTTTTGCCATAATTTAATAAGTTATTGATAAATAAAAATATTCAGTTCTCCACCATTCCCCATTCGGGGAAAGCACACAAAGATACTCTTAAAATTCAGAATCCAAACAATTTAAGCCGAAACATTATGAACAGCCAGAGAATCAGAATTCTGCCAGATACATGTTCAGTATCTTCTTCCAGCGGTCGTATGCTTCCTGATACTGCTGAATCTTGGCCGATTCGGGCTCAATGACATTGATCTTTTCAAGTGAAGCGAATGCTTCGTCATTGTTGCGGTAAATGCCGGCACCCATACCGGCACCCTTTGCCGCACCTACCGAGCCGTCGGTATCATAAAGCTCGATGGTTGCGCCCGTAATGCCTGCCAATGTCTCACGGAATACTGGATTCAGGAACATATTGGCGTGTCCGGCATGAATCTTAGAAATCTCCATACCCATTCCGACCATAATGTCCATTCCATACTTGAATGAGAACACAATGCCCTCCTGGACGGCACGTGCCAGATGATTGCGGCTATGTGTGTTGAAATTGAACCCATGAATACTGCAACCTATGTTACGGTTCTGAAGGACACGTTCGGCACCGTTACCGAAAGGCAGCACGCTTACACCGTCGCAGCCTATGGGCATTGACTGTGCAATCTGGTTCATGTCACCGTATGACAGACCTTCAAGCATGATATTTCTGCGGGTCCATGCATTCAGAATACCCGTACCGTTAATGCACAGCAACACACCCAGACGTGTCTGCTTAGCAGTATGGTTGACGTGTGCAAAAGTATTCACGCGTGACTGCGGATCAAAGTTCACAGCTCCGTTAACGCCATATACGACACCCGATGTACCTGCGGTTGCCGCAATTTCGCCAGGATTGAACACGTTCAGTGACAACGCGTTGTTAGGCTGGTCACCGGCACGGTATGTAACAGGAGTGCCAGCTTCAATTCCCAGTTCCTTGGCAGCGGCAATTGAGACACGGCCCTGCTCTGAGAATGTAGGACGTATTTCCGGAATGAACGACTTAGGAATACCATAATAGTCAAGCAGGAAATCGGCGACATCGTTGTCCTTGAAATCCCACATCATACCCTCGGAAAGGCCCGATACAGTCGTACAGGTTGTTCCGGTAAGACGCATTGCAATGTAATCGCCCGGAAGCATGATCTTGTCAATCTTGGCAAAGAGTTCCGGTTCGTTTTCCTTGACCCATGCAAGTTTCGATGCGGTAAAGTTACCTGGTGAATTCAGCAGATTTGAAAGGCATTTGCCGTTTCCAAGCTCGCGGAAAGCCTTCTCTCCGTAAGGAACTGCACGTGAATCGCACCATATAATGGCCGGACGCAGGGCCTTTCCGTTGCGGTCAACGCAAACCAGACCATGCATCTGGTATGAAATACCTATTGCTTCAATGTCACCGGCTTTTGCGCCCGACATTTCCATGACTTTCGCTGTCACGGTCTTCAAATAAGACCACCAGTCTTCCGGTTCCTGCTCGGCCCATCCCGGCTTCACAGCTTTGATAGGTGCCTCTGAATCAGGATAAAACGCCTGAGCGACACTTTTTCCAGTCTCGATTGACACAAGACTCGCCTTTACCGATGAGCTGCCTATGTCATAACCTAAAAGATACCTTTTCATTATTATAATATATATATTATCGTTATTGTCTTTTGTAGTAATTGGCAAATTTAGGCAAATAATCTATGAAGTCAAATTTTTCTCAAGTTAAGTGACCGTTAAAAATAGTTTCCGGACAGGCACAGAAACGCATCCGGACAAAAAAAGCCCATTATTGTTTACGTATTTCAAAACAACCTATATATTTGTAAACTACAATTCAATGGAGCATGAATAATATCATACCAAATAAAATCAAGACCGCGCGCTTGTTTAGATGCATGTCAATGGACCAGCTGGTGGCACGAATGGGCAGCAACGCCGTCAGTAAAATGGCCATATCCAAAATAGAGCGCGGCCTTATGCAACCGTCACAGCAGACCCTGTCGGCCATTGCCGATGCCTGCAGCGTTCCCGTTGAATTCTTCTGCGAGAACAGTCTTGCTATAGGTAAGCTGGAATTCAGATTCAATGAGGGCACTCCGGCACGCAAACGTAAGGAAATTGAGGCGCAGGCAGTCGCAGAAATCCAGAATTACATGGATTTGAATTTCAACATACCGGAACAGATCACTTTCAGAAACCCACTGAAAGGATTCACAGTCCGCAACTACCCCGATTTGGAAACCGCCGCACGAACCATAAGAAAGAAGTGGCACATAGGCAATCAGCCAATATTCTCAGTTTATGAACTGCTGCAATCATACGGGATTCACATTATTGAAACTGATATTGACGATAAAGACATAGATGGAGTATCAACCTATATAAACGACCGCACACCTATTATTATAGTCAACACACGCAAGAACGAGACAACTGAACGCAAGCGCTTCACCGCCCTGCACGAACTTGCCCATCTGACCATGAAGTTCAAGCCGATGTTCGATGACGAATTCCAGTCATACCAGAATACCCTGCCGCCACTTCCCTACCAGGTCACCCTGAAGTGCCCCAACACAGAACGTCTGTGCAACAGTTTTGCCAGTACAATGCTTCTGCCACAGGAAAGCGTATTCCGCCGCTTTGGTACGTCGCGCCCCGATATTCATCTTGATGAATTCATAGACACCCGGAATTTATACGGCATAAGCATTGCCGCTACAATCCACCGCCTGCAAACCCTGCGTGTAATAGACGACACCAGTTACCACAAGTACTACGAAGAAATAATAAAGCCCAACGAACTGGAAATCGGTCTTGGCAGTTTCCCCATACAGGAACGCGCCACCACCCCATCACTCATCAGACTCCGTCTGAAAGGGCTCACAGATGTAGAATAGAAAGTAAGCAAACATTGATATGGAAATACCCTCATACATATCCCATATACGCAAAAACTTTTCAGGGGAATTGTTAATTCAATCAAATAAAGAACATCAGCAAAACGTTGCGGCGCTTACAGCCACATTTGCTGGAGAGTTCAGCATGTCTGATTGGGGGCACTTTATCGGAATGATTCATGACAAAGGAAAAGAACGTGATGATTTTCAAAACTATATTCGCAGAGAAAATGGTATAGACGCTCCATTGTACAATGACAAAACTCACGCTTGGATTGGCGCATTATTAGCAAACCGTTTGTTTGTTAATTATTATCCTCAATCAAAGAATAGCCCGTTCCCAAATTTTCCATTGTATCCTATCTTGGGACATCATGCTGGACTTTGTGATTTTACAAAGCTAGATGAAATAAAAAACAAAGAAATACCTTCTGAGGTTGATTGTAACGTTTTTCTCAAAGAGCCTTCGCTAGATTTCTTTAAAAAACATAATCTGTTTTTGCCAAATCGACAAAAATACATTCATCATGTAATACGCATGTTGTTTTCTTGTCTAGTGGATGCAGATTTTCTTGATACAGAGTTATTCATGCAACCAGACAAATCAGCAGTTAGAGCAAGCTATTGCAAATTGAAAGATTTATTGCCAAAACTTGAATCGTATTTGTCAAATTTTAAAGCTGATACGCCTGTAAATATAATAAGGAAGGAAATTCAAGATTGCTGTCGTGAATCTGCAGAGAAGCCACAAGGGGTATATAGCCTCACGGTGCCGACAGGAGGTGGTAAAACTCTTTCATCTTTACTTTGGGCAATGCTCCACGCAATCAAAAACAATAAGCGAAGAATAATTGTAGCCATTCCATATACAAGTATCATTTCGCAAACAGCCAAACTATTCAAAGAGATATTCGGTGATGAATATGTATTGGAGCATCACTCTAACTATGATTATCATGACGGAGAAGATGTTTATAAGGATTTCAATCCAGAACGAATGGCAACCGAAAACTGGGATGCGCCAATAATTGTCACCACAAACGTCCAGTTATTTGAATCAATGTATGCTTCACATCCAGGACGATGTCGAAAACTGCATAATATAGCAAATAGCGTTATCATACTCGATGAGACACAGACTTTGCCAGGAAAACATTTGCAAGCTATTGTTGATGCATTGAAGGCATATAATGAGCTATTTGGAGTATCATTGCTGTTCACTACCGCAAGTCAACCAACTCTTGAAGGAGAGCGTAAAGGTCACGATAAGAATCTGTCTGGTTTCGACAAAATAGAAGAATTGATTCCAGATTCAATGCAATTGCACAACAAGTTACGCCGCGTTGAACTGAAGTTTGTAGAAGATAAACTCACATACGAGCAAATTGCCAACCAGATGATGCAATACAATCGCGTATTATGTATTGTAAACACTCGTAAAGTAGCGACAGAATTATTCAATTACTTGCCTGAAGACGAGAATCATTACCATTTGTCACGCAATATGTGCGCCGAACACGTTGACGCAACACTTGCCACCATAAAAGACAGATTAAAGGCCGATGACGGCAAACCCGTGCGAGTTGTAACCACACAGTTGATAGAAGCAGGCGTTGATATTGATTTTCCGGTAGTAATGCGACAGGAAATAGGACTGGATTCAATTTTACAAGCAGCAGGCCGATGCAATCGTGAAGGTAAAATGCCGACAAACGGAATTACATTTGTATTCAAGATTGCCGGTGTTAACGTACCTCGTGGTACAATGAGTTATGCCAATGACGCACGACTCAATATGCTTCCACAAGAAGATTTGTTTGCCCCCTGCGCGATGAACGCGTATTTCACACAGTATTATGCAAGAATCCCATCTTTTGATGAAAAGGACAATGAAGGGAATAACATCCAGGAACTGTTGCATAAAGTTCAGGAGCTACAATTTGCTTCTGCAGACAAGTATTTTAATCTGATAGACGATAATGGCTATTCTGTTGTTGTTAACTATAAGAATTCCTCATCACTAGTAAGCGAAATGCGTAATGGTAATACAAGCAATGAGATGTTCCGAAAGTTAGCAAGATACACTGTAACTATACCCAAATATGTGTTTGATAAACTAACCGCAAACGGACTGATTGAAAAAATCGAAGCACTAGGAAATGAAACTGGACTATGTTATGTTTCGGACCCTAAACAATACGACAAACAAATCGGATTATCGTTTGACAACCATTTTCAATACGAAATGCTAATTATTTAAAACTTACAATATGGAATATACAGACAAAGAGTATTGCCTTGAAGTTTGTGGTGACATAGCCTGTTTTACACGTCCCGAATTAAAAGTAGAGCGTGTAAGTTACGATGTAATAACTCCATCTGCTGCACGTGCAATTTTTGAAGCGATTCTATTCAAAAAAGGTGCTATGCGATGGGAAGTTACACGTATTGATGTATTAAACCCTATCAGATGGATTTCAATAAGACGGAACGAAGTCGGTGCAACAGCTTCGCCAAAGACAAATGTAATTTTCATTGAAGACAAACGTCAGCAACGCAATTCATTAATGTTACGTGACGTTGCGTACCGCATTTATGCAAAGTTAATCTTCATACCTGTCTCTAAACGCGAGGCTGCTTTGCAAAGTCGCAATCCAGGCAATGATGAGAATCCAATGAAATATTATCAGATGTTTGAACGCCGGGCTGAAAAAGGCCAATGCTTCACCCAACCTTATCTTGGTACTCGTGAATGTGCAGCACAGTGGAAGTGGATAAAAAATCCAGAAATTGAGCCAGCTCCTATTGCAGAAAACAAAGACCTGGGAATTATGCTCTACGATATGGATTTCACCAATCCTAATGTCATTCAACCTATGTTCTATCGTGCTGAAATGAAGAATGGAATTATTAATGTGCCATCATTAAATAGTGAGGAGATATTAAGATGATACTTAAAGCGTTATATGATTATTACCATCGGAGTGGAGATCTTCCACCTATGGGATTTGAAAAGAAGGAAATTTATTTCATTATTGTTATTAAAGAAGATGGTACATTTGTTCGCATAGAAGACACCCGAGATGGTAAAACGCCTAAATCATACATTGTTCCGCGAGGAGAAGGACGATCAGGAACTACTCCGAAAGCTCAATTACTTTGGGATAATATTGAGTATGTATTAGCTATTCCTAAAGAGGACAATGATTCCGAAAAGAAAAAAGCAATTGAGAAAAATAATGCTTTTATTAAACGTTGTTACCAGATAGCAGAGGCTATGCCAGATGTTGTTGAATTCAAGGCTGTTTGCGCTTTTTACAACAATGGTATCAATCAAATTGTCAATTCCGAGAATTATGGAGCTATACTTAAAGAACGTACTAGAAATATATCTTTTCAGCTAGAACATTCACTAGAGATAATTCCCTCAACAATGGCCGTAAAAGACTATTTGTCTAATAAAGAAAAAGACAATTCAGAATTGCAGTATTGCCTTGTTACAGGTAAAAAAGGGACTCCTGTAAGATTGACTGGAAAAATCTCATTAGGAAAGGATCAAGCAAATCTAATATCTTTTCAAAAAAATCAAGGATATGATTCTTACGGCAAGGAACAATGTGGTAATGCTTCCATCAGCGAATCTGCGGAAGAAGCATTTATTACAGCATTGAAAACAATGCTGTCAAAAGGTTCTCATAATAGGTTCGACGTAGGTGATAGAACATTTTTATTTTGGGCTTCTAATACAAAACAAGAATCTAAAGAAGTTGAAGAAGGGTTCTTTTCTTTACTCAATAACACAAATGATGATGACCCAAATAAAAACATTGCAAAAGTGAAAGAAATATTGAAATCCATCTGGTCTGGTATGAAACCGACTTCATCAGATGATCGATTTTATATACTTGGGCTCGCACAAAATAAAGCAAGAATTGCTGTCGTATATTGGAACGAATGTTCTTTGAAAGATTTTGCAGGTAAGATCCTGCAACATTTTGACGATATGGAAATTATTGATGGAAGAAAGGAGAAAAAACCATACGCAGGCATTTATTCCGTGTTAAGTGCCGTAACACTTGGTGGCAAATCCAGAGATGTTCAACCAAATCTACCAGAAGCAGTATTAAAGAGCATTGTTCAAGGATTACCATATCCATATCCGCTATATTCTTCATGTCTAAGAAGAATCTGCGCAGAACAAGGTGCCACCACTATAGCACGAACAGCAATAATAAAAGCTTATCTGAATAGATTGAATAGTAACAATAATAAACTCAAGACTATGTTAGACAAAGAGAACACTAATCAGGGCTACCTATGTGGCCGGTTATTTGCAGTTTTGGACAAAATCCAAGAAGACGCAAACCACATCAACAGCATTCGCGAACGCTATATGAATGCTGCTAGTACTACACCCTCGTCTGTATTTGCAACCATACTCAATCTTTCTTCACATCATGCCGAAAAATTAAATGAAGGGAGCAAAGTATTCTATGAGAAATTGAAGCAAGAAATCATTGGCAATATGGCCTCTGACGGGTTCCCTGCTCACCTTGATTTACAGGATCAAGGCAGATTCTTTGTTGGTTATTATCAGCAAAGAGCCGATTTCTTCAAAGGAAAACAAGATAACGATGAACAATAGTAATAACTTTTAAATTATAAATCATGAACAGAATTGATTTTGTCTATTTATTTGATGTACAGGATGGTAATCCTAATGGTGATCCAGATGCTGGTAATCTTCCACGCGTCGATGCTGAAACCGGCCAGGGACTTGTAACAGACGTTTGTATTAAGCGCAAAGTACGTAACTATGTACAAATTGCGAAAGGCAAGAGTGAAGGGTTTGATATATACATTAAAGAAAAAGCCGTATTAGGACGTTCTCATATCAAGGCATTCCAAGCTTTAAATATCAACATTGGCGAGGAATCAAACAAAGAAGTAACTGATGCGTCTCTTCAAACAGAATTAGAAGAACTATCTCTTTGTGAAGGACTTGAACTTAGAGAATTGGACGATAGGACATATTTGGTTGTTTTATCGACTGCAGACAAAAAATCAATCAAAGATTGGAAAAAAGAGAATAATATATCAAAAGAACTTGGAACTTTTATTGATTCAATTTTGAAAGTAGCCAAACCGCGAACACCAACGGCTGATGAGACCGAACAAGGTCGTGATTGGATGTGCAAGAATTTTTATGATATTCGCACATTTGGAGCTGTAATGTCACTTAAGTCATCACCAAATTGTGGACAAGTAAGAGGCCCTATTCAATTAACATTTGCCCGTTCTGTAGAGCCTGTTGTTTCACAAGAGCATTCCATTACAAGAGTTGCTGTAGCAACGGAAACTGAATCTGACAAACAAAGTGGACAAAATCATACAATGGGACGAAAATCCACCATTCATTATGGTCTTTATCGCTGTCATGGCTTCATCTCTGCCAATCTTGCAAAGCAAACTGGCTTTAGCGAGGATGACAAGCAACTCTTCTTTGAAGCATTGAAGAATATGTTTGACCAGGATCATTCTGCTGCACGTGGTTTGATGAGTGCCCGGAAACTGATTGTATTTGAGCACGATTCAGAACTTGGTTGTGCATCTGCATCAGAATTGTTCGACCGCATTTCAATTGAAAAGAAAACTGAAGCTCCGTCACGCAAATTCACTGACTACAATGTTAAAATCAACCGCGACAAATTGCCTCAAGGTGTAACTATTACTGAATTAATTTAATGACCGACGAACAGAATTTTGTCATTTACAATTCCGAAGACGGCAAGGCATGCGTTGCCTTACTGGCACAGGATAGTAATATCTGGCTTAATCAAAACCAGATGGCAGAACTTTTTGCCACCTCTAAGCAAAACATCGGGCAAATAATATCTAAAATATTAAAAGAGAATGAATTAACTATAGAGGCAGTTGTAAAGTATTTCTTTACAACTGCCTCTGATGGCAAACGATACAACGTTGTTTTCTACTCTCTAGAAATGATTATTGCCGTTGGTTATCGTGTCAGAGGCGTACGTGGTACACAATTCCGCCAATGGGCTACACAGCATCTGTCGGAATATTTGGTAAAAGGTTTCACCATAGACACCGAACGTCTGAAGAATCCAGATGGCAGACCAGACTACTTCGACGAGTTGCTTGCCAAAATTCGAGATATTCGCGCATCTGAGAAACGTTTCTATCAAAAAATTAGAGACTTGTTTGCTCTCAGCAGTGATTATTGCTCCGATGACAAGTCAACACAGATGTTCTTTGCCACAACGCAAAACAAATTACTATTCGCTGTTACTAACCAAACTGCAGCTGAGATTGTTTCGTCAAGAGCCAACGCTGATGAGCCAAATATGGGATTAACATCGTGGCAAGGAAGTATTGTTAGACGAGGCGACATAGTAATAGCCAAAAATTATCTTCGCGAAAACGAAATAGACACATTGAACCGTCTTGTAACCCTGTTTCTGGAGGATGCCGAACTAAGAGTCAAAGGGCGCAAGGACCTTACTCTGGATTATTGGAAAAGCAATGTTGACCGCTTGCTGAAATTTCAAGACAGACCGGTTTTACAAGGTAATGGGAAAATTACCGCCCAAGAATCCGAACGCTTAGCAAAAGAGCAGTACGATTTGTTCGATGCCAAACGAAAGAAGTATGAAGCAGACAAAGCCGATGCTTATGATTTAAAGTTATTGGAAGATATTGAGAAGCAATATAAGCAATAACAAAATGGAATACTCAGAGGATGATATGCTCATGTTGTCAGGGATACAGCACTATGCGTTCTGTCCCCGACAATGGGCATTGATTCATATTGACCAGCAATGGAATGAGAACAAACTGACAGCTGAAGGCCAAATTATGCACCAACATGTTGATGACCCATTTTATCGGCAGAAGGTTGGTGACTACATATGCTTGCGTTCAGTCAATTTAGCATCCAAAGAACTGGGCCTTTATGGCATATCTGATGTAATTGAATTGCATCCTGCCGAAAATTGCCTAAACGCAATTTCACACCCCAAATATCCCGGCTATTGGATTCCATATCCTATTGAGTACAAGCATGGCAAGCCCAAAAACAATGAAATAGATCAAGTACAACTGGCTGCACAGGCAATTTGTCTGGAAGAACTATATGGCATACATATAATGGAAGGCGCTATTTTCTATGGTGAGACAAGGCATAGGCTGAATGTATTGTTTTCTGATGATCTACGGGCTACCGTTCGTTCCTATGCAGAAGGTATGCATAAATTGTTTTCAGAGGGCAAGATACCTTCTGCCTCATTGCAACCATATTGTAAAAATTGTTCACTTAAAGATATTTGCATGCCGGCAACAACATCACCCAAAAGTGTAACCACATATCTCAATAATAATCTGTATGCGGAAACTCCTTAATACTTTATACATAACAACGCCTGAATCATACATCAGTAAGGATGGTGAGAACATTGTTGTATCAGTCAAACAAGAAGAGGTATTCCGTATATCCGTCCTCAACATTGAGGCAATTGTGACTTTTGGGTATATGGGTGCAAGTCCTGGTGCCATGAAGTTATGTACTGACAACGGCATCGGACTGACATTCCTTTCACCCAGTGGACGTTTTATTAGCCGCATTCAAGGCCAAGTACGCGGAAATGTTTTGTTACGTAAAGCACAATACAATTTTACGGATAACGAGACATCATCAACTGAGTTGGCAAAAATATGTATTGCAGGAAAAATCCAGAATTATAGGAACATCTTACGCCGATATGAACGTGATTATGGACAAAATTCTGAAATCGAAACTGCTGTTGGTGAAATGGATCGAGCAAAACGCAACGTATTAATCTCAACAACCAAAGAACATATTAGAGGGTTGGAAGGTGATGCTGCCAGTTGTTATTTTTCTGTATTTCATAATCTGATAATCAATCAGAAAACTGAATTTCCTTTTTCTGGCAGAAATAGAAGACCGCCCAAAGATGCTGTAAATGCAATGCTGTCATTAGCATACACATTATTAACCAATGATATAACATCGGCACTTGATACAGTCGGACTTGACCCGTACGTCGGTTTTTTTCACACCATAAGACCAGGTAGGGCATCATTGGCATTGGATATGGTTGAAGAGTTGCGGGCCTATTTAGGCGATAGATTCGTCCTGTCGTTGATTAACAGAAAACAAATATCGGCATCGGACTTTTTGTATCAAGGCGAAAAGGGTGTAGTGTTAACCGATAACGGAAGAAAAGTGTTTCTAACTGCATGGCAGAATAGGAAAAAAGAAATAGTGACTCATCCTTTCTTACAAGAGAAAATACCAATTGGTCTGATACCATATGCACAAGCTATGTTAATGGCAAGATGCATCCGCGGTGATTTAGATTCATATCCTGTATTTCTAATCAAATAGAGAATTATGTACATACTTGTTACATACGATGTGCAGACTGACACCTTGCAAGGACAACGCAGACTTCGCAAGGTGGCACGATTATGTATGGATTACGGTCAACGTGTACAGAACTCGGTTTTTGAATGTGTATTAACAGAAGTGCAATTAATAGAATTGCAAAATAAGCTGCAACAAGTGATAGACACGACAAATGATAGTATTCGTATATATTACCTAAATCGAAACGAAAACCGCAGAATCATCATATTGGGAAAAAATCGCAGTTTTGATGTAGAAGACGTGCTTTTAATATAAGCGCGAACACATAGCATTACAAATATTTTACTACTTTCGCAGGTGCTAAAACACAGCATAATACTATTCCGTCAGAACAAATTTGATTATTGCAGATGCGACTTTCGCGAAATATGTATTATAACGCAATAATTATCACTTTCTTACAATTATAGGGGTCACCCCTCTCGCAGGGGTGTGGATTGACACAACTCTAACCCGCTACAACCACTTGTTGGTGACGTCACCCCTCTCGCAGGGGTGTGGATTGAAACACCAAGGTCAAGGGATGCAGACTGAGAAAGGACGTCACCCCTCTCGCAGGGGTGTGGATTGAAACAATCCTGATTCCATCAGCAAGGTAACCATCTCTTGTCACCCCTCTCGCAGGGGTGTGGATTGAAACGATATATCAACGATCGAGGTGTATTTGCGTTAAGTCACCCCTCTCGCAGGGGTGTGGATTGAAACCACTGTTCCATAAGGCTGATCGCGCAGATAGTTGTCACCCCTCTCGCAGGGGTGTGGATTGAAACTCAGCAAACACGCTGTCATGACAGATGTGCAGTTTGTCACCCCTCTCGCAGGGGTGTGGATTGAAACCGAATTGTGCAATAGCTATAAAAATAGTATTGAGTCACCCCTCTCGCAGGGGTGTGGATTGAAACTGTCATAACTGACAGCTCCAGTACCACCTCGGGTCACCCCTCTCGCAGGGGTGTGGATTGAAACTCCAAGTATGGTAATGAATTGAAGCAGGTACGAGTCACCCCTCTCGCAGGGGTGTGGATTGAAACACCCAACAGCGCAAATAGTAGTTCACCGTCATCAGTCACCCCTCTCGCAGGGGTGTGGATTGAAACATTTTATCGTCCCTGGATAAATCGGAAAAGATGTCACCCCTCTCGCAGGGGTGTGGATTGAAACAGTTTAGTGGTTAATGTTGTACCGGACGGAGGTGTCACCCCTCTCGCAGGGGTGTGGATTGAAACACAAATACAATTTTGCATCTTTCTTCCATAATGTCACCCCTCTCGCAGGGGTGTGGATTGAAACTAACCTCGCGCGGTGAAAGATTGAATATTCTAGGGTCACCCCTCTCGCAGGGGTGTGGATTGAAACCACTTAATGCTTGACGGATATTGGTAATATGATGTCACCCCTCTCGCAGGGGTGTGGATTGAAACTCCATGAACGACTTGAAAATCTCCTGTTCGCTCTGTCACCCCTCTCGCAGGGG
>JAZLIR010000006.1:0-4058 GCA_045617485.1 Bacteroidaceae bacterium
TTTGACTATGGCCATTTTGCAACTGTAATCAAAATACTGGGAATGACCAGAATCGATTCGCCCGTTATTGGACTGACTGAGCTTGAAGGTAAACTGCCCGAGGGCGGAATCAAACCGGGTCAGATTGTTATGACAGAGAAGGCTTGTCAGGCACTCGGACTGGAAAAACCGTATGCCGGTCAGACCGTTTATGTTCCAAAATACGAAGATAATGGGACTGTTTTCCTGCCGGTGACAATTGAGGCCGTTGTTGCAGACATCTATGCCCAAGGACCGATGAATGAGCCTAAGTCATACGTATTTGAGAATACCGGCGAGGATATGTTATACGGGAAATTAGCCGTCACTGTTCAGTATGTCCACGGAATGCGCCGTGAACTGGAGCAACAACTCATGCAGATACCCGAGATAGCAGACGGGAAATGGACCGTGATATTCAACGAGGATGCCTTTGCCAGCCTGACCGCAAGTGAACGCAATCTGATGAATGCGCTGGTGCTGCTGGCTGTTCTCTGCGTACTGATTGCCGTGTTCGGTGTGTATTCCATTGTCACCCTGACCTGCCAGGAACGCCGTCGCGAGATTGCCGTGCGCAAGATTCACGGGGCAGGGTTGTGCGATATTCTGGGCATTTTCGTTCGCGAATACGGCCTGATTCTGGTCCTGGCATCGGCCCTGGCATTCGCTGTGGGCTACACTATTGTCCATCAGTGGCTGCAGCAGTTCCAGCGCCAGGCTCCGGTCAGCTGGTGGCTCTTTGCCGCAGTGTTTGCCGGCATGTCGCTGATAATCTGCCTGACCGTTGCCCACCGCGTGCTGACCACCGCCCGCGAGAACCCCTACGATGTAATCAAGAACGAATAGAACATAATGAAAACATCCGGCTGGGAATTTGAATCGTTTCCAACCGGATGTGATATCAATTCGTATTGACAGAGTTAGAGATTCTCAAGAATATCCATCGGCACGCCGGTACATTGCGAAATGATATCCAATGAGACACCTGCAGCCTTTAATTTGGTCGCGTCCTCAATAGCTTTTTCTTTGCGTCCTTCTTTGCGTCCTTCTTCGCGGCCCTGTTCGCGGCCCTGTTCGCGGCCAACGGTAAGCCCAAGTTTATTCCCCTTGTCGATAGCGGCCTCAAGTTCTGCCGCGCGGTCAAGCTCAGCATGGAACTTGGCCAGGTAATCCATCTGTTCTTCGTATGTCATGGCGGTAAAGTTAGAGATATCAAACAGCTTTTCCAAACCTTTGCCGGAGAATTCTTCGGGAACGGACTTCAGAGACCCCATATATCGCAGCAGCCATATCATACGGTCGGCCAGACTGTCCAGTTCACCTACATCCTTTCTGAACTTTGGCAGCTCAACTGTCACATAGTGCACGTTGTCCGTCAGGGTCTTGCTGATGTCGCTGTCATTGCGTATGCAGAAGCTGTTTATGACACTGTCTGTTGTCCTGGCACCGTCAAGGATGAAATCCATGATGGCGATGATGTACAGCGGTGTAAGCCTGTATTTCCTGTCACCGCTACGTACCTGTTCACGAATAGGGTAGGTGGAGTAATACACAAGTCTGTCATTGAAATCCTTTTTCTCGGCCAGCTGCATCTCGATGACAACAGTCTCACCGTCCTCGGTCGTGGCCCTTATGTCAAAGACTGTCTTCTTGCCATCGGGGCTGTCGCCCATATTCTCCTGATTTCCCAGTGTCAGCGTCCTGACGTGCAGGTCGGGCAGAATGCTGTCAATGAGCATCTTGAGCAGTTCCTCGTTGCCCGGTGTCGCGAAGACGCGCTTGAAGGCATAATCGACTCTGAGGTCAATGAACCTGATGTCCTCATCATTTGGATTGATCACTGCCGCAGCAGGTGCGGAAATTTCTTCTTCTGATTTTTTCATAATCAATTAGATTTGATGTGTTTATAAAAATGTTCATGGCATACCAATCTATCAGTTGCTGTGATTTCATGGATTACCGATGGCGAAGATAACAGAAAGTGTCAAATAATTGGACACTTTTCAGGCTGAAAGTACGATTTCCGCCTTTTTTGTTTGCAGCTGCGGATTTAGACTTGGTATTTTTGCTGATGCAATAATTAACGCAAAGGCTGTATGTCACTCTTCTTTCACAACATCAGGGTCGCGGTACGCAACCTGCTTAAATACAGACTGCAGACGGCGGTCAGCATTGTATCGCTTTCATTGGGAATGGTATTCTTCGCACTCACCGCACTATGGCTCAGACACGAGCGCGGTTACGATACGTTCTACAGGGATGCCGACAACATGTACCTGCTTGTCCGGAACACCGATGGCAATACTGCCCAACGTGTGTATGTCAGCCATTCCATGCCGGCTGGCGTAGCCGAAAGGCATCCGCAGATAGAGAGTTTCACAAGAACCGAACCGGAGACCGTTTACAGTCTGCCTGACTATCCCGGAGAACTGGTCCGTGGACGCAGTGTCGATGAACACTTCATGGAATTCTTCGATGTGAAGGTTCTTGAAGGTGACAGCAGGCTGATTCTGCGCGATGGCGAAATTGCCATTACAAAGGCCTGTGCGGACAGGCTGTTCGGAGGTGATGCAATAGGCAGGAAACTGCACATCGCACCTGAAAATCCTGCTAATGGAACTTTTCTAATGGAACCTACTGAGCTGACTGTCAAGGCAGTTATAGAGAATCCGCGTCAGCCTTCCACATTCAGGTACGATTATCTTCACCCGCATTACAATCGCGCGCAAGATGACTACATTTACTCTACAGTTTCATTTGTCAGGGTATCACCCGATAATGTCGGGACACTCGTTGCTGAACTTTTAAAGGACAGTTATGACAGATTGCTCGACTATGGGATTTCGTTGCATGAAGAGAACAGCTACAGTCTTGTGCCGATTAAGGATGTCAGAGCCGGAGGGTATCTGGATACGGTAATTGTACGCAGCCGTTATGTCTTGATTTTCATGCTGCTGAGTGTGATAATGATAATCATTGCCTTGGTCAATTTCTACACCATGCTGGCCACACGCATCGGCATCAGGGGACGTGAGATTTCGCTACGCATTGCGAATGGGGCAAAACCATACCAGGTCATATCGATGTTTGGTGCGGAAATACTGCTTACGCTGTTGGCCGCGCTTGCTGTCGGAGCAGTTGCATGCGGCCTGGGATTGCCGTATTTCATGAAAATTTGTCTGATAGAAAGGTCCAAAGGCTTCTTCATCCTGTCATATCTGCTATATTCGGCAATAGTGGGCGCGGTGGCACTTGTCATAGCATCGGTCATAGTGGCAGTCGTCGGGAAAAGGCGTCTGAACAGGAGTCTGGGAAAAGGCGGGATTACACCATCTGCAGTCGGGTACAGACTGAGCATTGGATTTCAGCTGGCAGTGAGCCTCTGCACCATATTATGTTCGGTAATAATAACATCGCAAGTCAGGTATCTGAACTGTTCTGAAGGAATGGGTTTCCGCAAGAAGAATATGGGTTATGTCTATCAGTTCGGAATGTATGACAGCGAGGTCGAGTCGGCCATGGCGAAATTCAGATCCATGCCCGAAATTGATGGTGTGGTATATGGTTTCAGGGCACCCACTTCGGACCTCAATTCGTCACATTCACTCATCTCAAAATTCAGTACGGAGGATGAGGAACATGATTACGATAATATCAGTGTTGTCATGGTTCCTGCCAATGGGGAGTACCTGGAGATTCTCGGTGTTCAGCCGGTGGCAGGAACTCTTTTCACAGAGTCATCGGCCGCAACAGACCGGACATCGGATGTCGTAATCAACGAAGCTGCGGCACAGACATTGGGCTTCACTCCCGAAGAGGCTGTGGGGAAGACCATTTACCATTACAATAACCCATGCCATATAATCGGAGTAGTGATTGACTTGTGCTATCTGGAACCGACTGTCGGTATTTCCCCTCTGATGTTCAAGTATTCAGCCACTGGAAACAGGAATGGTATGAATGCTGACTCATGGTTCATATTCAGATACAGGGACGGGCTGGAGTGGACTGATGTTGCGGCAAAGGCCGATGCCGTCATT
>JAZLIR010000007.1:0-46855 GCA_045617485.1 Bacteroidaceae bacterium
GTCAGACCAGATGTTTGCCGCCGGCTTCCTTCAGATTCCGTCTCGCGGCGGACACCCTTGCCTTTGGCTGTAACCTTCCCACTATCAGGGCGGTTTGGGGACTCTCACCCGTTAGAGTACGTTCGTGCTGGACGAACAACATGAAACAGTTCATGAATCATGACCTGTTTGACGCTGCTGGCAGACTGGACATGAACAACCGTCTTTCGCAGATGCTCTCTTCAAACCTTGATAAACTTGACATTGCCGACAATTGGACTCCATCACACCCGCTGTTCTGGATTCACAGTCCTGAGGATAATGTGATTCCTTTCGTCACTGCGTATGATACATACAAGCAGTTCAAAGCAAAAAAAGGCAATGTGCTGTTTATGCCTTCAACAGGAAGTCATGTTTCTTCATCGTGTGTTGACCTCATATATGTATGTCTGAGCGAACGCCCAAGCCAGGGAAAACTGAGCGTTTATCTTAAAAATGCCAACCTTACGGAACTCATACTGGAATTGAACTCTCTCTTGGGCAAATAAAAGTTGGTTATGACTGCACCTTGCTTGCCAAAAAAGAATAACTTTGCGCAGTTTTTGAAAATAACCGTTTAACCAATGAAATATTACATTCTTTTTGGCCCTCCTGGGGCAGGTAAAGGCACACAGGCTGGCGCCATTTCTGAAAAGTACAACCTAAAACATATCAGTACCGGTGAACTTCTGCGCGCAGAGATTGCAGCCGGAAGCGAACTCGGCAAACAGGCAAAGGACCTCATCGAGGCCGGCAAGCTTGTTCCGGACAGCGTAGTCGAAGGAATGATTGAAAATGTCTTCAATACAGAGAAGAGCGTTGCCGGTTTTCTTCTTGACGGTTTTCCACGCACGCTCGGTCAGGCCGATGACCTTGACAAAATACTCGCAAAGCGCGGTGAAAAGGTCAATGCAGTCATTTCAATCATGATTTCAGATGAGACAATCAAGGCGCGTCTGTCACATCGCGCCCAGATTGAAGGACGTGCCGACGATGCCAACCCGACTACCATACAGAACCGTATTGAGACTTACCACAAGCAGACGGAACCGCTTATCAAGTACTACCGCGACTGCGGCAAATACAACGAAGTTGACGGTGAATGCGGCGACATTGAGGACGTGCGCAAGGCTATGTTCAACGTATTCCGCGGCATGGACAAGAAGTTTCTTGACCGTCAGGTAGTCATTGATGAAGACCTATTGGACAAAGTGCAGCGTATGGCACAGGACTCCCCCCGTCTGCGTATGAACTATGACCTGCGCAACAGCGAAGAGGACCAGTCACAGCGCATGCTCAATGTCATGCTTCCGGGAACAAAGACCACTATCCACAAGCACAATCTGTCAAGTGAGACCATAATGCTTCTGCGTGGCAAGATGGATACCGTGTTCTACAACGAGAACGGCGTGGAAAAGGAACGCATACACATGGGCGGTGACACCGGGGTTTTCGGTGTGAATATCCCCAAGGGACAGTGGCACACTTTTGAAGTGGAAGAACTGGCCATCATATTCATGGCTCAGGACTGTGCGTGGTCTCCTCTCACAAAAGAGGACATGCTCTCAAAGTAACTGAGACAGAAAAACGCACACACAGCATACCAGAGATACTGCAAGCATGCCCAAGCCTTTCCAGGCACAGGCAACACCTATCGCCAGCGTAGCCAGTCCTACCGCTGGCGATGTTGTTTCCATAATGGCGGGAAATGTCATGACCGACAGAGTTATGTACGGAACATAGTGAAAGAAACTGCGTACAAAGCGGTTTGTAATGCGTTTCTTGAGTACAAGCAACGGAATTACGCGCACCAGATTCGTTGTCAGTGCGGTAACGGCAATGTATATGAAAATGTTCTTATCGTTCATGCTCTCCTGTAACTTTACTGTCATCGTCCTCGACCGATGCCGGCAGAAGCCATGCGAACAGCAGCGATACTGCAACAGTCAGTATCATTGTTCTGGTTCCGCTATCAACCTCACTTATTCCCGGGCATATTGAGCATATCCAGCTCAGCATGCATGCCACAATAACTGCAACCGTGAGTTTCCAGTGCTTCCTGGCGGCCTGCACGACTATTGATATGAACATGCCGTATAATGCAACCCCAAGGGCGCTGACAACATTGTCCGGTAAGGAATTGCCGGCAGCAATACCCGATGCCGTACCTGCCGCCCACATTATGCCTGCAACGGTCATGGCACCGTATGTATATTTGGGATTCAATGTTCCGGGATATGCAATGGTTATACCGTAAACCTCGTCCGTCATACAGCAGCCTACCAGTATCTTGGTGAACAGACCCGATTCCGTCGGCAACTTCTGGGTGATGGTTGCACTCATAAGAAGATAGCGCAGGTTTACCACCACACACATTATTATCACTGCAAGGTATGATGCGTTGTCGGCGAACAGAGTATATGCTCCGAATTCTCCTGCCGATGCACGCGTAAACAGGCTGCTCAGAAAGCCGGTTGTCGGGACAAGCCCAGCATTTCTTGCCACAATACCCATGGAAAACGATACCGCAAAATAGCACGCTGCTATAGGAATGCCGTCGCGGACACCGTGCAGAAATACGTTTTTATTGTCCTGATTCATGAAAGAGCCAAAAATGGCGCCATATTGTCTGCAAATATACGCAAAATGGAGCACACTTTGACAAAAAGGCTTATCTTTGCGGTATTCGTGCGAGATTTACTAACCTATTTATAATATCCAATTTATGAAAGCTATCAAGAGTTTCGGATATAGCATGCTGCTTATCCTAAGTGCTGTTACATTGTTCAGTTCATGCGGTGCCGGTGCGCCCAAGAAATCAAAGGAACTTGTTCTTGTTGAAGGCGACAAGGCTATACTCACCAACGACGGTGAATACACCACCATTGAATTTCCCGCACAGCTGACCGATGAAGACAGAGTCATGTACGACACCGACCTAATTGGTTATCTGTCAAAAATCAATGCTCCTATTTCAACCGATGGTCATCAGTGGGACGGCTTCAGCATCTATTACTACATGCACAATTCAACACAGTGGCTGCACAAGGGTATATATGAAGATCCCGCCATCATCAAGGTTACCGATATTGCAAAGCTTGTCATTGCCAATGACTACACCTACCTGAGAAACTTCAACACAAAGATGACTCTCAAGAACAAGGATAAGGAAGCCAAAAATGACAACGGATATCAGGAGGAAATCCAGTTCGGTCACAACTACTACTATTACATTGAAGTTGTTCTGCGCGACCGTTAATCAGTCCGATACAGTAACAAATAGCCAGGAGCATTACAGCCTGCCTGGCTATTTTTCCTTGAAACGCAATTATGAAATTCATTGAACTTGCCACAGAAAGGTATTCCGTCAGGGATTTTGCCGACACTCCAGTTGAAGAGTCAAAGATAGACATCATACTGAAGGCTGCCCAGGTGGCGCCTACTGCCGTCAACAACCAGCCTCAGAAACTGTATGTCATAAAAAGCCGCGAAGCAATGTCAAGGCTTACGGCCATCAAGCCGCTGTATGGTGCACCAATGGCCGTAATAGTGTGTTACGATGACCGGCTTTCCTGGAAAAATACCAGGAGCGGCAATCACGAAGGCGGTGAGATTGACTGCGCCATTGTAACCACCCACATGATGTTGCAGGCATGGGAACTTGGAATAGGATCATGCTGGATTGGCGCATTCTCATTTGAAGATGTTGCAAGGGAGTTCGGAATTCCCGCCAACGAGCACCCGGTAGCAATTCTGCCATTGGGATACCCGTCAAAGGAATGCAAACCCTCCGAACGTCATCTCAAATACCGCGAGTTGCATGAATTTGTAAAAATCTTCTAACCCATACGGTGACGTTTTGTCACCATGGCATAACCGCATTTACGGCACATAGGCTCAACGGCTTTATGTGCCGTAAATCCGTCATATATGCGCCTTGCTTCAGCTGAGGCAAGAATATCTTCAAGGCTCTGGGAAAACAGATTGCCCAACGGCATACGGCCGTTATGGTCAAGACAGCATGGAACCACCGTACCATCGGCCAGCACTCCAATCTGGTTGCGGAGTGCGTAACAGAACAGTTCGCACCCCTCTTCCACACTGCTGTCGGCGCTGTCCGGCCACTCGAACCTGCTGTCAAATTCAAGATACATGCCATGCTTCAGTTCAAAGCCTTTGTCATTCTCTTTCCACGGGGCAGGAACATAACGCTCCAGCATGGCCGTTATCTCTGCATTGCGGCTTTCAAGACCACCCTGATTCCATAATCTCAGCACAATAATACAACCTTTTTCTATGGCTTGCAGTGCAAAATCCATAACTCCGCCAATGTACTCCTGCGGATTTCCGCCGTCATTTCCTTCAAAAGCATGCAGCGAAACGTTTATCTTGTACGGGAGTGATTCCATTAGCGAGCCGTTCAGAAGTGTTCCGTTAGTTGTAATAACCGGAATAAAACCTTTCCTGCGTGCCGATGCCACGAATGCCGGAAGTGATTTGTGCAGACACGGCTCACCCATAAGATGAAAATACAGGAACTTTATCCTGCCGGAAAGTCTGTCGGTCAGCGTCTCAAACTCCTGAAACGAAAGTTGCCTGGGTTTTCTGTCATGCCCCGGACAGAACCGGCAGGACAGATTACAGACATTCGTGATTTCAAGATAGCACCGGTTCAGCATGGTTCCAGCGTTATGACTAGCTGTCTCAAGGTGTCCGGCGTAACCCTGAAACGGTTATCGCTGCGCTGCCCCACTACCCAAACAATGTCTGTTCCACATGTCAGAACCAGCTGATGCCGCTTTTGCAGAGCGCTGAACTTAAGATCAGTCATAAAATCGCTGAGCAGCTTCCAACCCTTCATACCGAACGGTTTGAAGCGGTCTGCGGTACGCACATTCCTCAGCACCAGAGAACTGCCGACAAGAGCGGCATCAATCGTGGCCACATTTCTGTCTTTTGAAACCGGTGCACCGCCGGGTGCATACCTGAAAACCAGTCTGCCGCCTGGAATCGATATTGAAAGACCGTCAACAGGTTCAAATTCCCGTTCATAGCCACAGTCCTCATTCCTGCGCACAAGAAGCTTCCATCTGTCCACGAACAGAATGTTGTTGCCGGCATTGAAACGGCGTCCGGTTTTTCCTCTGGAAGCGGCAAAAACCTGTTCCACCTGCCTTTCCGCAAAACCGTAACCTGACAGAATCTCGAACAGGACCGCCTTGGCCTTAGGCATAGAAGAACTGTCTGAATCCAACGATGCAAGCGCCTGAATATCAATATCACAGCCATCGTCGGTCATATTGCATACCATTGCTTTTGCCCTGTCAACCGACTCATTGTAGAACTCCAAAGCCTGACATACGTGAGCCGATGTCCGGTCAACGGCAGCATCGACTTCGGGATTGACCTGACGCATCAAAGGCAGAATCTGCAAACGTATTCTGTTTCGGGTGTAGTCCGTTTCAAGATTAGTGCTGTCAGTAACGTATGTCTGCCCCTGCTTGTCAAGCCATTCAACGATTTCCTGCCGTGAGACACACAACAGAGGTCTGACAACATATCCGTTTCTGGATCTTATTCCTGCAAGCCCACGCAAACCGGTGCCTCGCATAAGATTAAGCAGCACCGTTTCAACGGAATCGTCCCGATGATGCGCTACACATACGGCCGATGCGCCGTTCTCTACCCGTATGCGTTCAAAATCGGCATACCGCAGTTCTCTGGCTGCCATCTCAATGGAAATCCTATGCTCGCGGGCGTATTTTTCCGTGTCATAGTTGCATAGTTCCAGCTGTACGCCAAGTCTGACGCAAAGGTCACTGACAAACTGTTGGTCACGGTCACTCTCGCTGCCGCGCAGGTGAAAATTGCAGTGAACGGCAATGCAGCTGTATCCCAGTGCCTTAAGCACCAGAAGAAGAGCCGTGCTGTCGGCCCCTCCGCTTACGCCTGCCAGCACTTTAGCGCCGGGTTCAAGCAGGCCGTTTTCAGCAATGAAATTCTGTACCTTGCGTTGCAGCATGCCGCAAAATTACCGAATTAGATTAACTTTGCAGCAATAATGACAACCATTCGTATGAAGATAGTGTATTTCCACGGATTCGGATCATCGGGAGCCAGCGGTACGGTTGAAAGTCTGAGGCGTCTTCTGCCTGATTTCGAGATTGTCGCACCCGATATTCCGGTCGACCCGGCCGAGGCTCTGCCCTACCTGAAGGAATTCGTACAGGAACAGCTGCCTGACTTGATAATAGGCACTTCGATGGGCGCCATGTACGCACAGCAGATGTTCGGTTTCAGGAAGATTCTTGTAAATCCCGCGTTCAACATGTCAACCATGTCGAAAGTCATGAAGGCAGGAAAGAAGTACCCGTTCCAGAACGGACGAAAAGACGGTGCCAAAGACTTTCTCATTACCGGTCAGATTGTAAAGAACTTCAATCAAATGGAACGTCAGCAGTTCAAGGGAATTACCGACTTTGACCTTGAAAACACCTGGGGCCTGTTCGGCACGCATGACACATCGGTCAACTGCTATGACCTGTTCAGAAAGCATTACGGCAACGCGCAGCGATTTGAAGGAGAGCACAGTCTGAATGACAAGTCGCTGAGGCAGGCCGTTCTTCCACTTGTCAGGCAGATTCTACACGTTATTTAAAAAATAAAGTGTACCTTTGCGGCTTGAAACGATAACAGGTTACTTAACCACAACTGCAGCGAAATGAAGATTAGTGACGTTTTTGCCAAAAAGAAGACACTGTCGTTTGAGATTTTCCCCCCTAAGAGAGAAGAGGACACATTCACTCTCATTGAAAACACAATAACCAAGCTTGACTCGTACAAGCCTGATTTCATCAGCGTGACATACGGTGCTCTGGGCAACACTCTGACCAACACGGCAAAGATTGCCAAGCACATAAAGGACCACACAAGCGCCGAGCCCCTTGCCCACCTTACCTGCGTGGCATCGACCCGTGGCAGAATTGACGAAGTGTGCGGCGAACTGAAGCTGGCCGGTGTGGAGAACATCCTGACACTGCGCGGCGACATGCCCAAGGACGTGACAACTCCGGTAATGTCAGACTTCATGCATGCATCGGACCTTGCACACTATATTCACAGTACTTTCCCGGGTGACTTCTGCCTGGCAGGAGCATGTTATCCGGAGAAGCATCCCGAAGCAGGCAACATGCGTCAGGACATTGAGTTCATGAAGAAAAAGCAGGACGAAGGCATGCAGTTCTTTAACAGCCAGCTGTTCTTTGACAACGAAGCCTTCTACCATTTCCTGCTGCAGGCACGCAAGGCAGGCATCACGGTACCTATCCTGCCCGGCATCATGCCCGTCACCAACTACGCCCAGCTGGACCGCATGATTCAGGTTACCGGCTGCAACGTACCGCTCAAACTGCGCAACTACTTTGACAAATACAAGGACGACAAGGCCGCCATTGAAGAAATAGGCCTTATTTTCACCAGCTACCAGATTCTTGACCTGATAGCAAACGACGTTGACGGAATACACATCTACTCAATGAACCGAAGCGGCTTCATAGGCCGTCTTATGGACAACATAAGCTATGTTGCCGACAAGTTCTTTGAATGACATTCCGTACCATAATACCCAGATGACAGATAAGATACAGATTCTTGACGGCTCACAGGGCAGTTACCTGTCGCAGATAAGCGGAAGCGACAGTCTTTGCGTGGCTCTGCTCAACCTGACCGCCCCCGAACTGGTGCAGCGCATGCACCGCGAATACATTGAAGCCGGCTCACAGTACATATCGACCAACACTTTCGAACTGAATCCCATAAAATGGGCAGGTCACGAACAGCCGTGGCAGGAGGTTGCCGCTGCAGCCATTGACAATGCCCGCAAAGCCATAGGTACACGGACCGATGTAAAACTGATGTTCGATGTCTCAACCAGCGGACAGCTCATGCAGCCCGTAGGTTCTCTGACCTTTCAGGAGGCATACGACAACTACCGTCAGGTTGCCGAATTCGCATACGAAAAGGTTGACGGATTCCTTCTTGAAACCTTCAGCGACCTGTACGAACTACGCGCTGCGGTTCTCGCCGTCAAAGACGTGTGCAGCAAACCGGTATTCGCATCGATGACATTCGATGACAAGTGCCGCACCCTGACCGGCTCCACGCCCGAAATAGTCGCCCTGACTCTGTCTTCGCTAGGGGCCGATGCACTTGGCGTGAACTGTTCATCAGACCCTGACCTGGTTCTGGAAGTTGTCAGGCGCATGAGGCCGTTCGCCCAGTGCCCTATTCTGGCCGAACCCAACAAGGGCCTGCCGCGCATGACGGACGGTCGTGTCTTCTACGACTTTACTGACACCGCCTTTGCAGACATCTGCCGCAGGATTGTCGAAGCCGGTGCAACATACATCGGGGGCTGCTGCGGTTCCACACCGTCAAGCATCAGGGCAATAAGCAGGCTGAAGGAACTTGATGCCCCAATGATTTCCGAACCGGACGGAACATATATCTGCTCATCGACTGTTCTGCTGAAACTTGGCAAGGGAGCAGTATGCGGCGAGCGTCTGAACCCTACCGGAAAGAAGAAACTCAAGGAAGCCCTTGCAAACGGCAACTTCGACTATCTCAAGGAAGAGGCTCTTGCCCAGAAACAGGCCGGAGCGCAGTATCTGGACCTGAACTGCGGTATCCCTGCCGCCGATGAAAAGACTCTTCTCTGCCAGGCCGTACAGAACGTACAGGAGGTCTGCGATCTTCCACTTCAGCTTGACTCGTCATCGCCCGCAGCCATAGCAGCTGCAGTCCGTGTCTGCAACGGCGTGCCGATGATCAATTCAGTGAACGGCAGCCAGAAGTCGATGGACGACATGCTTCCTCTTATTGCAAGATACCGTCTGCCGGCAGTCACGCTGCCGCTTGACGACAACGGAGTTCCCGACAATGTGATTGGCCGCATGAACATTGCAAACCGCATTGAGCTCAGAGCATCGGGTCTCGGCATCGACCGCCGTCAGCTTGTCTTTGACGGTCTCGTGATGGCCGTGTCAAGTGACCAGAGGTACGGAAACGTGACACTTGAAACCATTTCCCAGCTACATGCTTCAGGATTCCTGACAACAATAGGTCTTTCCAACGTGTCGTTCGGCCTGCCTGACCGCCCCACCCTGAACCGCAATTTCCTGGCTATGGCCATGTTTGCCGGTCTTGACATGCCCATAATGAACCCACTGGACCGCGACACCATGGCAACTCTGAAGGCAGCAATGGCACTCACCGGCAACGACCCGGACTGCAGAAGTTACATTGACTTCAACAACGACAGCAGTTCCGAAGCACAGGCTGACACACTGTATGACGTTATTGTGAACGGTGACCGCAGCCGCATTGCAGAGTGTCTGGAACGCGAACTTCCGCAGTATGGCAAGGACGGCATAATAAACGAAGTCCTAATACCTGCACTGAACAAGGTTGGTGACGGCTTTGCCGCCGGCAGGCTTTTCATGCCCCAGCTCATACGCTCGGCACAGGCTGCCAAAGAGGCATTCGAACTTCTTGCAAGACAATACGAATGCACTGACACTGCAAATTCAAAGGCGACCCTGATGATGGCCACAGTTCACGGTGATGTACATGACATAGGCAAGAACATTGTAGGCGTGGTCGTACAGAGTCACGGCTACGGAGTCATAGACCTGGGCAAGGATGTCTCCAAAGAGGTTATACTGGAAGCGGCGCTCAAGGAAAAGCCGCAGGCAATAGGTCTGAGCGCACTCATGACCACAACCGTAGAGTCAATGCGCGAAACCATAGGCTACCTTCACGCTTACGGCGTGACCTGCCCCATCATAGTAGGCGGCGCAGTCCTTACCGAACAGATAGCAAAGACCATAGGTGCCGACTACTATGCCAAGGATGCCCTTGAAGCCGCCCGCATATTCGGTTCACTTCTGTAAAGACACTGCGATTACAGTCAAGAAAAAGAGGATGACCGTCATTTCCGGTCACCCTCTTTTTACATGTATGGCCTTGACTTAACCCAAGTCAATGCTGTCATTCACAAGCTTCATAAGGCCTGCGGCGTCAAGCGACTGGCGCAGTGTAGTGTCGTTGAACGCTGTCAGATACTTTATCATGTAGTCAACGATATTCTCTGAGAATACGCCCTTTGATGTGTAGATTTCGCGATCCTTCGCAAGTTCCTGGGCAGCCTCGACGCAGCAGCCTGGGAGCTGCTCCAGAGCCTCCTGGACAGCTTTATTCTTTTCATCGTGGATGTTCACGCCAAGACCTACAAACGTCTTTTCGGCAACTTCCAGACCGTTCGGCATCTCAAAGCCGTGACGTGCTGCGCAGCACAGGGCGGCCATGAGCAGATATGTGTCGGCAAAGCCGTCGCTGGCACGCCATTCAAAAGTCTGCTTGTCGCTGAAGTCATGCTTGCCTGCAATTTCCTTATCCTGCGGATTGGCAGCTGCGGCCATGTTCATAGGCTTGAGCCATCCCAGAGGAACGCGTACCAGAGCGCTGCGGTTCGAGAACGACCAGCACAGCGATGTCGGAGCCTCCTGATGCGGAACCAGACGCATGAACGACAGCGGATGCGGATTGCCAAATGCCGGCAGTGATGTGCCTGCATCCATATAACCGGCAATTGCCTTCTTGCACTCATCGGTCAGCTCACCGTTATTTGTCATTACCGACTTGCCGTTGCGCGTAAACTTACAGTGGACGTGCATGCCCGAACCGGCCTTGCCCACAGTAATCTTCGGGGCGAAAGTAAGTGATACGCCGTACTGGTATGCAAGCTGCCGCATGGCCCATTTTGCAATGACCAGCTGGTCTGCTGCATCCTCTATGTTAATGGGAAGGAACTCTATCTCGTTCTGTTCGTAAATCTTGCCGTCCTGGGTGAAGTTGCCCACTTCTGAATGGCCGTACTTTATGTTGCCGCCGCACTGTGCAATAATCTGCATGGCCTGAGTACGGAGGTCGGCAAACTTACAGAACGGAGTGCTCTCGTGATAGCCCTTCTGATCAGGTGTGGAATACAGCGGGTCTGCATCGGCCACAACATAATACTCAAGTTCGCCCATTGCCTGCATTTCAAGACCGGTAGTCTCCTGGAAAGCCTTGTGAGCCTTGTGAAGAATATACTGCGGGCTGCTTTCAAACAGCTGGCCGTCACGGTCAAAGAACGAACAGAGCATGTCAACTGTAGGGACATCAGTGAACGGATTCAGGAAAGCCGTCGAATAGCGTGGCATAACATAAAGGTCGCTCTTGCCGGCCTCGATGAATGGGAAAAGGCTTGAGCCGTCAACACGCTCGCCTGCCATGAGAATATTCTCAAGGTGTTCCTGTGAGCCGATGACAAAGTTCAAAGTCTTCAGTTTGCCGTCCCATCCGCAATAATGGAAATTCACGAACTCGACAGAATTCTCCTTGCAATAGCGGACAATGTCGCTGCATGTAAACTCCTTCGCCGGTTTGCCAAGATAACGAACCAGACCGTTTGGGTTCATTTCAATGTATTTGTTCATATATAGTATAAAGGTGTAAAACTTTGCGTTCTTAATGCAAACTTACACAAAAAAGACACACTCACTTTCAAAAATATAAGTTAATTTTGCACGTCATATTAATAATTACAGAAATGAAGAAAATCATTGCAATCTGTTTGTCCGCAACTCTGCTTCTGTCAAGTTGCGCATCATGGAACAAAACTACAAACGGTTCTTTACTCGGTGGTTCGGCCGGAGCAATTATCGGTGCCGGAATAGGCGCATTGATTGGAAATGACGGCAAGAGCGCTGCTATCGGCGCTGCAATAGGTGGTGCAGTAGGCGGCGGCACAGGTGCCATTATCGGTCACAAGATGGACAAGAAGGCCGAAGAACTTGCAGCTATTGAAGCTGCCCAGGTTGAAACTGTTACCGATGTCAATGGTCTTGCAGCCATCAAGGTTACCTTTGACAGCGGAATCCTGTTCGGTTTCAACAGTTCAAAGCTCAGCAAGGAATCGAAGGAATCTCTTGACCAGTTCGCCAAGACAATGTCAGACATGACTGAAACCGACATTACCGTATTCGGTCACACTGACAACGTAGGTACTGCCGAAGCCAACGAAAAGGTGTCCCAAAAACGTGCTGACGAAGTTGCAGCCTATCTGACCAAGGCAGGCATTGCAACCGATCGCATCACTGCCGAGGGCAAGTCATTCACAATGCCTGTTGCCAGCAACGACACTGAAGAAGGCCGTGCACTGAACCGTCGTGTTGAGATTTTCATCTCAGCCAACGAGAACATGATCAAGGAAGCTGAAGCCCAGAACTGATAACAGGTTCAGGTTTAGCTGACATTTCAGACAACAGCCCCGACTGGAAAAGCAAATCCGGCCGGGGCTTGTTTTTGTCTTCAGGTTTGGTTGAACATTTCAAAACAGATTCTATCTTTGCGGAAAAGACCAATTACATAACCGTATGAACAATAGAATACCCAAAGTATTTGTCATAGCACTGGGACTTGCCATATCCACAGGAGCTGATGCACAGTTTTTCATGATGGGCGGAGGCAACCGCGCTGCCCAGGACAGTCTTCGCAGAATTGCGGCAGCCGATTACAGCAACATGCTCGGCCAGCTTGGAATAGACGACCCTCGTGAAGGCCGCCAGCCCAACAGCAAGGACGAAAGCAAGCACCCCAACTACAACGAGTTGGAGGCCAACCCCTACCCGTTCTATCCCGATGCCCTGACCACTATTGACGGAAAAAAAGTCAAAAACGCAAGAATGTGGAACAAGGTGCGACGTCCGGAACTTGTAAGGCTGTTCGAAGACAACGTTTACGGACGCATTCCTGACAATGTGCCCGGTGTAACATGGAGCGTCACAAAAGAAGAGGAAAAAGATTTCAAGGGCACTCCCGTCATAGTCCGTTACCTGACAGGCACCGTTGACAACTCGATGTACCCTGCAATTACAGTTGAAATACAGGCCAATGTAGTATGGCCCAAAGGCTGTACAAACGTTCCGGTAATCATGGAATTCGGCTTTGGTGCCGGTGACCCCACCGCCACACGCGGAAATTCCGTATCGTGGCAACAGCAGGTAGTTGAACGCGGATGGGCGGCATGTTCAATAAATCCGTCATCAATACAGGCCGACGCCGGTTCCGGACTCACGAACGGAATAATAGGCCTGTGCAACAAGGGTGAATTCCGCAAGCCTACCGACTGGGGCTCGCTTCGTGCCTGGGGCTGGGGTGTATCGCGTCTGCTTGACTATTTTGAAACATGTCCGGAATTCGATGCCACAAAAACAGCAATCGAAGGAGTGTCACGTTACGGCAAGGCCGCCCTGGTTGCCATGGCCTTTGAACCTAGAATTGCCGCCGGCTTCATAGCCTCGTCAGGCAAGGCTGGCGCTGCAGGCTGGCGCCGCGACTGCGGTGAGAGCATCGGTAACATTGTCTCGAACGAAGAATATCACTGGGTGTGCGGCAACCTTATCAAATACGGCACGGACCCCATGACAGAAAATGACCTGCCTGTTGACCAGCACGAACTCATTGCGCTCTGTGCACCGCGGGCCTGCTTCATTTCAACAGGTACGTTCGATGGCGACAAGTGGCAGGACGTTGTCGGTTCATTCATATCGGCCAGCAAGGCAAGCCCCGTTTACGAACTGTTCGACCAGCCAGGTCTTGGAACAGACCTGTTCCCAGGTGTTGACAACGGTCTGATGGACGGTCCTCTGGCATACAGACAGCACCACGGCGGCCACGAAGCCACTCCGAACTGGCCGTATTTCCTTGACTGGTTTAACAGAATGGTTGTTAAATAGCAGTCCAATAGTTAAATTGTCGGCAGTCATCCAAACATTTATTAAGAAATGCAACGGACGATTGCCGATTTGTATTTAAATTTGCGGCCGTAAAAAACACAATTAAACACAATTTATGAAGACCAAACTTCTTGTGGGCACAGTCCTGTGCCTTGCCGGAACCTCAGTGTTCGCCGGCGGATTGTTTACAAACACTAACCAGAACCCTATCTTTTTCAGACAGCCTGCCCAGAATGCAGTAATCGGCGTTCAGGGAACATATTATGACCCTGCAGGTCTGGCGTTGATGGAAGAAGGTTTCCACTATGGAATCGGCAATCAGGTTGCAATTCAGGAACGCAGAATCACATCGACATATGTTCCTTTTAAATACAATGTCAGCCGTCCGGATCATCAGACAACGGTAGAATACAAGGGAGAGACAGTATCGCCCTTCATCCCGACACTGGATTTCGCATACAATCAGAACAGTTGGGCAGCATCATTCCACTTCGGTGTCCTCTCAGGCGGCGGAGCCTGCAAGTTCGACAACGGTCTCGGTTCATTCGAATCGCTGCTGTCCATTCCGGTTCTCATGAGTCCGACCCTGCTCAAGGGATATTCAGCCGACATCAATTTCACCGGCAAGCAGTACGGATTTGCCGGACAGTTCAACTTCTCATACAAGCTGATTGACAATGACGCCCTGAAGCTGGCTGTAGCCGCAGGTATCCGTCTCAATTCGTTGAAGAACGATTATTCGGGCGGCATTTTCAACTACACACTTATGACCGCTACAGGAACAACAGTTCCAGCATCTGCTGCAACAGCAGGTCAGTTCAATGACAACATGGAGGTAGGCTGCATACAGAAAGGATTTGCTGTCAACCCCATCCTGTCGGCACACCTTACATATGGCAACCTTGACTTCGCTGCCCGCTATGAATTCAATACCGCCGTCACACTCAAGAACGAAACCGAAATCAACACTGCAGGACTTGCACAGTTCGCCGATGGTGCCGAATCACGCGCCGACCTTCCAGCTATTCTGGCCGTAGGTTTGAATTACAGCATACTGCCTACTCTGCGTGCTTCTTTGGGATACAATCTGTTCTTTGACAAGGATGCCGACTACAACGGCAGGGAAAAGCTTCTTGGCGGCAACTCTCACGAGGAACTTGTCGGCCTTGAATGGGATGCATGTGAAAAGTTCACAGTCAGCACAGGTGCTCAGTTCACCCACTTCAACTACGGTGAAGGAAACCAGTATCTGAACGACATGTCATTCAGCCTTGGCTGCTGGTGTCTCGGTCTTGGCGGCCGCTACCACATCAATGACAACTTGGCCATTGACCTGTCATGCTTCAAGACATTCTATGACGAGTTTGAAAAGGACTATGCAAGCTACAACGGCAAAGTCCCGGAACCAGGTCATGACGTGTTCAACAGAGAATCACTCAGCTTCGGTCTCGGATTCGTTTACGATTTCTGAAAACTGAAATAAAGAATACGGAAACGGTCGGCATCAGCCGGCCGTTTTTCTTTTCCTGCACATGAATAAAAAACGTGCTGCGAGGGTTATCATTGAGTTACCGGCTCAATACCCTCGCAGTACACTTACAACTAAACACTTTTCCGTCATCACTATGAAATGACTTCGGACATGCCTGATCGCCATCAGGAACATCCGCATCACAAATATATGCCCTTTTGATATACCATGCAAGAAAAATACACATTATTTTGAAAAAATGTATATTATATCAACATTTCTATCAAAAAATGAGTACTGAAGCTGTCAGAAACTGTCAAATGAAAATGGCAGCAGATCATTTGCACTCTCAAATCTAAGAATTTTGCCTGAACCTGCAAGAATGACAGAGATGGGTCTTTCCTTTGAGGAGAATTCTATCAGCACCTGCCGGCAGGAACCGCATGGAGTGACAGGCTGCACAACTTGTATTCCATTCTGACAGGCGGTAATTGCAATGGAATCGATTGTCGAGCCTTCGGCATGTGCATGAGCGTAAAAAAGAGCAGTACGCTCGGCACACAGTCCTGAAGGGAAAGCGGCATTCTCCTGGTTTGATCCGGTAAAAATACGTCCGTCTGACATTCTTACCGCTGCACCGACATTGAATTTCGAATATGGAGCGTACGATGTACCTGTTGCCTCTACGGCCTTCTCCACCAGTTCACGGTCCGGCAGACTCATCTGAGCCGGCGAATCGTACTCCAGATATTCTATTGTTAATGACTTTTCCATTTGATCATACATTCAGAGAGTCCGGTTATAATTCATGCAAATATACCAACAAATGGTTTTCCAATAATGAATGTCATATTTATTTTTTCGGCGACAGCGCCTTGGAATTTAACATTATTTTTAGCGGAATAGTAAAACCTTGTACTATCTTTGCACCGACTAATTGGTAAACAAGGTTACAATAATAATATCTACAATGCAAAAGGACATTTTTGACAAGATTAGAGAGTCTTCAGGTGGCCCGATAGGCCAGTACAGAGCAAAGGCCGACGGTTACTTTGCCTTTCCAAAACTGGAAGGTGAACTTGGACCGTACATGAAATTCAACGGTCAGGACGTACTGTGCTGGAGTCTGAACAATTACCTCGGACTGGCAAACCACCCGGAAATAAGAAAGGTTGACGGTGAAGCCGCAGTACGCTGGGGCATGGCCTACCCTATGGGAAGCCGCATGATGACCGGTCAGACCGCACTCCATGAAAAGCTTGAGAACATGCTTGCCAAATTTGAGAAGAAGGAGGCTGCGTTCCTATTCAACTTCGGATATCAGGGAATTCTCTCAACGATAGATTCACTGGTAAGCCGCCATGACATTATTGTATATGACGCTGAATGCCACGCCTGCCTGCTTGACGGCATACGTCTGCACATAGGCGACAAGTTCAAGTTCCGGCACAATGACATTCAGGACTGCGACCGTGTGCTCGCAAAGGCACAGGCACTTACCGAAGAGCGCGGAGGAGGCATTCTTGTAATTACCGAAGGCGTATTCGGCATGACCGGTGCACTTGGCATTCTGGACCAGATTGTTGCCCTCAAGAAAAAATACAACTTCCGTTTCATGATTGACGACGCGCATGGTTTTGGTGTTATGGGTCCTCACGGTCGTGGCACCTCCGAACATTTCAACTGCATGGACGGCGTTGACATTTACATCGGCGCATACGCAAAGTCAATGGCAACCATTGGCGGTTTCGTTGCCAGTGAAAAGGACATTATTACATACCTGCGCTACAACATGCGCTCCCAAATGTATGCAAAGGCACTGCCAATGCCAATTGTTGAGGGATGCATAAAGCGTCTTGAAATCATCGACAGTCCCGAAGGCGACGAGCGTCGTGCACAGCTGTGGAAAGTAACCCGCCGCCTACAGGAAGGCTTCCGATCACTCGGTTACGAAATAGGTCCGGCCGAAGCATGCGTTACACCAGTTCATCTACGCTGCGGTGTCGACCAGGCAACACAGATTGCCGTTGACCTCAGAGAGAACTATCATATTTTCTGCTCTATTGTCACCTACCCTGTCATTCCTCCAGGAATGCTCATTTTTCGCATCATCTCCACAGCCGCACATAGCGTAGCCGATGTTGACCGCACGCTTGCTGCGTTCAAGGACATCAAGGAGCGTCTTGACCGTGGTGAATATGACAAAGGTTTTGCTGACAAGGCAATTATAGGATAACATGCCATGCAGACAGTCTGGATAACAGGAGCATCATCGGGCATCGGACAGGCTTGTGCGTATCGCTACGCCAAGTTTGGCTGCCGTCTGGTACTTACATCGACATCCAGACCGACACTTGAACTGACGGCCGACAAATGCCGCCAGTTGGGTGCGGCAGATATCAGAATTCTGCCGTACGACCTTGGGGAACCTGACGGAATCAGGTTGCTCGTACACGAAGCCTGGGACGCTTTTGGCGGCATAGACATACTGTATTGTAACGCCGGCATAAGCCAGCGCACTTCCATTGAAGATACCCCTATGACTGTTGTGAGAAAAATAATGGAAGTGAATTTCTTTGCACCGGTTGCCATGGCCCAGGCAATACTTCCTCTTATGGTCTCCAATGGAGGAGGCAGGATTGCTGTCACGTCATCGATAGCGGGAAGATTCGGATTCCCGCTTCGATGCGCGTACAGCTCATCAAAATTCGCCCTGTACGGTTTCTTTGAGACTCTTCGGGCCGAAAACAGGGGAAAGAACATATCGGTCACAATTGTCTGTCCGGGACGTGTCAGAACCAGCATATCGCTTAACGCGCTTGATAAAGGCGGTGTCAGACATGGGGTCATGGATCCGGGCCAGGACGGTGGCCTGAGTGCCGATAAGGCAGCACGCAGAATAGTCCGTGCAATAAAGTGCAGAAAGAACGAAGTGCTTGTAGGACGCGGCGAACTGCTTATGGTATATATCAAGCGCTTCTTCCCCAACCTTTGCGCCAGACTGGCCGCCAGAATAAAGCCAATGTAATGGAGAATCTGTTTGACGAACTTTGCAAGGATTACCGTTTCAAGGAGGGATTCCACAATTGTATAAACTGCGGAACCTGCACGGCAATATGCCCTGCCGCCGAGTTCTACAAATATGATCCGCGACGTATAGTCGATATTGTCCAGACACGTGACGATGCGCAGATTGAGGCGCTTCTCAAGTCAGAAACCATCTGGTACTGCGGAGAGTGCATGAGTTGCGTTACACGCTGTCCAAGGAAGAACGGTCCGGGACTTGTGATTATGGCTCTGCGTGATCTGAGCATCAGGCTGGGCTATTTCACCCAGTCGGAAAAAGGACGCCAGATGCTGCCGCTGACTCACGCCATGACCGGCAACATTCTCAAATACGGTTACTGCATTCATCCCAAATCGTTCAAATGGGAAGACCATATAGAATCGGGCCCTGTATGGAAATGGCATACGGAGCATCTTGAAAAGAGCATGGAACGGCAGGGGGCCAACTACATGGGCGAAGGACCGGGCATTCTCCGGAAGATTCCGCAGGAATCGCTTGATGAACTGAAAGCCATTTTTGACATATCGGGAGGAACCGAACGGATAAAGATGGTTGAAGACTATTCACGCCAGAAGGCGCAGGAAATGGGAATGTCAATGGAAGAATATGAAAAGAATGCCTTTGAGCATTGCAGCGATATACACTTCAACGAATGATACTGGAAGGCAGACAGAAAATATGGAGCGATTACCAGAAGGACATCCCCGATGACCACTGGTATTACGTACGCAGCTGCATACGCCAGAATTTTTTTCCGGCAAGCGAACGCATGTTCAGCCACATCGTCAAGGATGTTCTGGGCAAGGATCTGTATGAGACCCCTCACCACACCACATGCGGAGGAATAGCATACCATTGCGATACCATACCGCAGGAAACGGCAATGACCATTGTGGCACGGCAGTTCGCACTTATGACAGAAGCCGGTTATGAGAATTACTGTCCAAGCTGCATAACATCGTTCGGCAATTACGCCGAAATTCTTGAAACATGGCGTGAATTTCCTGAACTTGAGGCTAAAATCCGCGAAAATCTGTGGAAGGCATGCCATCGTGAGTTCAACAAGCCCAAATACCTGGCACATTCAAGTGACCTCATATACCACTGGCGTGGCGAAATAGCCAGACGCGCAAAAAAGCTTCTCATTAATGTCAATACCGGCGCACCGCTGAAGGTTGTGGAACACATAGGCTGCCACTATGCAAAAATGTTCCCGAGCAAAGGTGTAGGCGGTGCAGAATACCCCTGTGTTCTGGCCGGCATGATTGAAAGCTGGGGCGGTCAGGTCATAGACTACCCGGAACGCCGTCATTGCTGCGGCTACGGATTCCGCCAGTACCACGTCAAGGCAAACCGCGGCTACAGCCTTTCTAACACGCACAAGAAATTCGAATCGATGGAGCCGTACCATCCCGACCTGATAATCACCAACTGTCCGGGATGCCCCTATTTCCTTGACCGATGGCAGTACGTCATTGCCTGCCAGACAGGCAAGACATACGGAGAGAACGGTCACGGCATACCCGTACTTACATACGAGGAACTGGCCGGCCTGGTTCTCGGCTACAATCCATGGGATTTGGGGCTGCAGCTGCATCAGGTGGCAGTCGAGCCTCTGCTCCACAAGATGGGAGTAGAATTCGACCCTGCCGCCAAATATCTTGGTCTGAACCGGGAAGATCTGATGAAACCGGAACTTCCCGAATCTATAAAATGCTATTGATACAACCATGAACGACAATATTGTTATCATTGGCGGAGGAATCGCCGGAATGGAGGCGGCCAAGGCGTTACTTGCCCTTGGCCACACTCCCATTCTCGTTGAAAGCCAGCCGTTTCTTGGCGGTCATGTGGCGCAGTGGCACAAACTTTTCCCCGATATGACATCGGCACAGGAACTGGTGGCAAAATTGCGCAAGGACATCACCGCAGCCAACATTTTTCTAGGTACCAACGTTATTTCCATGAACCGGCTGGCCGATGGCTGGACGCTCAAGTTGAGCAACGGTATTGTCATCAACGCGGCAGCCCTGCTAGTCTCTACAGGCTTCAAATTGTTTGATGCTGCAAAGAAGGAAGAGTACGGATACGGAATCTATGAGAACGTCATTACCAATGCCGACCTCGAAGCGTGGTTCAACGGCGATTCTGACTGGCGTATTCCACAGAACCCTCAGGCCATAGGCTTTGTTCACTGTGTAGGTTCACGTGACTTGAAAGCCTGCAACGGACAATGTTCGAAAGTGTGCTGCGCTACAGCCATCAAACAGGCAATAGAGATCAAGGAACGCTTTCCATACGCAAAAGTCTATTGCTTCTACATGGACCTCAGACTGTTCGGAAAGAAATATGAGGACTTCTATGCCAACGCCCAGCGTGACTATGGAGTCCAGTTCATACGCGGCCGTGTCTCAGAAGTAGGTGAGACATTCGAACATGCCCTGCAGGTAAAAGCCGAAGACACCCTTTCCGGCAAGCCGTTGAAGCTGAAACTTGATATGCTTGTACTAATGGCAGGCATTGTCCGCAACCCAAGTGTGCAGGAAATATCGAATATGGCCGGCCTTGAGACCGACAGCGACGGATTTCTGCGCAGCAGTGACAATGAATACGGTGTAGTCGAATCCGGGCAGCCGGGCATATTCTACGCCGGCTCGTGCACAGGGCCCAAAACAGTTCCGGAGACCGTTGCCGAGGCCCGCAGCGCGGCCCTGCAGATCCATTCGTATTTGAAGAATACCCTATGACGGATTTCGGTTTCAAGTTGAGCAAGAGTTCCACCATTGACCTGAGCAAAGTGGAAACCGACCGCTTTGAGCAATTGTGCAGACTGGAACCGGGTGCCCGCACCTGCATAAGCTGCGGATCATGCAGCGCCAGCTGTCCGGCAGCCAGTCTGTCCGGCATGAGTATGCGAAAGGTCCTCCTGGCAATACAGCGTGGACGCGATATCAGCCCCATGCTCAGAAACTGCATGCTGTGCGGCAAATGCACAATGGTATGCCCGCGCGGTCTCAATACAAGAAACATTATTCTAAAAATTTGCCAGCTGTATGACTGAGAGATTTCAGGAAGGCTTTCATCCGTTCGTTATCCCGTTCCTTGCCGGAATGGCATTCGTACTCCTGGCATGTTTTGTAAAGGCGGTAAAAGTCATTCTTCAGCTTGATTCAAAGAGCCGCAGAAAGTACTTCCTTTCACTTGTCATTCCGCAAATTATTTTTAAGAATTTCTTTGACATTATCAAAGACTGTCTGCTTCATGTCAGACTGTGGAAACGCAACAAAGTTCTTGGTTTAATGCATTCAAGCATAGCATTCGGCTGGTTCATGATAATACTGCTTGGACACATTCAGGTACTGTTGTATTTTCCCAAAAGAATAAGCACATTCTACTACCCTATCTTCTTTGACTATTTCATTGAAGGAGGCAGTACCGTTCTCATAGCCAGGCTGTCGGACCTGTTTCTCTATATAATACTTGCTGGCATTGCGCTTGCCGTAATCAAAAGGTTCTATTCCAGACTGTTCGGAATGAAGCGCACCTCAAGACCCACATTGCTCAACCTCATAGGGTTATACTCGCTATGGGCCATCTTCCCCTTAAGATTTCTTGCCGAACTGTGCGCCCGCAGCGGCAATACCGACCCTACACTCTGGTGGGCATACTCAATTGCGCTGTGCACGTTCATGTGCGTTCTGCCTTTCAGCCGTTATCTGCACATCCCAGCCGAAATGCTGCTGATAACCATGCGCAACGCACACATTGAAGTTACGCAGCCTGGAAAGGGAATGGCCAAAGTGCAGACAGACAGCTGTCCGAACTGCGGTGTATGCATTGATGCCTGTCCTATGAATGCCGATACGGCCAATCTGAAAGACAGCACAGTTTATTTTACCCGTCAGGTACGCAGAAACAACAAGGAAAGAATCGAACAGATTGCCGACAAGTGCATGCTTTGCGGCAAATGCAAATCGGTCTGCCAGGTCGGCGTTGACGGACCTAAGCTGAGAATACTGTCACGAGCCACACGCAAGTATAGGATAGGACCCGATTTCACCACAATTGAGAACAGGCCGACGGCACCCGACGCTCAGGGCAAAGTGCTGTATTTTGGAGGCTGTATGACACAACTCACCCCGCTTATTGGCCGCAGCGTTGAATCAATCTTGAAAAAAGCCGGTGTCAAATACGAATGGATGGACCGTGAAGGCGGCTTGTGCTGCGGACGTCCGCTTCATACAGCAGGACGTCTGAAAGAAGCCCAGGAACTGATTCACCGCAACGAGGAACAGATTCTTGCGAGCGGAGCCACCACCCTGCTGGTAAGTTGTCCCATCTGCTACCGTGAATTCAGGGAAAAATACAGCCTGCCGGGAATCAGAGTCGTACACTATGCCGACTATTTCACTGAACTTATCGGAACCGGCAAACTGAAATTCAAGGAAAAAAGCGATATTTGCTATGTTTATCACGACCCCTGTGAACTGGGTCGCGGATGTGGAATGTACGAGACGCCGCGCAGACTTATTGCGCAGGCCGCAGGCATAGCCGAAGCACCGAAAAACCGTACTGAAAGCGTTTGCTGCGGCGGTTCGCTCGGTTCCCTATCACTTGATTTCGCGCACAGGGAGAAAATCACGCGGGCATCGCTTGAGAACCTGTATGCCAGCCGGGCCGATGCCATTGCAACCGCCTGCCCTCTGTGTCTGGCAACATTCTCACGCTACAGTGACAGACCTGTCAGAGATTTGGCACAGATATTTGACGAACAGACAAAAACAATATAAAGAAAATGAAACTGGACAGTACAAAGTACCATCTCGTCAATGTGGCCGATGGTCATGAATTTGAAGACAAGGGATGGACTCTGAGTGACCCGAGCGGCAAGACTCCTTCACTGATCAGAGCAGTGTATGACAACCGCACATTCACTCCAATACCCGAACTTGACGGCATATACCGCTACGCCAACTGGATGCCCATAAGCAAGACCCTGAAAAAGTCATGCGCACCTGTAACATACAAGTCAAAGGGGCTTGCTAAGTTTCTCGGACTGGAAAACCTGTACATAACATATTCAGGCTGGAATCCGAAACTGGGAGCCAAGTTCCGTACCTGCTCGTTCAAGGAGACCGAAGCCTACTCCGTTCTGGCACGTATGGACTCACGCGAAAAGCGCATACTCGTAGTTCAGTCGGCCGGAAACACGGCACGTGCATTTGCCCAGGTATGCTCGGACAACAAGATTCCAATTGTTATATGCGTACCCTGCGACTGTCTTCATGACCTGTGGTTCACAAAAAAACTGAACAAGTGCGTCAAACTGGTGACAGTTCCCCACGGATGCGACTACTACGATGCCATCAGCGTCGGTGAAAAACTGGCAGAAGACCCGATGTTCATGCTTGAAGGCGGTGCCAAGAACATAGCGCGCCGTGACGGCATGGGAACAACCATACTGAGTTTCGCTGAAAAGACAGGAGTCATTCCCGATGCATATTTCCAGGCCGTAGGATCCGGTACCGGCGCCATTGCAGCATGGGAAAACGCAAACCGTCTTGCACAGGACCCGCGATTCGGCAAGAACAACATGAAGGTTTTCGTAGCCCAGAACAAGCCTTTCACACTCATTTACGATTCATGGAAGGCAGGTTCACGTGACCTTCTGCCACTTGACCCTGAAGTCGGACGCCGTGAGGCCGAAATCATACTTGCCAAAGTACTCTCCAACCGCAAGCCCCCATACAGCATGGCCGGCGGATTGTTCGATGTACTCAAATGGAGCAACGGAGACGTCTATCTTGCCGACAACAACGACATCATGTACTGGATGATGCAGTTCCGCAACCTTGAAGGCTACGAGCTGCTTCCATCGGCCTGCGTAGCAGTTGCTGCACTGGCTCAGGCCGTTGAAGAAGGCCGTGTCGGCAAGGAAGAGAACATAATGCTGAACTGCACGGGCGGCGGTACCCTTGCCGCCATGAGCAAAGGCTATGTATTCAAGCAGAGTGACCTTGAAATAGCGCCTGACACGCCATCAAAGGAAATCATCGCCAAGGTAAAGGCTCTCTTCTAAGTACTTTACAAATCCAATGAGCTGCGGTCCGGCATATTCCGGGCCGCAGTTTGTTTTTTATGGTGTTTTGCCCCACTTGCCGCAACAATTTGCCACTATCCGGTTCTTTTTTCCCCACCATATCCATATCTGACAATAAAAAAAGTGCACATGTCAGAACAGAAATTGAAATTATCTTATACATTTGCAAATAAGAGAGTGTTTAGCAGGGTTTGCATTTTTTGAACAGGCAACATGAAATCGTATCAGATCAGATATACCGATGCCGGCAGTTTTGAAAGCAGGCTGAACGAAATCAGAGAGCTGCACTCCAGTCTTCCAAGCGACAGGTTCCTGTTCTACATCACATGGTCAGTGTATCCTGACAAATACATCCCGACAATTGCACAATGTATAGAACGCACCTTCCCCGATGCCATATATTACGGCAACGAAGTTTCTGCAAGCATTGTGGAAGGCGTCCACCAGTACGGCATCTACATCAGCTGCCAGGTACTTGAAGGACAGAACACAAAAGCAAGCCTGCTTTGGATGGAAGAAGACACCGAGTATTCCTCCCTCGAAAACCTGTGGTCATACTGCAGGACCCTCGACGGACTGAAAGCGGTCGAACTTATTCCGTCATCGTACGACAACGAACACCTTGACATTGACAACAGCAAAATAAGTCTTAGCAGCAGAGTCACAATATTCGGCGGTCTCAGCATCAGTTGTCAGGAACTCACACTTGAAGCGTCGGTCTTTGCAAAAGGACACCCTGTTGCAAAAAAAGGAACTGCCGTTATACTGTATTTCGGCGATGACCTGCATATTGCAAGCAACTGCATTGTAGGCTGGAAAGGACTTGGACGTTATATGGCCGTCACCAGAAGTTCCGGGAAGGACATACACGAAATCGACGGACAGAAGCCCAGAGATATCTACAAGAAATACCTCAACCTTGTTGACGACGAGTCCAGCGACACGCTCGTATTCCCGTTGATGCTTGAAGAAGAAGGTGTGGAATATCTGCGCACACCCCGCGGATTCTACCCTGACGGATCCGTTCAGATGATTGTTCCAATTCACAAAGATTCGCTTGTCCGCATAGCATACGGAGACAAGAACACCATTCTTGACAGCCTGTATGACAAACTGAATCTTATCGAGTCTTTTGACCCCGAAGTCATCAAGTCGTTCTCATGCGCAGCCAGAAAATGGTTCTGGGGCGATGAAGAAATAAGCCGCGAGACCATACCTCTTCAGAGAATTGCCACGACAAACGGTTTCTACACCGGCGGCGAGATACTCAGAATTGGCAACAGAATCCGCGTCATGAACTCCACGCTGGTTCTCATCAGTTTCCGCGAAGGCAATGCAAAGACAAGAAACCGTTCTACGATAAAACGCAACAAGGACAGTTCGCTTCTTGCACGCATCACCCACTTTACCGGTAAAATCGTTCAGGAGCAGGAAGAAGCCCTGAAAATTGCCGAAGAGGAAAGAAAGCGCAACAACATCATTCATGAAATCATCCAATCCAACAAATGGTCATTCATTGTTGACAGGAATGATGAGGTTATCGGCAGCGAACTGTCCTCAGGATTTCAGAAACTGACCGACATCAACCTTTCATCATCGTTATTCGCCTGGACTGAAGCGATACATCCCGATGACAAGGCCGATACGATGGCAAAATTTCATGCCGCCATCAAAGACCACAGCTGCAGGACACCTTTCGACACCACATACCGCATGATGGAAAGGGACGGCCGGTACCACTGGTTCCGTTCGGCAGGCCGTATGATCCGTGACGAATTTGGGAAAGGCGAATTCCTGGGAATCCACATTGACATATCAGACCAGGTCAGGGAACAGCAGAAGAATCAGAAGAAAATTGAAAACGCCCTTGCCATGGCCCAATCGGCCAACAAGTCAAAGACGACCTTCCTGTTCAACATGAGTCATGACATACGCACTCCCATGAACGCCATCATGGGATTTACTAACATGGCTATCAGAAACTGTGATGACAGGGATAAAGTCATTGATTACTTGAACAAGATTGACATATCGGGACAGCAGCTGCTCATGCTCATAAACCAGGTGCTTGAAATGTCAAGAATAGAATCGGGCCGCATTGAATTCAATTACAAGCCTGTCAATCTGAAAGAACGCTACATGGCACTTGTAACAGTGCTTGGCGAGCAGGCAAAGAGCAAAGGGCTTACATTCAACCATCAGCTTGTCGATATAAAGCACAATAACATTCTTGCCGATGAAGCCAGAATGAGCCAGATAACCCTGAACATCACCGGCAATGCTATAAAGTACACACATGCCGGCGGAACAATTGACTTCACTCTGAAAGAGGTTGAATGCGGACGACCCGGATACGCCCGCTATGTGTTCACCGTCCAGGACAATGGCATCGGCATGAGCAAAGAGTTCCAGAAAGTACTGTACCAGCCGTTTACGCGTGAAAAGAGCACAACGGTAAGCAAGATACAGGGAACAGGTCTCGGACTGTCAATAGTCAAGAGTCTGCTGGACCTTATCGGCGGAACCATTCAGGTAGAATCAGATACAGGCAAGGGCACCAGATTTGACATTACCGTAGAACTTGAAATTGATGACAGCACCCGTAGCACGGACACGTCCGACAGTGGCAGCACCAGCAGGACACTTGACGGATGCCGCGTTCTGCTGGTCGAAGACAACGAACTGAACAGAGAGATTGCACGTTTCATACTTGAGGACATGGGCCTGAAAGTCGAGGAGGCCGAAGACGGTGACATTGCAGTACGCACCGTCAGAGAACAGTTTGACAAAGGTGAATATGACCATTATGATTTCATACTCATGGATGTTCAGATGCCTGTCATGAACGGCTACGAGGCCACCAGACTGATTAGGGAGACCGACACCATGGCGGGTGTACACATTCCCATCATCGCAATGACAGCCAATGCTTTTTCCGAGGACCGTCAGGACGCAATGAACGCAGGAATGGACGGTCATCTTGCAAAGCCCATTGATATTGACAGGCTCAAGGAGACACTGCTACAATTTATACAATAAACTGTAAGGATATTTTTGACATGTTGAATTTTAGGAGGAAAGACTACAGCAGACTTATCAACAGCATTACCGGAAACTTCAGTCTGGTATATTCTGTCAATATGGCCGACGACACATATACTGTCATGAGAACCGATTCGGTAATGGCCGGATTCGGCATGAAATTCAAGTCTTTCTCACAGTTCAGGGAACATGTTCTCGACAATGTTGTCACCTATTCTGACCGTGACAAGATGGTTGAAGAACTGGATTTTGACGTTATCCGCACAAAGCTGAAGAGTGTCAGCTCTTACAGTCTGGAATTCCGGTCTGAATTTGACGGCATGGCAATGTGGAACGAAATGAATGTGACATCGCTTGGTGGCGATGACATCCTGCTGTCCATTTCCGACAAGCTACACTGCAAGCTGGGTGAAATCATCACGTTCTCCAACTTCTTCCTTGACACATATCTTTCAGCATACTACATAGGTCTTGACGACCACAGCTGCCAGACCTACAAGAAATCACAGTTCTTTGACGGCAAATATCCCATCAGCACCAACTACCTTGATGCTCTTGTCCAGTACATAAACAACGATGTCCACCCCCAGGACCGCGAAAGTCTTCTGGACCTATTGCGTCCAGAACGTATGAAAGCCATACTTGCCGAAAGGCAGGAATTCACCCATGTATTCAGTGACATATCCGACGGGCAGGAAAAGCTGTACAGAATGCAGGTCGTCCGCGGCTCGGACGCCAGTCATGCCGCCATAGGGTTCATAGACATATCGAACGAACTGAAGGAAAAGAAGCAGCGTGAGGAACAGGTAAGACAGAACGACAACATGAGGAAGGTGATAGGCCGTTTCAGCAAGGACTATCAGGCCACTATTGTCGTAAATACAAATAATAACACATACCGCATTCTGGGTAAGAATCAGAGCAAAATAACCGTCAACGCCAATTCGACTTTCACCGAATCGTTTGACAAATTCCTTCCCTTCATCCACGAAGATGACCGCAAGGTTCTGAAGGATACATTCAGCCCTTCCACACTCAGAGCGAGAATCAAAGAAGAATCAGAATTCTCCATCCGGTTCAGAAATGTCATAGAGGGGCTGGTGCACTGGAACATGGTGCGTGTATCGGGAATCGATGAAGAACAGGTCATCATAGCCTTTGCCGATATTGACTCGACCGTGGCACATGAGATGGCTCACAAGGCCGTATCCAGCAACTGTTACGGAATATATCTGGTTGACATCGACACAGATACGGTCAAAGTGGTCAAGCAGGACCAAATCCAGGATAATTCCGATGCAGAACTGCCGACACTGCACCACTCGGAGATGTTCGGTTTCCTGGTGGATATGCTTTCCGAAAAGGACAAAGCCAATATTGCGCCCTTCATTGACGCAAAGGAATTCAGGAAATTCCTGAAATACGAAAACAAGAGGGAGATTCTGTTTGAAAAGCCCAAAAGCGACGGCCGTCTTGCCAGACTGTCTTTGTATGCCATTGAACGCAAGGACGGAGAGGTTCAGACAGTATGCGCCACCTACGAGGACCTTGATGATGAAAGCGCCAACAGCGTAAAGATGAGCCAGCAGATAGCAAATCAGAAAGTCCTTCTTGAAAAGCAGCAGAAACAGCTTGAAGAGGCGCTATCCATGTCCCAAAGTGCAAACCGCGCCAAGACCACCTTCCTGAACAACATGAGTCATGACATCCGGACACCGATGAATGCCATAATAGGCTTTACCGGACTTGCCAAAAACCACATCAATGACTCTGAGAAAGTAAGCGACTACCTGGAAAAGATAACCCAGTCATCGAACCATCTGCTGTCACTCATAAACGACGTGCTTGACATGAGCCGTATCGAGTCCGGCAAAATGACCATCGATGCGCATCCGGAAAATCTGACAGACATAACACGCACAATTGCCGACCTGATTCAGGCCGACGTTCAAGCAAAGCAGCAGGAATTCAGTCTTGACATAACCGGAATAGGCAATGCCAATGTCGAATGTGACAGACTGCGTTTGAACCAGGTGCTTCTGAACCTTCTGTCAAATGCCATCAAATACACCCCTGCCGGCGGAAAGATTGGCCTTAATGTGGAACAGCTCAAATCAAAGAAGGGCTACGGTAAATACGTCTTCACGGTAAAGGACAACGGCATGGGTATGAGCAAGGAGTTCCTGAAGACCATTTTCGACCCGTTCACACGCGTACAGTCATCAAGCATGACTGGCATACAGGGCACCGGACTTGGTATGGCCATTACCAAGAACCTCATTGACCTGATGGGCGGAACCATTGACATTGAAAGCGAACTGGGCAAAGGCACAACCATATCGGTCAGCATTACATTCAAACAGCTGGCCGATGAAACCGACAATACCCAGACATTGGACGAAACGTCAAATAACGAAAGTGCATTCAGACTGGAAGGCAAAAAGATACTGCTGGCCGAGGACAACGAACTCAACCGCGAAATTGCATGCACCATTCTTGAAGAATACGGCTGCATAATGACTACCGCCGAAAACGGTCAGATTGCGCTCGACATAATTTCCAAAGCAGCCGATGGAGACTTCGACCTGGTACTCATGGACATACAGATGCCTGTCATGGACGGCCACGAAGCTACGCGCAGCATCAGAGCCCTTGGCACGCCGATATCCAGAATACCCATCATAGCCATGACAGCCAACGCCTTTGAAGAAGACCACAAGGCTGCCATTGAAGCAGGCATGGACGATCACATCGCCAAGCCAATCGATATCGACCAGCTCAACTCGGTTCTTGCCAAATATCTGAAATAATAGGGTTATCTTAAATATTTCCGGCCACCTTGGATGTAAATGTTCGGGGTGGCCGCATCATTCACCGGCATACCCATAAGATTGAACACAGGTTCGTCGGAATCGACGTCACCGGTACTCTCCACACCGGTAACGTCAATTATCCTGATTATACCGAACTTGCTCCAGAACTTGTCATAACGATACCGGCTGTAATATCTGCCCGGAACAAACAGTGTCATATCAGCTAGACTTGTCGCACCGCTGAAAGCGTTGGCTGTGGCTGACGGCGGATTCGCCGACAGGCAATACACCTCTTTCAGTCCGCTGCAGTCCTCAAATGCATAGTCTCTGATTTTTGCGATACTCTCGCCAAGATATAATGTCTCAATATTTGGATTACTCCAGAAGGCGTTGGCCTTAATGTCGGCAGCGCCGTTTATCTCAACCCGGGTCACATTATCATTGAAGGCCATGAACAGTGTCGGAATAATATATGAATGCCTGTTGCCTCTAACTTCCACATATTGCGGAGTAACCACTGTTGACATACTGACATTGTTGTCGTATGCCATAAGCCTGAATGTATTGTCAGGATTGCGGCCAAAGCAGAAGCCGTTCTGCCAGACCGGTCTTTCGTCAGCATCAAACGCAGGCCGTATATTGACAATGGCATTCTGACTGCCCGAATAATCGTGTCCCTCTTCAGGTTTCAGTGCCGAAAGAAGAAAGTATCCGTCATTCCTGCCGTCCCATCCCCAATTGAAATGGAAGTAATATCTAGCTTCACGGGCTTCGTATCCTATATCATATCCGTCACACACAAAAGCATGGCCGGAGTTCTTATTATGGCCTGAATATAATACTGGTCTTTTCGATTCAAGCTCATTAGTCAGCATGGAAATCCATTTACTGCTGGAATATGAGTCTCTGTGGCAGCATTGCATCAGCGAACTGTACCCGAAAAACGAAGATATGGCCTGTGGCACCGCTTCATTGTATGCTCCGCTGCTGCCGGAAGAATATGACATATCGACCGCCACGCCGCAGTCATACATAAGCTTTGAAACAGCGTCGGCCTCCTGCACACTATATGAAACTTTTGAATATGTGTCGCGCATATTACTCCAGTCATATTCAGACTGAGAAAAGTCAACGGTACATTCAGGATAAAACACATTTGTATGAGTTCCACGTTCATAGTCTGCATCATAATGCCAGTAATACATAATCTGCGCCAGCGCAGTTGCCAAGCAACCGGTAACCGAACGCTTACCCTTGCTGTCCATCGGGCACATTTTATTGTATGGGCTGTTTTGTCCCCACATCGTCTTAATGAGCGGACTGACTATTGGAGAACCAAGTCCTGGTACCACAGGAGCATCTGCCGATACAAATTCCACACCCAAAATATCAAGGCTGTCTATCTGGAGCTGATACTCCCCGACCCATGACTTTACATTATCTGGAGCCGATGCCCACTGGAAAGAACCTTCAGTGCTGTATGCAAGAACGCTTCCTGCTGTTCTTTCATCGGCCGACACCATTACCCAGCCGCCATTTGAGCCATTGAAGACAGCCAGTTCCGGACTGCTCATAGCCACTTCCATCACTGCATCGGCAGAACGCGTCACAACATGTTCATCACCTTCCATTGACAACATAGTCTGAGCTGCAATGTCCTGCATCTGTTCAAGACTACGCTTCTGGGCATTCGTCGGAATGGCGGACGTCAGAAACGCCATGAACAATATTGACAATCTTTTCATGATAATTCCATGTTGGCTCTACTTGCAAATATACGAATAAACAAGGGGATAGCATTGCTGCCACCCCCCTTTTTACATATGGGAATTAACCCGATTACTTTTTCAGTTCAACCGATACGCGACGATTCAGTTTTTTACCCTCCTCGGTACTGTTATCAGCAATAGGCTTGGTCTCACCTGCGCTCTCAATATCAATGCGATTAGCATCGATATCGCTCTCAATCATCATGTCACGATAATTCTCAGCACGCTTCAGACCCAGTACTTTGTTCTTTTCAACATCGCCAGAGTTGTCTGTATGACCGGTAAGAAGTACCCTTGCTTCAGGGTAATCCTCCATGCTGTGCTTGACAGCTCCAAAGTCAACCACATTACCATCCTGTTCATCAATAACATACTCGTTTACTCTGTAACCTGCGGCACGTTCAGTGTAGCGGATTGCTTCGAATCTGTCAGCCTTGGCCTTTTCCTCACGTGCCAGACGTTCAGCCTCAGCCTTCTCACGGGCAGCCTTCTCGGCAGCCAGACGTTCAGCCTCAGCCTTCTCGCGGGCAGCCTTCTCGGCAGCCAGGCGTGCAGCTTCAGCCCTATCGGCTGCAATCTGCTCCTTGGCAGCGCGTTCCGCCTTCTTGTCACGGAAGTTGAAACGCAGACCAAGCTTCAGACCGAATTCAAAAGGATTGACCTGGCTTATTTCTTTGCTGTCAAATGCACTGTTGTAAATTGCGCCTTCCTCGCCCCATGAGCTGTATTCCTGCTCAGAAGCCTCAATGGCGTTCATTACACCGTAATCAAAGTAAAGTCCGGTGTAGAGACCGAGTTTCCTGTTGAAATCATAGCGGAAGCCAAGGTCAGCCTGAAGTCCAAGACCGAATGACTTCAAGTTGTCTATTTCGCCATTGGCATCGGAATATGCATTTTCGAACTTACCCCAACCGTACTTTTCCGGCATGGTATAGGTCTGACCTGTTCTCGGTGAGAAGGCCGATGCTTCCTTGTATCCATTTTCAGCTTCAAACTCGCTTGATACTGGGAAAACCAGTGTAGCGCCAAGACCAGCCTGGAAGTTCCAGTTACCCGAAAGAGCGGTTTCATACAAAGCCTGGATAGGAACTTCTACAGCATACATGCTCTGCTTTTCCTTCCAGTCGGATATTTTGGTATGCAGAATGTAATCTTCACCATTAACCGGGTGAGTTATATTCTCGTAATACTCAAAACTGTTATATGTAATCTTTGAATTGTACTTCGAAATCTGAGCTCCTACTCCGATACCCCAATTGTCATTGAAGAAATACTGATACTGTATTCCGCCAAGGAAACCGGCTCCCATTGACGAAGTGCCATTCTCGGGATTCGAGATAAATGAATGCATACCGCCACCTCCATAGAAACCGAAGTGACTGTTGGTGTATATGGGATCTATCTGGATGGTATCGATATCATCCATTGCACTTGCACTGAAGCAGAGGGCAACCGCTGCAGAAAATATGACAGACTTTTTCATAATGTTCATTTTTGCTGTTGGATTTAATTTCATAATCTCAAAATCAGAAGATTGCCACACCGCTGGTGCTGATTCTGTTGCCATTTTCATCGATGATGACAATGCCTTCACCGTCATAAACGACCTTCGTGCTCTTTACAACCGACTTCGGACCAGCAGAGTAAGTGACTTCGACAGTGCGGATTTCATCATCCGTACCCGGATTGATCATAAGGTAGTAGTAACCGTTCAGGCCACCTTCTTCATAGTAATAAGGAAGTGTGGCATTGAGTATCGGCTCATTATTCTTGTACCACTGGTATGTCATGTTTGCATACTTTCCTTCCGGATCAACAAGGGTAATCATATCGACGAACATATCGTCAATCCATAATTCAGAAAGATTCACCGTAATTACAACATTCATTACTTCGGTCTCAACGCCAAGTTCATTCTTCATAACGATACCGAATGAATACTTGCCAGGTTCACAGTTTTCCGGAATTGAGAACGGCAGAACACCATCTTCAGGAATGTTATCCCATTCAATATTCTTAAAGCCCTGTTTCTTCTCTTTTTCAGAGCAGATAACCTTATATGCGACCGGCGAACCCTTTCCAAGTTCGAAAGTTAAGCCGGCAGTATCGCCAGGACAGTATCCGTCACCATTTACGCTGAAGAATTCGTCTTCATTTTCACCGCCAGGATTGATAACGGTTTCTTCAAGAATCTTGCCTTCAGTCGAATAAACGAAGCTTTCAGGAACGATGTAATTTTCAGCATCGGCACCGGTAATCGTGTAATACACGGTAATTGTCTTGTTTTCACCCGGTTCATTGTTATCAAACTTTGCTACAGCTGTAATGGTAACATCGTCGTTACCGGCAATGCCGCTAATGACAGGCTGAACCAGAATGGAAGCATCATTACCTTCGCCTTCCATTCTGAGTATTGAAACTACTATACCTTCGGCGCTTATCTGACATGGAAGAATGTCTGCTGTAAGATTGGCCGTCCCGGCTACAGTGTAATTGGCGCTGTTGGCACCCGACAGGGAATACCTGACCAGAACGCGCTTGTCCTGACCTACATGGAAATTGTCAACGAATGCTGCTTCGGCGTTCAACTGAACCTCATCACCCGAAATGACACCGGCCAGTGAGCCGGCTTCCTTGACAGTAGCTTTGGTTGTTCCGTCATATTCCTTGTCGGCAACTTCAGTACCAGAAACTTCAAGCACCTTCTTTTCAATTTTTCCGTCCCTGATGGTAAACGAAGCAGAACGTTCTGCAATCACATACGAACCGGCATCCTCTCCTGTCAGTGAATATGTAACCTTGATCTTCTTGTATGCACCCGCCGAAGCATCTGCGTATTCAGCTACAGCATTCAATGTAACCTTAGCATCCTTTTTCAGACCGATAAGCGAACCGGCATCGGTTACAACGGCATCGGTCGTACCGTCGTACTCCTTCGTGGTAACAACCGTAGCCTGCTTACCGATGATCAGAGTAGTTGGAGAAGATGATCTTAGGTTAGGAGTGGCCGCAAAGGCACTCAGTGTTGCAAAAACAGCAACTAACAACGATGATATTTTTCTCATAGTGTTTATATTTTTTAATTGTCAATTATACGTTATTTGGTAAGTTCAATTGAAACCCTGCGGTTCTGTCTTCTGCCTTCTTCTGTACTATTGTCGGCAACAGGCTTACCGCATCCTGCGCTCCTGCATTCAATGCGTCCGGCATCAATGCCATTCTCTACAAGAATGTCACGGTACATTTCGGCGCGTTTCCGACCAAGTTCCATGTTCTTTTCATCTGCACCGGTAGAATCGGTATGTCCGGTCACAACTATCTTCTTGTCCGGGAAATCGGCCATACACTGTTCTAGTTCCTTGAAGTCAACGACAGTGTTGTCAATATCACTGATTACTGCACTATTGACACCAAAGCCTGCAGCTCTGTCTATGCTGCGAAGGCTCTCGTATCTGGCCTCACGGGCTAGACGTTCACGCTCGGCAGCCTCACGGATAAGACGGTCAGCTTCTGCACGGTTGCGTGCGGCTTCGTCCTTTGCAAGACGTTCACGTCCCGCAGCTTCTTCGGCAGCTTTCTCTGCAGCCTTGCGGGCATTCTCGGATCTTTCAAAGGCTATCATCTCCTTGGCGGCACGCTCTGCCTTCCTGTTACGGAAATTGAAACGCATGGCCACCTTCACTCCCAGTTCAACAGGAATTACCCTGTCAACCTCGGTAGTGCTGAACACATCGTTGTAATCAATGTCGGTGTAAGAAAAATATGTCCTGTCATGGGTACCGGCAACATCCATCATACCATAATTGGAGTAAACGCCGGCATACAGACCCATAGCCTTACAGAAATCATAGCGGAAGCCAAGATCGGCCTGGACACCGATACCGAACTCTGAAATATCGGACATATCGCCGCTCACTCCCCGATATCGGTTTGTGATGTACCTGCTGTCAGAAACAGGTTTCTTATCCGGGGTATAGCCGGACAATGTCTTGCTGAACCCGTCCGAACTGAATTCTCCAGACAGAGGGAACTGCAAAGTAGCGCCCAAACCGGCCTGAAAATTCCACTTGCTGTTGCCAAGCCTGCCGTCAAACAGGAACTGAACAGGCACCTCTATCATATACATGGTCTGGTTCTCCTCCCATGCCGAATATTCAGTGAACTCCACAACTGCTGACGAGCCTCTAATGATACCATAAGCGATATCAGCAGGACGCTGGTACGAGGCGCTTGAAGTGAATCTGGAAATCTGTGCGCCGATACCGAATCCAAAGTTATTCTTGAAAATATACTGGTACTGCAAACCAGCCATATTGCCCCACCCGTGTTCGAACTCGCCGCCAAGCGGGTCTGCTGCGAACGAATGGATACCTGCTCCGGCAAAAGCCTCCAGGTGGCTACCGGAATAAATGCGGTCCACGTTAATAGTGTCAATATCATCAATCGCATTGGCCGTCATACCCATGGTCAGTGCCGTGGCGAACAGAACTAATTTTTTCATAATCTTCGGTTTATCTGTTGAATACGTTATTACTATATCACCTATTGTTCTTTTAACAAGCAAATATAGTATTATTACGCAAATAAAACAAGTCTTAAAAACGAAAAAAAAATGCCCCAATGCGCTAAAAATAGCCGAAGCCATACTTGAAGACATGGACATACAGATGCCAGTCATGGACGGTTTTGAAGCTACCAGGCAGATTCGTGAACTTGACAGGGGCATTTCCCGCATTCCAATCATAGCAATGACTGCCAACGCCTTTGAAGAAGACCGCAAAGCCGCCCTAGAAGCCGGCATGGACGGCCACATAGCAAAGCCCATTGACGTGGAGCAGCTGAAAGCCACCATGTCCGAGTTCCTGCTCTGATTCCGGAACATTTTTTCGTTGTTCCTGTAAATGTGATAATAAATTCATATATTTGAGCGAAAATCACATACAGGCAACAATGGCAACAGGATCTTTACGCAATATTGCATCCGCCATACTGTTTGCAGTACTGGCTATGACCGTTTCAATGCCGGTTTCAGCAGAAGCAGAAGCCCCCACCGCAGATATCGGTCAGAACAGTTCCAGAATACGTCTGGGAGTCTTCGAATCCAAAGGAATGTACGAACTTGCGGCAGACGGCGAAGTCATCGGCGGTTTCTGCTACGAATACATGATGCAGATTTCCAACTATACCGGCTGGGACTACGAATTCGTGTACGGTTCGTTCGCTCAGCTGTATGACATGCTCAGAAACGGACAGATAGACATACTGCCCTACACCAACTGGAGTTCCCGGCGTTCGGACGAAATCCTGTTTTCGTCTCTCCCGCTCATACATGAGGAATACTACATTGCCGGCAAACCCGACTCGGCCGGCACAGGCAACGGCAGCAGACTGGCCGACGGAGCCGTAATATCGGCACTGGCCGATGCCGACTACAACACACTGCTTGAGGAATACCTGCGCAGTACCGGCATCAATGCGGAAACCGTTTACGGCCAGTACGTGAACGACATCTGGGACGATGTCCGCACAGGACGTGCCGATGCTACAATATGGACAAGCGTGTCATACAGCGACGATGACTGGAACATTCTTGGCTATCTTGGCAAAAAGCCCACATACATAGGCATTTCAAAGTGCAGGCCAGACCTGAAGGAGCGCATAGACGAGGCATCTGACCTCATAGACAAGGAAAGTCCGGCGCTCAAGGAGGAACTCGTAATCAAGTACTTCCACAGCAATCCCATACGCAGGAACCTGTCGCAGGAAGAACAGGAATGGATAAGCGCGCACCCGGTCCTCCATATAGGCTGCTTCACCAACGACGCACCCTATATATTGCTGTACGACAACGAAAAACGTACGGCACAGGGGCTGACCCCGAGCATTGTCAGTGCTATAATAGAAAGACTCGGTCTTGACATTACGGCCGATTACCAGTGTTTCGCAACGATGGACGAAATCGAGGTTGCCCTCGACTCGGGCCTGATTGACGTGATTGCCCCATTCTACCCCAGCCATCACATTGCCCAGAAGCATAATCTTGTCAGTTCCAATGTAATCAGCACCACTACAATGGACCTGATATTTCCAAAGAACAGCAATTACACGCAGGCCATAGAGAAGATTGCGGTACAGAACACCAAGCTCGGACAGTTCTATCTTGAAGACAATTTCCCGAACAGTCAGGCCGCAGGCACCCAGTCCATTCACGGGGCCGTTGACATGGTGGCAAACGGTGAAGCCACAGGAGCGCTTGCCCAGACCATCATAACGGACAGGCTACTGGAAGAATACAACAACCTGACATGCATGGTGCTTCCAAACGGCTGCAGCACCTGTTTCGCAGCCCGTCTCAAGGACTACCCCATCATCAGGATACTCAACCGCGGTCTTCTGTTCATACCGCAGGCTGAAATATCGGCACTTGCTGCACAGTACTCGGGCCGCATGCCGGTCAGCGTCAGGGAATTCCTTGCTTCGCACAGGGCAATCACCGTCCATCTCATACTGCTGCTGATAGTTCTGATAGCACTTGGCATCACAACCGTCCGACTCTTCATGATGAAGCGCAAGGCCGATGCCGCCAACCGTGCCAAGACCACTTTCCTGTTCAATATGAGCCATGACCTACGCACCCCTATGAATGCCATAATGGGTTTCACGTCAATGGCCAAAAAGGAAATAGGCGACCCTGAAAAGGCGTGCGGATTACTTGAAAAGATTGAAATGTCCGGACATCAGCTGCTTGTCCTCATTAACCAGGCACTGGAAATGTCGCGTCTTGACTCCGGGAGCATTGTATTCAACAGAAAACCCGTAAACCTTCAGAAACAGTACGAGTCGTTTGTTACAATGCTGTCCGAACAGGCCAAAAGTCGGGGTATCAGCTTCAACCATCAGCTCAAGAACATAACCCATACCAAAGTTCTGGCCGATGACGCCAGGGTCGGACAGGTAGTCCTGCATATTGTAGGCAACGCCATCAAGTTCACCCAGCAGGGCGGACAGATTGACTTCAGCCTGTGTGAAACGGAACCTCGCAAGTCCGGCTATGCAACGTACATCTTTTCTGTTGCCGACAACGGCATTGGCATGAGCGAGGACTTTCAGAAGGTTCTGTTCGAGCCGTTCACCCGTGAAAGGAATTCGACCGAGAGCCACGCCAACGGCACCGGTCTCGGAATGGCTATCGTCAAGCGTCTGATTGATCTGACCGGAGGCAGCATCACTGTCAAGTCGCAGCCCGGCAAGGGTACCAGTTATGCCATTACCATTGACCTGATGATAGACAACAAGGTCACTGCCACCGCTCAGGGCACACAGACACGATATGACGGAAAGCGCGTCCTGCTTGTTGACGACAACAAGATGAATCGTGAAATTGCCAGGTACATTCTTGAAGACAAAGGCATGACCGTCGAAGAGGCGACCGACGGCAATTTTGCAGTCAGCATGGTAGGCAATGCATTTTCAAGAGGCGACTACATGTACTATGACCTTATTGTCATGGATATACAGATGCCGACACTGAACGGTTACGATGCCACCCGCGCCATTCGCAGGATATGCGAGTCGGCACAGATTCACATCCCCATAGTGGCTCTCTCGGCCAACTCATTTGAAGAGGACCGCCGTAAGAGCCGCGAGGCCGGCATGGACGAGCACCTGGCCAAGCCTATCGACCCCGACATCCTGAACGAAGTCCTGGCCCAATTCCTGTAATCGGCGCGGCCAGAGGGTATATCCGCATGACTTCCTCGCTTCACGCTCCATCCCTCCCATTTACGAGGCTATGGTTGGCAATTTTTTTTTTTGTCACTTCCGGAATTTTCTGTAATTTGGCGGAGTGATATCGTGAATGTCCGGCAGAAATACGGCCCATATCCGGCCGATATACCTCTCGTTTCCGGAGTATCAGGTGATACTCCGGAAACGAGAGGTACATGGAAAGGATATCCTTCGGTATTACAAGTGTTGTGGTAATTGAAAAACATGTTATTCAAACTTTATAAAATCATTTACTATGAAAGCAAATCTTAAAGTCATCGGGAAAACCGATTTACAGACGGCTCTTATCAATGAGTTGCCTCAAATTGTTCAGTCACGCGTTGCGTTTAACAGGCTTAACGGATCAATGGGTAACATTACGGCTTACGACGGCAGGGACGGAAGTATGCTTCTGCGCCGCAAGAGCAAGTGCGTATGTCCGAATACGGCGCCGCAGGTCAGGTGTCAGAATGCCATGGCGCGCGCCAATGCGGCGTGGGTGGAAATAGGCGACGAGCTGCGCGCACTGTGGCATAGTCATGGCAGAAAGGTCATGTCGCATACCTCAAGCCGCTTCGGGGATGCATGGATTTCAGGCTACGAACTGTTCATCGAGTGTTATCTGGGACTGGTAGCGGCAGGATTGGAAGGCATTCCCTCGCACGAACGACCACTCAAGGTGCCTTCCATTTGGCTGGAGCTGTGCAGCATACGCGAATCGGACTACGAAACGCTGGTCTTTGAGTGCACTGCCCTACCCTGTGTTCCCGATGGCTACCTTACAAACGCACGCATTAGGGTGCATGTAGATGGGTACCGATGCAACCAGGGCTACAAGCCGCGAGTTGACGGGCTGTGCACTGACGGGCATCATGTGACGTTCACCCTGACCGACTACAGGGAACGCTTCAAGATTGGCGACATCAGGAACAGAAAGGTGTCAGTTCTCATTGAGTATGACCTGACCGATGCTATGTCGGGCCTTCACTGGAAGGACAGAAAGAAGCTGGAGCACATTTTCATATCACCCATCAACGGCATTCGCGAGATCATTTCTTCGAACGCAGGCGCGACCATCTGATCGATCTGGGAACACTATGGGGACAGGTTCTTACAGGCTGAAGTGCAGCTTGGTGCTGTAATCCTTAGCCACACAGACTGTTGCAGTCTTTTTGGTAAGGTTATATACGACCGACCACTGGGTGTTGCTGGTCACTTCCTCCGGATTAAGGAGCTGCTTGACATCCTCGAGCAGTGTCATGGCCTCATTCTCGGTAAGGATGCGGTTCTTTTCCTGGAGTCTGTCATGAATAATGTCATAACGGTTCTGACCTACGCCAAGGCTCTGCCAGCCTTCGGAAAGATAGAAGTTGGTCACGTGGTCCTGATCCAGTACGTTGAGCGTCCAGTCCTTAGCTGACGGATTTTCTACAGGGGCTTCTTCGCCTGGACGGTAATACTCCAGCACCACCGATTTGCCGCTTGCATCGGCTATCAGGAAATGGTAGTTGTTCTGGGAGTCAGTGCCATCGGCATAGAAATTATGGTTACGGAACATGGCCACAGTTTCATCGACTGTTGCACAACTGTCAAGTGCAATGCGTATAGCAAGTGAGGGCACTATATTGGATTTACCCGGGTCACTCTGTACAGCCCCGCCGCCGCGCAACGAGAGCACACCGATAAAAAGTCCGGAATCGTTCATTCCGTCAAGACAGCAGTAAACCGATGCTACTGCAGGGACTGAAATATCGGTCTTGCCATCCGAAAGTGAACCTGCAACATATTTGTCTATATCAAGATATGGCATTGCAGAGATGCACATTGACTGGTGCGTTTCAGGGACAAGGTTGCGTACAACGACATTTGCCGACGAAGTAAAGCGGTAGTCAAAATTGCGGCCCACTATCACATCGCCTTCAGGAGACTTGACGCAGAATGCGCTGCAGCCGTAATCCATACCGGAATTCGCTTTTGGTGCCGGCAGGTTCAGCAGCCCTGCCAGTATCTTGTCACTCAGCTCATTACTCGAACTGGCACCGCCTCCTGCCATAAGCTGGTCCAACTTGTAATCGGCGGTGTAGTCCATGGTGTACAAGTGACCGTCCTTGATATTACGAAGAGTGGCCACGGTTTTCTTCTGGGCATCGGTGGCAAGGAATGCAGCCGGATTGTCCGAAGGTACGCCTTCAATTTCTGAAAAGGCTTTGGTTTCCGGTAATGCGCCGCCTTTCTCGCAGGCAGTGAAAGCCACAAGTGGAGCCATTGTAAAGAGCACATTGACAATATGTTTCATATTAATTCTTATTTTGCGCTGCAAATATACCAATAATTCGTAAACCAAGACGCAAATGACAATTCAACCCTGCACGTTTTGGTCCGTTTTTGTGTAGGGTCCCATGCTCTCAGGACATGTTGCCGTAAACGTATTTGGATATATGCGAATTTCTTGCCATAAAAAAACGGTGTTACTTTCTGCATCGGTAAGTAACTTATTGATTATCAATGCGTTGCAATGCACAGTAATGGTTAACAATGCGCAGTAACAAAGTCATTTAGGCCAACTTTTCAGAATAGCATTTTAATCATTGGAAAGCAATGATATGCAATGAATAGCACATTTTTGTACCTTATTTGTACCTCGGACTAAATTTTGGACTCGATTGGCCACCAAGGTGAGACAGGCATGCTACAGACTGCAACAGACTGCAACAGTCTGCAACCAAAAAGATGAGTTAGTAGGCCAAATCATCGAGAATATCGCCAAGGTGTAAGTCCGGGACAATGCCATAGGCATCATAAGGGAAAGACGTTGAAGCCGTATCATATCTCACTAAACGACAACCGTTTAGAAAGAGTTTATGAACCGGCTTCTTCTATTTGTATTGTCCTGGCAATGGTGCAGGCATAAACCAATAGAGAGCCAATTGGAATACACAAAGGTAAATGTTTGTTAAAAACGAAGGAAATGTGTGATAAATTAAATACAACCATTAACTTTGTAGCGCAAAGTACTTTTATAGCATAAAAATGGAAGAGAAAATTACCCCGAACGAGGCTATTGATGAGATTCGTAAGATGATGGACCGCTCCACAAGGTCATACCTTGGCGGCTGGGCGCCATTGTTATGCGGGTTGGTTGCACTGGCGGGAGGCCTGACCGTGAATGCGCTTCTGAAAGCGCCGGATGAGATTGACGGAGGACCAAGTGCCATGTTTGTCTTTGGCGGTATTGCACTGACAGTATTACTGACGCTCACTTTAGGCATAGCAATTCCTTTTGTCATAAGCATAATACGCGCGAAAAAAGACGGTATTTCACTTACCTTCAACGACAAGAACCGCCGGCAGTTCGTGACGCTCTTTCTTCCGGTCGCTATGGGAGGCATCATCTGCTACTCCCTGCTATATGTCGGTGCCTTCACCTGGATGCCGGCGGTCATGCTCTGCCTATACGGACTGGCAGTGTTCAATCTGTCAAGATACAATGAACCGACAATGGTATGGCCCGGCCTGGCGTTCATCATAATAGGACTGGCAGCCTGCTTCCTGCGTGAATACTCGCTTCTGCTGTGGATTATCGGATTCGGCGGAGTGCATATCGCATATGGTATTTTTCTTCTCGTAAGGAACCGTGGCTGAACAGAATCCGATATTGCTGGACGGTTACGACAAACTGTTCGAGAACCGCGTCCGTCTGGGTATAATGTCGGTGCTGGCCGCCAACGAGCGTTACGACTTCGTCAGTCTGAAGGGGCTGCTGGAGGTAACGGACGGTAACCTGACCACACACCTGAGGACGCTTGAGAGCGCAGGCTACATAAGCTCCGTCAAGCGTTTCATCGACCGCAAGCCAAACACTTCGTATTCCATCACCGATAAGGGGCGGAGTGCTTTTGAGACTCACATCGGCGCACTTTCCAAACTCCTGAAAATATGAGCAATAATAAACAGAATGGCAGCGGCAAAGGCTGTCTGAAAGCAAGTTTGACAGTATTTTGCGTTATTGCAGTCATTGTATTAGGATACGTCACATACTGCAGGATACGGCATAATCAGTATCTCAAGAATCCGCCCTGCGCCAGCCGCGAATACGTGCAGGCGTTTGCCGGCCGAGTTGAATTTCCTCCGTACAGAATAATGGAGTACAAGTATATGCCGGCGACATTTCTACCCGATTTCATGGATACCGTACTGCTGCATTTTGACGAGATGCCGGACAGCATTTTCTACAACAAGCTTGACTCATTATGCCGGATAGAGCTTCCGGCAGACAGCGTTATTGACGAAAATGGTGTGAAAAGTCAGAACAGGATATGGCTGTGGCACTATTTCGAAGAATCCGGCAAATGGCACTACCAGTGTCCGTACGGATGTTCCCGCGGCGCTCATCCTGAATATCGCCAGGGCTTGATAGACAACGGACTCCCGGAATCGCTGCTGACCGGACATGACCTTATATACGAGATTGACATCCCGCGCGATTCTCAGGACTGGATGATTATCTATGGCGAGTCGTAATGCCGGGATAACGTATAATGGGCTTTATCACTGAATAAATTTTCTTTTTTCATTCCTACGACTTATAGTACTGAAAGAGACATTGTTTCAATTGAAATCTATAAAAACAGATATGGCAAATACCTTTGAAAAAGATCAATATTTAATCTTGAAGTAATCCAGGACAGCCTTATATGCATCCTGAGCTGAAAGACAGGTATCCATCAGATAACCATCTATGTTACGCCACTCCTTCAGGCCCCTGTAGTAGTAGAACTTCAGTTCTTCCGTGATGATGAACGGGACGATGGAGTTTGCAAGGCACTCCTTGAACATCAGCAGACGCCCAACTCTTCCGTTGCCGTCCTGGAACGGATGGATACGCTCGAACCTGCAGTGTAGATCAATAATATCCTCAAGTGTTTTGTTCTGCTTCGAATTGTACTCTTTCAACAATGCTGAGATACTCTCGTGTACCTTCTCAGGAGGGCAGGTTTCCATCCCGCCCACCTCGTTAGGCAATTTTTTATACTCGCCAACATTGAACCACGATTTCCTACTGTCCGAAGTCCCGGATTTCAGCATATGGTGAAGCTCTTTCACCATAGCCTCGGTCGGTTTCTCCATTGCCTTGTCGATGACATAATCTATACACTGGAAATGATTAGTCGTTTCTACGACATCGTCTATCCTGACAGCCTCGTCCGTGATTCCTATCGTGTTGGTATCTGTACGGCATCCCTGCGGACTGTCAGCCACGGACGTTCATAGAGATATTCGCTCTTCAGGGTCTTCCACTTCCCTTCCTCTGTTATTGCATCCTTCATATCATCAGCATTATCCGACCCTCGGCCTTGCAGAAGGTGGATGGATTGCGCATCACAACCGCATACACCTGTTCACTGGTGACAGGCTTGCCGTCCCTGCGCACATGGAGCTTCCCTGCATTGATCATATCTGCAATCTGCTCAGTACGCATTCCGCCGTTACGGCTGGCAATGCAGTACAGTATGGCCTCCTCTATCTTCATATACGGCAAAGATATACAACTTTTACAGATATGCCTACACGCATGTGAAGATGGTTATCCACATAGTTGTACCCACCGGCAACAACTTGATTTAGCAAAGAAAAAAGGAAGAATTCCGATGCTGGTCAACAGCCCATCCGGCAATGAGACGCGCTGGCAACATCCGGTCATCGTTCTGGTACTGATGAACTATTTTCCCAAAAGGAAATCAAATATCCCGACCATCTGAATGCCATTGTCGTTGAAATTCGAGTCATAACGGTCCCCTACAATGATCATCTTTCTGAACCCGTCCGGGATATGCAGAAGTGACGCCTGCTCCTGGTCCGCCTTTTCCTGAGTCGGAAGCATATATGCGGATTGGATATATATGCGTTCATCTGCCCGGTTGACAACGAAATCCACCTCCAGGTTGCTGCGTACGGTCTTACCGTCCGCATTGCGGTTGAAGGTCTCGACCAGTCCTACATCGACATTGAAGCCCTGACGGCGCAGTTCATTGAAAATCATATTCTCCATGGAATGGTTGAACTCTATCTGCCGGAACCCGATAACCGCATTGCGTATGCCAAGATCTTCGAAGTAATACTTGGTCTCCGTTCCGATGTATTTCCTTCCCTTTACATCATACCGGAGCGCCTCACTGATTATGAAAGAGTCCTGAAGATAATCCAGGTAGCCGGTTATGGTCCTGGGTGCGATATCAATACCGCATGAAGATTTGAAGGTGTTCACAATTCTGCGGACATTGGTGCTGGAGCCTATCGCTGAGGCAAGAATGCGCACAAGTTCCTTAAGCCCTTCATCGTTTCTGATGTGATTCCGTTCAATCACATCCTTCAGATATACGGTCTCAAAGATTTCCTTCAGGTAGTTCTGCTTCTCTTCGGGTGTGGACATCTGCGCTACTGCAGGAAGACCTCCGTACCGGTAATATGACTCCAAAGCTTCACGCTTGTCACCGCCAATCTCCTCGAAATACTCGGAAAAGCTCAGCGGCTGGATATGGATCTCCCAGCCTCGGCCGCGGAACTCAGTGATGATATCCTTTGAAAGGAATCTGGCATTTGAACCCGTCACGTACACTTCGGCATTGCCTATATGGAGATATGAATTCAGCACATCCTCGAACTGAGGAACAAGCTGGACCTCGTCCAGAAGAATATAATACCGCCCGTCGTCCAGAATTTTCGCATCGATGAATTCCAATAACGCATCGGGGTCGCGCAGTTTTCTGTTTCTTCTGTCCTCCAGATTGACCTCTATTATGTGACTCACATCAATTCCCCTATCCAGAAGATTCTGCCTGTATATATTGAACAGCAGATATGATTTACCGCACCGGCGGATACCGGTCACAACCTTGACCATTCCGTTTCCTTCAGCCTGAATCAGTTTCTGGAGATAGTATTGTCTCTTGAACATCATAACTTTCAGTGT
>JAZLIR010000008.1:0-106882 GCA_045617485.1 Bacteroidaceae bacterium
CTCCATAATGTTTGGCGTGTCAAAAAAAGTGGCTACTTTTGCAACCGCTTAAAAGGCAAGCCGCCTGACTATTCAGGACTGATGGCGTGTTCGTATATCGGTTAGTACTCAAGATTTTCATTCTTGCAAGATGAGTTCGACTCTCATACACGCTACAAGTAGAAACAAATAATTTGAAAAGATAATGGCAAATCACAAGTCAGCCTTGAAGGCAATGAGAAAGAGCGAGAAGAACAGACTTCACAACCGCTACTACGCAAAGACAATGCGAAATGCAGTTCGTTCACTTCGCGCCATGACCAGCAAGGATGAGGCTTCGGCTGCATACCCGAAAGTGCAGAAGATGCTTGACAAGATGGCTAAGACCAAGCTCATTCACAAGAACAAGGCTGCCAATCTGAAGTCGAAGCTCTGCGCTTACATTTCAAAGCTGGTCTGACAGATCCTTTCTTGTTCAATGTCGCCTAGGTTGGAGTTCCTCCAACCTTTTTTTGTCCCCTATCGGATTGTTTATGCAAAAATACAGGGCTCAAAATCTTGAGCCCTGTATTTTTGAGCCGTCCCGGAGGGCGGCCAAGCGAAGCGCATTTGCCTGTGGCAAATTAAAATAAGGATTATGCAACTTGTGTAAACATAGATGCCTCAGGCATCTATGTTTGCATAAGTTGCGTTGCGTTCAATGAATTCGCGGCGGGTGCCGACATCCTCACCCATCAGCATGGAGAATATGTGGTCGGCTTCGGCGGCGTCCTGGATGTGGACCTGCTTGAGCAGACGGTTTTCGGGATTCATTGTTGTCTCCCAAAGCTGTTCCGGGTTCATCTCACCCAGACCTTTATACCGCTGGGTGACGATGTTCTGCTCAAGACCGCCGCCGTAGGTGTCAATAAAGCGCTGGCGCTGTACGTCATCGTAACAGAATTCCTTGACCTTGCCCTTTGTGCACAGGTAAAGCGGCGGAGTGGCAATGTACAGATGTCCCTGCTCGATGAGCTCCGGCATGTAGCGGAAGAACAGTGTCATGATAAGGGTGTCGATGTGTGAACCGTCGACATCGGCATCGGTCATTATTATTACCTTATAGTAACGCAGCTTGTCGTAGTTGGCGGCCTTTGAGTCGGTCGGATCGAGGCCGAAGCGTACGCCCAGGGCCTGTATTATGTTATTGACCTCTTCGTGTTCAAATGCCTTGTGCCACATGACACGCTCAACATTGAATATCTTGCCTCGGATTGGCAGGATGGCCTGGGTGTGGCGGTCGCGTCCCTGCTTGGCTGAACCGCCTGCGGAATCACCCTCGACAATGAACAGCTCGCAGTTGGCGGGATCCTTGTCGGAGCAGTCGGCAAGCTTGCCGGGAAGTCCGCTTCCTGACAGCGGGCTCTTGCGCTGTACGCTTTCACGCGCCTTGCGCGCAGCAACGCGTGCCTGGGCGGCAAGGATAACCTTGTCAACAATCATCTTGGCTTCTTTGGGATGCTCCTCCAGGTAGTATGTAAGAGCTTCACCGACTGCCTGCTGGACAGCACCGGCAATTTCGCTGTTGCCGAGCTTGGTCTTGGTCTGGCCTTCGAACTGAGGTTCTGCAACCTTTACGGAAATGACTGCCGACAGACCTTCGCGGAAGTCTTCGCCTTCAATTTCAACCTTTGCCTTTTCCAGGAATTTGTTGTCGTCGGCATACTTCTTGAGGGTGCGTGTCAGTGCGGTGCGGAAACCTACGACATGTGTGCCGCCTTCAATGGTGTTGATGTTGTTTACGAATGAACGTATGGTCTCCTTGTATTCGGTGTTGTAGAGAATGGCCACTTCAATGGGCACTCCCTGCTTTTCGGTGTTCAGGTAGATGGGCTCCGTGATGAGGTGTACGCGGTTTTCGTCAATGTAGCTGACGAATTCCTTGAGTCCTTCGGTCGAGTAGTAAACGTCATGCTTGGGCTGGCCCTCCTCCAGAACACGATAGTCGGTAAGGGTGATCTTCAGACCTGCGTTCAGGAATGCAAGCTCGTGCAGGCGTGCTGCAAGAATGTCATACTTGTATTCCGTTGTGTTGAAGATCGAGCCGTCGGGCCAGAATGTCTGGCGCGTACCGTTGAGTTCCGTATCGCCGACAATCTCGACGGCAGTGACGGGCTTGCCGCAACTGTATTCCTGACGGTAGATCTTTCCCTGACGGAAGACCTCCGTGACCATTTTTGTGGAAAGTGCGTTCACGCAAGACACACCGACACCGTGCAGACCGCCTGATACCTTGTACGAACCCTTGTCGAACTTGCCGCCCGCATGGAGCACGGTCATTACGACTTCAAGCGCCGATTTGTGTTCTTTGGGGTGCATGTCAACCGGTATGCCTCTACCGTTATCCTGTACCGATACCGAACCGTCTGCGTTGATTGCCACTTCAATGTGCGAGCAGTAGCCGGCCATCGATTCGTCAATCGAATTATCCACTACCTCATATACCAGGTGGTGCAGACCCTTTTCGCTGATGTCTCCAATATACATTGCAGGGCGCTTGCGCACTGCCTCAAGGCCTTCAAGCACCTGGATGTTGGATGCTGAATAATTGTTCTGGCCGATGTTTTCTGAATCGTTCATCATGTTTGGTGTGTATAGCACACAAAGATAGCAAAAATATCGGCACATTATTTAAAAATTATATTCTTAAGTATTTTGGCAGCCCAATATGTGATTTTGCCAATAATCATTGTAATTTTGCAACCCGTAAATGAGTTTACCCATAATTTCACAGGAAAACCAGTATGAGCGAAAAGGTACAGGTAGGTAAGAAGATTCGTGCCATAAGAGAGTCGAAGTCCATTGAACTGGATGTTCTGGCTGAAAGGGCACAGTTGCCGGTTGAACAGATAAAAGCCATAGAGGACGGCTGTCCGCTGCCGGGCCTGGCACCGCTTATTAAGATAGCAAGAGTACTTGGAGTCAGACTGGGGACATTCCTCGATGACCAGCAGAGCGTGGGTGCTGTGGTGACAAGACATGAGGAGGAGCGTGAAAGCGTACGCTTCTCGAACCATGCACCGGCTGGTCATGAGAGCATGATTTACCACTCTCTGTCGGAGGGCAAGGAAAACCGTCATCTGGAACCGTTTGTAATTGACATTCTGCCGACAGACGGAAATCAGTTCGACCTTTCGTCTCATGAAGGCGAGGAATTCATCTTCGTGCTTGAGGGCATGGTCGAAATCAACTACGGCAAGCACAGCTATGTGCTCGAGAAGGGTGACAGCATCTACTATGATTCGATTGTCAAGCATCACGTCCATGGCTATGACGGCCAGAAGGCTAAGATTCTTGCCGTTGTTTATACTCCAATCTGATTGACCGGAAATGGCATACCAACTTTCTGAACGGACTCTCGGCGATTACCTTGAGCATTGGGCCCGGGTTACGCCTGATAAGGAATATATCGTTTATTCCGACCGTGACCTGCGCTTCACGTGGAGCCAGTTCAACAGCCGTGTCGATGATATGGCGCGCGGTCTGGTCGCCATAGGTGTCACTAAAGGCACTCATGTGGGGCTCTGGGCACAGAACGTGCCTGACTGGCTGACATTCCTTTATGCTTGCGCTAAGATAGGCGCCGTATGCATAACGGTCAATACCAATTACAAGCAGAACGAACTGGAATACCTGTGCAAGGATTCCGACATGCATACCCTGTGTCTGACTGACGGTACATGGGAAAGCAACTACGTTGACATGGCATATTCCATGCTGCCGGAACTGCGGGAATGTGAGCGTGGACATCTGAAAAGCGAAAAATTCCCCAAACTGAAGAATGTTGTCTATATAGGTCAGGAAAAGTATCGCGGCATGTACAACACCGCCGAGATTCTGCTGCTGGGCGAAAATACTGAAGATGACGAGTTCCAGCGTCTGCGCAGGTCTGTCACCTGTCATGACGTTGTGAACATGCAGTACACTTCGGGTACTACAGGTTTCCCGAAAGGTGTGATGCTTACCCATTACGGCATAGCCAACGACGGTTTCCTTACCGGCGAGCACATGCATTTCACGCAGGATGACAAATTGTGTGTATGTGTGCCTCTGTTTCACTGCTTCGGAGTGGTTCTTGCCACAATGAACTGTCTGACACACGGATGCACGGAGGTCCTGGTCGAGCGCTTTGACCCGCTGGTAACGTTGGCATCGGTCCACAAGGAAAGATGTACGGCTCTGTATGGTGTGCCTACCATGTTCATCGCGGAACTGAACCATCCCATGTTCGACATGTTTGACCTGACCTGTCTGCGTACCGGTATCATGGCCGGTTCACTCTGCCCAATTGAACTGATGCGCAAGGTTGAGGACAAGATGCATCTGCGTGTCACCAGCGTTTACGGTCTTACAGAATCGTCGCCGGGAATGAGCCAGACCCGCATCGATGACCCCGACGAGGTGAGATATACCACAGTGGGACGTGACTATGAATTTGTCGATGTCAAGGTTCTGGATCCTGAAACCGGTGCCGAGGTTCCTGTAGGCACGCAGGGGGAAATGTGCTGCAAGGGCTTCAATGTCATGAAGGGCTATTACAAGAATCCGCAGGCTACGGCCGAAACCATTGACGCTAACGGATACCTTCATTCAGGTGACCTTGGTGTCAAGGATGAGAACGGCAATTACCGTATTACCGGCCGTATCAAGGATATGATAATACGTGGAGGTGAGAATATCTACCCGCGCGAAATTGAGGAATTCCTGTACCATCTGGATGGCGTACGCGATGTTCAGGTTGCAGGTGTGCCTTCAAAGAAATACGGCGAGGAAGTGGGCGCGTTCATTATTCTGAACGATGGCGCGCAGCTTACCGTTGACGATGTGCGTGACTACTGCCGTGGCAGGATAGCACGCTACAAGATTCCGAAATATGTGTTTTTCGTCAAGGAATACCCGCTTACGGGCAGCGGCAAGATTCAGAAGTTCAAGCTTCGTGAATTGAGCCTGAAACTGTGCGCAGAGCAGGGGATAGAAGTCATTTGATATGGAAATAAACGAACAGATCAGACAGATGGCCATGCGTCTTCGCGGACTCCGTGAGGATATGGAGATGACTCCGCAGGAAGTGGCTGACAGATGCGGCGTGTCGGTTGCCGACCTTGAGAGATATGAATCGGGCGAATGTGACATTCCCATGAATTTCCTGTGTAATGCCGCATCGGTTCTTGGTGTCGAGCCGCTTGAACTGTTTGCCGGCGATGCTCCCACCATGTCAAGCTACTGGCTGGTACGCAAGGGCAAGGGACCTGTAATCGAGCGTCAGAAGGCTTACAAGTATCAGGCTCTGGCAATGGGCTTCAAACATGCAAAAGCTTCGCCTTTCATTGTCACGGTCGATCCCAAGATGGAAGACGAGATGCATCTGAATTCACATGACGGTCAGGAGTTCAATCTGGTCCTGAAGGGTTCGCTGTTCCTGAGCATTGCGGGCAAGGAGATAGTTCTGAATCCTGGTGACAGCGTATATTTTGATGCTACCCAGCCACATGGAATGAGGGCTCTGAACGGTGAACCTGCAAGATTCCTGGCAATAATAATCTGACGCATCATGCTTGAAAAATTTCTAAGGAAAATAGAATTCGATTCTCTGGAGGACTTCCGGAAGAATTTTGAGATAATAGTTCCCGACAACTTCAACTTTGCGTACGATGTTGTTGATGACTGGGCCGCGCAGCAGCCTGACAAGCTGGCTTTGCTGTGGACAAACGACCAGGGTGCCGAGGAGCGTTACACTTTTGCCGACATAAAGCGCAAGTCGGATCAGGTTGCATCGTTCTACCAGTCACTGGGCATTGGAAAGGGCGACTGCGTGATGATGATGCTCAAGCGCAGGGTGGAGTTCTGGTTCTCGATAATAGCTTTGCACAAGATTGGCGCGGTGGCCATTCCTGCAACACATCTGCTTACCGCCAAGGACCTGATTTACAGGGCCAATTCGGCTCAGATAAAGATGATTGTATGTGCCAGCGAGCCGGTAATGCTGCAGCATGTGAACGAGTGCCTCAAGGATTCTCCATCGGTGAAGTATCTGGTGGCTACCGGTGACTATAAGGATGACAGGTGGCTGAGCCTGAACGAAGGCATGGCATCTGCAGCTCCGTTTGTGCGGCCGCAGCATGTCAATGACAATCACGACATCATGCTGCTGTACTTCACTTCCGGTTCAAGCGGCAATCCGAAGATGGTTGCGCATAATTTCCTTTATCCTCTTGGACACATTGTCACCGGCAAGTACTGGCATAATGTGAATGAGAACAGCCTCCATCTGACTGTGGCCGATACAGGCTGGGGAAAGGCTGTATGGGGCAAGTTGTACGGGCAGTGGATTTCGGGAGCTGCGGTGTTCGTGTATGATCACGAAAAGTTCACGCCTGCCGATATCCTTTCAAAGATGGCACACTATCATGTAACTTCGTTCTGCGCGCCCCCGACCATATACCGCTATCTCATCAGAGAGGATCTGTCACAGTACGATCTCAGTGCTCTGGAATACTGCACTACCGCCGGCGAGCCGCTCAATCCGAGTGTGTTTGACTTCTGGAAACAGCATACGGGTCTTGACATTCACGAGGGCTTCGGTCAGACCGAGACAACAATGACAATAGGCACATTCCCCTGGATGACACCCAAACCCGGTTCTCTGGGAGTGCCGAATCCTGCATTTGACATGGACCTGCTTACGTCTGACGGACGTTCGGCCGAAGACGGAGAGAGCGGCGAGATTATTCTGCATACAGACAAGAGGGTCCCTCTTGGCCTGTTTGAGGAATATTACCACAATCCGGAACTGACCGGGACCGTCCATTATGACGGCATTTACCATACCGGCGATGTTGCATGGCGTGACCCTGACGGTTATTACTGGTTTGTGGGACGTACCGACGATGTGATAAAGAGTTCGGGCTACCGCATAGGTCCGTTCGAGGTTGAAAGCGCTCTGATGACACATCCTGCCGTAGTTGAATGCGCTGTTACCGGTGTGCCCGACGAGGTGCGCGGTCAGGTAGTCAAGGCTACGATCATTCTTTCAAAGGAATATCGTGACTGTCCTGACAAGGAGGCTCTCATCAAGGAGATTCAGAACCATGTCAAGAAGGTGTCGGCACCTTACAAGTATCCGCGTGTCGTTGAATTCGTTGACGAACTGCCAAAGACAATAAGCGGAAAGATAAAGCGCGTGGAGATACGTCAGAAGGACGCATCCAAGTAATTGGCTACGGTTTTTTGAACGACATGTAGATGGTGTTCTGACCGTACATGTAGTTGTACGTCAGTTCCTGACACAGTTTGTTGACCAGACGGAGTGACAGGTCTGCGTCATTGCCCGCATTGATGGCATCGGCTGCAGTGTCGCTGTATTTGCGTATGGGGTTGAACGGGTAGCCGGCATCCTTGATTGTAATCTTCACATCGTTGTCATCATCAAGAATGATGACGTCAAAGAAATAGTCCTGATCCTTGCCTTCGTTGTGCTCGACTATGCTCAGCATCATTTCCTCGCAGGCAAGGTTTACATTGATGCATAATGCAGGTGACAGTTCGCATCGGTCAAGAAATACCTCAAGCTTGTGGAGTGCATTGTTCAGACCGTCCTTGGAATATGGCACTGACTGGTACATCAGCACCTGCTCACCGTATGACGGAATGAGGAAATAGTATGAATAATTCTTGTTGAGCCTGAATATTATGCCACAGACAATGGCATCCAGAATCATGGCTGCAACGCCAGCGACAGGCATAACGGGAAAGATACATTCTGGACGGAAGATTGAACATGCCAGAATGGCTGCTATCGTTACTATGAAAAAGCCTGTCAGCTGTATGGTAGAACCGGTCTCGCGCCCAAGAGCCTGATTGAGATATGACTTTATGCAGCATACGCAGTAGGGTATGCCGAACAATGCAATGCAGGATATCCATTTGGCTATGGGAAGGTCCGATACGTTCAGATTGAAACCGAATATCGATGCGGCCCCGATGGGGAACAGCAGAACGGGTATGATTATGATACCAACCATGCTTATGGTTATTATGCTGCAGTTGCGGATAAGAATTTTAAGTCCGCTGACATCCTGACAGCCGGCCAGCATACTTCCCATAGTTACCAGAATCGTACCGCCCACGCAGTCCATGATGACTATTATGATTGAAAGAATCTGATATCCGGCACTCCAGACATAAAGTGCATCACTGCCTAACTTTTTCAGAACCAGCGAGTTTATGAGCAGGGTGATAAGACATATTATTATGTAGGGCAGCGAATACGGAAAGCCTGCCTTTATGTTTTCCTCAAGCTGTTTCACTATTCCCGAATCCGGCCATGTGAACTTGAACGAGCACTTTCTGCTGCCGATGAATGGAAGTAGGATGGACAATGGTATGAGGTATGATATGACGGTTGACAGAGCAAGACCGGCCACCCCCATGTCCATGCCAAGCATGAATACCAGATTCAGGACTATGTCTCCCACGCAGCCTGCCAGCACTGCGTACAATGCTATCTGTGGCTTGCCGTCAATATTGACAATAAGATTGACAACCGTATAGAATGCCATAGCCGGAAGTCCGGCCATATAGATGGGAAGATACTCTTTCAGGTATGGCCTGAGCGACATGTCGGGGCAGAGTGCCGATGTTATACGGTCAAGGCCGATCAGTACGGCTGCCGAAAAGATTACGGCCGCCAGGCATACCGATACAGCCGATACCGTCAGAATCTGATTGGCTTTGCGGAAGCTCTGGTCGCCGATAAGCCTGGAGGCCAGAATGCCGGCACCGCCGGTCATAAGCATGAAGATGCCGGTTGAAATAGTTTCCAGAGGTATGGCCAGGTCAAGTGCGGAGAATGCATCGGCATTTACCATATTGCCTACCATAATCATGTCAATGGTGGTACAAGTCTGTTCTGCCACCATGAACAGAATGGTGAACAGAAAATAGTTTCTGAACCCCTTGGATATTATGTATGTGTTTCTCTCTGCCATCGGTCTATTCCGGAATGACGTCTATGAAGCGATCCTCATCATCGGGCTCGATGGGAGTTCCCTTGATGAAACTGATATAATTCTTTGAGAAATCCACACTCAATTCCCAACGTGACGGAAACTCTGCCTGTCCGAGGCGTAGCGAGTAGCGGCAGATGAATTCCAGCAGCAGAGTCATGATGGTGTTGCCCTTGCTTGAATGTTCATGCCGGAGTATGTTCTCCCAAATAAGAAGTATGGCCATTCTGCGCATATATTCAGACTTGTCTTTGTCAAGGACTATGTCCGGTATGCTGACGCTGCATTCGAAAAGACTGTCAATCCGCCTGAGACAGTCTGAAAGACTTGTGCTTTCATCTGACAGTATGTGCATGGCGGAATTGCGCTTTGCTGTCAGCGAGCCAGCTTCAGGGTCGTCGCATTGGGGGCCTTCGGTTATGAATTCTCCTGTTCCCCAATTCCATACGGACGCAGCCACCACAGGGCAGCAGGCATCAAGGGCATATTCCATGCGATCCGGATATCTGGTGACGACACGCGGGTATGTCCGGCATACCGACGGCATTGCACCGGCCCCGAATTTCTTCTGTATTTCGCACAGGCCGTCGCTGTCCCAGAATGTGCAGGCTCCTTTACTGTTGTCCTTGCAGAACCATCCTTCCGTGTCATGGTCAAGGTATTCTCTTATGCTGTTGCCATTGCTGTCAAAGTCCTTCCATTCCGGTTTCGTATCGAACAGTTTTTCTTCCCATTTGAAAAATGATATTCGAAAATATTTGCAGCAGCACATAGGACAACTGTCGGCAATGCACTTGTAATATCGGTAATACGGATAAAATACTTTCGTCAACATACATGACAAATATATAGTTTTTTCAATAAAAAACATATACTTTTGACTCGTATTCAATGTCTGGCAGATTATGGCTAACCGTTCATTTGCCTATAGGGCTTCTTTCAAGACTGTGCTTCTTGCTGCGGTTTTGTTTGTCGTAACAATCATTCTGATAGCAGTCGGCGGCGGAAAAATAGTGGAGCGCGGTGCAGTGGACTATACGCGTCAGAGCCTTGAAACATCGATACGCGATGTGCAGTCGGTGATATACGAAACGGAGTATACGGCGGCAGCAATTGCCATGTCGGCCGAAGAGTTCTATCGCAATGGCACGTTCCTTGATTCGCTCAGGGGATTCAGCCTGCTGGACAAGACACTTGTAAATAATCCCGGCTTTCTGGGGTGTGGCTTTTACTTCGAGCCTTACAAATACGATGGAATTAACTGCCATTCATACATGTATGCCAACCGTGAGCCCGGGAGCAATGACATTTCGCACGAATGGGGCGACGAGGAAGAATTCCTGAGCGACGGTTGGGAGTGCTATACACGTGACTGGTATTATAATGCGGTAAATACCGGCCAGCCTTCATGGAAGTCTCCGTTCCTTGAATATTTTGAAATCAGCGATGAGGACAAACTGGTTTCCACATATTCCTATCCCATGACCGATGCGGATGGTGCTGTGTTTGGCATTTTTACTATTGACCTGTATCTTGACTGGATATATGACAAGCTTGTCGAGATGCGGCCTTACAGCAAATCAAATGTTGTTATTGCTGACAGTTCGTTAAATATAATATGTAACCCTATTGCTGAAAAGCCGTTTGAAGGTTCTCTTTACGATGTGCCGTTCATTCCGCAAATGAGTCTGACCGCCGTTCGCGAATCCGGATCGATGAATATCAGGGAGCTGTCCGGGAGTTCCGGCAGCGTAAGTGTTCATGGCGGAGGGCACGGAGCTCTTCTCGTGGCCGATGTGATGGATAACGGCTGGATAATCTGCGTATCCTCTCTGTTCGAGGACGTGTTTGCCGATCTGATAAACCTGTGGCTCATTATCATAGCTCTGGCACTTGTCACTCTGATACTTCTGTTTTTCCTGAACAGGCATACCATAAGGAAGCTGGCTGCACCTATCAGGGACTTTGCGACGGCGGCTTCCAAGATTACTGACGGAAGGTTTGATATTCCGATTCCGGAGGTAAACACCGGCGATGAGCTTACGGAACTTGGCAATGCCCTGTCGTTCATGCAGAAGTCAGTGACTGACTATATTGAACAGTTGAAGTCAACGACTGCTGAAAAGGAACGTCTGAAGAGCGAACTTGACGTGGCACGCAACATCCAGAGTCAGATGCTTAACCGCCAGTTCCCGAAGCTGGAAAAGGCGGGAATCTACGCTGACAGCATTCCTGCACGCGAAGTCGGCGGAGACCTGTTCGACTTCTTTGTCAATGACAACGAACTCTACTTCATAATAGGTGACGTGTCCGGCAAGGGCGTGCCTGCAGCGTTGCTCATGGCAATTACCATAGCTGCGTTCCGCGCAACAGGTAAGAAGGGCCATTCTCCGGTGGATATAGTTTCGCTTATAAATGACACGTTCTGCCGCAGCAATGACGACATGATGTTCGTAACGGCGGTAGTCGGAAAGATAGACATGAATACGGGCCTGATGGAATTCTGCAATGCGGGACATAATCCTATGCTTGTAATATCTCCTGACGGGAGTTCGCAGTATATTCATGCCAAGCGCAATCTTGTATGCGGCGTGATGGAGGGTTTCGCTTATGAAGGTGAGACGTATCAGCTTCAGACAGGCGGAAGTCGTCTTATAATCTATACCGACGGCATTACCGAGGCCGAGGACCGGAACAAGGCTCTGTATGGTGAGGACCGTCTTATGGAATGGGCCAATTCTCAGATGCCATCATCTCAGAATGATCTTCAGGCCGTTGACGGCATAGTCGCATCGGTCCGCAAGTTCACTGACGGCGCAGTGCAGAATGATGACATAACGCTTATGTCCATATCAATCTGACCGCAGCGTCCGACTGGACAAGAAAAGGGCCGGCTGAAAAACAGTCGGCCCTTTTCGCCTGTGCGGATATCTTTCGCTTATTTCTGATTCTGAAGTTCGTCAACGAGCTCCATTCCGCGGCGTATGGCCTGTTCGTTAAGCGGCAGGTATTTCCAGTTGCGTTCTGAAACCGAATGCTTGATGGCTCTCATGACCCAGTTGAGGTCAAGCATGGGACGTATCTTCATGAATGCACCGAGAAGCAGCATGTTGGCTACCTTTGATGCGTTCATCTTCTGAGCCTCTTCAATGGCCCTGATGGGATATATGGTGATATCCGTACGTGTGGGCTTGCGTGAAATGGTGCTCGGAGTGTAGAGCAGGACGCCGCCAGGCTTAACCGTCTCTTCGAACTTGTCAAGCGACTGTTGGTTCAGAATGATGGCGGTCGAGTAGTTCTGAAGAATAGGCGAGCTGATTGGCTTGTCACTCAGAATGACTGTTACGTTTGCTGTACCTCCACGGATTTCGGGGCCGTATGATGGTATCCATGTTGTTTCAAGTCCCTGTACAAAACCGGAATATGCCATGATTTTGCCCATGGAGAGGACACCCTGTCCTCCGAATCCGGCAATAATAATTTCTTCTGTCATGATACTGGTTCCTGTTTATCTGGGTTCATTCATGTCCATGACAATCTTGCCATCGACCTTCATGTCTCCAAGTGGATACTTCCTGAACATATTCTCAACCATCCATTCGTTGGCCTGCTTCGGAGTCATGCCCCAGCCTGAGTTGCAGTTGGAAACGACTTCAACGATTGAGGTTCCCTTCTTGTCACGCTGGTTTTCAAATGCGGTACGCAGGGCTTTCTTGAGTTTGCGTACGTTACCGGGTGTGTGAACCGAATGGCGGGTTACATAGCATACACCCGGCAACTGTGCCAGCAACGGGGTGATGTTGAGCGGGTAGCCCATGGTCTTCACGTCACGGCCGCGCGGACAGGTTGTGGTCTTCATGCCTTCAAGAGTGGTCGGGGCCATCTGACCGCCGGTCATTCCGTATATGCCGTTGTTGATGAATACAATTACGATATTCTCGCCGCGGTTGCATGCGTGCATGGTTTCGGCGGTGCCGATGGCTGCAAGGTCGCCGTCACCCTGATAGGTGAAAACGAATTTTGAGGGCTGAACCCTTTTGATGCCAGTGGCAACGGCGCAGGCACGTCCGTGGGCTGCTTCAACAACATCGAAATTATAGAAATCATAAAGGAACACAGAGCATCCTACCGGTGAAATGCCGATTACGTCATGCTCAATGCCCATTTCTTCAATTACCTCGGCTATGGTACGTACAACAACGCCGTGACCGCAGCCCGGGCAGAAATTGAAGGTCTTTTCTCTCATGAGCCTGCTCTTCTGATAGACCAGGTTCTCAGGTTTGATTATATCTTTTGCTTCCATCGCTGCTTATTTGATATTGAACTGCTTGTAAAGGGCCTCTTCAACTTCACCCGGGGTGGGTACCATACCGCCCTGACGGCCGAAGAATCCTACCGGCTTGCGTCCTTCAACTGCAAGACGTATGTCCTCAATCATCTGACCTGCGCTAAGTTCCACTGACAGGAAACCCTTGACGCGCTTGTTCTCGGCAAGTGCCTTGACCTGGTACATAGGGAAAGGATACAGTGAGATGGGGCGGAAAAGACCTATCTTGTGGCCTTTTTCACGTGCAATTTCAATGGCCTTCTGGGCAATACGTGCTATGATACCGAAGGCAACGATAATGTATTCGGCATCGTCACACATGAATTCCTGATAGCGGACTTCGTTCTTTTCCATTTCGCGGTACTTGGCCTGCAGACGTATGTTCACCAACTCGTGCTCCTTTGGCAGAAGGTTCAATGATGTAATGTAACGGCGTTCCTTGCCTCTTGGCGTTCCGTTGGTAGCCCAGTCCGGATATGATGCCAGACGTGGACGCTGGATTGGCAGAGCAACCTTTTCCATCATCTGTCCAAGTGCGCCGTCGGCCAGAATCATGGTCGGGTTGCGGTACTTGAATGCAAGGTCAATGCCAAGCGGAATGAAATCGGTCAGTTCCTGTACCGATGAAGGAGCCAGTGTCAGCAACTTGTAGTCACCGTGACCGCCGCCCTTGACGGTCTGGAAATAGTCGGCCTGGCTTGGCTGGATGGTACCCAGTCCGGGGCCTCCGCGTGATACGTTGATGAGCAGACAAGGCAGTTCTGCACCTGCAATATACGAAATGCCCTCGGCCATCAGGCTTATGCCCGGGCTTGAAGACGATGTCATAACCCTGTGTCCTGTTGCTGCGCCACCGTATACCATATTGATGGCGGACACTTCACTCTCGGCCTGGAGAACGGCCATACCGGTACGTGCGGTGGCATCGGTCTCCATGAGATATTCCATAACCTCCGTCTGCGGAGTGATGGGATATCCGTAAAAGGCATCGAATCCGGCGCGTATTGCAGCTTCTGCAATGGCGTCGTTGCCTTTCATTAGTCTTAATTCTCTTTCTTCTTCCATAATCACTCGTCTACTTTTACCCTATAGACGGATATTACTCCGTCAGGGCAGATTACACCACAATTCGTGCAGCCTACGCATGCTTCGGGGTTTTCCATGTAAGCATAATGGTAACCTTTGCTGTTTACGGACTGCGACATGCCTATGACCTGCTTGTCGCAGGTTGCTACGCACAATTCGCAACCTTTGCAGCGCTCGCTGTCTACTGTGATGGCACCTTGAATTTTTGCCATGATAAAATAATTTATGTTATTGATTGTTTCGTTTCAGTTCATCTGGGAGGTAGGGCCTGTCCTGTTCTTGCAAACTGGGTGAGATTGATTTCAAACATCAATGCCGAATACTTTGGAATCTGATTCTTGCTGGTTGTCCCGTAGGCCATCTGCTGTGGAATATACAGAATCCAATGGTCTCCGACATGCATATACTGCAATGCAGTCACTACTCCGTCAATCAGTCCGTTTACCTGAAATGATGCGGGAACATTGACCGTAGGGTCAAGCAGGTCTGTCTTGTACGAGTGGTCAACAATCTCGCCTTCCGGATAGTTCGTGGTGGGAATCAGTCTCGCCCGGTAATTGATGCGTACACTGTCTGTGATGTATGGCGATTCTGTTCCGTCACCCTTTGATATTACACGACAGTAAACGTAAGCACCCGCACGGCTCCATTCCTTTGCGGGGTCCAGTTTGTATGAAAGTAGTCTGAACATCTGGCCTGCAGTGGCGTTGTCGGCATTAATGCCGCGGACGCGGTATGTGTCACAACTGTCGGCCATGCGTTCTATAAAGTCGCGGTTACGACTTTCCCAGTTTGCGTGGTCGTCAAATTCCTCTGTCTCGCTGCATGCTGTGAAACCGAGAAACATGAATGCCCCCAATATGACAAATGTCAGATGCTTTTTCATTCTTAGAGGCTCTTGAGTACGCTGGTAATTGAAACTTTGTCCTGGAGAATGCCGCACAGGTCAGCAATTCTGACACGCTGCTGCTCCATGGTGTCACGGTTACGCAGCGTTACGGTCTGGTCTTCAAGTGACTGATGGTCGACTGTTACGCAGTAAGGAGTGCCGATGGCATCCTGACGGCGGTAGCGCTTTCCAATGGAATCCTTTTCATCATACTGACAATTGAAGTGGAACTTCAAATCGTTCTGTATGATGTGTGCAAGTTCTGGCAGGCCGTCTTTCTTTACAAGAGGCAGAATAGCCAGCTTGACTGGAGCTAGCGGTGCTGGCAAGTGAAGTACGGTACGGGTATCGCCTCCTTCCAGAGCCTGTTCCTCATATGATGCGCACATTATGCTCAGGAACATGCGGTCGACACCGATTGATGTTTCAATGACATACGGTGTGTAGCTTTCGTTTGTCTCAGGATCAAAGTACTTGATGTTCTTACCGCTGTACTTTTCGTGCTGTGACAGGTCAAAGTTGGTGCGTGAATGTATGCCTTCAACCTCCTTGAAACCGAAAGGCATGAGGAACTCGATGTCGGTGGCTGCATTAGCGTAATGTGCCAGCTTGTCGTGGTCATGGAAACGATAGTGGTCGGCTCCGAAACCAAGGGCCTGATGCCATGCCATACGTGTCTTCTTCCATTTTGCAAACCAGTCGAGTTCTGTGCCCGGCTTGATGAAGAACTGCATTTCCATCTGTTCGAATTCACGCATGCGGAATATGAACTGACGGGCAACAATCTCATTGCGGAAAGCCTTGCCTATCTGTGCAATGCCGAAAGGAATCTTCATGCGGCCTGTCTTCTGTACGTTCAGATAGTTTACGAAAATACCCTGAGCTGTTTCCGGACGCAGGTAAATCTTCATGTTGCTGTCGGCGGTCGAGCCCATTTCGGTCGAGAACATCAGGTTGAACTGACGCACATCGGTCCAGTTGCGTGTGCCGCTTATAGGGCATACGATCTCTTCGTCCAGAATAATCTGCTTCAGAGCATCGAGGTCGTTGTTATTCATGGCCTCCTTGTAGCGTGCGTGAAGGGCATCGCGTTTTGCCACGTGCTCCAGGACGTTGTTGCTGGTTGCACGGTACTTGGCCTCATCAAATGAGTCACCGAAGCGTTTCTTTGCCTTTGCAACTTCCTTTTCTATCTTTTCGTCGTATTTTGCAATCTGGTCCTCGATGAGAACATCGGCTCTGTAACGCTTCTTTGAGTCGCGGTTGTCAATGAGAGGGTCGTTAAATGCGTCAACGTGGCCCGATGCCTTCCATATCGTGGGGTGCATGAAAATTGAAGAGTCAATGCCCACAATGTTGTCATGAAGCAGAACCATGCTCTGCCACCAGTAGGTCTTGATATTGTTCTTCATTTCAACTCCCAGTTGACCATAGTCATAGACTGCGCCCAGACCGTCGTAGATTTCACTTGACGGGAAAACGAAACCGTATTCCTTGCAGTGCGCTACAATCTTCTTGAAAACATCTTCCTGTGCCATATATGTTCTGTTATGTTTTATTAGTTGTCCGTTTTTGAAAAGTTTCGCAAAGGTACTTCTTTTTATTTAAAAAAGGTGCTCAGTGTAATGCTAAAAATCTCCAAAACTCAGATGACTTGTAAGGAAACTTTAAGCAGGACGTGATATGCCGTCGCTGATAGACTGCAGTGTTTGGAAAATTCGTACGTATTCAGTATTTTTGCTTTTCGGTAAAGCATAAGACATTATGAGCGAGGATTTCGATTCTGAAAATACAGAAGGTACACGGGAGGAACTGCATTCGTCATACAAACCGCAGGTGGATGATTCTACCGGGATGATACGCCACCGCTTGTCAGGCATGTATCAGGGTTGGTTTTTGGATTACGCATCGTATGTAATCCTGGAACGTGCCGTTCCGCACTTTTCCGATGGACTGAAACCGGTTCAGCGTCGTATTCTACACTCAATGAAAAGACTTGATGACGGCAGGTTCAATAAAGTAGCCAACATTGTCGGTCATACCATGCAGTTCCATCCGCACGGTGATGCATCAATCGGTGATGCGCTAGTGCAACTTGGACAGAAGGATCTGCTTATAGAATGTCAGGGTAACTGGGGAAATATTCTTACAGGACATCGTGCAGCTGCACCACGTTACATAGAAGCACGACTGTCAAAATTTGCTCTTGAAACCCTGTTCAATCCTAAAACCACAGATTGGAAGTCATCGTACGACGGAAGAAACAGGGAACCGATAACATTGCCGGTAAAGTTCCCGCTGCTGCTCGCTCAGGGGGCTGAAGGAATTGCTGTCGGACTGTCGTGTAAGATACTTCCGCATAATTTCAATGAATTGTGCGAAGCGGCGGTTTCATACCTCAAAGGAGAAGAGTTTCACTTGTATCCCGACTTCCAGACAGGCGGTATGGTTGATGTCTCGCGTTACAATGACGGTGAGCGTGGCGGTATGGTAAAAATCCGTGCCAAGATTTCAAAGGAAGCTGACAATAAAACTCTTGTCATTACGGAGATACCATTCGGCGAAAATGTGACCACACTCTGTGAATCAATAGTAAAGGCTGGCGAAAAAGGCAAGATAAAGATACGCAAGGTCGAGAACCTGACGGCCGATAAGGTTGAAATCAGGATAGCATTGGCGCCGGGTGTTTCAAGCGACAAGACAATCGATGCTCTGTATGCATTTACCGAGTGCGAAGTCAGCATATCTCCCAACTGCTGCGTCATAGATGACAACAAGCCGCATTTCCTTACGGTCAGCGATGTGCTGCGCAAATCGGTTGACAATACTAAGGAACTGCTCAGGCGTGAACTGGAAATTGAGCGTGGAGAACTTCTTGAACAGTTGCATTTTGCATCGCTCGAGGAGATTTTCATTGAAGAACGCATATACAAGGACAGGGAATTCGAAGAGGCTCCAGATATGGATGCCGCCTGTGAACATATTGACGAACGCTTGACCCCGTTCTATCCGCAGATGATACGTGAGGTCACCAAGGATGATATCCTGCGTCTCATGGAAATAAAGATGGGACGCATCCTGAAGTTCAACAAGGACAAAGCCGAAGAGACCATGGCCAGAATGAAGGCTGACATCGCCCGCATAGAAAAGGATTTGTCCGATATGGTGGGTGTTACGGTAAAATGGTTTAGGATGCTTGAAACCAAGTATGGCATGGCATTTCCGCGCCGTACCGAGATTCGCGGATTTGACACCATAGTGGCAACCAAGGTCATTGAGGCTAACCAAAAACTGTACATTAACCGTGCTGACGGATTCATCGGCATGGAACTCAAAAAGGACGAATACGTCTGCAACTGTTCTGAAATAGATGACATAATAGTCTTTTACAAGAACGGCAGGTTCAAGGTTGTAAGGGTGGCCGATAAGCTGTTCGTAGGCAAGGATGTGCTGTTCCTTGACGTCTATAAGAAGAACGACAAGCGTACCATATACAATGTGGTGTACCGCGATGGCCGTACAGGGCCGTATTTTATGAAGCGCTTTGCAGCGACAGGAATTACCCGTGATAGGGAATATGACCTGACACAGGGCAAGGAGGGTTCGAAGATAATATACTTCACAGCCAACCGCAATGGTGAAGCCGAGGTTATCAAGGTTACATTGAAACCGAATCCTAAGCTCAAGAAACCCATCTTTGACAAGGACTTCAGTGAACTGCTCATCAAAGGCCGCCAGTCGATGGGTAATCTGCTGACAAGGAATGAAGTCCTTAGAATTGGCCTCAAGTCACAGGGTGTATCGACCCTTGGAGCGCGTAAGGTCTGGCTCGACCGTGACATTATGCGTCTGGATTTTGAAGGGCACGGCGAACTGCTTGGCGAGTTTGAAAAGGATGACCGTCTGCTGGTCGTTCTCAAGAACGGAGAATACTACACTACTGATATTGACCCGAACTGTCACTTTGATGACGATTTGCAACTTATTCAGCGCCATGAAGCCGGAAAGGTTTGGACAGCGGTGCTGTTTGATGCAAGCCAGAACGGGTATCTGTATCTGAAGCGTTTCACTTTCGATGAAACTCAGAAACGCATCAACTATCTCGGTGATGATGACAGTAGCCGCCTGGCATTGTTAACTGATACGGCTTATCCGCGTATTCTTGTGACTATGGGAGGCGCGGACGATTTCCGTGAACCGATGGAAGTCGATGCGGAACAATTTGTAGGGGTGAAAGGCGTCAAGGCGAAGGGACGTAGAATTACCACGTGGGAGGTGCAGAGCGTTCAGGAGCTTGAACCGCTCAGACAACCGGAGCCCGAGAAACTTCCGGCATCGGCGGTTCCCGAAGATAATGAAATGCAGGACGGAAATGAACAGCCTGAAGATCCGCAGTTGTCACTGTTCCAGTAGCAGGGCATTCCTTGCCCTGCTGGTTGTATGCTGTACCGCTGCCAGCGCACAGGTGAGACTCGACTTGCTGCCCGAGGTGAATCAGTCGGTAAGCTCCATGTCATTGGGCGCAGGCAGTGTCGCATCGCTTGACACATACCTATCACCGAGCGAGTATGCTGGAGTGTATATAGCTGGAGACTATGACCGGGTTTCATTGAAGGATACTGACGGCTTCTTTCCATACAGATATCTGTACATCCATTTCGGTGCCGGTCTCATGAAGAATCATGCCGGTACGATGTCGGCCGACCATGCCATGATTCACGGCTATGGCTCGTGGTCCCATAAGCTTGTCTCAAACGGAGTGTGGGAAAGTCTTCTAGGAATATCGGCACTTGGCGATTTTGGGGGCGTCCTGAACTCGGCCAATACCAACAATCCGTTCAATGCCAAGTTCCAGCTGTCATCCGGTGCCATATTTGACAATATCCTTCATCTCAGACTGAAGAACAGACCGATGGCATTCAAAGGAACGCTGCATCTGCCGCTGCTTGGCGTGGGCTTTGCTCCCGATAACGGCGAATTTTATTTCGATATGGCATCGAGAGGAAACTTGTCCGGCGATTTCCATGTTGTAACTCCATTTACGGCCCAGACCCTGTCAACCCGATTCGCTCTTGACGTACCGATATGCAACCAGGTGGTACAGGTGGGCTACTGCATGTATCTGATGCGCGGTAAACTTGGCGGCAATTTCTCAGGCCTGTTTCATTCATACGCAACCGTCGGTCTGGTGCACCGTTTCGAACATCTCAAATGGAAATGATTATGAAAGTGAAATCAGTCATTTGCGCGCTGTTCATTATACTGGCTGTGTCGTGCAACCCGTTTGACGATTACGACGGCGGCTTTCCCGATACCCCGACCGGCAATTTTGAGGCGCTGTGGCATATAATGGATACCCGCTACTGCTACTTTACCGTAAAGAAACAGCAACTCGGAGTCGATTGGGACGAAGTGCATGACCGTTACAGACAGTCAATATCGGACAAGATGAGTTACTACAATCTTTTCGAGGTGCTGGCTGCAATGATTGGCGAACTGCAGGACGGTCATGTCAACCTGTATGGCCCATACGAAATTTCATACAACTCCCATTGGAAAACCGATTCACTTGAGAATTTTTCGTCCAAAGTTCAGAAACTGTATTTGGCCGATGATTACAAGACCATGACATCAGGGTATCTGTACACCATTCTCAGTGACAATACCGGCTATTTGTATATCAGCAGTTTCAGCAACAGGATATCTGCTTCGCAGCTCGATGCCATATTCTCTTATTTTGCATTGTGTAATGGCCTGATAATTGATATTCGCGGCAACGGGGGTGGCTACGTTTCGGTTGCCGAAATGATTGCATCGCGCTTTACGGACGAAAAGCGTCTTATCGGTTACCGTTGCTACAAGACCGGCAATGGCCATGATGATTTTTCCAGGCCGGAGGCACGTTATATCGAATCTGAAACCGGACATATCCGTTGGCAGAAACCGGTAGCGCTGCTTACCAACCGTGGCTGTTTCAGCGCAGCCAATGATTTTACGCTTATGATGAAGGCCATGCCCGGTGCACGCCAGTTTGGTGACCGTACCGGTGGCGGTGGAGGTCTGCCGGCTTCGTCGGAACTGCCATGCGGATGGTCAGTGCGTTTTTCATCCGGACCGACATTTGACAGTTCCATGCGCGAAATAGAAACTGGTATCGAACCCGACGAAAAGGTAATGATGACCGACAATGACACTCTTGCCGATCCGATTATTGAAGCCGCTCGCGAATGGATAGCCTCAATGCTTGTCAATCCGTGAATTATTTCTAATTTTGCGATGCATTGCCGCGCGGGCGTGGCGGAATTGGTAGACGCGCCAGACTTAGGATCTGGTATCTTCGATGTGTAGGTTCGAGTCCTATCGCCCGTACGAATTCACAAAATTAAGGAGAAAATGAAAACAAAATTGTTTGCATCGGCCCTTATGGTGATGGCCGCATCGGGTGTCTCAATGGCACAGAGTATTGCTCCTTCCAGCGAAGATGGTAAGTATGTCATTACAGCTGGCAATGCTGTAATGACTGTCAATGCCAACGAAGGCGGAAAGGTTTCTTCCTACATGCTAGGTGATGTGGAAATGCTTTCGCAACTGCGCATGCAGAACCAGTACGGCAGCACTTTCTGGACAAGTCCGCAGACCGAGTGGAACTGGCCTCCTGTAAATGAGTTTGACCGTGCGGCCTATACCGTCCAGCTTGACGGCAACGTGCTGACTCTTACCAGCCAGCAGGCAAGAAAACTTCCGTATGTCATCGAGAAGAAATTCATGCCGTCAAAGAACGGCAAACTTATCCGTGTTATCTACACCATAAAGAATATGGGCAGCGAAAACCGCAAAGTTGCTCCATGGGAGATTTCACGTGTTATTTCCGACGAGAATGGTCTGATTTTCTTTGATGCTCCGGTCGAACGGATCGAGGCTGCCCAGGGCGAACTCATTCCATTCAAAGGCGAGGCAGGCGCTTCATGGTACAATTTTGAACAGACGCGTGCAAACCGAAAAATCAACTCGGACGGCAAGGGTTGGCTGGGCTATGCAGCAAACGGCATGCTCATGGTGAAGAAGTTTGCCGATATCACTCCAGACGAACCTGCACCGGGTGAAGCTGAAATCCAGATTTACGTGAACTCCGGGAAGACTTATATCGAACTTGAAAGCCAGGGAGCATATGAAGAGATTGCTGCCGGCGGGTCTATGTCATGGACCGTTGACTGGTACCTCTTGCCGCTTGACCAGTCCAAGGCCGTTCCGTCAAAGAAATTGCTCAAGACGGTAAACAAGGCAATCAAGGCATCAAGGAAGGTAAAGTTCTGATTTAAGGCCTGCTCAGTTATTATACCGGTTGACATACCTGTGTGCTACCTTTGAATACCGGAGTATCATGTGATACTCCGGTATTCAAAGGTATGTAGCCCGGTGTACAAAGGAATCTCCTCCATATTTCTTAAGGGTTAGAATATGGATATGTTCTGATTCTCTGTCTGGAAATGCGTGGCAAGCCTTGAAACTACGACGGACTGTCGGATTGTTCGCGCAGCCGGAGCTCCTTTAGGATGGCAATGCACATGGGAAGGGCCAGAATAAAGGTGCAGGTGTCCGATACGGCCAGCGTGGCCATCAGCCCTTCAATGCCCCAGATGCGCGGCATGATAAGAATTGCAGGGTAGAAGAATATGCCCTGGCGGCTCATGGCTAAAATCGTGGCAGGAACCGTGCGTCTTATGTTCTGCAGCAGCATGTTGGTGGGGGTGGTTACGCTTACTGTAACAAAAGCGATGCACTGCCAGCGCAGTATGCGTGCTCCCATTGCAATAAGGTCAGGGTCCTCATTTCTGAAGAACGATACTATTTGAGGTGCAAAGGCATAGCCTGCAACGGATATGATAACAATAAGCAGACATGTGGTCCGCATAGTGAACAGGTAGGCGCCGCGTACCCGTCCGTATTTTCCCGCACCCCAGTTGAAACCCACCACTGGCTGGAATCCCTGTCCCAGTCCAAGTATGACCGACATGGCACACAGCATTACACGCGATACTATGGCGAAGGCGGCGATGGCCGATGCTTCAGTGCCGGGCATTGCATAGTGGGCCGCTGTCCAGTTCATGCAGATGGTGGAAAGGCTGCCCAAGGCCTGGCGCATGAGCGAGGGAAGACCACCGGCCGTGATTTCCTTCATCATGTGCATGGTGGGCGTAAAGTTGGAGAACTTTATGTGTACATAGCCTTTGCGCATGGTTCCCCACAGAAGTATGCACCATGAGAAGAACTGGCATACCAGAGTGGCAAGCGAGGCTCCGCTCACGCCAAGTCCTAGTGTGAATATGAATATGGGGTCAAGAATAATGTTAAGGACGCATCCGCTTGCTATGCCTATCATGGCGAACCATGCGCCGCCCTGCATGCGCAGTTGGTTGTTGAGTGCCATTTGCGATACCATGAAGGGCATGGCGACAAGCAGCCAGCGCAGGTAGTTACAGGCGCTTGGCAGAATTTCGGGGGTGGCGCCCAATATGTGTGCAAGTCCCGGCAGAAAGACGAGCCCGGCGGTTGCTATGACCGCACTCAACAGTAACGGGGTGAAGAAGCCCGTCGCTGCCATACGCTCGGCACCGTTCATGTCCTTCGAACCCAGGGCACGTGAAATGAAGGTGCCTGCTCCTGAGCCGAAAAAGAATCCTATTGCCTGTATTAGTGCCTGAAAGGCGAAAGCGACACCGACACCGGCAACGGCATGTGTTGACAGATTGCCCACAAAGTAGGCATCGGACATATTGTAAAGGGCGGTAACCATCATGCTTATGATGGTGGGGACGGCAAAACGGACAATCAGGCGCGAGACCGGAGTCCCGGTCATCAGCCTGTACTTTGCTTCCCTTTTGAGTATGTCGCTGCCGGAAGTGTTCATTGAGTGCAAAATTACACTATTTTTGCGCTGATATGGAAATACAGGACATATATAGCAGATTTCTTGAGTGCAGCGGGCTGACTACTGACAGTCGCAAGTGTGGGCCGGGGCTTATGTTTCTGGCGCTGAAAGGTGAACGCTTTGACGGCAACAGTTACGCAAAGGCGGCTCTTGAACAGGGGTGCAGGTATGCGGTCATTGACAACAGGGAGTGCTTTGACGCTTCCGACAGCCGCATGATACTTGTTGACAGCTCACTTGATACGCTGCAGCAGCTGGCTGCACACCACCGTCGTGAGTTGGGTATTCCGGTGATAGGCATAACAGGCACCAACGGCAAGACAACCACCAAGGAACTGTGCAATGCTGTGATGTCAAGCACTTTCCGAACGCTTTGTACCTCCGGCAATCTGAACAATTCGATAGGTGTTCCGCTTACTGTGCTGGGCATGGACAAATCATATGAATATGCAATCATTGAGATGGGTGCCAGCCATCCTGGCGACATTGATGAACTGGTACGCATAAGCCAGCCTGACTGCGGTCTGATTACCAATGTGGGTATGGCGCATCTGCTTGGCTTCGGTTCATTTGAAGGCGTGAAGAAAACCAAGGGCGAACTGTATGACTGGCTTCGCGGACACGGCGGTTTCGCTTTCCTGAACGTGAACGATGCCGACCTCGTGGAAATGGCGCACGGACTGCCGGTTGTCGGCTACGGGCAGACGGAAGGCCTGGTGGTAGAAGGATGTCTGTTGGGCTGCAAACCGTATCTTGAATTCAAGTGGCGGTACAAAGACGGCTGCTGGCATACGGTCAAGACAAGTCTTATTGGCGCATATAATCTGAACAACGCTCTTGCAGCCATAAGTGTGGGGATGTATTTCGGGGTAAGTGAGACCGATGCATCGAAGGCAATAGCAGAGTATGTTCCACAGAACAACCGTTCACAGCTTATGGTAACGGAGAATAACCGTCTTGTGGTCGATGCATATAACGCAAACCCGTCAAGCATGCGTGCCGCTCTCGACAACTTCAGTCTGATGGAAGCCGGAAACAAGATACTCATTTTGGGAGATATGCGTGAACTTGGCGACAGCAGCGCACAGGCTCATAAGGATATTCTGTCAGTTGTTCTGGAGGGCGGCTTCGAGGCAGTGTATCTGGTAGGTGCGGAGTTTGCATCGGCCTATGGAGCCATGAGCCGGAAAGGAAACGTGCGATTGTTCGATAATGTGGAGCGGTTGCAGGAGTATCTGGGGGCAAATCCGCTTGTAGGGAAGATCATACTGGTAAAGGGTTCGAACAGTACACGTCTTACGGCGCTTCTACCTATTTTGTGATATGGCACAGGTAATGGGCATATTGAATGTGACGCCCGATTCTTTCTACGGGGCTTCGCGCATTCAGGACACTGACAGTCTGGCTGCCAGAGTGGAGCAGATTTGCAGTGAAGGCGCCAGTTGCATTGACGTAGGCGCCTGTTCCACACGACCTGGAGCACAAGTGGCATCGGACCATGAGGAACTGGAACGTCTTGAATGGTCGCTTCCAATTGTCAGACAGAGGAATAACGGTCGGTGCATGCTTTCAATCGACACTTTCCGTACTGATATAGCCGAATGGTGCGTTATGGAACATGACGTCGATATGATAAATGATGTGAGCGGAGGCAGTGACGGAATGTTTCGTCTTGTAGCACAGACAGGGGTCAAATATGTACTTACAAGTGCATTGGAGGTCGCATCTGACACTGACATCGTTACCGGTACATGCGCGTTTCTTGAAGAACGTCTTCAGCGTATGGACGAGCTTGGCGTTTCGGTTGACAGGCAGGTTGTTATCGACCCGGGTTTCGGATTCGGGAAAACTTTTGACGAAAATTGGACCCTTCTGTCCGGTATGGGCCGTCTGAGGTCTTTCGGGCTTCCCATTCTTGCCGGTCTGTCGCGCAAGTCAATGGCATGGAGACTGCTCGGCATCACCCCTGAAGAGTGTCTGCCGGCCACCATTGCCATGAATATGGCCGCACTTGAGCGCGGTGCCGGCTGGCTGCGTGTCCACGACGTACGTCCCGCCGTCACTACCATCCGCCTGTTTGAAAAACTTGACAACAGTTTTTACATAAAAAACAATTAACTTCGCAGTTGGTATAATTCTGGAGAAAGAGAATAGGAATGGGAGATTATCTGGTTTCGTTCGGACTTAAGGATGTCATCGATATTGCATGTGTGGCGTTCCTTCTGTTCTACCTGTACCGCATGATGAAGCGTTCAGGTTCGCTGAACATGTTCATTGGCATACTGGTGTTCATTTTTGTGTGGATGATTGTTTCGCAGGTATTGAAAATGCAGCTTCTTGGAGCAATCATGGACAAACTGGTCGATGTTGGAGCAATAATAATCATTGTGCTGTTTGCCGATGATATCCGCCGGTTCTTCAGAAATCTGGGAAATGGCGCACGTGACCGCCGCCGTTTGTTGGAATGGCTGTTCCGCCGTCGTAAGACTAGTTCCGAGGGGATGGATTTCGGACCTATAGTCCAGGCTTCATACAATATGAGTTTACAGAAAGTGGGCGCACTTATGGTAATAGGCAGACGTGATGAACTTCAGGATATCATTTCTACCGGTGAGACTGTTGATGCACGTATGAGCCAACGCCTTATCGAGAACATTTTCTTCAAGAATACACCTCTCCATGACGGTGCCATGATAATTGTCGGTGGCCGCATAGAGGCTGCTGCATGCGTGCTTCCGCTGTCAGACCGTACTGATCTGCCAAAACAGTTCGGATTGCGTCACCGCTCGGCCATGGGAATAGCCGAAAGGTCGCAGGCTGTGGCGATTGTTGTGTCGGAGGAAACTGGAAAAATTGCCGTTTTCCACAAGGATGAATTCAGGACCGGGCTTGACGCCGCTGCCCTTGACTCTTACTTGAAGGAACATATTGGCTGATATCGGGCCGATAGTTATGACATAGTGTCAGTCTGATTGCCATTTCGGTATAATAAACCATGATGGCATGGTATTGGCATTATGATGTATGTTATCGGTATTAACCCCAATGCCTAGAACAGAATAACGAAATAACTTTAAACATAAACGATTATGACTATCAAACCATTGGCAGACAGAGTTCTGATTCTTCCGGCCGAAGCCGAAGTGAAGACAGCAAGCGGAATCATTATTCCGGATACAGCAAAGGAAAAACCCCTGAAGGGTGAAGTCATTGCCTGCGGCGAAGGCACCAAGGATGAAAAGATGATTCTCAAGAAAGGTGACAGCGTTCTGTACGGCAAGTATTCAGGCACAGAACTCGAAATAGAGGGAAAGAAATATCTTATTATGCGTCAGAGCGATGTTCTGGCAGTTGTTGAATAATACACAGTTACAATTATGGCAGCAAAAGACATTAAATTCAATACCGATGCCCGTGACCTTTTGAAGCAGGGCGTTGACGAGTTGGCAAACGCAGTGAAGGTAACACTTGGACCGAAGGGTCGCAATGTTATCATTGAAAAGAAATTCGGTGCTCCTCAGGTTACCAAGGATGGTGTTACCGTGGCCAAAGAAGTTGAACTGGCCGATTCTTTCATGAATACCGGTGCCCAAATGGTAAAGAGCGTTGCTTCAAAGACCGGTGAGGATGCCGGCGATGGTACGACAACCGCCACAGTACTGGCTCAGAGCATTGTTTCGGTGGGCTTGAAGAATGTTACTGCAGGGGCAAATCCGATGGACTTGAAGCGTGGCATCGACAAGGCTGTCGCAGCTGTAGTCGAGAATATCAAGAATCAGGCTGAGGCAGTCGGCAACGACTTTGACAAGATTCAGCAGGTTGCCACCATATCGGCCAACAATGATTCTGAGATAGGCTCCCAGATTGCCGAGGCAATGAAGAAGGTGTCAAAGGATGGTGTCATTACCATTGAAGAGGCAAAGGGACGTGAGACATACATTGACGTGGTTGAAGGCATGCAGTTTGACCGCGGTTATCTGTCATCGTACTTTGTTACCGATACCGAGAAGATGAACTGCGTGATGGAGAATCCTCTCATCCTTATACATGACAAGAAGATTTCCAACCTGAAGGATCTGCTTCCTATTCTTGAACCTGCAGTTCAGAGCGGCAGGCCTTTGCTGATTATTGCCGAGGATGTTGATTCAGAGGCTTTGACGACTCTCGTTGTAAACCGTCTGCGTTCAGGTTTGAAGATTGCAGCTGTCAAGGCTCCCGGATTCGGTGACCGTCGCAAGGAGATGCTTGAAGACATTGCCGTTCTTACCGGTGGTTTCGTAATTAGCGAAGAGCGCGGTGTGAAGCTGGAACAGGCTACAATGGAAATGCTCGGTACAGCCGAGAAGGTTACCATTACCAAGGACAATACCACTATTGTCAACGGAAAGGGTGAAAAGACAAAGATTGCTGACCGCGTTGCGCAGATCAAGGCTCAGATCAAGACCACCACAAGTGACTACGATAAGGAGAAACTTCAGGAACGTCTTGCCAAACTGTCAGGCGGTGTGGCTGTCATTAAGGTCGGTGCACCGAGCGAGGTTGAAATGAAGGAAAAGAAAGACCGCGTTGACGATGCTCTGTGCGCAACACGTGCAGCCATTGAAGAAGGTATTGTTGCAGGTGGCGGCGTTGCCTACATTCGTGCAATCAAGGCTCTTGACAAACTGAAGGGCGATACTCCTGACGAACAGACCGGTATTCAGATTGTACGTCGTGCCATAGAGGAGCCTCTGCGTCAGATTGTGTTCAACGCTGGTAAAGAGGGTGCTGTGGTTGTTCAGAAGGTTGCAGAAGGCAAGGGTGACTATGGTTACAATGCGCGCATGGACCGTTATGAAGACCTCAAGAAGGCTGGTGTCGTTGACCCGGCTAAGGTTACTAGAGTAGCTCTCGAAAATGCCGCTTCAATTGCCGGTATGTTCCTGACTACCGAATGTGTAATCGTTGAGAAAAAGGAAGACAAGCCTATGCCTGCCATGAATCCTGGAATGGGCGGCATGGACGGTATGATGTAATACATAGCCCAAATAGTCAAAAACCGGTCACTTGTGGCCGGTTTTTGTTTTTTTGTCAGTAACTTTGAAACAACTTTGAATCAATGATAAAACTTGCAATTCTTGCATCGGCCAATGGCACCAACGCACAGGCAATTATTGAAGCTGTACGTAGCGGATTCCTTGATGCCGATGTCCGTGTAGTCCTTACCAATAAGGAAGATGCAGGGGTTATTGCCCGTGCACAGAAATTTGGTGTCCCGGTGGAGATTGTCCCGTCAAAGGGACACCGCAATCGTGCAGAATACGATGCATTGGTTGTAGCTGCACTGGAAAAATATAAGGTTGATACAATAGCATTGGCCGGATGGATGAGAATTTTGAGCGAAGTGTTCATAAATGCCTACAAGGACCGTATTCTGAATCTGCATCCCGCGCTGCTGCCCAGTTTCAAGGGAGCAACGGCAATCGTTGATGCCTATAATCACGGAGTGCGCATTACAGGGTGTTCTATACATCTGGTGACTCCGGAACTTGATGCAGGTCCGGTAATACTTCAGGCTGCCGTGCCTGTTACGGGAACGGTTGATGAACTGGAGAACCAGATTCACCGTATGGAGCACCGCATTTTCCCTCAGGCTCTGCAGTGGTTTGCCGAAGGCAGGGTGAGTGTCCAGGACAGTCATGTGGCGGTGGCTCCATCGAAGGTCAAGGTGAAAAAGACCGATTTCATTGAAGGATGTCTGGTATCACCGGCTCTTGAAGAAAAACTTTGATAATGTCCCTTCCGGGGCGAAACTTGAATAATATGGGTAAGGAACAATGTCCGTCACCGCATAATGCTGCGGCATATGGTGATATAGCAAAAACGGTATTGATGTGCGGAGATCCGTTGCGTGCCAAATTTGTTGCTGAAACATATCTGACCGATGTGTCTCAGTACAACGGCATCCGTGGGATGCTTGGTTTTACCGGATTGTACAAGGGAAAGCGCGTTTCGGTACAGGGTCATGGCATGGGTATTCCGTCAATCGGCATATACTCACATGAATTGTTCCACCATTATGACGTTGACCGCATTATAAGATTCGGAACGGCCGGCGCATTGACCGATGATATGAATATCGGTGACATATTGTTCGCACAGGGTGCCTGCACCGATTCAAATTACGGTCATCAGTTCAACTTTCCGGCCCAGTTCGCTCCGATAGCTGACTATGGTATGCTTGAAACCGCTGTCCGCATAGCCCGCGAGAACAATTTTCCGTTCAAGGTCGGCAACATCTATTCTGCCGATGTGTTTTATGATGAATCGAACCGTCAGATGGAGTGGGGCAGATATGGCGTCAAAGCTGTCGAGATGGAAGCTGCCGGCCTCTATATCAATGCCGCCGCCGCATGCAAGAAGTCTTTGACGATATGCACCATATCGGACCAGCTGGTCAGAAAGGAATATGCCACCATCCAGCAACGCCAGTCAAGTTTTACAAATATGATGGTCGTGGCTCTTGAAACGGCAATAACTGAAATGTAGAAGCCGGATGCGGGCTACGCTTGAACACATAAGGCAGGAATTGGCAGGTATATGCGATAAGGCAGAGCTGGAGACTGTCAGTAGGGCTTTGTGCCTTGAATTGCTTGAAATTCCACAAACTGACTATTGGCTGAAGAGTAATCTGCAGCCGGATACTTCAAGAGAAGCGCGGTTGGATGCCGCGCTTGCCCGTTTGAAACAGGGCGAGCCATTGCAGTATGTGCTTGGCTGCACGTCTTTTTGCGGTTTGATGTTCAAAGTGGGACCCGGTGTGCTGATTCCACGCCCTGAAACAGCTGAGTTGGTGGAGTGGGTGACTGAATACTGCAATGGCCGTAACGGCCAATTGCTGGATGTAGGTTGCGGTAGCGGGTGCATATCGATCACTCTAGCTTTGAAACTGAAAGGCTGGATTGTTACTGGCTGGGATATCAGTGATGCGGCTTTGGAAACATCGGCTGTCAACGCAAAGGCAAATGGCGTAAGCGTTGTGTTCGAAAAGCATGACATTTTTCAGGAAAGCGGCAGCGGAATCAAATTCGGCGTTATTGTCAGCAATCCGCCATACGTTACTTTTAGCGAGAAAGCGGAAATGGAACGCAACGTGCTTGAATATGAGCCGGAATTGGCGCTTTTTGTGCCGGACAGCGACCCGTTGCTTTTTTACAGGGCTATTGCAACGTTCGGATTTGATGCACTTGAAAAGGGAGGACGTCTATTCTTCGAGATTAATCCGCTGTTTTCAGACCAAATGGCCGATATGCTTGCCGGTATGGGGTACCGCGACATTGTGACGAAAACCGATTTTTTCGGCAGGCGACGCATGATGAGCGCAGTTCTAAGATAATGGAAAAATGGAGAAATGGGATTTTGAAATGGGACTGGCACGTGCGCAGGCATATTGCGCTGGGGCTGAGCACTGCAAGAGTGAGGTTAAGGCCATGCTGGAACGTCATGGACTACCGTCCGGACACATTGTCAAGATACTTGAAAACCTTTCAAACGACAACTTTGTCAACGAAACCCGCTACGCCAAAGCGTTTGTCAACGACAAAGTACGGTTTGACCATTGGGGGCGGCGGAAAATCGCGCAGGCGCTGAAAATGAAACATGTTGACAGCGAGGTAATCGGCCAGGCTCTTGAAGGAATTGATATGCAGATATATATGAGGGTGCTTGAACAGGTTGTGAAGAACTGCTACCGTCAGGCCAAGGCATCGACACAATATGCAAGGAATATGAAGACATTGAGGAGTGTGGCATCACGTGGTTTCGAGTTGGAGTTTGCACGCCGGTTCATTCCCGATAACCGTGATGGAGGCTTGTATGACATTTTTAATGAGATAATATGAAACTGTTCCGTTCATTGCTTGATTTTATTATGCCGCGTTATTGCAAGGTCTGTGGCAAGCGTTTGAATGTCGGTGAAGACCATCTTTGCATGGGCTGTTTCGCTTCCATGCCAGTTCTGGAATGGAATTCACAGGAAGGGTTCAGTACGGCAGAGCGCATACTCATGTCGGAGAAATCAGTATGTAGGGCCGCATCGGTCATACAATATGACAAGGACAGCGATTACAGGAAAATACTGTATCATCTGAAATACTATTCACATCCTGATGTCGGTACATGGCTGGCTAAACTCGGGGCCGAAAAATTGGCTGAAAAGGGGTTCTTTGACGATATTGACATTATAATTCCGGTCCCGTTGTCAAAAAAGAAACTTCGTCAACGCGGATACAACCAGAGTTCATACATAGCGTTCGGCATACGTCAGCTGACAGGCCTGCCGGTATATGAGGACGTGCTTTCACGTGAAAAAGGAAAATCGAGGCAGGCGGGTTTGGGACGTTTCCAGCGCTGGAATAACGCAAGAGGATTGTACAGCGTTGAGCGTCCGGAGCGTCTTAACGGCAAGCATGTGCTTCTGGTTGATGATGTCATGACAACAGGGGCGACATTGTGTTCCGTTATTAGAACGCTGAATGAGGCAAATCCGGAGGTCAAAGTCAGTGTGTTCACGCTGGCCATAGCAACTCAATAATAGGAAACTTATTACTATATTTACGACATGAATGGTTCTGACCGGGTCAAACATATAAGAATAAGGGATTATGCATATCATCTTCCTGATGAACGCATAGCTAAATTTCCGTTGCCTGAACGGGATTCATCCAAGCTGTTGGTGTATAACCACGGGCAGGTTTCGCATGATGTGTTTACGCAGTTGCCATCATATCTGCCCGAAGGTGCTTTGATGGTGTTCAACAATACCAAGGTCATTCAGGCACGTATGCATTTCAACAAACCTGCATGCGGTGGCCCAAAATCAACCGGTGCTTTGATTGAGGTGTTCCTGCTTGAACCTGCTGTCCCGAATGACTATCAGCTGATGTTTACACAGACAGAGCGTTGCAGCTGGTATTGCCTGATAGGCAATCTTAAACGCTGGAAGGCAGATGTTGTGACCTTGAGTACAAAAGTTCTGATAGGCGACAGGGAGGTGACACTCAAAGCGAGTCGAGGTCCGGTTCATGGAACCAGCCATAGAGTCGATTTCAGATGGGATGGCGGTTTCAGTTTTGCACAAGTGCTGGAAGCTGCAGGTGAAATTCCGATTCCTCCGTATTTGAATCGTGAGTCGCAGGAGAGTGACAAGACAACATATCAGACTGTCTATTCAAAGATAAAGGGTAGTGTGGCCGCACCGACCGCAGGCTTGCATTTTACTGACCGTGTTTTGAAAACGATTGATGAACACGGAATAGACCGAGAGGAGGTTACGCTTCATGTCGGTGCTGGAACTTTCCGCCCCGTAAAAAGCGAGGAGATATCGGACCATGAAATGCATACTGAATTCATTGCCGTACGACGCCGCACTATAGAAAAACTGCTGGCACATGATTGTCAGGCTATTGCAGTGGGTACCACCAGCGTCAGAACTCTGGAAAGCCTGTATTACATCGGTGTATATCTTGGCACGCATCCCGATGCAACTGAAGAGGATATGCATGTCCGGCAGTGGACTCCATATGAAACCGACCCCGATGTTCCAACGTCGCAGGCCATGCAGAACATTCTGGATTATCTGTCTCGTCATGGTTTGGATGTGCTTAAGACCAGTACGCAGATTATTATTGCACCAGGTTACAGATATCACATTGTCCGTCGTATGGTAACAAACTTTCATCAGCCTCAAAGTACGCTTTTGCTGCTTGTTTCGGCTTTTGTGAACGGAGATTGGAAAAAAATATATGATTATGCTCTGGCTAATGATTTCCGATTCCTTAGCTATGGCGATTCATCACTCCTTATACCCTGATTGTTATGACCAGTTTGAAAGAGCATTACAACGAGTCGCTTGAACTCCTCAAGAACTTGATTTCACATCCGTCGGTCACACGTAGCGAGCAGAATGTCTCACAGATACTGTTGGCCGATTTGCGCGCACACGGATATGAGCCCAAGCAAATAGGACTGAATCTGATGGTCAGGGGGCATAACTATGATGCATCAAAACCCAATCTGCTTTTGAATAGCCATATGGATACCGTGAAGCCTGTGGCTGGCTGGCTGACTGATCCTTATCAGCCTGTTGAAGAGGATGGCAAACTTGTGGGGCTTGGCAGTAACGATGCCGGGGCAAGTCTTGTTTCACTGCTTCATACATTTTATGCGCTTGACAGCGATGAACAGAAATACAACCCTATATTTCTTGCCACATGTCAAGAAGAAGTGAATGGTGATGGCGGAATGAAACTGGTTCTTTCGCATCTGCCTCAAATAGCGGTTGCTTTGATCGGTGAACCTACCGGTATGCAGCCGGCCATTGCTGAAAAGGGTCTTATGGTGTTGGATTTTACCGCACAGGGAAAAGCCGGTCACGCAGCACGCGAAGAAGGAATTAATGCATTGTATAGAGCTATGGATGTAATCTCAATGCTGCGTGAGTTCAAGTTTGAGAATGTTTCACCGTTCCTTGGTCCTGTCAAGATGACTGTGACCATGGTTCATGCTGGGACACAGCATAATGTGATTCCTGATACATGTACATTCACCGCTGATGTCCGCAGCAATGAGATGTACTCAAATAAGCAAATATTTGACCTTGTTCAAGAAAATCTTCCTGAATGGTGTCTTGTGCGTGCGCGTTCGTTTAACCTTAATTCCTCAAGGCTTAACCCCGGTCACCCTATAGTTAGGAAAGCGGTCTCGCTTGGACTTGTACCCTATGGATCACCGACTTTGTCCGATCAGGCTGTACTTTCATGTCCGTCATTCAAGATGGGGCCCGGAGATTCCGCGCGTTCACACACAGCCGGGGAATACATCTGTCTTTCAGAACTTGAAGCGGCTGTTCCAGCTTATTTGAAACTGCTTGACGGACTTGAAATAGGATAATCAATCACCATAAGCGATATGGAGAACAATATAGCTACAGGCATAAGCCGCATTGAAATTAATTCCCTGTGGGGAAGAAAACATATTGTCTGGGAACTCAGACCTGATGTGAACATTCTCAGCGGTGTAAACGGAACCGGAAAAAGCACTATCCTGAATCGTACGGTCGCAGCTCTTGATGCGTTGTCAGACGGAGGTTCCGAACCGGTAGAAGACGTGAATATCGTATTTGCACCAGAAGGCGCGAAAAAGTTCAGTTACGATGTTATACGTAGCATTGACCGTCCACTTATGCACTCCAATTTGTTGGAGAAGATGTCGGACAGCAATGTGGTCTCAGAATTGGACTGGCAATTATACAAACTTCAAAGACGTTATCTTGACTATCAGGTCAATATAGGTAACAGAACAATTGAATTGCTTACACAGGGTACTCCGGAAAGTATGGCTCTGGCTCAGGCTGTATCAAGACCCAGAACTGCTTTTATGGACAGTATGGACGAACTGTTCCACGATACCGGCAAGAAAATTGTGCGTACAAGCAACGAGATTCTGTTTGACCAGTTCGGCCAGACTTTGTTGCCATATGCTCTTTCATCAGGTGAAAAACAGCTTCTTGTGATAATGCTCACGGTGCTTGTCCAGGATATGAAGCCAGGCATTCTGCTCATGGACGAGCCTGAGATATCGCTTCATATTGAATGGCAGCAGCAGCTTATCCTGCGAATCCGTAGCTTGAACCCGAATACACAGATTATCATGACTACGCATTCTCCGGCATTGATTATGGACGGCTGGATGGATTGTGTCTTTGATGTAGATGATATTACTGTATAATAATGAGACGGCTTACCGACAACGTCAATTCACGTTTTCTGCAGGCGGCTGACAGACTGCTCCCGGGAAGCCGCCGCGGACGCATAGTCGCATACGTGGAGAGTTATGACGATGTCTCATTCTGGCGTCTTTTACTGGACGAATTTGAAACCGCCGATTACCATTTCCAGATAATGCTGCCCACCAAAGGCGGTTTGACAAAGGGTAAAAAACCTGCTTTGAATTCAATATTCGGAGCCGATGCATTGGGAAGTCATATGATTGCCTGCGTTGACAGCGATTATGATTGGCTGATGGACGATATTACCGGCACATCACGTCTTGTCAACGATAGCCCGTATGTAATTCAGACATATACATACGCTATAGAAAACTACCAGAGCTGGGCAAAGAGTCTTTATCAGATATGCGTGCAGTGTACGTTGAATGATCGCAGGCCGCTGGATATTGAGGCATTTATGGCAGAATATTCCTCTGCGGTATGGCCGGCATTTGTCTGGAGCGTCTGGTTCTACCGTTCGCGCCGCTATTCTGAATACAGTATGCAGGAACTGAATATCGATACTCGTTTGGGACATGTTGACCTGCGCCATCCATCAAAGATGCTGCAGTCTTTATCGGAACGTGTCGGTCGTAAGGTTGCGTCCTTCTCAGAAAAGTATTCGGAAGGAGTGGAGCAGGTTGAGGAGCTCAAGAAACAATTGGTGGCAAAGGGTATCGTTGAAACCAACTGCTATCTGTTCATGCATGGGCATCATCTTGTGGAGAATGTGATTTTGAAATTGTTGGATCCGATATGCCAGAGCCTGCGCCAGGAACGTGAAAATGAAATAAGGAAGTTAGCTGTCCATCACCAACAGTACCAGAATGAAATAAGTGCATATCGTCACAGTCAGATGGATTTGTTAGAAGCGCTGAGAAAGAATACTCATTATCGCGATTGCCCTATGTACGAACTAATGCGTAGGGATATGCGCAATCTATTAGTAATGCTTCCAGAACGAGGGAGTGAAAATGAGCAGGACGGCAAAGACCTCGAGTCGGCCGACCAGCATCAGCATGGTTGAGAACCATTTGCCTATTGCGGGCATATTGTCCCAGGGGATGTTGCATCCGTGATCTCCGATAGTCAGCCCGACATTGCTCAAACATGATATTGATGTTCCGTAGGCATCGGTTATGTCAAGTCCTATTGCAATATAGAAGAACCATCCGAAGAATACCAAAGCAAGGAAGAATATGCTGAATGAAAGCACGCTCTGTCTGGCTTGCGGTGGAATTACCTTACCATTTATGCGGACCGGCAGAACTGCATTCGGATGCAGTATGCGCTCAATCTCAATGCGCATGGACTTGCAGAGTATGGCTATTCTTATTGATTTTACACCACCTGAAGTCGAACCTGCACAGCCTCCAAAATACATGCAGAGTCCAAGAATCATCCAGATGAATGGAGGCCATGCGGTATAGTCGGTCGTAGTGAATCCGGTCGTGGTTATTATGGCAGTCACATGGAACAATGCATTGCGTATGGAATCGGCAAGTTCGTATCGCCCTGAGGCTAACAGGCTGACAGCTACGATAGAGGTGAAAATAAGTGTTATACCAAGGTACCAGTGAAATTCTGTATCATTCATCATCTTACCCGGTCTGCCTTTGACTGTAGCAAAGAATAAAAGACCGTAATTTATTCCGGACAGAAACATGAACATGGTTATTACATACTCTATTGTGGGCGAAGCGTAATACGCTATGCTTGCGTTGCGCGTAGAAAAGCCTCCGGTGGCAGCAGTGCACAGCGCGTGGTTTATGCTATCAAACAGGCTCATACCGCAAAATTTCAGGCAGAGGGCGCAACCAAGTGTGATTAACAGATATACAGAAAGAATCCATCGGCCGCTGACATTGATTCTGGGGTGTAGCTTGTTGCGCGTAGGCCCGGTGGCTTCGGCTGCGAACAGCTGGACTTCTCCCATACCGAAGACCGGTAGAACTGCAACTGTGAAAAATACAATACCCAAACCTCCAATCCACTGCGTCAGGCTACGCCAGAACAGCAGTCCATATGGGAACAATTCAATGTCCGGCACAATGGTGGAACCTGTTGTAGTGAACCCTGACATCGTTTCAAAGAAGGCGTCAGTGAATGTTGGAATGTATCCACTGAGGAAATAGGGCATACAACCGAACAGCGAAAAAATTATCCAACATGATGCAACAATGATATAGCCGTCACGTCGTGTCATGAGTTCCTGGTAGTATCGGGCTTTCTTGCCGGCAAGTAGACAGGTCATACCTGATACGGCTGCGATGAGAGAGGCTGCGATGAAAGCGAACAGGTCGTCCTGAGCCGCAAAAAAAGGTATGAAGGCGCACAGGAACATGATGCCGGCTTCAATGAGGAGCAGCATTCCAATGATTCGGCTTATGATTCTTGGGTGTATCAATTGAAATATCTTTCTACTGATTTAATCATTCCTTCAAGACAGAATACGACGACATGGTCACCGGGCTCGATTTGTGTGTTGCCGTCAACCATGAGTCCTTGACCGTTCCTGATCAGACCACCTATGGTGACTCCGCGTGGCAGACTGATGCCCTTTACCTGACAGCGAGTAACGCGTGCTCCCTCCATGACATTGAATTCGGCAACATCGGCATTGGCAAAGGTGAGACTCTTTACGTTGGTGACATCGGCATCAAGCATCATCTGATAGATGTGGCTTGCAGCAATTTTCTTCTTGTTGATTACTGTGCCAATATCAAGACGTTCGGCCATATTGATATAGTCAACGTTTTCAACTTCTGCTATGGTCTTTGTCACGCCAAAGCGTTTGGCGGCCAGACATGCGAGAATGTTGGTCTCAGAGTTGTCAGTCAATGCTACAAAGGCCTCGGTATGTGAAATGCCTTCGCTCATAAGCAGGCTCGGGTCACGTCCGTCACCGTTTATTATCATTGCACGTCCATCGACCAGTTCTGTGAGTCTGTGACATTGTGCGATGTCGCTTTCTATGATTTTCAGGTTTATATGGTCTGGAATAAGGTGTGCTGCGCGTACGGCGATTCGGCTTCCGCCCATTATTATCACATCGCGGACATCAGGTAACTGCTGTTTTCCGGCAATGCGCTGTATGTACCTGATTTCTTTTTTCATAGTCATGAAATATACCAGGTCTCCAGCAAGAACCATATCATCGCCGCTTGGAATGATAGTGTTGCCCTCGCGCATTATCGCTACTATGTGAAATGGTTGTCCAGGACCGAGTTCACGCAGAGGCCTGTCAAGAATTTCTGCACCGAGTCTGATTTTAATGCCCATGAGCACTAGTAGGCCCCCGGCAAATTCCCACCATTGGCGTATCCAACTCACCTTGAGGCCGTTTACAATTTCCTGTGCGGCCAGAAGTTCAGGGTAAATAAGAGAATCGATGCCAGTCTTCTGGAAGAAATCCATGTTTTTCGGGTTCAGGTATTCACCGTTGTCGATTCTTGCAAGTGTCTTCTTGGCACCGAGTGAGTGCGCAATCTGACACGATATAAGATTGGTACTTTCGTCGGGAGTTACTGCTACAAACAAATCGGCACTTCCGGTACCTGCTTCTCTAAGACCGTCAATTGAAACAGGTGACTCCTGAATGGTAAGCAGATCAAAACTTGATCCCATTTGTCCCAGTCTTTCTTCACTGTCGTCAATCAGCACGATGTCCTGACTTTCAACTGACAGAAGTTTTGCCAGATGAGTCCCTACGTTTCCTGCTCCTGCGATGACTATTTTCATGATTTTTCAAATTTCATTATTCTGCCAAGGGCATCCACAATGGAGTTTCTGTCAATTCTGCATATCTGCATAAGCTGCTGGACACTACCATGTTCTATAAAGTTGTCCGGCAAACCCAGACGCACCACTTGCGGATAGTGGTTGTGATCTGACATATATTCAAGTACAGCACTGCCAAGACCGCCTTCCAGACTTCCGTTTTCAACTGTGATTATCCGGTCAAAGCAGTTGGCTACATGTTCCAAAATGTTTTCATCGATGGGCTTGAGGAAACGCATATCATATAGCGATGCGGAATGCCCTGATATCTTTTCCCATTCCGTTACAGCCTCCATTGCGATGTTTCCTATCGGACCGATGGAAAGAACCGCAACATCGGTTCCCTGCTTCATCGTGCGTCCGGTTCCTACTTCAATCGGTTGCATTGGAGAACGCCAGTCGGCCAGTACCCCCCTACCTCGCGGATATCTGATGACAAATGGTCCCTGGCCGGGAAGTTGTGCCGTGTACATGAGGTTGCGCAGTTCCATTTCATCGTAAGGCGATGCAATGGTAAGATTCGGGATGGGACGCAGAAATGCCATATCGAATGCTCCGTGATGTGTCGGACCATCCTCGCCTACAAGGCCGGCACGGTCAAGGCACAGAACCACTCCCAGTTTCTGGATGGCTATGTCATGTATTACATTGTCGTATGCACGTTGCAGGAACGACGAATAAATATTGCAGAACGGTACCATTCCCTGAACTGCCATGCCCCCAGAAAATGTCACAGCATGGCCTTCGGCAATGCCTACATCAAAGCATCGATCCGGGTATTGTTTCATGGGGATATCCATGCTGCAACCCAGCGGCATTGCGGGGGTGACACCGACAATACGGTCGTTTTCCTTCATAAGTTCCAGCAGTGTCTCTCCAAATACATCCTGGAACAATGGTGGCTGACCTTCGGCATTGCGCTGGATTCTCTGTCCGGTTTCCTTGTCGAACATGCCTGGGGCATGCCAGATTTCAGAATCTTTTTCTGCAGGCTCGAATCCTTTGCCCTTGACTGTGATGACATGCAACAGTTTTGGACCATGCATATTTCTGATGTTGGACAGAACGCGTACCAGATTCTGTACATTATGACCGTCAACAGGGCCGAAATAGCGCAAATCCATACCTTCGAAAATGTTGTTTTGCTGGGCAATACCCATTTTCAGACGGTTGTTGCGCCTGATAATCTGCCGACGACGGTCATCGTCCATAAGTCCAAGACCGAACAGTATCTTTGAGGCAAGATAGCGGAAAGTGTTGTATGGACGTGAAGTCTGTAGATGGGTAAGACAACTGCGCATACCTCCAACACTTTTTGAAATGCTCATATTGTTGTCGTTCAGAATGATGAGCATGTCATTGTCTATGGTTGACGCGTTGTTTAACCCTTCAAAGGCGAGACCTCCGCTCATGGCCCCGTCTCCAATCACTGCCACCACTCTACGTTCAGGATTCTTGCTGCGTTTAACCGCAACAGCCATGCCGAGGGCTGCCGATATTGAGTTTGATGCGTGCCCGGCAGTGAAACTGTCGTATTCGCTTTCATCGGGCGATGGAAACGGTTTTAGCCCTCCCAATTTGCGGTTGGTGTGGAAATTCTTTCTGCGCCCGGTTAGAATCTTATGCCCGTAAGCCTGATGGCCCACGTCCCAGACTATGCGGTCTTCGGGAGTGTTGAACACGTAGTGAAGTGCAACGGTCAGTTCAACTGTTCCAAGGCTGGAACCGAAATGTCCAGGGTTATGGGAAAGTTCATCAATGATCATCTGCCTGAGTTCGCTGCAGACTTGAGGCAGACTGGACTGTTCCAGCTTTCTTAAGTCGGCCGGCGAATCAATGGTTTCCAACAATCTTTTCTCTCCGCTTTTTCCCATTTCCCTTCTTAAAACTTTTATCTCTGTCCGGTGTGGTGTCAGTCAATGATGATTGGCTTGTACTTCGGGACAAGCGCCTTCATTACAATCCATCCGAACAGGTAAGCCACGGCGCAAATGCAGAAGACAATCATATAGCCAGCCTCCTTTCCTTCAAAACCAAGAAAGGTGAAACTTGCACCCATGGCTGCACTTTTTGTGAACAGCATACCGGCTCCCTTGTTTATCAGGAATGAGGCCAGACCGCCCATGGTAGTACCAACGCCGGTAATTGTGCCGATTGTTGACTTTGGAAACATATCACCGATGGTGGAGTAGAGGTTTGCTGACCATGCCTGATGTCCGGCGCCTGCGAGACCGATTATTACCGCAGGATACCATGCACTGAACCTGCCTAGCGGCTGTGCAAAAAGTGCCAGCAACGGGAAAAATGCAAAAATGAGCATGGCTTTCATTCGTCCGGGGTACGGTTCCATACCCTTTTTCTCAACGAAATATTTTGGCAGATAGCCGCCGCCTATGCTGACAATTGTTACGATCAGATAGAGAACAAAAATCAATAGGATGGCTTCCTTGGAATCGGAACGGTATCCGTACTGGTCCGAGAAATATGCCGGAGCCCAGAACAGAAAAAACCACCATACGCCGTCGGTAAAGAATTTTCCGCAGATGAACGCCCATGTCTGACGGAATGAGAAGCATTTCAGAAATGGAATGCTTTTCCCCTTTTTCTCTTCGTCGCTCTTTACTGTTGTGTTTTCAACGTCATCCTGATGTATGTACTCAAGTTCGGCTTGGCCGACATGCTTTGAGCTTTCAGGGCTCTCGTAAAGTCCAAACCAGAAAAACATCCATACAAAACCGAGGGCACCGATTATGATGAATGCCATCTCCCAACCCCATTTCGCTGCCAGCAGAGGTATGGTGGCAGGTGCTACTAGTGCACCTACCGATGCACCTGCGTTGAAGATAGACGTCGCAAATGCACGATCCTTTTTGGGAAAATACTCGGCTGTCACCTTGATGGCTGCGGGAAAGTTTCCTGACTCGCCGATAGCCAGGACCAGACGGCAGAAAATGAACATATAGACCGATGCGGTAGAAACAATCAATCCCCAGGTATTGCCCAAACTGATTGCGGCCCATCCGCAGGCTGCGTGCAGACATGCACCTACTGACCATATGAATATGGCCCACAGGTAGCCTTTCCTTGTGCCCAGCCAATCAATGAACTTGCCGGCAAACAGGCATGCAATGGCGTAAAAAATGGAGAAACAACCTGTTATGGTACCATACTGACTGTCAGTCCATGAAAAGTCCTGCGAAATGAAATCTTTCCATGTCAGTGACAGAACCTGCCGATCCATGTAGTTTATTGTGGTAGCAAAAAAAAGGAGTGCGACCATAACCCAGCGAAAATTGGTCATTGCGGAACTTTTTGTTGTGTCATTGTTCATATCGGTCCTATTTTGAGAAATGAATCTAAAACTCCCAAAGGTATGCAATTTCTGCAATTATTTGGCTATTTTTGGGTTCATAATTGTAAATGGAAATTATATGACTTATTCCATCGATGAGATATCGGGCATGATTGGAGCCGAGAGACATGGTTTCTGCCGTTCCAATATAACATGGCTTCTTACTGACAGCCGGTCGTTGTGTTTTCCTTCGGAGACACTGTTTTTTGCGCTGGTCGGATTGCGCAATGATGGCCATAGCTACATAAAGGACCTGTTTGACAGGGGGGTGCGCAATTTTGTGGTTAGCCGTCTGCCAGAGAACATGGAGGAATATCCCAACAGTAATTTCCTTCTGGTCAGAGATACGCTTGCCGCCTTGCAGAATTTGGCCGCACGACATCGTGACCGCTTTGACATACCTGTTGTGGGTGTGACTGGCAGTAACGGCAAGACCATAATCAAAGAATGGCTATATCAACTTATTGAACCTGACAAGGCAGTGACACGCTCTCCGCGCAGTTACAATTCTCAGATAGGCGTACCCTTGTCAGTATGGCTGCTTGGCAATCAGACCGAATTGGCTGTCTTTGAGGCCGGCATATCGAAAAAGGACGAAATGGGCAGGCTGTGGAAAATGATAAGGCCTACAATAGGAATTCTGTCCAATATAGGCCAAGCTCATCAGCGGAATTTCCAGTCTATGCAGGAAAAGTGCATTGAAAAACTGAAACTTTTCAAGGACTGCGATGTGATAATCTACGACAGTGACAACACACTCATTCGGGACTGTGTGAACAAGAGCGTGATCACTGCACGCGAAATAGCATGGTCGAGAATTAACCAGGAGAAACCGCTGTTCATTTCCTCCGTTGTGACCGATGCTGAAAAAACGGTCGTGAAATACCGCTACATAGGAATTGATGGCAGTTACACCATACCGTTCACCGACGAGGCTTCAATAGAGAATTCGCTGCATTGTCTTGCAGTATGCATCTATCTTATGATGCCGCCTCAGATCATTGCAGAACGAATGGCAAAACTTGAGCCCTTGGCGATGAGACTTGAAGTGAAGGACGGATATTTCGGAAATACCATAATCAATGATAGCTATAACAGTGATATATCGTCGCTTGACATAGCATTGGATTTTATGACACGCCGTGGTGAAGGCAAGAAATTGGGCAAAACACTTATCCTTTCCGATATTCTGCAGTCAGCATGGTTGACAAGCGAGCTTTACCGCAGGGTTGCCAAACTTGTGGAATCGCGTGGCATTGAGAGGCTTATTGGCATTGGCGAAGACTTGATGGCAAATGCAAAGCAGTTTGATGTGTCGCAAAAGCAGTTTTTCGGTACGACCGACGAATTCCTGCAATCGGACATTGCCAATACACTGCGCTCGCAGATGATACTGGTGAAAGGCGCGCGTCCGTTTCAGTTTGAAAAGATAGTGGAGCGACTCGAGCTGAAGGTACATGAAACCATACTTGAAGTCAATTTGCAGGCATTGACCGAAAATCTTGACCATTACCGTTCAATGCTGAAACCTGAAACAAAGATGGTCTGTATGGTCAAGGCATCGGCATACGGTGCCGGTGCAGTCGAGGTGGCTCGTACCTTGCAGGAAAGGCATGTCGATTTTCTTGCCGTTGCAGTGGCAGATGAAGGTGCGGAACTGAGGCGAAACGGCATAACCACCGGCATTATGGTGATGAATCCGGAACGCACGTCGTTCGAAACTCTGTTTGAATGCAAACTGGAACCTGAAGTTTACAGTTTCCAGCTTCTGGATGCCATTATCAGTGCGGCAGAGCATCGTGGCATTACCAATTTCCCGATACACGTCAAGATTGACACAGGTATGCACCGTCTTGGATTCCAACCAAGTGACATTCCCGCATTGGTCGAGCGTCTTAAACGTCAGACGGCGGTAATTCCATACTCGGTGTTCTCGCATTTCGTTGGCAGTGACTCTTCACAATTCGATGAATTCACCAAAACTCAGGCTGAGCGTTTTACTAATGCAGCAGATACTTTGCAGGTTGCGTTCAAGCATCATATAATCAGACATATCTGCAATTCTGCCGGCATTGAGCGATTTCCACAGTATCAGTTCGATATGGTACGTCTCGGGCTTGGCCTGTATGGCATCAATCCTATTGACAACAGCACACTCTCCACTGTCAGCACATTAAAATCGACTATACTTCAAATACGTACTCTTGAACCCGGCGAAACAGTGGGCTACAGCAGGTTGGGAGCAATTGAAAAGACTTCAAGGATAGCAGCTGTCCCAATTGGATACGCCGATGGTCTGGACCGGCATTTGGGACGGGGAAACGCATATTGTCTGGTGAACGGTCAGAAGGCTCGGTATGTTGGCAATATCTGTATGGATGTGTGTATGATAGACGTGACTGATATTGATTGCCAGGAAGGTGATCCGGTACAGATATTCGGACCGGAACTTCCGGTCAGCGTACTGTCGGATGTTCTTGGCACTATTCCATACGAGATACTTACCAGCATCTCTCCGCGAGTAAAAAAAGTCTATTATATGGAGTGAATAGACTTCCTGTTATACTGAAACGGAAAACTTTTTAATGTAAGAAAAATCGTAAAGCGTATAAAATCAGCATTATAGATTGTTAAATTGGAAAACTCCAAGTGAAGCCTTGTTGAAAACTTTTAGTAGCTGAGGATATTGTTGTTTCAAAAATGATTGATACTTTTGCCATCGGCTTCGGCTGAAAAAGTGACAATTGAAAAACGACAATATACAATGAGCGAAAAAAAAACCTATTCGTTTGATGAAGCTTTCAAGGCTTCAATTGAGTATTTTGGCGGAGATGAACTTGCTGCCAAAGTATGGGTGAACAAGTATGCGGTAAAGGACTCGTTCGGAAAGATTTTTGAAAAGACTCCGGATGATATGCATTGGAGAATTGCCAACGAGATTGCGCGCATAGAAAAGAAGTACGCAAATCCTATGGATGCACAGCAGCTGCACGATTTACTTTCTGGCTTCAAGTACATTGTTCCGCAGGGTAGCCCTATGACCGGTATCGGCAACAATTATCAGATTGCATCGCTTTCAAACTGCTTTGTCATAGGAAATGATGAAGGCTCATCTGATTCATATGGTGCTATCATGAAAACCGATGAAGAGCAGGTGCAGCTTATGAAGCGCCGTGGAGGGGTGGGGCACGATCTGTCGCACATACGTCCGAAGGGTTCGCCTGTAAAGAACTCGGCCCTTACATCAACCGGTCTCGTCCCGTTTATGGAGCGTTTCTCAAATTCGACCCGTGAGGTCGCCCAAGATGGCCGTCGCGGTGCGCTGATGCTCAGCGTATCGATCAAGCATCCGGATTCTGAGTCGTTCATTGATGCAAAAATGACTAGCGGAAAGGTTACCGGTGCAAACGTATCGGTCAAGATTGATGATGCGTTCATGCAGGCCGCCATTGAAGGAAAGACATACATCCAGACATATCCCATCAGCTCAAGCGAACCCAAATTTACACGCGATGTCGATGCATCACAGCTTTGGAAGAAGATTGTCCACAACGCATGGAAAAGTGCCGAACCTGGTGTCCTTTTTTGGGATACCATTCTGCGTGAGTCTGTTCCGGATTGTTATGCTGACCTCGGCTTCCGTACTGTGAGCACGAACCCGTGCGGTGAAATCCCTCTCTGTCCATACGATAGCTGCCGTCTGCTTGCTATAAACCTGTTCTCTTACGTAAAGAACCCGTTTACATCAAATGCCAGTTTTGACTTTGATTTGTTCAAGAAACATGTTGCTGTTGCTCAGCGTATTATGGATGATATCATTGATCTTGAAATTGAAAAGATCGACATGATTCAGGCCAAGATTGAAAGTGATCCGGAAAATGAGGAGACAAAATATACCGAAAAGCGCCTGTGGGAAAAAATTATGCACAAGAGCCTTCTGGGACGTCGAACGGGTGTCGGTATTACTGCCGAAGGTGATATGCTGGCCGCTATGGGATTGCGCTATGGTACAGAAGAGGCTACAGAATTTGCCGAAAAAGTTCAGCGGACTCTTGCACTTGAAGCATACCGTTCATCGGTCAACATGGCTAGAGAGCGTGGAGCGTTTGAAGTTTTTGATTGGCAGCGTGAGCAGAACAATCCGTTCATACTGCGCATAAAGGACGCCGATCCCCAGCTCTATGAGGATATGAAGAAATACGGCCGACGAAACATCGCGTGCCTTACAATAGCGCCTACTGGAACCGTAAGTCTGATGACACAGACCACATCAGGCCTGGAACCGGTATTCATGCCGGTATACAAGCGTCGCCGCAAGGTAAACCGTGACGATGAAAATGCCAATATCACTTTTACCGATGAGAACGGTGATGCATTTGAAGAGTATGTGGTATTTCACCATAAGTTTGTTGACTGGATGAAGGCAAACGGTATCAATCCTGCACAGAATTTCACTCAAGAGGAAATTGATGACATGGTAGCGCGTTCGCCGTACAACAAGGCCACGGCTCAGGATGTTGATTGGCTGAACAAAGTAAAGATGCAGGGCCGTCTGCAAAAGTGGGTTGACCATTCGATAAGTGTTACCATTAACTTGCCTGCAGATGTCAGCGAAGAACTGGTGGGGCAACTTTATGTCGAGGCCTGGAAGAGCGGTTGCAAGGGATGTACCGTCTATCGTGAAGGCTCACGTGACGGCGTACTTGTTGATGTGAAGGGTGAAAAGAAGGAGGGCGCAAAGAAAGATTCCAAAGAACCTTTAATGGCTCCAGGTGACTGCCATCCGCGTGAGGTGGTTGAAACGCGTCCGCGAGTTCTTGAGGCTGATGTAGTCCGCTTCCAGAACAACAAAGAGAAATGGGTTGCCTTTGTCGGCATTCTGAATGGCCGTCCTTACGAAATCTTTACCGGTCTTCAGGACGATGAAGAGGGTATCGCTCTTCCAAAGACAGTTGAACGTGGCTGGATTATCAAGAATATCGATGATGAAGGTCATAAACGTTATGACTTCCAGTTTGTCAACAAGCGCGGCTACAAGGTTACCATTGAAGGACTGAGCGAAAAGTTCGACAAGGAATACTGGAACTACGCAAAACTCATTTCTGGTGTGCTTCGTTACCAGATGCCTATTGATTTGTGCATGAAGCTTATTGCTTCTCTGGATCTTGGAAGTGAGAACATCAACAACTGGAAGAACGGCGTTGAACGCGCTCTGAAGAAATATGTTGCCGATGGTACCGAGGTCGGCGAGGAGTGTCCAGTATGCCACAATAAAACTCTTGTCTATCAGGAAGGTTGTCTGATATGCAAGACCTGCGGCTCTTCACGTTGTGGCTGACAGATGAAGATTACCGGACAGACAATAACAATCAGCGGACTGCGGTTCTATGCCTATCATGGTGTGGAACCGCAGGAGCGCATTGTGGGCTCGTGGTATTACGTTGATTTGATTTTGCATGTTCAGGCAATTAAGGCAATTGAGGCCGATGAACTTGCGGGTACTGTCAATTACGCCAGTGTGGTTGAATTGGTAAAGGAGGAAATGCAGACTCCGCGAAGCCTGTTGGAACACTTGGCTGGGCGCATGGCAAGGCGGATTATAGCTGAATTCGCATTTGTGGAAAAGGCATCGGTCACAGTAAGCAAAAAAAATCCACCGGTCGCAGCGGCGACGGAAAGCGCTTCATTTACAATTGAGGTTGAAAGGGATTAACAACGAAGGCTGCTTTCTATGTTTTCAATGTCGGCCTTGAAATTCTTGTCTATCTGAATCTGGTCGCGTACCATTCCGAATGCGTGAAGTACGGTCGCATGGTCACGTTTGCCGATGTAAGCACCAATTTTTGATGTCGAGTAGTCAAGGTATTTGTTGGCCAGGAACATGCTGATCTGGCGTGCTTGGACTATTTCATGTTTCCTAGATTTTGACTGAATAGCCTCAGCCGGTACGGAATAGTACTCGCAAACCTTGTTAATGATGTCATCAATGGTTATTGTTTTCTGTACAAAGCGTTGGGTGCGTTCAATCACGGAGCGTGCAAGATCAAGATCAATTGTGCGGTTGTAGATTGTTGAGTGGGCCATGATTGATACAATGGCTCCTTCAAGGTCGCGTACATTGTCCTTGATTGTGCTTGCCAGGTAGTTGATGACAGGTATTGGGAATTCCAAACCGTCACGACGTGTCTTTTCTTTCAGAATATCCACTCTTAACTGGTCATCAGGACGTTCCAGTTCAGCAACCAGCCCCCATTTGAAACGGGTAATAAGTCTCTCCTCCAAATCCTTCATGTCTTTCGGGGAACGGTCGCTGGTCATGATGATCTGCTTGTGGTTCAAGTGAAGGTGATTGAAAATGTGGAAGAAAGTATTCTGTGTGCTTTTCTGCCCGGCCATTTCCTGCATGTCGTCGATAATAAGGACATCAATGGTCTGGTAGAAATGTATGAAGTCGTTGATATTGTTGTTTCTTACAGAATCAACATATTGTACCATGAAAAGGTGGGCTGATATGTACAGCACCCTGAGTTCGGGATGAAGCTCACGAACCTTCATACCGATTGCATTAACCAGATGAGTTTTGCCCACACCAGATGCTCCGTAAAGAAACATCGGATTGAACGATGTTCCGGCTGGATTGAGCGCAATGCTCTCTGCGGCTGTCCTTGCAAGTCGGTTGCTTATTCCCTCAACAAAGTTGTCAAAACGGTATTTTGAATCAAGGTTCGGATCCAAGTCCTGTGCAAGAGGAGCATCGGCTTCTTTTGGAGCCTTGTTGTCAACTTTATGGACAGTTTTGATGACGGCGCTTCCAATCTCCTGTGAACTTTCGCTGCGTGACAGTCCGTGTTCCTTGTCGGTGACTATGTCGTACAACAATTTCGTTCCAGCGCCGAAAACCTTTGTAAGCGCTCCTTTGATGTAACTAAGGCAATTCTGTTCAAGATATTCGCATACAAAACCGCTTGGAACTTGAAGTGTCAACTCTCCGTTTACAAAAGAAAGGGGTGATATAACTGTGAACCACGTATCAAAGACTGGCTTTGATACGTTATCCCGGATGAAATCCAGGCACAGTTCCCACTTTTTCTGTAATTCGGTGTTTGACATCAGCTGTTATTGTTGTCCGAGGTTGTCTGTAACCCTTGCGTCTGCAAAATTGACAATCTTATTTCAATTGGCAAAATCACAAAAAATGTGTTTCAAAATGTGATTTTCTAAAGTGTTGGTTTATAGATACTTGCAAAATCCTTACAAATGTGTTGAAAAATGTCTATTGCTATTTACTATGTGGTTGTTAATCTGTATTTTAACCTGTTGATAACTTACAGATAACAAGGCGGTGTACACATAAAAAACGCCAATTTGACGATGCTGGAGCAAATGTTCCTTTTTCGGAAAAATTAATTTTCCATACTACGCTTAATTAGATGAAATCCAAAATATGGCAGACCGCAGACTGCTGTTTCTTCACTTGATTTTTACATCATCCTTGAACTTCACAATGAATGCATCTGGGTATTTTTTTCTTACCTGTGACAGATTGGCCTTCACTTTTTCCAAATCAGCGTCCCCGTAGCAAGTGTATTTGACCAACGAGCCTTCTTCGTATGTCCAGATTCCTTCTAAACCGTTTAATCTTTTATCGTTTTCCTTGAGCTGTGCAGTGCTTGCCATAAACTGTATGCGGTAAACAATATGGTCATCAGAGGATTTATTGTCACTTAAAGCTGGCTGAGCTGATGTCGTTTTTGCTGGCGCAGGCTTGACGAAGCCGCTTATGTCCGGCTGTGGCGTGGGTTGCGTGTATTCATTGAGGTATTTAACAAACGCTCGTTTAATTGATTCTGCCAGATTATGCTGGCCATCGGTTGAATAGAGATACCGGCATTCGTCGTTGTTTGAAATGAATCCTAATTCGATTAGAATACTCGGCATGGCATTCTTCCATAGAACCAGATAACCAGCCTGATGCACACCGCGGTCATGGCGACCGCCGTAGTCTGTCATCTGGTCCTGTACCATTATGGCCATTTTCTGGCTTTCGCTTTGGTATTCGTTCTGCAGAAATTCGAAAATTATCATGCTTTCCGGACTCTTTGGATCATAGCCTTCGTAGTGCGTTTCGTAGTCATCCTCATAGATTACTGCGTTGTTTTCAGCCAAAGCAGCGTTCAGGTTCGCACTAGTCCTATTGGCTTCAACACCCAGCAGGTATGTCTCGGCTCCGTATGCAGCCTTTGAATTTGATGAGTTTGTATGTATTGAGATGAACAGATTCGCTTTTGCCTTGTTCGCTATTTCAGCGCGTTTGTACAGTTCTACAAACACATCAGTCTTGCGTGTGTAAATTACCTGGACATTGCTGCATTCCTTTTCTATCAGACGTCCGAGTTCCAACGCTACATTAAGGTTGATTGTCTTTTCATAGTACTTCCCGTTTACCGCACCTGGGTCCTTGCCACCATGGCCTGCGTCAATTACAACTACGAATTTTCCTTTTGACTGTTGGGCTCCGGCTGTCAACATTACTGCAAATGACAGCAGAATCAGAGTGATCAGTTTCTTCATTATGTTCAACTTCTTAGTGCAGGTACATTTCTTCTGTTGTTCTTCCATTGCCTACTGCCGATGCACTTGTGGTGCCGTCAACTCTGTAGTCAGTTGTTATAAGCACACCATCTTCGTTGGTCTCTCGCTTTGATTCGAATGCGGCCGGTACGGCGTCGTTGCCGGCAATGAACTCGGCAAATTCTCTTGCGCTTATATTTATGGGCTCAATCATGAACTCGGGGACATTGAAGGCATTTAGATTGGAGCGGTTGAACTCAGGGTCTTTCTGCGGCAGTGCAAACGGTTTGGAGAAATTGCCGTTTTCGTCAATATGACTGAAATAGAGACGGGTATGGACACCGTCTTCGCGGCGGGTGCTCCACATTATCCATTTGGCACTGCTAGACCAGACATGGTAGCTATCAGCATACCGGCTGTTGATTTCAGACACTCTTCTCGCAGTCCTGTTACTGAAATCAAATAGAAAAAGATCCGCCGCATTGTGATGAATTGGAAATATGCCGTGAGTGCTTATTACAGCCATCAGATATCGGCCGTCGGGTGACATGCGCGGCCATGCAATGCTACTGTCAATTGCTGCGGCATCGTAAACCAATTCATGGGGTCCCCAGGTTCTGGTGTCAGGATCGAACGGTTTGCTGTACAGACTGAAGTGAAGTTGCTTGCAGTCCACGAACACCTGATTTTTTCTTTGTGGCCCGAAAGGCGCATCGTAGTGGGCCGATACATAATACAATGTGCGTCCGTCTGCTGACCAGCAGGGAGAACATTCAAGTTCGCTTGAGTCTGTTTCCACAGGGCTTACTGCATTTCCGTTAATATCGTATAGTATTATGTCGCTTTCTTCATCCAACACCTCCAGCTTGTCGTGGCTCATTGCATGTACGGACTGGTGTGTCTTGTTGTTGGAGTATGCAATGTAGTCATGCGTTGGATGCCATGCCGGATAAACGCCGGCCGACATGGTGGAATCGGTTTTCATGTTGACTTTCCTAAGCTCGCCGTTTATGGCAAGGACTGTACCGCCCTTGTACTGACGTACATGGAACTGCATCTTGCTGTTACTGTAATTTCCGCAGTGGTGGCAGTTTACGCAGGTTCCGCTTCCGTTATTCTGAACCATGGTGTTGGAGAAGAAGATAACTTCGCTGAAATCTGTGATGTCGCGCTGGCACATATCGAGAACCTCGTACGATTCCACTGCTACCGGAATACGGCGGTATGTAATGTATCTGTCAATCAGGTCATCGCTCAGATATATGTTGAACGGATTTGCCACAGACCATCTGCCGTCCTTTTTCAAAAAGACTTGAACGTCAATGCTGCTGTCGTTGCCCTGGGTAAGACGGTGCCAGTCCTTCATTCTTATGCAGACCTTCCTGCCTTTTATGCCGACCGATGCCCCGCCGTTTGACAGGACTGTGTAGTATGCATCGGCCTCATTGTCAATCATGAAGTTGGCCGGCGCTATGTTGCGTGGCAGCAGCACCTCGCTGTAGTCGGGGAAAATTACAGGATCACAACCCGAACTTACGGCGTCGTTTCCCGGTTTTCCGGTACATGCCGCAGCAAGAAGTGCTGTGCAAATGTATAATGTACTTTTTTTCATAATTAGAATGTCTGCAGACCGCGTACGAAATAATAGTAATAGTAGAAGGTGTTGCCGAATTTCATCAGCATGGGGAATCTGGCTTCTTTCTCGCTTTGAAAACCTGCCTGCTGAAGATATCTGATAAACATGGCGTAACTGTCCTTGACAGACTTGTCAATAGGGATGCCCATATCCTCATTCTCAAGGGTACTGTACAAATATATGGCTTCCTGAACATTATGCGGAATTGTCTTGTCTGCAGATGTCTCAAGGTATTGCGCCAGCGCTTTCCAGAACAGGCTGATGTCTTGGGTACGCATTGCCCATAGAAGTGCTGCACGGTCGAATTCTGGACTTGCCAAAATGTCCCTGTCTTCGGCGAAGTGCTGCATCAGGTAAGTCTCGCATTTCACGTGATCGTTGGACATGCGGTCTGAAAAACTCATGTAAGGAAGAATTTCCCTGTATGGCATGGACTTGGACATCTCACCTGCATCTTCAGATAAGGAACGGTGCTTCCGGCTCCATTTGCGGTAAAACAGAGTCCTGTCAAGCTTGTCAAAATACTTTGCCGCAAACTCGGTCTCATTCAGAAGTGTGGCGTATGTTGCCATGTACTTGAGAGTTCCGAAACACCAGCCGTGTTCAACCTGATCTTCAAGACACCAGCGGTATGCCAGGTTTACAACTCCGTAATTCAGGTACAGCTGGCGCGCAGCCTGGAAAGCCATGGGAATTATATGCGGAGTGTTCTGCCCTTTGCCACCGTCACGCATTGTAAATGCAGCATCAAGAGCTCTGCCCTGCTTAAGCAATGCAAGATCGCGGAACAGAACCATCAGTCTTGTGGGCTGATATATATTTTCATCGAATTTGTCTATTGTCAGGTTGGCATCAATATGGCCGGCAGCTATATCAAGCGCATCTTTACGCTTGTCAAGTGTCTTCTTTTCCCTGTTGAAGTTTTTGGTCGTTGCCTTCCTGTATATTTCAACAACCTGTTTCCAGTCGCTTTGATCAGCGGCTATTGACATTTTAAGTTCCGCCTTGAAATTTGCGTCTTTGTGCCAGAGTAGTACTGTAGTAGCAATCAGAATGACAGCAATAATGGGATTGGCTATTGCTTTTATACCTCGTTTTGGAGCGATTTTCCTCCACAAGCCGCAAACTGATGCAAACACGACAGACAGGCCAAGCAGAATCCGGTATGGCAGACGCATCCCGTCAGTCCATTCGTCATCGGAAATGGCAGGCAGTCCCATGTCCCAACTGTCGGCAAGACGGTATCTTGTAAACAACCCGTAGAGAAGCAGTGGGGCTGCAATGCAGAGTGCAGCCGAAACGATACATGAAATAATGCCTCCGCTTGCCGGCAGGGCTTTTTCTCTGTCTGATGTCAGAACGCAAATACCGGCCGTCAGAACTCCGGTCAGTGCGAATATGCCGGCAAGAATGTACCCTGCAAATGCTGCAATAGTGAGAATAACAATTTTCTCCCATACTTTGGGTGAATTTGCAACAGCCCATGTAATACCGAGTATGAGCAGATACCCCAAGGTTGGCGCAAAGAAATAATCCTGGGATCTCATGATGAAAATGCCATATCCGAGCGACATGTTGGCTATGACGAGAATCGCGGCCGGAATGGCGGCGAGAGCGGTCAGCTCCGATGGAATGCGGAATATGCGTATTGTCAGTAGATAAGAAAGCCACAGCAGGGATACCCACAAAAGGGAACCGAGCCAGGGCAGATACATGAATTGTGTAAAGAAGGAACCTGCCCAACCCAGAAAACCTCCTGGTATCATGAATGATTCCTTGAGGAAGTTCCAGTCGAACAGAAATAATGACAAATCGTTGGTTTTCAATAGAAACGGCTTTTGAATAAAAGCTAGAACCGCCCAAAGGACAACGGCTGTAACCGTAACAGGGAGGGCTTTCTTTATGGATGATGGCATAAGTATGTAATCTAAGCTGTAATTATCTGTAAAGGTATATGTTTTCTCAAAAATGGACAAATTTTTGTCTTCTTGATGTTTTACGAATACATTTGTGCATTCTTTTGGAGTACAGACAATATGAACAAATCCTTATTCTTCTGCGGAGCAATGTGCGCATTTTCCATGCTGTGCAATGCTCAGGAATGGCTTGATCCTAAAGTGAACCACGTAAACGGGATGGCCCCGTCGGCCGATTTTTTCGCGTACGAGACACGAGATCTTGCGCTTGCGGCCGACAAGACAGCATCGGCCCGGTACATGTCGCTTGAAGGCGAATGGCATTTCAATTTTGTACGCAACTTCTATGACCGTCCGCAGGGCTTCGAGGCTGTGGACTACAATGACAGTTCCTGGGACATGTTCCCGGTGCCAGGACTTTTTGAGATGAACGGCTACGGGGACCGCATATATACCAATGTCACCTATCCGTGGAACAACGAACATCCTGTGAATCCTCCCTACATAGGGGAGCGCGAGAACTATGTGGGCTCATACCGTCAGACATTCATGGTCCCTGCTGACTGGAAGGGCCGGAAGGTATATATCCATGTCGGTTCGGCTACATCGAACCTGCGTCTGTGGGTCAACGGCAAGTACGTGGGCTACAGTGAGGACAGCAAGATGGAGGCGGAATTCGATCTGACGGATTTCCTGAAATACGGCGATGACAATCTTTTTGCAATGCAGATAATGCGCTGGTGCGACGGCAGTTACATTGAAGATCAGGATTTCTGGCGTTTTACGGGAATTGCACGTGAGGTCTATCTGTACTGCCGCCCTGAACTGCACATTGAAGACTTCGGTATAGAGACAGTTCTTGATGCTGAGTACAGGGATGCGAGGCTTTTGGCGGATGTGACTGTGAATGGAACAGGCAGTGTGGCGTTCTGCCTTACCGATGCTGACGGCAAACAGTTGTTTCGGACAACGGCAACGGTAAATGACGGTAAAGTTTCGCTGGACAAACTGATTAAAGCTCCCCGAAAGTGGAGTGCCGAAGATCCGTATCTGTATACTTTGGAAATGACTGTGACCGATTGCAATGGTGAGGAACTTGAGTGCATTGCTCAAAAGGTCGGTTTCCGCAATGTTGAGATTAAGAACCGCCAGCTGCTGGTCAATGGCCAACCTGTCTTGATAAAAGGTGCCAATCGGCATGAAATGGATCCGGAAGGCGGCTATGTGGTGCCATTGAGCCGTATGATCCAGGATATTCAGATAATGAAGCGGATGAATATCAATGCGGTTCGCACCAGTCATTATCCTGATGATCCGCGCTGGTATGACCTGTGTGATGAATATGGCATTTATCTGGTCGCCGAGGCCAATGTTGAAGGTCATGGAATGATGTACAGCCGTTATCCTCTGGCTGCCAATCCTGACTATGAACAGGCTCATTTGGAACGCAATCAGGCCAACGTGATGACATTTCGCAATCATCCTTCAATCATTATATGGTCAATGGGTAATGAGGATGGTGACGGCCAGAATTTCGTAGCCTGCTACAAGTGGATAAAGGAGTATGACAAAACACGCCCTGTCCAGTATGAAGGTGCGACCAATTCACCCGACCACTGCGATATACAATGCCCGATGTACGCTGACTACGGCGCAATGGAACGCCATGAGCGCGGAAACCAGCGTGGTAAAGATTCCCGTCCGTTCATAGAGTGTGAATATGCGCATGCAATGGGCAACAGTGAGGGCGGTTTCAAGGAATATTGGGATATAATACGCGCTAACCCGTCGGTTCAGGGCGGATTCATATGGGATTTCGTTGATCAGGCTGTCTATGGAAAGAATGCCGATGACAATACCATTTTCCAGTATGGAGGTGATGAGGGCAGGTATCCGGCATCGGACCAGAACTTCAACTGCAACGGCCTTATTGCACCGGACCGTCGCATGAATCCTCATGCATATGAAGTGGCTTACCAGTATCAGAACATTTGGATGAGCGTGGTATCAATGCCCAAAGGACAATTTGAAATATATAATGAAAACTTCTTTGTTGACCTTGCTGATTATGAACTCCATTGGAGCATTCTTTCCGATGGCGTCGAACTGGAGACAGGTATAGAGAAAATTCCTGCAATCGGCCCTCAGCAGCGTCAGACGGTTACTTTTTCTAAATTGGCAAAGTCGCTGAAAAAGGCTCCGGCCGACAGAGAGGTGCTTGTGAATTTCAGTTTCTGTCTTAAGACGTCCCAACCTCTGCTTGAGAGGGGACATGTGGCTGCATATCAGCAGTTTGAATTCAGTCCGTATGTGTTCTTTGACATGAAGGATTTTGGCATCGGACTTGAAGATGTCCCGGAACAGGTGAAGATTGACGATGCTGTGGCATATGTTGCACTTGAGGCTGCAGGTATGAAATATACTTTTAATAAATCGGACGGGTGGATTGATTATATAGACATGGACGGCCGTCAGATAAGCCAGAGCGGATTTCAGCTCAAGAGCGATTTCTGGCGTGCACCGACCGACAATGATTATGGCGCAAATCTGCAGCGCAATCTTGCGGCATGGCGTAATCCGGAACTTAAGCTGACATCGTTTGAATGCGGCGTCCAGGACGATGCAGCGCTTGTGTTTGCTGCATACGACATACCTGCACTTGAATGCAGTCTGGAAATGACATATGCACTCGCGAAGGATGGGAAGATGAAAGTGACACAGAATCTCAAAGCTCGCTCTGAAAATCGCCGTATGCCCGATATGCTTCGCTTCGGTATGACAATGGTCATGAACTCTGATTTTATCAATATTGAATACTATGCCCGTGGACCGATTGAAAACTACAGTGACCGTAACAGTTCCCAGAATCTCGGCCTGTTCAAAGAAAAGGTGAGTGACCAGTATTTTCCATATATCAGGCCGCAGGAAACGGGAAACAAAACGGATGTCCGTTATTGGAAGGTGCTTGATGATGATGGTTGCGGACTTGAATTCTACAGCGACATTCCACTGAGCATGTCAACGCTGAACTATCTTACTGCCGACCTTGATGAGGGCCTTGTAAAACACAATGTTCATGCCGGCGACCTGACTCCACGCAGCTTTGCCGTTGTTCACATTGACCAGGTTCAATATGGTCTTGCATGTGTAAACAGTTGGGGTGCAACGGCATTGGAACCATATAAGTTGCATTATGGAGACAGGTCATATTCATTTGTCATAAGCCCAGTACGTTATGAATAAATTCATTTACAAATGAAAGACAACTGGACCCGGCTGATTGACAAGTATTACAATGATAATCGGCCATTGAAGGAATTGCTTCTTGTCCATAGCCGTCTGGTGGCAGAGAAAGCCGTTTCAATTGCGAAAAGACATCCTGAATTAGGCGCGGATACCGAATTCGTATATCAGGCCGGCATGCTCCACGATATCGGTATTTTTATGACTGATGCAGCTCCAATTCATTGCTATGGTACGTATAATTACATTTGCCATGGGTATCTTGGCGCAGACCTGCTTAGAAGGGAAGGGTTGGATACCCATGCATTGGTGGCTGAGCGCCACACCGGGACAGGTCTCACATTAAGACAGATTGTAGAATGTGACATGCCGGTGCCACATAAGGAAATGGTGCCTGTGAGTATAGAGGAACAGTTGGTGTGCTTCGCGGACAAGTTTTTCTCAAAGACACGTCCGGAGGAAGAAAAAACTGTACAGCAGGCTATAAAGTCACTTGAAAAGTTCGGACCAGAGGGAATTGAAAGGTTTCATTTATGGTGTGAAACTTTTTTATAGCCGGTTCTTTTTGTCGGTCTCATAAGGGGATGTACGCCTTTTTTTAATAACTTTGCGCGTTATTTCTTTTAGACGTGTCAAAGGGCCTGCCATTATTCCGTTTTACAGCTGTTATGACAGCGGTGTTTCTGTTGCATTCAGGCATTGCCGGCTCGCAGGAATTATCGGTGGATTCTATTGCCATCACGGATAGCGTTCTTGCCGCTTATGATGCATCATTGCCCGATAGTATATTGCTCGCCGGAGGGATGATTTCGGATAGCCTGACTGCCGCTTCAGATACTGTTCCAGGAAAGAAACGTCATCGCGACGCTCTTGATGCTCCGGTAATCTATGAGTCAAGTGACTCTATGACGTGGAACAAGGGGGCGTTTGCATCGCTTTTCGGCGACGGCAAAGTTAACTATCAGAATGTCGAACTGACGGCCGCTGTGATCAAGATGCAGGTTGACAGCAGTCTGGTATATGCCGATGGAATTCAGGACACTATTGGCGAATGGCAGGGAGCTCCCGTATTCAAAGATGGAGGAACACCATACAACTCAAATCATATCAGCTACAATTTCAAGACCAAAAAAGGATATATCAACGAAATCATTACACAGCAGGGCGAGGGATACATGACGAGCGATCAGGCCAAGAAAGGTGCTGACGATGAGTATTTCATAAAAGACGGTATATATACGACCTGTGATCAGCACGAAGATCCGCATTTCAATATCCGCATTACAAGGGCGAAAGTGCGTCCTGGACGTGATGTGGTATTCGGCCCGGCATATCTTGAAGTTATGGGCGTGCCGCTTCCACTGTTCATTCCGTTCGGTTTCTTCCCATTCACGGAAAGCGATTATGCATCGGGCATCATTGTTCCTAGCTACGGTGACGAGATGGAACGTGGATTCTACCTGAAGGATGGCGGTTACTATTTCGCACTTTCCGATTATTTTGATCTGAAGGTTCTTGGCGAAGTGTTTACCAAGGGCTCGTGGGGCTTGTCCGGTGAAAGCCGGTACAAGAAAAGATACAAGTTTTCTGGCAACGTGTATGTCAGTTCACTGACCACAAAATTGGGTGACAAGGGTCTGCCTGACTATTCGGTTTCAAAGGACTTCAAGGTCCGATGGACCCATCAGCAGGATAGCAAAGCCAATCCGTATCAGAATTTTTCGGCCAGCGTAAACTATGCCACGCAGAGCTATGAACAGAAGAACCTTACAAGTCTTTATAACCCTACATTGAGGTCTCAGGCAACACGGACATCAAGCGTCAGCTATTCGCGCAGTTTTCCATCAATAGGATTGTCTCTGTCCAGTTCAATGAACCTGTCACAGAACATGCGTGACTCCACCCTGTCACTTACAATGCCATCTTTGAATCTGTCACTGCAGCGGATATATCCGTTCAAGAAGAAAAAGGCGGCTGGTCAGGAGAAATGGTATGAAAAGATATCGTTCACCTACACAGGCTCCCTTTCAAACAGCATTTCCTGCAAAGAAAACGAATTGATGGGCAAGAGCCTTGTCAAGGATTGGCGGAATGGTTTCAGACATAGCATTCCGGTAAGTGCGACATTCCAGATATTGAAGAATATAAACATTACTCCGTCATTCAATTACCAGTCCAGATGGTACACCTACAAGGTAAACCAGTCGTGGAGCGATGAGTTACAGAAGGCGGTCAGGGATACAGTGTATGGCTTCAATCGTGTATATGACTACAGCCTTAGTGTCAGTGCTAACACCAAACTGTACGGAAAGTACCTGCCTACGCCGTTGTGGAAGAAATTGTTCGGTGACAAGCTTATTGCAGTGCGTCATGTGTTCACTCCGACTGTAAGTTACAGTATGAGGCCAGATTTCGGCGAGCAACGTTACGGTTTCTACGATACATACACCTATACCGATCGGAACGGTGAGGTTCGCACCGTTGAGTATTCTCCGTATCAGGGCTCATTGTACGGCGTGCCGGGAAAGGGAAAAAGCGGAAGCATTTCCATGAGCATCGGCAACAACGTGCAGATGAAGGTTCATTCCGACAAGGATACCATATCGGGTATTGTGAACAAGACTCTGATTGATGAACTTGGCGGCTCCATGTCGTATAATTTCGCCGCAAAAACTAGACCTTGGAGTGATTTGTCGGCCAGGGTCCGTCTGAAACTTCCGGGGAACCATACATTCAACATGAATGCCGTTTTTGCGACTTACGCATATGAGTTCAACAGTTCAGGTCAGGTCGTGGTGGGTGACCGTACGGAATATTCCTACGGACGTTTCGGCCGCTTCCAGGGAATGAGCCAAAACTTCTCATATACGCTCTCGAACAATACGCTTAAGAATTGGAAGAAAAAATGGGACAGTCTGTTCGGCGAGGAGTCCAGTGAAGAACTGATACCCGATGCTCCGAGTTCACGTTCGCAGGGTGGTGATAGAAACCGTGGGCATGGTAATGTATCGACCACGACCGATGAAGACGGCTATGTGGAATATACGCTTCCGTGGTCCGTGTCTTTCTCGTACGGCATTTCAATGCGTGAAGACAGAAGCAAACCAATTAATGCTGATAGAATGCGCTATCCATGGGGATACAGCCAGAACCTGAATATGTCCGGCAATCTGAAACTGACCAACAAGTGGAATTTCAATTTCTCATCCGGTTGGGATTTCACTTATCACGATTTTACCATGACGACAATGAATGTGACGCGTGACCTTCACTGTTTCAATATGTCTTGCAGCGTTGTCCTGAAACCGTATGTATCATACAATTTTACGATAAAAGCCAATTCAAGCATGCTGTCTGATCTGCTGAAGGTCAAGAAACGTTCCAACCAGAACAGTTATGTGAAATGGTATGACGAATAAGAAACGAAATTCACAATATTATGAGCTACCTCATCATTCCTGAAAACTATCGCCCTAAACTGTCCATGAGACAAACAGAACAGGGCATTAAACTTATCAAGGAGTTTTTTCAACAGAACCTGTCAACGGGACTTCAGCTGCGCAGGGTCACAGCTCCGCTGTTCGTCCTGCAGGGCATGGGTATAAACGATGATTTGAATGGTGTTGAACGTGCTGTCACGTTCCCAATCATGGATTTGCAGGATGCTCGCGCAGAGGTAGTTCATTCTCTGGCCAAATGGAAGCGTCTGACGCTTGCCGAGTACGACGTCAAGCCCGGCTACGGAATCTATACTGATATGAATGCCATCAGGGCTGATGAAAGTCTTGGTAACATCCATTCACTATATGTTGACCAGTGGGACTGGGAACGTACAATCACTCGTGAAGACAGGAACATTGCATTTCTCAAGAGAATCGTAAGGCGCATCTATTCGGCCATGCTCAGAACAGAATATCTGATAAACGAAACATATCCCGAATTAGAACCTTTTCTGGCTCGTGAAGTGTATTTCATACATTCACAGCAACTGCTGGAAATGTATCCCTGCATGTCTCCGAAGGAACGTGAGGACGCAATTGTCAAAAAGTACGGTGCTGTATTCATTATGGGCATCGGTGGAAAGTTGAGCAATGGTGAACCTCATGATTTGCGTGCGCCTGATTATGATGATTGGAGCACAGAGAATGAGGAGGGTTACATAGGACTTAATGGCGACCTGTTGGTATGGAATCCGATACTGAATCGTGCTATGGAACTGTCGTCGATGGGCATCAGAGTCGATTGCGAATCAATGCTGCGCCAGCTCGATTTGTGCGGTCAGCAGAAGCGCAGGGAACTGTATTTTCACAAGAAGCTTCTTGCCGGTGATCTTCCGCTGTGCATAGGCGGCGGCATAGGACAGTCAAGACTGTGCATGCTGTTCCTGCAGAAAGCTCATATTGGTGAGATTCAGGCGAGCATCTGGCCTGAAGAACAGCGCAGACAGTGTCTGGAGGCAGGAATACAGCTTATCTGATACGGAATATGGACGTTAGGATTGAGGAAAGCTGGAAGTCCAGACTGCAGACGCAGTTTGACAGTGCGTATTTTGACAGGCTTGCCCGATTCGTGCGTCAGGAGTATGCGTCAGGAGTAATTTATCCCGCAGCAGGCAACATATTCAGGGCTTTTGACCTGTGTCCATTCGACAAGGTCAAGGTGGTAATACTGGGGCAGGACCCGTACCATGAGCCGGGCCAGGCACACGGACTCTGCTTCTCGGTCGGTCAGGGGGTTCAGCTGCCTCCTTCACTCAGAAACATCTACAAGGAAATCAGTCAGGAGCTGGGATGCCCTGTCCCTGAAACCGGTGACCTGTCATCGTGGGCGAATCAGGGAGTGCTTCTGCTGAATGCTACTCTTACTGTCCGTGCAGGCCAGGCGGGTTCTCATCAGGGACAAGGGTGGGAGACTTTTACCGATGCGGTAATCGATACGCTTGCAAGTCAGCGCGAAGGGCTGGTGTTCATGCTTTGGGGTGCGTATGCGCGACGCAAAGGCGCTTTGATTGACCACAGCAGGCATCTTGTCCTGGAATCGGCACACCCGTCCCCCTTATCGGCCTATAACGGTTTCTTTGGTAACGGACACTTCCTGAAGTGTAACCAATGGCTTGAACAGCACGGTTTGGAACCTGTAAGGTGGGTTCCGTAAATATTGACAGACACAACAAATTGAAACGAATGAAACAATCAACCCAGACGGATCTTGTTGTCAGAAGCTGCAGAATGCTTTCTGAAAGCGCAGTGCTTGTCGTTATGCAGGCATGCAGTCCGGTTCCTCCGGTCAGACCGGGACAGTTCCTCCAGCTGCTCCTGCCTTCATGCAAGGGCACTTATCTGCGCAGACCATACTCCATCCATGATTTTGATGAAAGAACCGGAACAGTCAGCCTGCTTGTTCAGCTGGTCGGCAAAGGTTCTACGGCAGTAGCCGGACTGAAGGAAGGCGACGTCGTCAATGCTCTTATGCCGTTGGGCAACGGATTTGATCTGGAAAAGCCTTTCAAAAATGCCTTGCTTGTAGCCGGAGGCGTAGGCATGGCTCCAATGTATATGCTTGGAAAGGAGCTCAGGTCCATGGGTCGGAACTTCACATATCTTTTCGGTGCCAGAGGCGAAAGCCAGCTTTTAAGGCTGGACGCGTTCAGGGAGTTAGCAGCCACCGCTATTTCCACACAGGATGGCAGTGTAGGGGAAACCGGTCTGGTAACCGAAAACAGCATATTGGGCAAGGGCGGCTTTGACTGCATTCTCTGCTGCGGCCCCACACCTATGATGAAGGCTGTCGCCAAATATGCCGCCAAGAATAATCTGCCATGCCAGGTGTCGCTCGAGCACCATATGGCATGCGGAATGGGCGCCTGTCTGTGCTGTGTCGAGGATACGGTCGAAGGCCACGTGTGTGTTTGCAAGGAAGGTCCGGTATTTGACATAAACAAATTGAAATGGCAGATCTGAAAACTAAAATAGGCAGTCTGGAACTGAAGAATCCCGTTCTCACTGCTTCAGGTACTTTCGGCTATGGCCTTGAGTATCAGGACTACATGGATATTACAAAGTTAGGTGGAATAATAGTCAAGGGCACTACGCTGATGCCGCGTCAGGGCAATCCGTATCCCCGTATGGCGGAAGTCCACATGGGCATGCTCAATGCGGTGGGTCTGCAGAACAAGGGCGTTGACTATTTTGTGAACAGCATCTATCCTGCCATCAGGAACATTGATACCAATATGATTGTCAATGTGTCCGGCTCTTCCATAGCCGATTATGTTGAAACGGCATCGCGCATCAATGAACTTGAAGACATTCCGGCCATAGAACTGAACATCTCGTGTCCCAACGTAAAGCAGGGTGGCATGGCTTTCGGCGTGAATCCAGCAAGCGCGGCACAGGTGGTTGACGCTGTCCGCAAGGCCTATTCAAAGACTCTTATAGTAAAGCTGTCGCCCAATGTGACTGACATTACGGAAATAGCCCGCGCTGTTGAAGGTGCAGGAGCAGACAGCGTATCCCTTATCAACACGCTGCTTGGTATGGCAATCAATGCAGAGACACGCAAACCGGTCCTCTCTACCGTTACAGGCGGAATGAGTGGCCCTGCTGTCAAACCAGTAGCTTTGCGTATGGTTTGGCAGACTGCAAAAGCGGTCAGAATTCCGGTAATAGGACTTGGCGGAATCCAGTGTGTTAATGATGCTGTCGAATTCCTTCTTGCCGGTGCATCGGCCATAGAAATTGGCACAGCCAACTTCGTTGACCCTGCTATCAGTGAAAAGGTTGCTGCCGGTATTGGCGAGTGGCTTGACAGACACGGATGCAAATCAGTGACCGAGATAATCGGCGCACTTGAGTGCTGACCATTCCATGTGAGCGGATGTACGCCCATGGGGAATCAAACCCCAATCTGAAGAACCGGAATCTTCCATTCTATTCATTGAACTATGGGCGCATCAGGAATGTTTTGCAAAGATATTGTTTTTTGGCTTTACCGAAAGAAAAATGGTTAACTTTGCAGTAGATACTCAAGTAAATTCTACAACAGGACTCTTACGACAGAATTTTACCAATCAAATTAATTATGATAAAGATAACGAAATCATTTGCAGCAGTGGCAATCAGCCTGCTGCTTGCGTCGTGTGGTGTATTGGGCGGTACAACTGCATCGCCTGCAACACAATCTGGGACAACCGGGGGGCAGACTTCTGGAGCGGCTCTCAAGAGCCTGTATGGCCAGTATAAGGCAGACAGTAAGGTTGACCTTGCAAATATCAACAACATTATAAGTTTGGCGCAACTGGTAAACGGAGTTCAAGGATTGAAGAATATGGATGACAAAAGCCAGTTCTATGCCGATTTTGCAGCCGGACTGATTCTCGGTTCTCAGAATCTCGTGACTGAACAGACTTCTGCTCCGGTAACTAGCGCTTTGGGCTCTTTGGTAAATGGTACCGATTTGAGCGCCATAGCTGCAGCCGGACTTGCTGCTGCAGCTAAGAGCCAACAGGCAAAACAGGCTCAGGCACAAGCCCAGGAGGCGGCTGGCAACGTTGCAGAAAAAGTAAGTGTCATCTCGGAAAAGACTGCGGGCGTAGCTAACACTCTCTCCACTTTGAGCACAATTTTCTCGCTTTTCCAGGCAGAATAACAATAACGGTTCAAACTGTATCCCTCCCGCATATCAGATGCGAGGGGGATTTTTATTGCTTGCCAGCTGATAATTACTGCAAAAAGTGTAACTTTGCGTTTTATCAAAAGGTATATTATAACAAACACAGTCTTACTGAAATATGGAATTGAGCGATCAGGAACAGTTTCGCAGGGAGAGTCTCAAGGAGTTGCGTGCAATAGGCATTGATCCGTATCCGGCCGCAATGTATTCTACTGATGCTTTGGCACAGGAAGTCAAGGATAATTTCAATGATGATGCCGAACCCCGTCGGGTTTGCATGGCAGGTCGTCTCATGAGCCGCCGCGTTATGGGCAAGGCTTCATTTATGGAACTTCTTGATTCGAGCGGACGAATCCAGGTCTATGTCACGCGCGATGACATCTGTCCGGAGAATGATGCTGAAAAAACCATGTACAACAAGGTGTTCAAGAAACTGCTTGATATAGGTGATTTCGTGGGCATTGAAGGTTTTGTGTTTCGTACGCAGATGGGCGAAATTACAGTCCATGCGAAAAAACTAACGGTATTGTCAAAGTCATTGCGTCCGCTTCCGATTGTAAAATACAAGGACGGTGTAGCATACGACAAATTCGATGATCCTGACCTGCGATACCGTCAGCGTTACGTTGATCTCGTGGTAAACGAAGGTGTGAAGGAGACATTTCTGAAACGTACCAAGGTCATCAGGACTCTCCGGTCTGTTCTTGATGAGGCTGGTTACACCGAAGTTGAAACTCCTATTCTTCAGTCAATTCCTGGCGGCGCCAGTGCCCGGCCGTTCATTACACATCATAACACTCTTGATATTGACTTGTACTGCCGCATAGCAACTGAACTATACCTGAAACGTCTGATTGTGGGCGGCTTTGAAGGCGTGTATGAAATAGGCAAGAACTTTCGCAATGAAGGCATGGACCGCAACCATAATCCGGAATTCACTTGTATGGAACTGTATGTCGCATACAAGGACTACAACTGGATGATGGATTTCACTGAAAAGCTTCTTGAAAGGATTGCCATTGCCTCCAACGGAACCACCAAGGTGAAAATCGGGGTCAACGAAGTAGATTTCAAGGCTCCTTACCGCCGTCTTCCGATTCTTGAGGCAATCAAGGAGAAGACCGGATACGATCTGGACGGCATGAGCGAGGATGAAATGCGTGAGGTAGCAAAAAAGTGTGGTATTGAGGTTACTCCTGCCATGGGCAAGGGCAAACTTATTGATGAAATATTCGGTGAAACATGTGAAGGCACTTTCATTCAACCGACTTTCATTACAGACTATCCTGTCGAAATGTCTCCGCTTACCAAGATGCACCGTTCAAAACCTGGACTGACCGAACGTTTTGAACTTATGGTAAATGGTAAGGAACTGGCAAATGCATACAGTGAATTGAATGATCCGATTGACCAGTATGAGCGTTTCCAAGACCAGCTACGTCTCAGCCAGAAGGGCGATGACGAGGCCATGTTCATAGATCAGGATTTTGTACGTGCGTTGGAATATGGAATGCCTCCTACAAGTGGTATCGGAATAGGAATTGACCGTCTTGTCATGCTAATGACCGGACAGACAACCATTCAGGAGGTTCTTTTCTTTCCGCAGATGAAACCTGAAAGCAAGGATTAATCTCAAATTAACAGTCCTATGGCTATTCCAAAAGGAAAGGTTGCGATTATGGGCGGCGGCAGTTGGGCTACTGCCATAGCAAAGATCATGTTATCGACCGAGGACTCGATAAACTGGTATATGCGCCGTGATGACCGTATTGCCGATTTCAAGCGTCTGGGACATAATCCGGCCTATCTGTCGAGTGTCCAGTTTGACATGAAACAGTTAAACCTATGCTCTGACATAAACCGGGTGGTTGAGGAATCGGACATCCTTGTGTTCGTCACTCCTTCACCATATTTCAAGTCACACATGAAGAAGCTCAAGACTGGTCTCAGGGACAAGTTCATAGTGTCGGCCATAAAGGGTATTGTGCCCGATGACAACCTCCTCATGTCAGAGTATTTCAACCGCTATTATGGCGTTCCGATGGAAAACATTGCGGTAATAGCCGGTCCGTGTCATGCTGAGGAAGTCGCAATGGAGCGTCTTTCGTATCTTACCATAGGTTGTCCCGATCTTGACAATGCACAGGGTATCGCACGTAAGTTGAGCAATTCCTTTGTAAAGACTTCAGTTTCAACCGACGTTGCCGGAATCGAGTTTTCATCGGTTCTCAAGAATGTGTACGCCATTGCGGCGGGTATCTGCCACGGGCTGAAATATGGTGACAACTTCCAGGCAGTGCTTATGTCAAACGCCATTCAGGAGATGAATGGATTCCTGGCTACAGCCAAGCCTATGCCAACCCGTGCAGTGAATGACTCGGCTTATCTGGGTGATCTGCTGGTTACAGGTTACTCGAATTTCAGCCGCAACCGTGTTTTCGGCACAATGATAGGTAAGGGTTACTCGGTGCAATCAGCACAGATGGAAATGGAAATGACTGCCGAGGGCTACTATGGTACACGCTGTATGAAGGAAATCAACAAACACTATAGGGCCAATATGCCTATTCTGGATGCTATGTACAATATCCTTTACGAGCATATTTCGCCCGTCATGGAAATAAAGCTGCTCACTGATTCATTTAAATGATATGCCTATGATAGAGGTCGATATTTCCCAGATGTTGGCTTTCGTGCCAAAGAATTCCTTACCGGTGCTTGAACAGGAAGTCAAGTATGCTCTTGAAAAACTTGAAAAAGGTTGCGGAGTCGGCAGTGATTTTATAGGTTGGATGGACCTGGCTTCAAAAACGGACAAGTCATTGCTGAATGAAATCAGGGCTGCCGCCGCTGTTCTCAGGGAGAACTGCGATACTGTTGTCGTTGCGGGAATAGGAGGCAGTTATCTGGGCGCGCGTGCCGTGATAGAAGCCTTCCAGAATACTTTCTCATGGTTGAGGGAAAACGCCGGCAATCCTACGGTCCTTTTTGCAGGGCAGAACATTTCAGAAGACTATCTGTCTGAATTGCAGGAACTGCTTGAAAACCGCAGGTTCGGTGTAATAAACATATCTAAATCGGGAACCACGACTGAGACTGCGTTGGCTTTCCGTCTTCTCAAGAAACAGTGCGAAGTGCAGCGCGGGCTTGAAATGGCACGCAAAGTCATTGTGGCAGTTACCGATGCTTCAAAGGGGGCTGCCCGTGTTACGGCAACAAAGGAAGGATACCGTACATTCGTCATTCCGGATAATGTGGGAGGCAGGTTCTCGGTACTCACTCCTGTCGGTCTTTTACCGATAGCCGTTGCCGGATATGATATAGACAAGCTTATAAAAGGTGCAGCTGATATGGAAGTTCTCACTTCGGGCAACGTACCTTTCATGCAGAATCCAAGTGCCCTTTATGCAGGTGCACGCAATGTCCTGTATCGTAACGGCAGGAAGGTCGAGATACTGGCCAACTTTTCCCCTAAACTCCATTCGTTCGGGGAGTGGTGGAAACAGTTGTTCGGCGAATCGGAAGGCAAGGACGGCAAGGGTATATTTCCGGCATCGGCCGATTTTTCAACAGACCTTCATTCAATGGGACAGTGGATACAACAGGGCGAACGTACCATATTCGAGACCGTCATATCTGTCGAAAAGGTAAGTCATTCGCTATGTGTACCTTCCGATGAAGAAAACCTTGACGGCTTGAACTATATGGCTGGAAAACATGTGGATCAGGTGAACAAAATGGCCGAGCTAGGCACACGTCTGGCTCATGTTGATGGCGGCGTTCCGAATATCCGCATCACCGTTCCGGTACTGGACGAATATTGGATGGGACAACTTATATACTTTTTTGAAAAAGCCTGTGGAATAAGCGGCTATCTTCTTGGTATAAATCCTTTCAATCAGCCGGGTGTTGAAGAATACAAAAAGAATATGTTCGCACTTTTGGGCAAGCCGGGCTACGAAAAGGAGTCAAAGGCAATATATGACCGTATAGAAAAGCAGGGATGAGCCTTGATTTAAGAAAAAAAAACGCCGTTCTGTTTGACATGGACGGCGTTTTATATGATTCAATGCCGCATCATGTGGCTGCATGGACCCGTACATTTGCGGATTTTGGAATGCATATGGAGCCGTGTGACGTGTACATGAATGAAGGATGCACCGGCAGTTATACAATATCGAAAGTCAGTCTGGAGCAGCGTGGACGCGAAGCCACTCCTCTGGAAATAGAAAACATATATGCGCACAAAGCTGAAATATTCAGAACACTACCCGAAGTGAAAATTATGAAAGGTGCTTTGGAACTGATGTCTAGTGTGCGTGAGAGCGGTAAGAAAATACTCATCGTAACAGGCTCGGGACAGAAGAACCTGATAGCCCGTGTGTTGCGCGATTTTGACGGATTCATTGTTCGCGAGCGTATGGTTACAGCATTCGATGTCAAATGTGGAAAACCTTTCCCCGATCCGTATTTGAAAGGACTTGAACTTGCGGGTGTAAGCGCAAGTCAGGCGGTTGTCGTAGAAAATGCGCCATTAGGCATACGTGCCGGAGTGGCTGCAGGCATTGATGTAATTGCTGTCAATACCGGCCCCCTCCCGGACAGTGTGCTTTTTGAAGAAAAACCAGCAGCTCTTTTCCATTCCGTCTGCGAACTTGCAGATTATTGGAAATCGGAAATGGCTAAAGGCAGTTGATCATTTTGAGCAATCTGAACAGTCTCCCTGACAGTTGCAGTCTCCCTGACCGCAGTGACCGCTGCATCCGTGACATTTCGGATGTAGGATGTCATCGATTTCCTGCTGTGTCGCATCCCTTGATTCCAGAACGGTTCCACGGAATGTCAGGTCTTCGCCAGCTAGCGGATGATTCAAATCGCAAGTAACCTTGCTGTCGGTAATGGCCGTTACGGTAGCGTTGAAGGTCTGGCTACCGTCACTCAAAGGTATGATGGCTCCAAGTTTTACATGAACATCATCGAACTTGCCGTCAACAAGGAAAATCCCCTTGTCAAGTTCGATGACATTCTCCTTTTCATACTGGCCGTATGCCTTGTCGGCCGGTATGCTAAATTCGAAATCCTGTCCGGGCATAAGAACCGTAACATTGCTTTCAAACATATCAAGGGCATAGCCAATCCCGCTGATGAACTGAAATGGCTTTTCTCTCGTTGCGCTTTCGTATTTGTACAACTTGCCATCTTCCCCCTTGAGAAGAAGGTCATAGGTCAAACTGATGAATTTATTATCCATATAATGATTGTTTGTGTTGTCATTTTCCAAGGCCTGTAACTGGTGCTGTCACGCAGGCATTGGGCATTCCGGCACGCACCAATGACGCAATGGTGGGTGCCAGAACCGATGCCGTCATCGGTTCGTGATTGACTTGTGCGCGTATTCCGCTACCGTATATGACCATAGGGAAAGCATTATCAATGGATTTCCCAAAAACATTTATTCCATGACTCTCATCTGTGATGGTCCATCCCGGCAGGCTCTGGATAATGATGTCGCCGCTGAAAGCGGGACTAAGTGAGTTGCGCATAACCAAAGATTGTCTGTCGGGAATCATTGATTGCAGATCACGTAGCAGTACGACATTCCTGATACCGCTGGCCTGAACCAGCAGATCGACACTGCTTTCAAGCACTTTGTGCAGTTCCAGACCGGCATCTTCAATGGCCTTGTGGTCCAGGTAGATGTGATTTCTGTAATATGTGTTTGCCAGGCTCCTGCAGTCATATTTGGCAGACAGATACAGATTCAGGAGAGCCGTAATGCGCTCCATACTTACAGTCCCGGATGGGATGCGTGTTCCTGCTAGATTGGGCATCGGCGGAATTGTATATCCCGTTGAAGTCAGGAAATACAACACGTCACCCTTTCCGTCCAGTTTTGTACTGATGGTATCAATCAAACGTGCAATGTCCCGGTCCAGACGCAGATACAGATCCTGCTGTTCTAGAGACCAGAGTGATGATGGCTGACCTTTGAAATTGCCTCCATAAAGGGTGATGGCCAGAAGATCGGTGTTGTTGTCCTGTCCAAGTCCCATCTCGTCAACAGCCTGAATTGCCAGGCTTACGGCACAGCTGTTAGCCATGGGTGACGTGCGGAACGCCAACAGATCAGTGCTGCGTATGCTGTGGGAAAACTGACGGTAACTTTCATACTCTGATTTTTGTATGTAATACCCCGAAGGGAATAAAGGCTCCCAGTTAGAAGATGCTATTCTTGCATTATCGCCTGTTTTGATCCAGGCAGGCAACCCTCCGTAATAGTCCGATGTGCACCATTGGCAGTCAGTCGGATTCATCCAAACGGCCAGATCGGCCTCGTGACCGGCGGAAAGTACAGCCGCTTCACGCCCGATGGCTATTGCGCAGACTTTTGATTTGCCGTCAGTTGACAGTTTGATAACATCGGCCAGATTACTTGCCTGCAGTCTGGCCGGTGATGTCGGTTCTGTGGTGTTGCATCCTGGAAAATTCGAATCGTCAACAACCTGTATCTCGTTCAGACTGTTCCGACTCATCCAGCGTTTTGCCATAATGCCATTGTCGTATGGAACCGATCCTGAATATAGTGATGCAATGGCAGATGCACAGTCCGGGTTATCAAAATCAAATGTCACGTTGTCAAAACTGTACCCGTTGTACCACATTTTTTTGATTCCTCCATCCTGGAAACGCGATAAAAGGTTGAGCATGCAACTTCCGTCGAGTTGGTCGACCGTTATTCCAACGACTAGTTTTGGCTTTGGGGTGTTAGTCTGTGCCAAAGCCGTATGTGGCAGCAGCAAGGCCGCAATAATGGTACATGGCAATATGGTGCAATTGTGAGTAGAACCTGATTTTTTGAAATGTCGGCGTATCATGAATAGGGAGGAACTGAAGGCTCTCAGTGCCAGGCATGCGGAGAATAGGACTACGGCTGGATGTATGTCCTGTGGCATAATCGGCGCAAGAAGAGCAAAAACTGCAGATACGGTGAATAGGGTAATAATGAACCAGTCAATATTGCAATGCCTGTGATTCCTTGCTGTGAATGGCAGGAATACCAGCGGCAGCGGGTTGAGGATTAGTATTATCCAGTTGCTGTCAACTGCCGGATGGCTTGAAAGTAGAAACAGGAAAGTTATGATCACCCCGGCTATTCCTTGAAGTCCAAAGAGTATGCAGTCGTATATGAAAAACAGCCGTTCCTTATACCATCCCAAAAGGCAGATGAACAGCGTTAATAGAATTAGCAGCCACATGGCTTGTTCCGGTGAAATCAGGCATTCGCCAAAGTCGACACTGTGATCGGGATGCACCATCATCACAGCCGGCAATACAAGTGGCCTTTCCGTTCCGTCGCTGTCGCATATGACTGCCGCTGATGCCAAATCCATGAGCCTTTGCGGCGCAAACGCTTCTTGACGTAGCTCTAACTGACGGTCAGCTTCGGCTCCGACAACCAGATCTACCGCAAAACGGCTCCAAGGCCTGATTCCGGTATGTTCATCGAGTATCGTTCGGAATGTCTCGCCTTCCTTTGGCATCCTGTAGCGGACTTTTCCAGAAATACTTTGCTCTATTTTGTCAATCGCCATGGTGGCGCAGTTGCCGTACAGGAAGCTGTATCTGTACACGCGGTTTTCGGGAAGGCTGTTTTCAAGCAGTTTATTGTAGAGAACGGCGTTTTCCTGCGGTGTCAGGTTAAGCTGCTGCGACCATACTATTGAGCCGCGTTCGTCATATTCGTCTATGAACCCGCCAATCCGTTGTGCTCCCAACAGGTAGTCGGTCTTCCCAAGACAGAAACGCCAAATGAAGTGTGGCGTGTTAAAATCGAACAGACCATAGTTGAATACCAAATCGCGTCCTTGGATAAAATCCTGCACGCGTATGGCAGTATGACCGTACAACTCATATATGGAGGAGCCGGGCTCGCAGGTGAGCAGGCTGATTCTAAGACTGTCGCGCTGTGCGAATGAGGATTGGAAAACCTGCATGGCAACAGCCAATGTAAGAAGGAACTTCTTCATTCGGACTTTTTTGATGATTGTGCAAAGTTAACTAATTTTGCGTCGTCTATGAAACTGCTGGCTGATTTTGGAAATACGAGGGTGAAAGTTGCCGTAATTATGCCTTCTGGACTTAAAACGGTATATTGCGGCCCTGCGGAGCCCGCTGCGATGAAGCAGTCCGTTGCCGCGTGCAATCCCAAAGGCGGGCTTTGGTGTGCGGTGCGGCCAGTCTGCTCTGAAATCGAAGAATGGATGCTCTCAATAGGAATGAAATGTCTTACAAGCAGTATGCCGGTTCCATTGAAGGTCGAATATGACACGCCCGATACACTTGGCATGGACCGGCTTGCAGCTGCTGTTGGAGCATGGTCTTTGAATCCAGGCAATGATATGCTGATAATCGATGCGGGAACGGCTATAACTGCCGATTTTGTCACATCCGACGGTGTGTTTGTCGGTGGCAACATAACTCCGGGCATAGAACTTCGACTGCGCAGTCTGCATGAACATACCGGAAACCTGCCTCTTGTTAACCGGCACGGAGACTGTCCCGAGTTCGGATACGATACCGAAACGGCGATACGCAGCGGTGTGCTCAAAGGGGTCAGATTGGAAATGAAAGCTCTGATAGAGGAAACCAAACGGTTGTACGGGCATCTTTTGGTTTTTTTAACCGGAGGCGATGCCAATTGCTTTGATTTGAAAGGCAAAAGCGGTATATTTGCGGTCAGTAACCTTGTCCTCCAAGGACTTGAGTGCATTGACAACTACAATGAAGACAAAGGCAAATAGTCCGGTTGGAACCATATTGGCGACGTTTCTGCTCCTAATTGCCGTTCCGGCTGCTGCTCAGAATGGAATTAACTCCCCGTATTCGAGATATGGCGTGGGCATATTGTCTGACCAGTCTGTTGGCCGTCTGAAATCAATGGGAGGTGTTGGCACCGGTTTCAGAGAGAGAAATGTCATAAACCTCAGGAATCCTGCCTCATATTCAATGGTTGATACGCTTACTTTTATTGCCGATATGGGCTTTTCCATGCGTTTCGGCAATTTTCAGGAGGTGGATACCAAAGTCAATGCAACTAATGCGGAGATAGACTACATGGCCATGCAGTTCCGCATACAACCGCGCATCGGCATGACAATAGCCTTTCTTCCGTATTCGAATGTGGGATATAATTTTTCGAGTAGTCAGCTAGTGCGCAGAGATATGGATGGCGAAATCACTGCCACGTCGTATAACGTGGGATCGGGCGGCATGCGCCAATTCATGGGCGGACTTGGATGGAAACCGTTTGAGTGGCTGTCTGCGGGGGTCAACGCATCATTCTTGAAAGGTGATATGAGCCACATTGTGCGTTCATCTTCGTCATCTTCCGATGTGACTGATCGTACCGTGATGCGTGAGACATCGTTGTCGGCACTCAAACTGGATTTTGGCGCTCAAACTACAATTAACACGGGAAAAGACAGCCGGCTGGTGGCAGGTGCCACATGGACACGTTTTAATGGAATGAATGATCGTACCACGGTTTCAGATGTACATACTACCGGCGATACTATCCAACTGGCTAACGCATTCGCCATACCCGATGAGCTTGCTTTCGGCCTTTCCTATACATGGAATAACAAGACCATTGCGGCCGATGCGGCCTATGAAAACTGGTCTGTTGCTCGTTTCTTCGGACAGGATTACGGACTCGACAGAATCAAGGCTTCGGCTGGATTCAGAATATGTCCTGATGAATCCAGCAAACGCCTGTTTGCACACAGTTCGTATCAGGCGGGCCTTTCCTTTGCCCAACCATATTATAAGGTAGATGGAGTGAACGGCCCACTGGAATTCAGTATCAGTGCAGGTATTTCCATGCCTGTTGCCAGCGCGTATAACAGTATGGCATACGTGCATATTACAGGGAGTTATCAGAGAATACAGCCGCAACGCAGTAATATGATAAGTGAAAACTACATGGTACTTTCACTGGCTGTGACCTTTATGGAAACCTGGTTCCAGAAATGGCTGGTAGAATAAGGGCTCTTTTTAACAAAATGGGAAAGAAGGTATCTTCTAAGTATAGAACGGATAAACAAAATCATACAATATGAAAAGAATTGCAATCATCACACTTGCATTGGCAGTTGCGCCAAGCACGTTTGCCCAGAAAGGTATTGAGGACGGTTCTCGTTACGGACATGGACAGGACAGTATCGACGCAGTGAAAAACATTGTCGTATACACCGACTACGTAAAGCTCGAGAATTACAAAGATGCATACGAAAGGGGCTGGAAGAATGTGTTCCGTGATGCCCCGTTCGCATCGCCCAACACATACACCAATGGTGTTAAGATACTCCGCTGGATGTACAAGAACGAGCAGGATGCTGAGAAGAAGGCCCAGTTTTCAAAGGAACTTATGGAAGTGTATGAACAGCGCCTCAAGTACCTTGACAAGTTGAACTCCTTCCAGAAGACACCGACTCCGGAACACGAGGTCATGACCGCCTATGCCCATGATTTTCTTTCGTACAACCCCAAACCGTCGCTGACGGCTGCGTATGACCTTCTTCGCAAGTCTGTTACAATGGCCAAGGGCAAGACTCCGTATTATGTTCTTGATGACCTTATGAAAGTATCCCTTCAGCGTTACAATTCGAACAAGACCAGCGAAGAGTATCGAGAAGCCCTTATGCAGGACTACCTTGACTGCTCGACCTACATAGACGAGTTTATGGCCTCTCAAACCAACGAGAAAATTCTGGAGCAGAGTGCCAAGACCAAGGAGAACATAGACGGCTATTTCATTAAAAGCGGTGCCGCCGATTGCGAAACTCTCCAAACTATCTATGGTCCGAAGATTGAGGAACACAAGACTGACCTGGAATACCTTAACAAGGTTGTAAAGCTCATGGCAATATTCGAGTGCAAATCATCGGACGCATATTTCGCAGCGGCCGAGTATGCCCATCAGCTGGAACCGTCCGTTCAGACCGCCAAGAGTCTTGGTTTCCTTTACCTGCAGCAGCGTGGGGATGCTCAGAAGTCACTTTCATACTATGAGCAGGCCGTCGAACTGGAAGAGGATAAATCCGGCAAGGCAGACATCTATCTGATAATGTCTCAGATCTGTCTCTCGGAGAAGAACTATGACAAGAGCCGTTCATACATCAACAAGTGTATTGCCAACAACCCGAACAAAGGTGACGCTTACATAATCCTGGCTCAGTTGTATGCAATCAAGTGCGATTGGAACGATGACCCGACAATGAACCGTTGCGCCTATTTTGCAGTCGTTGACAAGCTGGAGCAGGCAAAGAGAGTAGATGCGGGCGTATCGGATAAGGCCAATGACCTGTTGCAGAAGTATAGAAAACTCTGCCCGACCCCCGAAGACCTGTTCATGTTCTCTCTGAAGGCGGGTGACAAGCTCGAAATCAAGGGCTGGATAAACGAGACGGTCACTATTAGATAATATGTCTTATATGGCCGGCTCGAAAACCGTGCGCACAATATTGATCAGGACGACCGCATGTCTTGCGGTTGTCCTGTCGTGTATATGCATGTCCTGTCGTGGCTCAGGTAAACAGTACGCTGCGGCAATCACCAACCGAGACTCTTCGTCGTTTGTTACCACATATGGAGCTGATATGCTCATATCTGAAAATGGAGTGGTACGCTATCATGTCATTGCCGAGGAATGGATGATGTTCGACAAAATGGATCCTCCGTTCTGGAGTCTGAATAAGGGTGTTTATCTCGAAATTTATGATAGCCTGATGCAAGTGGAATCAACATTGAGAGCAGATACAGCCGTTTATTTCAATAAGCGGGGACTTTGGCAACTGAGAAGTAATGTGCATGCTGAAAATGTTGATAATGAACAGTTTGATACTCCGGAACTCTTCATCAATAATTCTGCCCACAGAATATTCTCTGATTCTGTAATAAGAATCAGTCAGACTGACCGCATACTTACCGGTATCGGCTTTGAATCGAACACTAACATGACGGAATATTTCATAAGGCACACCCAGGGCGTATTTCCTGTCAGCGAAGATGACTCGGTAAACGACGTAGTAGATTCATCGGGCGTTGAAATCAATCCGGTTAACGCATTGGCGGACTCTCTGAATATGATAGAATGAACAGACAGCAAACAATATATACCAAGTGCGCATTTGTTTAATAATGCGCACATTTTTTTTATATAATGACAATATTTGGTATTTTTGTGAGCCCAAACCGCGTTATGCCGTTTCGGAATAGAAAAACAAATAAAAATTAAATAACAAACAATGGCAACATTACAGAAAATCAGAAGCAAAGGACCACTGCTCCTTATTGTTATCGGCCTTGCCATGCTGGCCTTCATTCTTGGCGATGCATGGAAGATACTTAACCCGAATCAGGGTGTACAGTATGTGGGAAGTATTGCCGGTGAAAAAATTTCAGCTCAGGATTTCCAGAAAGCTCTTGAGGATTATTCGGAAATCATCAAATTCGGTATGGGTACAACTGACATTTCAGAGGAACTTAATAACCAGCTTAAGGATGAGGTCTGGAATACGATGGTACGCGACAGAATCCTTGCAGAAGAAACAGAGGCACTGGGTCTTACCGTTACCGATGCTGAAGTACGCCATGTGATTGAACAGGGTACGCATCCTGCTTTGGCTGAAACTCCGTTCAGCGATGGAAACGGAAACTTTGACGCTGACATTCTCAAGAGTTTCATAGCATATTATGAGACACTTGACCGCGATATGGTTGACGCTCAGACTTTGAACTCGTACGATATGATGTACAAGTTCTGGCTTTTCATTGAGAAGGAAATCAAGAGTGATCTTCTCGGCGCCAAATATATTGCCCTCGTCGAATCTTCAATAAATGCAAATGCGGTCACCATAAGGAACTCATATGAGAACAGAATCAAGCGCTATGATGTTCTTGTCGCATCCCTTCCATATTCTCTGATTTCAGATGCCGATGCAAACACTACGTCTCAGACACTCAAGTCAGTTTACGCAAAGAATAAGGAAAGCCTTTACAATTACGTGGAGACGCGTGACCTCTATTACATTGATTACGAAATTCTGCCAAGTCAGGAAGATCGCGCAGCTCTCGCGGCTGAAATGGACGAGCTTACCCAACAGCTTGGAGAACTGAGCGAAGACTACGCTGCGTTCCTTCGCCGTTCACAGTCAAAGCAGACATTCAGCGAGGTTGCACGTTCCGCACGGTATCTCCCCGAGGAGGTCGTGTCATGTCTTGATTCGGTAAATTCAAACGGTGTGTTCGGCCCTATTTACAATGCTGCCGATGACAGTTACACATCGTTTAAGCTTATCAGCAGGGAGAACGGATATGATTCCATCCAGTATAGCATAATGTCAGTAGCTGCTGAAACTGATGAGGAGACAGCACGCTTGTCAGACAGTATCTGTGGAGCAATCAAGGCCGGTGCTGATTTTGCAGAGATTGCTGAAAAATATGGTCAGTCTGCAGAAGCACAGTGGATTGTATCGGAACAGTATGAACCCGCTGCCCTGAGTGGTGACAATGCGAAGCTTCTCAATACGTTGAATGGCATGAAGAAAGGCCAGATCGGAACGATTGAGGTTTCCGGCGCAAATCTTATTGTTAAGGTTTCCGATGTCCGCAATTCTGTAAAGAAGTATGTTGTTGCAACCATCAAGCGTCCTGTTGAGTTCAGTGAGGAAACAAGCAATCAGGCATACACAAATCTCAGTCTCTTTGTAGCCCAGAATGCCAGCATTGATTCATTGAAAGCGAATGCAGAGGATTCAAACTTCCGTCTGCTGTTCAATTCGAATGTACCAAACCAGAGATATTACATCGGCGGCATACAGAAGTCGCACGATGCTTTGCGCTGGGCATTTGAGGCAAAGAAGGGCGAGGTCTCACGCATATTCGAAGCTGGTCCCTCAAATGATCATCTGCTTGTTGTGGCAGTAAGTGAAATTAACCCTGAGGGCTATGTCTCAATTGAGCGTGCTGCTCAGTCGCTTGCTCCTGAGGTTGCCAGAACTGCAAAAGCAGAACAGCTCATGGCAAAGTTCACTAACGTGAAATCATTTGAAGAAGCTCAGACTATTGAAGGTGTTAATGTCGATACCGTACGTTTCTGCAACTTCACCAACAATGCATACATTCAGTCCACCATGACAAATGAACCGACGCTCGGCCCTGTTGCAAACAAACTTGCAAACGGTGAAATGTCAAAGCCTGTCGAGGGTCAGAACAGCGTATTTGTCGTCAAGAAGATTTCTGACGATGAGATGGCTGTAGCATTTGATGAAGCATCAGAAAAGTATAGAATCAATACTCTTGATCGCGCACGCTTCACTTCACAGTCTCTAATGAACGAACTTGTCAATCTTGCGGAAATTGAAGATACCAGATATAGGATCTTCTGATTCGCCGATATTATATAATGGTCAATAAATAATGGCTCACCCGAGAGGATGAGCCATTATTTATTGACTATTGACTCAGTTTATTGAATCAATTGTTCTCGGGACGGAGCTTGCGTACAACTGCACCAGTCTGCCACATTTCGCTTTCGCGCAGGGCCTTGAGTTCCTTCTCAAGACCGTCACGATAGTCTGGCTTTGAGTTGGCGTCAATTGAAATCTGGGCTTCGTTACCGCAGCGAACACTGGCGTACAGCTTTTCAACTACAGGCTTGATGGCATCGTGGAAGGGAACCATCCAGTCCAGAGCACCGCGCTGTGCAGTGGTTGAACAGTTTGCATACATCCAGTCCATACCTTTTGCAGCAAACAGAGGCATGAGTGACTGTGTGAGCTCCTCAACGGTCTCGTTGAATGCTTCGGAAGGTGTATGGCCATTTTCACGCAAAACTTCATACTGTGCAAGAAGCAGACCCTGGATTGCACCCATCAGTGAACCGCGTTCACCAGTAAGGTCTGATGTTGCCTCGCGGATGAATGTGGTTTCAAACATATAACCTGAGCCGATACCGATACCGAATGCAAGTACCTTCTCCAGTGCCTTGCCTGATGCATCCTGATAGATGGCATATGAGCTGTTCAGACCGCGGCCTTCAAGGAACATGGTGCGGAGAGATGTTCCTGACCCCTTGGGGGCTACCATGATAACATCAATATCCTTTGGGGGAACAACGCCGGTACGATCATTCCATGTAATTGCAAATCCGTGTGAAAAATACAGAGTCTTGCCGGCTGTCAGGTAAGGCTTGATTACAGGCCACTGCTGCATCTGTGCAGCGTCTGAAAGCAGCATGCAGATGATTGTACCCTTCTGGGCAGCCTCTTCAATTGAGAAAAGAGTCTTGCCCGGTACCCAGCCGTCAGCGACAGCCTTTTCGTATGTCTTGCCCTGGCGCTGGCCAACAATTACGTTGAAACCGTTGTCACGCAGGTTGCATGCCTGACCAGGTCCCTGAACACCGTAGCCGATAACTGCGATAGTTTCGTTCTTCAACACTTCTCTTGCCTTTTCCAAGGGAAATTCTTCACGTGTCATCACTTCTTCAATGACACCGCCAAAATTCATTTTTGCCATAATAATTGATATTTGGATTATAAATTCCTGATTCCGTATTGTTTTCCTATTTTTTCCAGATACTCGCTCACATGCTCAATGCGTGCCCTTGTAATTGCTACACGTCCTGAACTTACAAATTGGAGCAGTCCGCCCAAGGCTTGCAGTTCCTGATTAAGTGCCATGACATCGTTGGTGCTGCCGGTCTTCTCAATTACTGAGAATGTCTGATTCACTTCAATGAGCTTGGCATTGTATTTCCTTATAACTACGTTCATGTCAGGACTGTCCATCAGAACCGATGTTACCACCTTGTAAAGAGCCACCTCCTGCATGAATATTTCATTGTCGGTGAAATACCGGCATTGCAGAACATCGACTTTCTTTTCTATCTGGTTCACAATCTTTTCAATGGTGCCCTTGTCGCTCCATGCGGTTATGGTATAGCGGTGAATGCCCTTGATTGATGAAGCCGAAACATTCAGGCTTTCAATGTTTACCTGACGTCGGGTGAAAACTGCGGTTACCTGGTTCAGGACACCCGCAATGTTTTCGGAGTGTACAATCAGAGTGTATAAAGTCTTTTCCATCATTTCCAATCGTCATCAATGGTGAATATCATCTTGTCAACCGGTTTGTGACCTGGAATCATAGGCATGACGTTCTCTTCGGCCATTACCACCGTTTCCAGAATGAAGGCACCCGGTGCCGCTATCATCTCGCTTATTGTCTTTGCCAGCTCGCTGCGGTCTTCAACCTTCCTGTAGGGAATGCCGTAGGCCGATGCTATCTTTCCGAATTCCGGACTCTTCATAGGAGTGCATGAATAACGGCTTTCAAACATCATCTGCTGCCACTGTCTTACGTTGCCGAGATAAGTGTTGTTCATTACAACTATCTTTATTGGCGCCCCAGTTTCCATGATGGTGCCAAGCTCCTGTATGTTCATCTGAAAACCTCCATCGCCCTGGAACGAGAAAATCATGCGGTCTTCTGCTGCGAATGATGCGCCTATGGCTGCCGGCAGTGAGAAGCCCATGGTTCCAAGTCCTCCTGATGTGATTATGCTGCGTGGAACATTGTATTTGAAATAACGCGCCGCGAACATTTGGTTCAGACCTACATCGGTGACAAGTGCCGCGTTACGTGGGGCCTGCTGTGCGATAGCATTCACAACCTCGCCCATGAGCAGAGGTCCGTTCTCGGGATGTATAGCTCCGTCAATGACTTTTTCGTGCTCCTTCTGGCTGAGTGGCTTGAAACTGTCAATCCACTCTTTGTGGCTTGCCTTGTTAATACGCTCGGTAATAAGGGCAAGCGTTTTCCTGCAGTCGCCTAGAACGGCAATGTCCGGTTTTACGTTCTTCCCAAATTCCGACTTGTCAATGTCAAGGTGAATTATCCTAGCCTGACGCGCATAAAAGTTTACGTCGCTGGTCACACGGTCGTCAAAGCGCATACCAACGGCAATCAGCACGTCGCACTGGTTGGTCATTATGTTTGGCGCAAGGTTTCCGTGCATGCCAAGCATGCCCATGTTGAGCGGATGGCCCGATTCCAATGCAGACAAGCCCAGAAGAGTGCGTGCTGCAGGGGCATCGGCCTTTTCAATAAATGCTTTCAGTTCCTCTTCGGCATTGCCCAGTTCCACTCCGTGACCTACCAGGACAAGAGGTTTCTTAGCGGCGTTTATGAGATCAGCTGCGGCCTGAATCTTCTCCATGTCGGGGTCAGGCGAAGGAATGTAACTGCGAATGAAATCAATCTTTTCGGGTTTGTAGTCAATAGTCTCGTTCTGTGCGTTCTTGGCAAAGTCAAGAACAACGGGACCCGGACGGCCTGACTGCGCTATGTAGAATGCACGTGCAACAGCCCAGGGGATATCCTGAGCCCGGCGTATCTGGTAGCTCCATTTTGTTATAGGCTGGGTTACGCCCACCAGATCAATTTCCTGGAATGCGTCAGTGCCAAGGGCTTCGGTTCCAACCTGCCCGGCAATGACAACTATCGGCGTGCTGTCAAGCATGGCATCGCTTATGCCGGTAAGCGTGTTGGTTGCACCGGGACCGCTGGTGACTATGGCAACACCGGTCTTGCCCGATATGCGTGCATAACCTTGGGCTGCATGTGTGGCACCCTGCTCGTGACGTACAAGAATCTGCCTGAGCTCGGGTCGATGCGAGAACAGGGCGTCGAACACCCTGATAATGGTACCGCCGGGATAGACGAATGTAGTGTCCACACCCTGGTCAAGCAGTGATTGTATGAGCGCTTCAGCGCCTGTCATGATATTTGCCATGCCGTCATTCAATTATTCTTGTACCGCCCTTGTCGGCCGAACTTACTGTGTTGGCGTATGCCTTGAGGCTCTTCGGGACTATGCGTTTGCGTGTAAGCGGACGCATAGGTCTTGCCGCCAGTTCACTGTTGCTCAAACGTACGTTAATGCTTCGTGCGGGTATGTCAATGTCAATAATGTCGCCGTCAACAATTTTGCCTATCGCTCCGCCGTTCGCCGCTTCAGGCGATATGTGGCCTATGCTCAGGCCAGATGTGCCGCCGCTGAAACGGCCGTCGGTGATAAGCGCGCATTCCTTTCCCAGGTGCTTTGACTTGATGTATGAAGTGGGGTAGAGCATTTCCTGCATGCCGGGACCACCCTTGGGGCCTTCGTGGGTAATGACCACCACATCGCCGGCAACAATCTTTCCACCAAGTATGCCGTCAACAGCATCTTCCTGAGAATCAAATACCTTTGCGGGTCCTGAGAACTTCCAGATTTTCTCATCGACACCGGCTGTCTTTACAACGCAGCCGTCAACGGCTATGTTGCCTTTCAGGATTGCCAGACCACCGTCTTTCGAATATGCGTGCTGAAGGTCGCGTATGCACCCTTCTGTGCGGTCAGTGTCAAAGCTGTCATACATGCAGTCCTGAGCACCAAGCCGGTTGCAGAATCTGTTTGCCGGAGCCGATGCGTAAATGCGTCTGGCCTCAGCCGACGGGGCTGCTTTTTCAAGGCTGTATTCATCGGTCAGCTGACCGTAGTTCATACCTGTCACGTTCATTGCCTCTTCACTCAGAAGACCTCCCTTCTTGAGCTGCTGCATTATGCCAAGCACACCACCGGCGCGTCCCACTTCCTGAACGTGGTATTTCTGGGTGTTCGGCGCAACCTTGCACAGGCATGGAACCTTGCGTGAAAGACGGTCAATGTCGTCCATTTTGAAATCGACTCCGGCCTCGGTTGCCACTGCCAGCAGGTGAAGTACCGTGTTGGTCGAACCGCCCATGGCGATATCGAGCGTCATGGCGTTTTCAAAAGCCTGCTTTCTGGCAATGTTGAGCGGAAGAAGACTGTCGTCTCCGTTCTGATAATATGCAAGAGCGTTCTTTACAATGAGTCTTGCAGCATCCTTCATAAGCTGCACGCGGTTGGCGTGTGTAGCAAGAACGGTGCCGTTGCCCGGAAGTGCAAAACCGAGCGCCTCGGTCAGACAGTTCATGGAGTTGGCGGTGAACATGCCTGAACAGCATCCGCAACCTGGGCACGCGCTGTCTTCGAGTGACTTTATGTCTTCATCGCTGTAACTGTCATCGGCCGCCTTGATCATGGCGTCTATCAGATCGACATGCTGGCCCTTCCATTCTCCGGCCTCCATGGGGCCGCCGCTCACAAATACGGTAGGTATATTCATACGCATGGTGGCCATGAGCATACCCGGTGTTATCTTGTCGCAGTTGCTTATGCAGACAAGTGCATCGGCCTTGTGTGCATTGACCATGTATTCCACGCTGTCGGCAATGATGTCACGTGATGGCAGCGAATACAGCATTCCGTCATGCCCCATTGCTATGCCGTCATCAATGGCTATGGTGTTGAATTCCGCAGCATAACAGCCCAGACGCTCGATTTCAGCCTTTACAATCTGTGCGGCTTCGTGAAGGTGCGTGTGGCCCGGTACGAACTGTGTGAAGGAATTGGCAATGGCGATGATCGGCTTGCCGAACTGTTCTTTCTTCATGCCGTTTGCAACCCAGAGGGCACGGGCAGCGGCCATTCTACGGCCTGTAGTGCATTGGTCACTTCTCAATGGAATTTTCATATCGTTTTTTGTTGTATTTAATTCAAAAGTCAGGGCCTTCCCCATTTCTGAGAGAGGCCCTGAGGTTCTATAAGTACCATGTGCGACCACTCTCAGCGCGATAGTCTTCTGACCACCACGAACACAGCGTTGACTGACGAAGAATGGTTTATCATGACTGCTTCCGCTTTTGCACGCAAAGTTACTCTATTTTTTTACAAGGTACAAGATATTCCGTACATTTTCACGCATATTGACATGCTGACAGAAGTCTTTTGTGAAATGCGCCGATATTGGCAAAAAAAATGTACCTTTGCATTTTGGTACGGGAATTGTATACGGTTAGAGAAATATCACACACTATATGGGTTTTAACGAATTAATTGGAAAACTCTTCGGAAACAAGGCTACACGCGACGAAAAGGAAATACGTCCGTGGGTGGAGAAAATTAAACAGGCCGGTCCGAAGTACGAAACAATGACTGCAGACCAACTCCGTAAGTCATCGGCTCAAATCAGGCAGCAGGTCCGCGATTTTGTCATACCGGAAAAAACAAGAATTGAAGAGCTTAAGGCTCAGATTGAGAAGACAGAACTTGAAGACCGTGAATCACTGTTCAATCAGATTGACAAGATGGAGAAGGAAGTCCTTGACCGCTATGAAGTGGTTCTGGACGAGGTTCTTCCCGATGTCTTTGCAATAATCAAAGAGACGGCCAGACGCTTTGCCGAAAATGAAACCGTTACCGTAAGTGCAACAGACTTTGACCGTAATCTGGCGGCCCGTCATGACTTTGTCGAGATAGATGGAGACAATGCTGTATGGCACAATCATTGGGCGGCCGGCGGTAATGACACGGTGTGGAATATGATTCATTATGACGTCCAGCTGTTCGGAGGTGTTGTACTGCATAAGGGAAAAATTGCCGAGATGGCTACCGGTGAGGGTAAGACACTTGTCGCAACTCTTCCTGTTTTCCTGAATGCCCTGACTGGAAACGGTGTTCATGTAGTAACGGTGAATGACTACCTGGCCAAGCGTGACTCGGAGTGGATGGGGCCTCTGTATATGTTTCACGGATTGAGCGTTGACTGCATTGACAAGCATCAGCCCAATTCCGAAGCAAGACGTAACGCATACCGTGCCGATATAACTTTCGGTACGAACAACGAGTTTGGTTTTGACTATTTGCGCGACAATATGGCGAGCCGTCCCGATGAACTTGTTCAGCGCGGACACAACTATGCCATTGTGGATGAGGTTGACTCAGTTCTTATTGATGACGCCAGAACACCTCTTATTATATCGGGACCTGTTCCTAAGGGCGATGATCAGATGTTCGAACAGCTCCGTCCACAGGTTGAGCAACTTTTTGAGGCTCAGAAAAGGCTCGCCACGCAGTATTTGGCCGATGCACGCAAGAAGGTCCAGTCCGAAAACCAGGATGAGGTGGCCGAAGGCTTCCTTTCGCTGTTCCGCAGTTTCAAGGCTCTGCCAAAGAACAAGGCTCTCATCAAGTTTCTGAGCGAGCCTGGTATAAAGGTGGGGATGCAGAAGACCGAGGAAATCTATATGGAGGCTCAGAACAAGCGCATGCCCGAGGCTGTCGAACCGCTGTATTTCGTCATTGATGAAAAGCTGAACAGCGTCGATCTGACCGATAAGGGTGTCGAACTTCTGAGCGGCACCAATCAGGATCCTGAATTCTTTGTGCTTCCAGATATAGCAGCGCAGCTTTCGGAACTGGAAGGCCGTACGGAACTTACACCCGAGGAACGTCTTGAAAAGAAGGACAATCTGCTTACCGAGTATGCTGTAAAGAGTGACAGAATACATACAATCAATCAGCTTCTCAAGGCGTATTGCATGTTTGAGAAGGACGTTGATTATATTGTTACCGAAGACGGCAAGGTCAAGATTGTTGATGAACAGACCGGACGAGTCATGGAAGGCCGTCGTTGGTCAGACGGCCTGCATCAGGCTGTTGAAGCCAAGGAACGTGTGAACATTGAGGCCGCTACCCAGACATTTGCGACCATTACATTACAGAACTATTTTCGTATGTACCATAAGCTGGCCGGTATGACCGGTACGGCCGAAACTGAGGCTGGCGAGTTTTGGGACATCTACAAACTTGACGTCGTTGTCATTCCTACCAACCGTCCGATTGCACGTGTTGACCAGAATGACCGTATATACAAAACAAAGCGTGAAAAGTATAAGGCTGTAATTGAAGAGATTGAAAAGCTTGTAAAAGCCGGACGTCCCGTATTGGTAGGCACCACATCGGTCGAAATCAGCGAACAATTGAGTCGCATGCTTACCATGCGCAAGATAGAACACAATGTGCTGAATGCCAAACTGCACCAGAAGGAAGCCGATATTGTTGCCAAGGCCGGTCAGAAGAGCATTGTCACCATTGCCACAAATATGGCAGGACGTGGTACTGACATCAAACTGTCACCGGAGGTCAAAGCTGCCGGCGGTTTGGCTATCATTGGTACAGAACGTCATGAAAGCCGCCGTGTTGACCGTCAGTTGCGAGGTCGCTCCGGCCGTCAGGGTGATCCGGGTTCGTCGGTCTTTTTCATTTCACTTGAGGATAACCTGATGCGTCTGTTCGGCAGTGACCGCATTGCTCCGCTTATGGACAAACTGGGACTGCAGGAAGACGAGATGATAGAAAACGGTTTCATAACGAAACGTATTGAACAGGCTCAGAAGAAGGTAGAAGAGAATCATTTCGGTACTCGTAAACGCTTGCTTGAGTACGATGACGTAATGAACAAGCAGCGTACGGTTGTCTATGAAAAGCGCCGTCATGCGCTGATAGGTGAGCGCATCGGTATGGATATTGCCAATATGATCTGGGATCGCGTAGCCGGTGCGGTGGAAAATTGCGCTGACTATGAGAGTCTGCAGCTCGAGGCGCTCCGCATACTGGCTATTGAACTGCCGTTCACTGCCGACGAATTCGAGAAGATGAAACCCGATGCTCTGAGTGATAAGTTGTTTACCGCTGCAATGGAGAACTTCAAGCGCAAGACTGACCGTATGTCACAGATTGTCAATCCTGTGATAAAAAGAGTGTATGAGGAACAGGGCGACCGCTTTGAAAACATTCTCATCCCCATAACCGATGGCCGTCGTGTCTATCAGATTCCGTGCAACCTTAAGCAGGCATACGAAACAGAAGGCAAGAGCGTGGTGACATCGTTTCAGAAGGCCGTTTTGCTTCATTCCATTGATGAGTGTTGGAAGGAGAATCTTCGTGAACTGGATGAACTGAAGCAGTCGGTTCAGAACGCCAGTTACGAACAGAAGGATCCGCTGCTCATATTCAAGCTTGAATCGGTCACTCTGTTTGACAACATGGTAAACAAGTTGAATGACCAGACTGTGACAATCCTTATGCACGGACAGATTCCAGAACCTGATCCAAGCCAGGTGCGTCAGGCTCCGACACAGCAACCTCAGCGTCGTCAGTACAATGAGAGTAAGGCAGATTTGAGCGACCCTGGTCAGCGTGCTGCCGCCGGTCGTGATACACGCCAGCAGGTCCGTGAACCTATCCGCGTTGACAAGACTCCTGGACGAAATGATCCATGCCCATGCGGCAGCGGACTCAAGTTCAAGAACTGCCACGGAAGAAACATATAAAAACAGATTCCAATAGAGACAATCATGAAAATCAGTGAATCATCGTATCAGGAAATCAGGAAACTGATTCAGCTTGCAATAGAGCCGTATTGCAAGCAGCAGGAACAGCCGGTAGTGACTGACATCCATCTCCAGCCCATACGTGAAACGGGCGAGTTTCTTGTGTCGGACGATGACCACGTGCTTGCATCGTCTCGCTTGTCTGATTTATCGGAGATTCCGGAGGATGTCTTCTATGAGGTCATGGAAAATTCATTGAAGAGTGTACTCAAGCTGATTGACCGCGAACGTCCACTGGAGCAGCTGTCGATTTGGAAACCATTCTCTTTCGTGCTGGCCGATGATGAGGGGGAAACGGTAACCGAACTGATGCTCTTTGATGAAGACAACACCTTGCTGAGTCAGGGACTGATGCAGGGTTTGGAAGAGGATTTGGACAAATTCCTCAATGATTTGTTGGAGATATAGGAATTTGTTTCCCGAACATTTTATATAAAGTTAAAACGTCCCGAACGGGGCGTTTTCTTTTTTTTGTCAGAGATGCTGCAAATGCTAAAAATGGCTAAATGTAATGCTCTAGTCGGAAAACTTTTGATGGGGTCTTGAGTTTTTGCGTATATTTGCGACCTGAAACATACTAGTGCGTCTTATGCTCGTTTTAACAAATAGAGAAGAACTGCGTCCAATTGTGGTGGAAACCGCTTTGGAAATGTTTCTAAAGGATGGGTATCTGGCCGTCCGTATGGATGACATTGCAGCCAGATTGTCCATTTCAAAACGCACCTTGTATGAAATGTTCCAGAATAAGGAGCAGCTGTTAACAGAATGTATGGAGGTACATTCAAAATGTATGGCGGAGAGAACGGCCCATGAGGTAGAAATGGAGGGTGATATCCTTTCGGTCATGCTGAGATACCTGGAAATCGTGGTAGCCGAATCACATAATGCAAATCGCATTTTTTTTGATAACCTTGACAAATATCCCAAGTTCAAAAAAATATTTGTTCAGAACACGGAAAGAATCAGGTTGCAGATTCGTCAGTACATGGACTTGGGGGTTAAACAGGGAGTCTTCCGTAACGATGTGAATATGGACATTGTCATGAAAGCATTCGCTGTTATGGGACGTATGGCCAACAGCAACGAAATGAGAAAACAATACCCATACGAACAGTTGGTGAATGATTCCATTGTCCTGCTTCTGCGCGGCATTGCTACGCCGAGGGGAATGGAAGCACTGGAAAAGTACAGATACAAAAACAGACAATAAACAATGGAAAGACGTTTTTTCAGTAGAGTGATTATGACACTGGTTGCCGTTTTTGCGGTGGCTTCTGCTTATTCACAGGAGTCGGACCAGGTCCTGAAGCTGACACTTGACGATGCTCTCAGGATAGCTCTCAGCGAGAACCCTACAATCAAGGTTGCCGACCAGCAGATCGAGGTTAAGAAAATCAGCAGAAATGAGGCCTGGCAGTCACTTCTGCCCAGTGCCGATCTTAGCGGAACCATTCAGTATACGGTTCTTGCTGCTGTCATGAAATTGAACGATATGGAGTTCAAGATGGGTAAGGACAATACCAGCACATGGAACGGACAGTTCCAGATCAGCTTGCCGGTTTTTGCACCTACTGTCTACGCTACCATGAATCTGACCAAGAGTGACCTTGAAAATGCCATAGAACAGAGCCGCAGTTCACGTCTCGACCTTATAAATCAGGTAACCAAGGCATATTATCAGGTTATCCTTGCTCAGGATAGCTATGACGTGCTCTGCAAGAGTTTCGAACAGGCACAGAAGAACTTTGACCTGGTCAACTCCATGTATGAACTTGGTGGTACAAGCGAATATGACAAGATCAGTGCCGAGGTTCAGGTGCGCAGCATGAACCCATCTGTCATTCAGGCGCGAAATGCCGTTTCCATGGCAAAACTTCAGTTGCTGGTGCTCATGGGCGTATCGGCCGATACTGAGATATCAATTGGGAATAGCCTTGAGGATTACGAGGAGCAGTTGTATGTCGAAGCTCTTGACAATTCCAGCTATTCGCTTGAAAACAATACCAATATCCGTCAACTGGATCTTAATGCTGCCATGCTGAATCAGACTTTGACTGTTCAGAAGATGAATTTTCTCCCGACTATGGCATTGTCAGGCTCATATGCATTCCAGTCAATGTACAATGAAGACTGGAACCTTGGCAACTATTCATGGGCGAAGAGTTCAAGCGTAGTGCTATCTTTGTCGGTTCCTGTTTTCAGGATGAGTAACTTTACTAAGATGCGCAGCACAAGGCTTCAGATAAGCCAGCTGTCCCAGAACCGTGATTATACCGAACGTCAGCTTGAAATGCAGGTCCGCAACTGCCGCGACAATATGAGTGCCAATGCAGAGCAGGTTGCAAGCAACCGTGAAGCCATACAACAGGCTGAGAAGGGGCGTGAAATAGCAAGCAAACGTTATGAAATAGGCAAGGGTACCATTTTGGAACTGAACAATTCCGAAGTGTCACTTACCCAGGCAAAACTTACTTACAGTCAGTCCATTTACAACTATCTGGCAGCCAAGGCCGATCTTGATAAAGTCCTTGGCATCGATGACAATCCGAATATTGATAATGAAAACAAATAAAGCGCATAATATGAAAGCATTCAGAATTTCAGGAATTGCTCTTTGCATGGTGCTGCTGGCATCGTGCGGGCAGAAGAAACAGACCGAAGAAACCCAATCTCAGGAGTCGCAGGCCGCACAAGTCGCAAAACCTGCAGTGAAACTGTCCACCGTAGTTGAAGAGCCGGTTGACCAGTTGCAGATTTATTCCGCTACAATTGTCGGTGAGGTCAAGAATAATATCGCTCCCGCCAGTCCTGCGCGTATCAAGAAGATAAATGTGGAGGTTGGCGACAACGTAAGAAAGGGACAGATTTTGGTTGAAATGGACGAGACAAACCTGAGCAATCAGGAAATGCAGCTTAAAAACCTTGAAACCGAATTCAACCGCGTTGACCAGCTGTATCAGGTGGGTGGCGTTTCACAGTCTGAATGGGAAGCAATGAGCCTGCAGCTTGAAGTGGCACGCAAGTCGTACAAGACATTAAAGGAAAACACCCGACTGGAAAGCCCGATTGACGGTGTCATAACCGCACGCAATTATGACAATGGTGACCTCTATGGAGGCCAGGCCATTCTGGTCGTCCAGAAAATTACCCCCGTAAAGCTGACCATCAATGTATCAGAACAGTATTATTCCATGGTTAAGAAGGGCGATCAGGTTGCAATAGAACTGGATGCATATCCGGGTGAAACATTTACGGGCAAGGTGTCACTGATTTATCCTACCGTAGAATCAATGACTCATACATTCCCGGTTGAGATTCTGGTTGACAACCGCAGTCAGCTGTTGCGTCCTGGAATGTTCGCACGCGCCACTTTGAATCTGGGAACTGAGAATCATGTGGTTGTTCCCGATATTGCTATTGTAAAAATGGCCGGTTCAGGTGACCGTTATGTGTATGTCTATGAAGCCGGCAAGGTAAGCTACAGAAAGGTGGAGCTCGGACAACGTCTCGGTGACCGTTATGAACTCGTTTCCGGTGTTCCAAATGGCGCACAGATAGTCGTAGCCGGACAAGCCGGAATCAATGACGGAATGGAAGTTGAAGTAATCAAGTAAAAACAGCAAACCATGAGCTTATACGAAGGTTCGGTCAAAAGACCAATTCTTACGGCGCTCTGTTTCGTAGCTGTAGTGGTTTTTGGCGTATTCTCATATTCCAAATTGCCAATTGACCAGCTGCCTGACATAGAGACCAACACCATCATGGTGTTTACATACTACAACGGTGCAAGTGCATCGGATATAGAAAACAACATTTCGCGTCCGCTGGAAAACACACTGAACAGTTGCAGTTACATAAAGCACATCACATCAAAGTCATCGGAAAACGTATCTGTAATCCAGCTGGAATTCGAGTATGGACATAATATCGATGACTTGACCAACGATGTCCGTGACAAACTTGATATGATTTCCAACTCGCTTCCCGATGGAGCACAGGCGCCAATTATATTCAAGTTTGACACCAGCATGCTGCCTATCATGATGTTGTCTGTGCAGGCAGGTGAAAGCCAGAGCGCCCTTTACAAGATTCTTGATGAGAATGTTGTGAACCCTCTTGCCAGAATCCCAGGCGTTGGTACCGTGTCTGTAACCGGCGCACCTGAGCGTGAAATATACGTTTACTGCGATCCGGCCAAGCTTGAAGCATACAATCTGACCATTGAGGCCATCGCATCGATAATCGGTCAGGAGAATCGCAGCATTCCTTCCGGTAATCTAGATATCGGTAACGAAACTTTTGCACTTCGCGTCGATGGCGAATTCCGTGACCCTATGGATATGAAGAATCTGGTGGTCGCATCAGTAGGCGGCCGCAATGTTTACCTGTCTGATGTGGCCGTCATTTCAGACCGCACACAGGAACGTGCCCAGGAATCATACAACAATGGTCAGCAGGGTGCCATGATGATTATCCAGAAGCAGACCGGTGCAAATACCGTTGAAATATGCCGAAAGGTCAATGAAGCTCTTCCCGAACTTCAGAAGAATCTGCCTAGCGATATTCATATAGGTATAATAAACGATGGCTCCACAGACATTCTGATGACGGTCAATTCACTGGCAGAGACAATCGTCTACGCTCTGCTGTTTGTCGTGCTGGTCGTTTACCTGTTCACGGGGCGTTGGCGTGCCACAGTTGTTGTGGCTGTCACCATACCGCTGTCACTGATCGCATCGTTCATCTATCTGTTTGTTACCGAAGGCTCGTTGAATATCATCTCTCTGAGTTCGCTTACCATTGCAATCGGTATGGTGGTCGACGATACCATCGTTGTATTGGAGAACATCACCACACATATTGAACGTGGTGCAGAACCGAAACAGGCTGCTATCCATGCTACAAACGAAGTTGCTGTCTCGGTAATGGCGTCAACATTGACAATCTTTGCCGTGTTCTTCCCGCTGACCATGATGAGTGGTATGGCAGGCGTCATGTTCAAGCAGCTTGGCGGTATGATGTGTATAATAATAGGTATCTCACTAGTTGTGTCACTGACCCTTACCCCAATGCTCTGCTCACGTATGCTTAAGCTTGAGAAGAAGGCTAATCGTGTACATGAGTTCCTATACGGCCCGATACAGAAGGCTCTTGACGGACTTGACCGCTGGTATAGCGCACGCATCGACCATGCAGTCCGGCACCGCGGATGGGTTGTAGCAATATGTATCATCTTTTTCGTGCTTTCGTTGTTCACTGCAAAGAACTTGAAGTCCGAGTTCTTCCCGGCCGATGAACAGTCGCGTATCAGCGCCACCATCTATATGCCAATGAACACCAATACGGACCGTTCAAAATACGTGGCTTCCGAACTGGCTGATGTATGGATGAAACGATATGAAGGGGATCTTGTCACATGTAACTACCGTGTAGGTGCTGCCGATGAGAACAATACGTTTGCCGCAATGCAGAGCAACGGTACGCATATCATATCATTCACGCTTTCATTCAAGGAACTTGACGAGCGCAGCGTTTCATCGGCCACTGTCGTAGCGCAGATGCGTGCCGACCTTAACGCACGTCCGGAGATTGAACGCTTCATGGTTACAGAAGGTGGCGGTATGAGTATGGGTGGTGCATCATCGGCCGAGTTTGAAATATATGGTTATGATTTTGATGCTACTGACAAGGTGGCAGCCGAACTGCTTGCCGCAATGAAGGAAGTCAAAGGCGTCGGTGAGGCCTATGTAAGCCGCGAACAGTATCAACCGGAATATCAGGTGGTATTTGACCGCGAAAAACTTGCTCAGCATGGATTGAATCTCTCCACTGCCGCTACATATTTGCGAAACCGCATTAATGGCGCTACGGCATCGTACTTCCGTGAGGATGGTGAGGAATATTATATCAAGGTCCGTTATGCTCCTGAATTCCGAACCGAACTTGACGATATTGAGAATATCCTGCTCTATGGATCAGGCAACAGCGCTGTCAGAGTCAGAGATCTGGGCCATTTGGAAGAGACATTCACACCTCCTACCATCCAGCGCAAGGATCGTCAGAGAATCAACACCGTAACTTGTATGATAGCCGGCGGTTCTGCCCTCAGCGAAGTCGTGGAGGCAGGACAGGCAATTATCAATAAGATGGATTTGCCCGATGGCGTTACCGTTCAGGTTGCCGGTGACTATGAGGAACAGCAGGATTCATTCAAGGATATGGGTACACTTGGATTGCTGATAATACTGCTTGTATTCATCGTGATGGCTGCACAATTCGAATCGCTGACATTGCCGTTCCTCATAATGTTCTCTATTCCGTTCGCATTGAGCGGTGTGCTTATCGCACTGTTCCTGACAGGTACTACGCTGAACCTTATGAGTCTTCTCGGTGCCATCATGCTTATCGGTATTGTGGTGAAGAACGGTATCGTTCTCATTGACTTTACGGGCTTGTGCCGTGAACGTGGCATGTCTGCTATTCATGCAACCGTGACGGCAGCCCGCAGCCGTCTGCGTCCGGTGCTTATGACGACGCTGACAACCATTCTGGGTATGATACCTATGGCTCTCAGCCATGGTCAGGGCTCGGCCATGTGGCGTCCTTTAGGTATATCGGTCATCGGCGGTCTGACCGTGTCGACCATTCTGACTCTTGTCCTTGTTCCTACTCTGTACTGCATAAGCCAGGGCGTTGGAATAAAGAAGGCTCGTCGCAAGCACCGTAAACAGCTTGAACTTGCTGCATACTGGGCGGCCAACAAGGATCAGTTCATCCATGACAAGACTGCACGCATTGAAAACAAGTAACGGAATAATCATGAAATCAATTCTGATAACATTTGACCAGGTCTATACGGAACGTATAATTGACATTCTGACTACAAACAACTGCCGCGGCTTCTCCATGGTGGAGCAGCTGCAGGGCAGGGGTTCAAAGACAGGCGAACCGCATTATGGAAACCACGCATGGCCTTCCATGTGCTCAGGCATCATTTCAGTGGTAGAAGACAGCTTTGTTGATGTGCTGCTTGCAAAACTCCATGAAATGGATGCCGCTACTCCCAAACTGGGTCTGAGGGCTTTTGTCTGGAATATAGAAAAAACCATCTGATTCTAGCCCTTCCGGTCTGGGTTCTTCCCTTTGCAAAAAGGACTCGGAAAGGTGACAGATAAAGGCTGGACAGGCAAACTGTAACTTACAGATTGCTTGTCCAGCCTTGTGCTTTAAGTTCGATTTCCTGCCCGGATTTCAGGACAAGATGACGCCCGAGTTCCGGCTTTGTCATGTGGCCTATCAGCTTGACATCCTTTAGTTGGATTACCTTGTCGTGGCAGGTCAGAGGAACAGTAAACAGAAGTTCGTAGTCCTCGCCGCCATTCAGTGCGCATGTATAGACATCCATATTGAGTTCTTCGGCCATTACAGCGGTCTGATAGTCTATGGGGATACGCTCCTGATATACGCTGCACCCTGTGCCGCTCTGTCTGCACAGGTGTATGAGCTCCGATGAGAGACCATCAGAAATGTCCATCATGGATGTGGGCTGGATTCCGGCCTTGCGCAGTTCTCTGATAATATCACCGCGCGCTTCGGGCTTGAGCTGGCGTTCCAGCAGGTACTCCTTGCCTGCAAAGTCAGGGTCGAAAGACTGATTGTCACTGTGCTCCGTTGAATTGAATACAGCTTTCTCGCGTTCAAGCAACTGCAACCCCATGTACGCTGCGCCAAGATTGCCCGATACGCAGATTAGGTCATTCTGACCGGCGCCATTGCGTAGAACCGCCTTGCCTTTTTCGCATTCTCCAATGCAGGTTATGCTTATGGCAAGTCCCGTCAGTGACGATGTCGTATCGCCGCCTACAATGTCGACACCGTGACGCTGGCAGGCCAGTTGCAGCCCTGCATAGAAATCTTCCATGTCTTCTACGGTGAAACGCTTGCTCAAGGCAATCGAAACAGTCATCTGACGTGGTGTACCGTTCATCGCGTATATGTCTGAAATATTCACCATGGCCGATTTGTAGCCAAGATGTTTCAAAGGCATGTACGTCAGGTCAAAATGAACGCCCTCCATGAGCATGTCGGTTGTTACTAGAACCTGCTTGTCATTATAGTCAAGTATTGCCGCATCATCGCCAACACCTTTTACGGTTGATTCGTTCTGTGGACTGATTTTTTCAGTAAGGTGGTCTATCAGACCGAATTCTCCTAACTGTGAAATCCTGGTTCTTCCCTGCTGGTCCATATGTCTAATGTTTGAATGATTCTACGTGCTCCAATATAATGCTGTCAAACAGTTTCTGCTCTCTGATGAGTGCGACTTTGACAGGCAGTATGAATATGCGTTTTTTTAGGTGTTCCGGTAAATCCATTCCCTTCAGCCGGGCTTCGTCCTTTTCAGTAGTGACGATTATTGCATCGGGTCCCAGACTCTTGACTCTGGCACTTATTTTTTCAATATCGCTTCTGCTGAAACTGTGATGGTCGGGGAAATGAAGTAACTCAACTTGATTTGAGAAAGTTTTCATGTAGTCGGCCATAGGCTGCGGACGCGCAATCCCAGCCATAACCAGAATGGGTGGATTGACGGCCACTTCCGAACCTTTTTTCATGGCGCGGAGACTTTCGTACTTGAATGTGGAGAAGAACACTTTCTGGTCTCTTCTGGCAGCGATACGTTCCGCAGCCCTGTCCATGACGGATTTTTCAAGTCCTGCCGGGCATTTTGTGAAGATTATGATATCGGCTCTTCTGCGGCCCGATGCACTTTCCCTCAGATGTCCCGCCGGCATCACCATGTCGTCAAGTATGTTGCGGTTCCAATCAACTAGAAGGATGTTTAGCGAAGGCTTGACGTTGCGGTGCTGGAATGCATCGTCAAGTATTACCGTATCAATGCCGCGTTCGGACAGCAATCTGATACCATGTACCCGGTCCTCATCGACAGCTACGGTGACTTTTGGATAAAGATGGCTTATCTGAAGGGGTTCATCGCCTATTTCGAGGGCATCGGTGTCTTTGCTTGCCAGAAGGAAACCTCTGGTGTTACGGCCGTATCCGCGGCTCAAGACTGCTGTATTTCTGTCCACACCCAGTAAATCAATCAGGTACTGTACGTGGGGCGTCTTGCCTGTACCGCCTACGGTAATATTGCCTATCGATATTACAGGGAAGTCGAATGAACGTTCCGGTAATACGCCTTTGTCATAGCAGAAGTTCCGGACGGCCATCGTCAGCCTGTAGAGGAAAGACAATGGTGTCAGCAGCGGATAAGTTTTGAATTGCCTTTTCATCATTTTCCAGGGCAAAAATAAGCAAATAATGCGTCAATTTCAGCAAAAATGGTAGTATGCATTCAATTAGTCTGTCCCAATTCCGTTTTTTTTAATGTTTTAAGAAAAGGAGACGATGTTATTCGGCGAAAATGTTGTAATTTGCACCCCGATTTTGGACGCTATGCCATATAGTGCCTTAAGGAAAGATGCTCGAGTGGTTGAAGAGGCACGCCTGGAAAGCGTGTATACGTCAAAAGCGTATCCGGGGTTCGAATCCCCGTCTTTCCGCAAAGATTTTGAAATTTTGATAAATATAATATTAACAATTAACAAAACTAACTGAAAATGAAAAAGGTATTTGCATTCGTTGCAATGATGGGACTCCTTTCATTCGGAGTTTGCCAGACAATCAATGCTCAGGAGGAAGCTGCTGCCGAGGCCGCTACTGAAGAGATTGCTCAGGACGATTCAACAGCTGTTGATTCAACTGCAGTGGAAGCCGCTGAAGAAGAAGTTGAAGAAACCGTTGTCGAAAAGGAAGAGACAGCAGAAAAGCAGGGTCTTCACAAGAACCTCAAGATCAAGTTCATTGAAGGTGATGCAGGCTTCATGTCACTTGTTGCCATCGCTCTTATTCTCGGTCTTGCTCTCTGCATTGAACGTATCATCTTCCTCAGCCTTTCAGAAATCAACAGCAAGAAGCTTCTCGAAGACATTCAGGCTGCTCTTGAAAACGGTGATGTTGAAGGTGCAAAGACAATCTGCCGCGAAACCCGTGGTCCTGTCGCTTCAATCTGCTATCAGGGTCTTATGAGAATTGACGAAGGTCTTGACGTAGTTGAACGTTCTGTCGTATCATACGGCAGCGTATGCGCTTCAAACCTTGAAAAGAACCTCTCATGGATTACACTGTTCATCGCAATGGCTCCTTCACTCGGATTCCTTGGTACTGTGATCGGTATGGTACAGGCTTTCGATAGAATTCAGGAAGCAGGCGATATCTCTCCGACCGTTGTTGCCGGCGGTATGAAGGTGGCTCTTATCACAACAATCTTCGGTATTATAACAGCTCTTATTCTTCAGGTATTCTACAACTACATCCTGAGCAAGGTCGAAGCCCTCAACACTGACATGGAAGATTCATCAGTCAGTCTGCTCGACATCATCATGAAGTACAACCTCAAGAAGTAAAAACAAACTCCAATTATGGAAAACGAGAATAAACAAATAAAGGCGTCCAAGTGGGCATTAGGTATTCTCTGCATCCTTTCCGCAATTGTACTGGTTATGTTCTATTGCGTTGGAGCAGATAATACTGAATTCCTCAACGACAGCAACCTTAAAGCACCTCAGTTTACCGGACTTCTCATTGTTTGGATGTATGTCATGGTAATTCTGACTGCAGGCGCTGTTCTCGGTTTCGGCATCTGCGCCGGAATCAAGAATATGAAAGTCAAGACCAGGAGCGACAGAGGCGGCTTTGCGGGTATCGTCATTCTGATTACTGCTGCAATAGTTGTTGTGTCTTATCTTCTTGGCAGTACAGAACCTGTTCAGACCGGTGAGGAGCTGGTAGATAAGGTTGGCACACTTAAGCTTACCGATACCTGCCTGCTTTCAATATATGTATTGGTTGTAGCATCAACTGTCTGCACTGCCCTGTCAATGGTTGGTGTATTCAAGTCAAAGAAGTAACCGAATCTGGAAAAGAGAAACAAGTTATGGGAAAAAGCAATAGAAAAGTTCCCGGACTGAATGCGTCATCAACAGCTGACATTTCGTTCATTCTGCTGATATTCTTCCTTATCACCACATCAATGGATACTGATACGGGTCTTTCCCGTCGTCTTCCGGAGTGGGATCCTAATGCTCAGGAGGAGGAAGTCAAGATTAAGGAGCGTAACATTATGACAGTACGCGTTAATCAGAGTAACGAAGTGTACGTTAAGAATGGCGTTGTAAATCGTATAATTGAGATTGATGAACTTAAGGATATTGCTAAGGAGTTCATCGTCAATCCGGATGACAATCCGCTGCTTCCTGCAAAGGAGGAGTATGATGTTCCGGGTTTCCGCGTAGTCATCACCACAATGAAACATACCATTTCGTTGCAGACTGACCGCGATACCAATTATGAGATTTATTTCAAGGTCCAGAACGAATTATCAAAGGCATACAACGAGCTTAGGGATGTTTGGTGTCGTCAGACATTCGGAAAGTCATGGGATAGGTGCGATGACGATGAGCGTGCATTCGCCAAGGCCATGTATCCGTCAAAGATTTCTGAAGCTGAGCCGAAAACTTATGGAACCGCACAGTAATTATGAGTAAATTCAGAAGCAACGGAAAAAGGGAAATGCCGGAGTTGAATACTTCGTCTCTTCCTGACTTGATCTTCTCAGTGCTGTTCTTCTTCATGATGGTAACATCAATGAGAGAAGTTACGCTGAAGGTACAGTTTACTACACCTAGCGGTACCGAAATAGAGAAGCTTGAAAGAAAGTCACTGGTTTCCTATATCTATATTGGTTCTCCAACAAAGGAATACAGACCTTCGTTAGGTTCTGCTTCACGTATCCAGCTCAATGACAAGTTTGCTGAACCTTCAGCAATTCGCGAGTATGTCAAGCAGGAACGTGAAAGCATGACATCTGAAAAGGACAAGCCTTTCATGAAGATGTCTGTAAAGGCCGATGTAAATACTCACATGGGTATTATTACAGATGTAAAGCAGGAGCTTAGAAAGGCTCAGGCGTTGAATCTTGTATATTCGGCTACGTTTGAAAAGAACAAGAAATAAGGAAACATTACAGATGTACTGCTGAAAAAAGCCCCCGGAATTTTCCGGAGGCTTTTTTATGTTGTTTCCTAATCTATCTGACATTTTTACGTATCCGCCACTGCGTAGGATAAAGATTGTTGGCACGATTGCCCAGGTTCTTGACGAATCCTAATGGCTGGCTCTCATATGTTACAAGCAAATATCCTTTGGGCTGGCTGTCGAAGCGCAGAACGTCGCCATGCAGGTAATCCAAAGCCTGCTGCAGAGACAACTCAACTCGTGGAAACACCGCACTTGTCTTGCCGCTGAGTGCTAGAGATTCCGATGGGGTGAAATCCTTACCCTTGGCAGATGCGACTTCAATGCCGCAGGTCAGGCAGAAAAGTCGGTCACTTATGGCCTGCATCTTCGGCGCGATGGTTCGTGGCAGAGCTATTATGCTTTCTCTCGATTTTTCCAGTATGTAGTCATAGCTGGAGTCAATCATCTCACGGCATAACTTGTCTTCTCTGATTGCTGAATTTTTTTCCTGTCCGGCGTAACCTGAGGCTTTCCTTATGATTGCCAGGAAGAAACCTTCTCCGAGACTGCTGCCCGGAAGGAAGTGGTAACATGGAATCGTGTGCCCGTCGTATGCCCCCGATATTCCTAGTTCCCGGGGGAATGAAATGGATACCGGCTCCGCTCCCAGTTCACTACATATCCATTCAACATTCTCTTCATCCTCTTTGCTGTTGAATGTGCATGTGCTGTATATAAGGTATCCTCCAGGTTTGAGCGCAGCCCATACATCGCGCAGAATCTCACGCTGGCGTGATGCACACATATTAACGGCTTCAAGGCTCCAGTCACGAACGGCTGTATCGTCCTTGCGGAACATACCTTCACCGGAACATGGAACATCGGTCAGCATTATGTCGAACTGCAGGCCGCTGTTTCCAATCTGCGACGGCGTATTGCATGTTACAACAGTATTGTCACAGCCCCATTTCACTATGTTCTCAGCAAGGATCTGCGCCCTTGAACGCTGAATTTCATTGGCAACGAGAATGCTGCCTGCAGGAAGTGCAGAAGCTGCCAGAGTCGATTTGCCTCCCGGTGCGGCGCAAAGATCCAGCATGGTAACGGGTGAACTGACTATCTGTCCTAATGCGTGTTCCACGAACATGGAGGAGGCCTCCTGAACATAGTAGCAGCCGGCATGGAACAGGGGGTCCATAGTAAACTGTGGCCTTTCTGTCAGATACCAGCCATTACTTGACCAAGGCACGCGGCTTTCAAGCGGAATGTGCGTCAGCTGACAGGGCTTGGCTGGATTCAGACGTATGCTCGTTATTGCATCGGTGTCTGTAATCGCACTGACAAGCCGCGTTGCAGCATCGGCGCCAATGAGGCTTGTCATCTGACTTATGAAATCGGTTGATAACTCCATTTGTCTGTTGTCCTGAAAACCGGAGCGAAGATAAGAAAATTGATTAAATTTGCAGTAAACCAAAGACCGCTCTTATGAAACAGTATCTTGATTTGCTGCAGCGCATACTTGACGAAGGTGTAGAGAAAGGTGACCGTACCGGCACCGGAACATTAAGTGTATTCGGTCATCAGATGCGTTTCAACCTGCAGGAAGGTTTTCCTCTGCTTACCACAAAGAAACTGCACCTTAAGTCCATCATTTATGAACTGCTATGGTTCTTGAATGGTGATACCAATGCCAAATGGCTGCAGGAGCGTGGTGTCCGTATATGGAACGAGTGGGCCGATGAGAATGGTGATTTGGGCCATATTTACGGATATCAATGGCGCTCATGGCCAGATTATGACGGAGGTTTCATAGACCAGGTAAGCCAGGCCGTAAATGATATAAAGAACAATCCTAACTCCCGCCGCATTATTGTGAGTGCCTGGAACGTGGCAGACCTTAAGAATATGAATCTGCCGCCATGCCACGCATTCTTTCAGTTCTATGTTGCCGACGGCAAGCTTAGTCTTCAGCTTTATCAGCGCTCGGCCGATACATTCCTGGGCGTACCGTTCAACATAGCGTCGTATGCACTGCTCACCATGATGATGGCGCAGGTGTGCGGACTTCAGCCGGGCGATTTCATACATACTACAGGTGACACCCATCTGTATATGAACCATCTGGAGCAGGCCCGTCTGCAGCTTACACGCGCCCCGCGAAAGTTGCCAAGAATGGTAATCAATCCCGATGTCAAAAGCATTTTCGACTTCAAGTATGAGGATTTCCAGCTTGAAGACTATGATCCGTATCCACATATCAAGGCAGAGGTTTCAGTATGATTTCAATTATTGTAGCAGTGGCGGAGAATGGTGCAATAGGCTATAAGGGTGATCTTGTGTATCACCTTCCTGCCGATATGAAACGTTTCAAAGCTCTTACCACGGGTAATACTGTGCTGATGGGTCGCAAGACATTCCAGTCACTGCCAAAGGGGGCGCTGCCCAACCGCCGCAACATTGTGCTTACGCGCCAGGCCGATGCCGTTTTTCCGGGAGCTGAAGTATTCGGGTCAATATCCCGGGCTCTGGAACACTGCGCTCCTGATGAAAAAGTCTATGTGATTGGAGGAGCCGAGATTTACCGTCAGGCGTTGGAACTTGCAACTGAACTTGAACTTACTCTTGTCCACAGTGTTCCTGAGAATGCTGATACTTTTTTCCCTGATTTCAGCCGGGACCCTTCATGGCAACTTGTTGCCCGTGAAGATCATGAAGCCGATGAGAAGAACCACTTCCCATATTCATTCCTTACATATAAAAGACTGTAAGGTCAATACATACCGTAAGTAGTGCGCAGTACCCTGAATTCGGTACGGCGGTTCAGTTGGTTGCAGATTTCCTGCTGCGGCTCAGTAAGTGTCATGATGAACTGCTCGCTCAGGACTGCGCCTTCTTTAAGGAACTGGCTCTCTTCTGCCTGTTTCTTGGACACGGTAACAGGCCTTGTCTCTCCGTATCCTCTTGGCGTGAGCCGCGCCCGTTCAATGCCTTTGCCAACCAGATAATGAACGACACTTTCAGCGCGCTGTTGTGACAGTCTGAGATTGTAATCGTCATTTCCTACGTAGTCACAGTGGGCGCCCAGTTCAATAGTTACGTTTGGATTGTCATTGAGCAGTGAAACCAGCTGGTCAAGTGATGCTGTTGATTCTATTGTCAGTCTGGCGCTGCCGAACTCAAAGAATATATTGTCAATAAGCACTGGCTTTGATATGGACGATAGCGGAAACTGCAGCACATACTCACGATCTTCGTTCGTACTGTCGGCTGTAAGAGTCTGCTTGTAGTTCATGAAACCGCGATTTGTGGCAAGCATGACATAACTAACGCCCGGCGTGACACGCTCAGAAAACGAACCGTCTTCCCTGAGTCCTATTTTTTTGTTCGTGCCGTCATTGCCCACCATATAAACCGTTGCTCCGGGTAATTCGTATTCGTCTTTTTCATACACCCATCCGATAAGCGTATGTACGGTTTCTGGAAGTTCAAAATCATAGATATGGTCACGCCCGCGTGCATCACCCCTGTTTGATGAGAAGAATCCGCGTGTGCGATGACCTTCGAATGTCATACCGAAGTCATCGGCCGATGAGTTAATGGGACTGCCCATGTTGGTGACTGTCCATACGGTGTCATTCAGAAGTGCGCAGAATATGTCTAGTCCGCCCATGCCGGGATGTCCGTCCGATGAGAAATATAAATCGCCGTTCGCCCTGAATGTGGGGAACATTTCATTGCCGGGAGTGTTGATTTGCGGACCAAGATTCTCGGCTCCCACAAGGCTGCCGTCCAAAGGTACACGCCAGATGTCCTTACCTCCGTAGCCGCCTTCCATATCCGATACAAAGTACAGCCACTTGCCGTCAACCGACACGGCGGGGTGGGCGTAGTTGGCACTTGAGTCCTGCTTTTCGGAGTACGGCCTGCCTTCGCCCCAACTTGCATCGCTGCGGTGCGATTCCATAAGCTGTGCCATACGCGGTTCTGAAGCATCCCATGCCCCGTAGGTGTAATACATCGTCTGAAAATTGGGGCTGAATGCCACAATACCATCCTCAAATTCAGTGTTAGGTCCGCCATCAATGCGTACGGGCTTCTGCCATTTGCCGTTTTCGTCTTTTGTCGATTGGAAAAGGTCGCAGCTTTTGATACCGGTAATGGGGTTCGCATCGGTACCGGTACATTCCTTTCTGACCGATGTAAATACAATCTGGTCATATTCCGTGCTTGAAAACACAGGTGACCAGTCTGCATAGCGACCGTTGAATACAGGGTCCTTCTTCACCGTGAAACGGGTGGGGTTCTCCTTTAATTCTGTCTGCAGGACGCATGATTCAAGTCCGGCTCTTGCCAGTTGGTCTTGTGGTGACAATTCAAGGTACTTCAGGTAGTTGTCACGTGCATCTTTTGGCTTGCCGTCTTTCAACTGCATATCGGCAAGGCTGCGCAACGCCGTACTGTCAGGATATGCGTATTTTACGGCATTCTTATATGCCGTTATAGCTTTTGTCACCTGTGATATATGCCGGTATGATTCTCCAAGTTTAAAGGCTGTCTGTCCTCGCAGTTCTTTCTCATCGGGCTTAAGCGCAGAATAAGCCTTTTTGTAGAATGATGCCGCCTGGTTGTATTCACCAAGGGCGTAGCTGCCATCACCCTTGTGAATGTTCATCTCGGCTGCGCACCCTAACAGTAGGGTACAGACGACACACAAAAATGTTATGCGGCAGAAAACCTTCATATCCTATTAACTGAAAATCTGGGGCATTATTGTAGCAGACGCGATGAATTGTCGGCCAATACATCGTGAACTATCCCGCCGACCATCTGTTTCAGTTCATCCATGAACTGCGTGGGGCTGTACTTGCCGCGCTCTATCTCACGCAGACGTTTCTCCCAGATGCCGGTAAGCTCGGCACTCTTGAGCAGTTCCTCGCGAATTATTCCAATCAGGCTGCGTCCGGTGGGGGTGGGGAAGATGTTCTTCTTTTCCTTGCGCATGTACCCGCGCTTGTAAAGCGTCTCTATTATAGCCGCGCGGGTTGAAGGTCGTCCTATGCCGTTTTCCTTCATGGCATCGCGCAGTTCCTCATCGGCCACCAGCTTGCCGGCCGTCTCCATGGCACGCAGCAGGGTGGCTTCGGTATATGGCTTTGGGGCCTGAGTCCACTTTTCCTGAAGTTCGGGCTTGTGCTCTCCCGACTCTCC
>JAZLIR010000009.1:0-18775 GCA_045617485.1 Bacteroidaceae bacterium
CTGGCATGTAAATGAAGGCGTCTGCTGCGCTAAAGACAATGATTTCGGGGCCATGAAGATGAAAGTTATTCTTAATCCGAAATATGCAGCAGACATTACCGGCACTGTCACTGTCACTTCCGAAGAGGATGACTATATCCAGATCAAGAGACTCAAGGCCAACTGCACTTCTCAGGAATTCTCCATAGATTTGCCATCTATGAACAGAATCCCTACTGGCAACATTTTCTTCAAGAACACAACCCGCAGTTATGCCACAAACATAAGAATATACCGTGAAGGAGAATTTGAAACTGCAGATGAGCCATATTGTATAGTGAAAACAGATCTTGATCAGAACGACTATATCAGTACAATCTTAAGAGAAGGCGTATATGACTATATATATGAACTCAAGAACGGGGATACTGGTGAAAGCAAAGGTACGTTCGCAGTCAGTAATGTAACAGTTCAGAAGGAAGAGGAAACCCAAATATCAACAATGAACGGCAAAAGGGTAAACTAGGGCGAACAGGCGGCGAACAGGGGACAGGTCCCTGTTCAGACACGACACAAAGATTGAAAAAATGAATACCATAATTATCAATGCTGGTCCTAGAAAATCGGGACTGATATCGCAAATGCCGGACATCATCAATAAAGAGGTTCAAAAGCATGGCGATGCAGTGGAAATCATTCGCGCTCTTCGTGAGGTATGTCATTATGCCGGATTCAAGATTGTCGGGACCATTGAGTGGGGAAATACCGCAAAACGGCCCGAACTTTGTGAGAGTGACGTCAATAAATGCCGGAAAGTGACAGGGCGACTCTACAGAGACATGCAGGCAAAACGCTCATTTGAAATGGAGATATGCAGAAAATGTGGTGCTTTTGCTCAACAATTGATAAATAATAACTACTTTGCGCCCGACAAAAGCAATTATCCTAAAAATATAACATTATGGCAAACAAGTATGCAGGTACCCAGACCGAAAAAAATCTGGAAGCAGCGTTCGCTGGTGAGTCACAGGCTCGTAACAAATATACCTATTTTGCATCAAAGGCCAAGAAGGAGGGTTTTGAGCAGATAGCGGAATTGTTCCAGAAAACTGCTGACAATGAGAAGGAACACGCAAAATTGTGGTTCAAGGAATTGAACGGAATAGGCAGCACAGCCGAGAATCTTGCCGCTGCAGCCGATGGAGAGAATTACGAATGGACCGATATGTACGAGGGTTTTGCAAAGACAGCCGAAAAGGAAGGCTTTCCGGAGCTGGCATGCCGTTTCCGCCTTGTTGCCGCTATTGAAAAGCGTCACGAGGAGCGTTATCGTGCCCTTTTGAAGAATGTTGAGGCTGCCGAGGTATTCAAGAAGTCAAGCGTCAAGGTATGGGAATGCCGTAACTGCGGTCACATTGTTGTCGGCGAGTCAGCTCCTCAGGTATGTCCTACCTGCTCGCATCCGCAGAGCTATTTTGAGATTCACGTTGACAACTTCTGACCTGTCGGAAACAAGGCAGCTTTTAAAATGATAATCCGGTCAACACTTAGCTTAGCTGACCGGATTATTTTGCATTTACAGTTCTGTCATCTGTTTGAAACTGTAGGGAGCACCGCTGAAAGTCTGGCTGATAAAGCGTGAGGCAATGTGCAGCAGGTAAGCGACAGCAAAGATGATAAGAAACATTAATACGATATTCAGCGGGAACAGGTGGTTCATTCCTGTTGTGAACAGCGGGAATTGTACCAGATAGATTTCAAGACAGCAGCCTCCAATCAGGCTGATGCAGAATTGGCAGGGTCTGCTGTTATATACCTTTGATGAACTGACGGCATTGAAGAAGAAATACAGGGAATACAGAATTCCGAACATCGGGATTGTTGTAACGGCCTCAATCCAGATGAAATCGGGTCTGCGTTTTGCAACCTCAAGAATACCATAGAACACTGCCGTGCATATAATGAAACCCGCCAGCATTGCAAATGAGTTCTTTTTTTTCTGTCTGGCCGACATATGCTGTCTGATTACAGCACCGAACAACATGAACAGGAAATACACCAGTTTCCCATAGAAATGTTTCCATGCAGTCCATATGTTGCTGTCGTTGAGTCTGTCTCCGCCCAAAACAAAATATAGCCCGAATACGGCAATCGTGGAGGCAACCAGTACGGCCGGCATCTTGTCAGAGATGCCCTTCATCAGGAAATGAAATATGACATAATATGCCAGTATGCAAGGAATGAACCAGTAGAAACCGTTCATTGACTGTAGGATAACATTACATTCTCCTCCCCATACCAGTGCCGATATTATTGCCCAAGCAAATATTGGAGGCAGAATCCTGGAAAGCCTTCTCTGATACCAGTCCATAAAACCCCTCCCGCAGCTGGCCGCAAGTGTGAAACCTGAAACGAAAAAGAACAATGAGTTGCCGATGGCCGCACCCGTTGCCAATGAGTCAAAACGTGTATATAGCGGCCCCATGTGGGAATTTGTAATCAGTATTGCCGCAATGGCCTTTAAGGCGTTGATGCTGGGGTCTTTCTGCATATTCACTGTCCGATATTATTGGACTCGCGAATTTAGCGAATTGTGGCAAAATATTCATAATTTTGTCCTGCTCAATCAATATACGCAGTAATTAATGAATACCCACGTAGTAATCATGGCAGGCGGAGTGGGCAGCCGTTTCTGGCCTCTTAGTACCCCGCAGTTTCCAAAGCAGTTCATAGACATTCTGGGTTGTGGACGTTCCTTGATCCAACTGACGGTTGATCGCTTCAGAAACCTGTGTCCAATGGAAAACTTCTGGGTGGTCACAAATGAAAAGTATGTGGATATTGTTCACGGACAGTTGCCCCAGATTCCAGTCAGTCATATACTTGCCGAGCCCGCCGCCCGCAACACTGCTCCATGCATAGCGTGGGCCTGCCGTATGATACAGCAGGAAGATTCAGAGGCGAACGTTGTGGTAACGCCCAGCGATGCCATTGTAATGGATCCGATGGAATTTCAGCGGGTTATTCGTGAATCTCTTGATTTCACCGCCAAAAATGCCAGCATAGTGACCATAGGCATAAGGCCGAACCGTCCCGAAACCGGTTACGGCTATGTGTGCATGAAGGGACAGCAGACCGATGGCATCGCTCCGGTTCTGGAGTTCCGTGAGAAGCCCGATTCCGAAACTGCCAGGCAGTATCTCGCTGCCGGCAACTATCTGTGGAATGCCGGAATATTCGTATGGAACGTCGATACGGTATTGAATGCCCTTGACCGTTACAAGCCCGAACTGTCAAAGCAGATAGACGGAATGGTCAAAGACGGCAGCGTAAAGGAAATCTTCCCGACTCTTGAGAAGATATCAATTGACTATGCCGTAATGGAACCCGCTTCGCACGATGCGCTTGTCTATACCCACCCTGCCGATTTCGGCTGGAGTGACCTTGGCAACTGGTCATCGCTACATGAGAAACTGGAGCATGATTCCAAAGGCAATGGCAGTGTCGGTAACGTAAGTTTCTTTGAATGCAGTAATTGTGTAGTTCATGCGTCCGGTTTTAAAAGAGTCGTTCTTCAGGGTCTTGACGGATACATTGTATCGGAAAAAGACGGACAGATGCTTGTATGCAGGCGCAGCGAAGAACAGCGTATTCGTGAATTCAGCGCTGAATAATCCATCATTCCAACGGTATTTCCCACTAAAGTCGCAATGTCAGATCAGAAAGTTCAAAACGGACAGGCAGTCGGATTGGATGCACAGCTGTACCCATTGCTTTTCGAGCTGAACCGCAAGACGCTTGTATGGGGTACCGAAGACTGGACCGTAAGTGCAGTTCCCGGTTCCGAATCGGTTGTGGCTAATGGTCCGTGGGCAGGTACCAAGCTTGACAGGCTGATAAGCCTGTTTCCTGATGCAGTTCTTGGAACCGAAGTTGCTCAGTCCAGTGGTGGCAGAATGCCGCTGCTTATGAAAATCATTGATGCTCATCAGGACCTGTCAATCCAGGTCCACCCCAACGATGAGATGGCCATGCGCGAACACGGCAAATTGGGAAAGTCCGAAATGTGGTACATTCTGTCCGCAAAGCCGGGAGCCGGTCTATACGCCGGATTCAAGGAGCAGATAACACCAAAGGAATATTCAACCATGATAACCTTTGGTACAATCACCCAGGTGCTGGCACGTCATGAGGTCAATAAAGGAGATGTCTTCTATCTGCCTGCCGGCCGTGTCCATGCCATTTGCGGCGGCATACGTCTTGCTGAAATCCAGCAGTCCAGTGACGTAACCTACCGCATTTACGACTACGGCCGTCCCGGGCTTGACGGCAAACCGCGCGAATTGCACACTGAACTTGCGCAGCAGGCCATTGATTTCAATGTCTATCCCGAATACAAGACCCAGCATCGTCAGGATTTTGAAAAGGCGAACGAACTTATCAATACTCCGCATTTCAGCGCCAAGGTTATAGAGACAGGACGTCCTTTCCATCGTGATATGGTAAAATACGGTTCCTTCATTATTGTAACCGGTCTTGAAGGTGACTGTATTGTCCGTTTAAGTGAAGTCGGTCATGGTGAGGAGCAGCAGGTTACGGTTCGTGAAGGCTGCTCATGTCTGATTCCCGCATCGGTCGCCAATTATTACCTTATTCCGGTGCAGTCAAGCGCAAAAGTTCTTGAAGCATTTGTCAATAACCGTCGTTCCATCGGTCGTCAGGTTATTGACTTCTTCCACCTGGCCTGACAGCGTGCGCTGACATTTCCGTCAATTTCCGGTGCGTGTCTCAAAATTTGTGTATTTTTGTATGAATACGAACATCAACGTCTTACATACATGAAAATAGCAGTAGCAGGAACAGGTTATGTGGGTATGAGCATTGCAACATTGCTTGCACAGCACAATCAGGTAACAGCAGTCGATGTCATACCTGAAAAGGTAGATCTGATAAACAGAGGTAAATCACCCATTCAGGATGATTACATCGAGAAATATCTTGGCGGAATTGATGCCAACGGAAATCCTATAAAGCTAGACCTCAAGGCAACCCTTGACGGCAGGAAAGCGTACAGTGACGCTGATTTTGTGATAATAGCGGCTCCTACCAACTATGACCCTCAGAAGAATTTCTTTGACACCCACCATGTTGAAGAGGTTATTGACCTGGTTCTGGAATCGAATCCCGATGCTGTAATGGTGATAAAGAGCACCATTCCGGTGGGCTATACACGCAGCCTTTATGTGAAATATGCGCTGAAGTTCATGTCCAGGCCAGAACTGAGGGACAAGAAGTTCAATCTTTTGTTCTCGCCTGAATTCCTTAGGGAGAGCAAGGCTCTGTATGATAATCTTTATCCGTCAAGAATTATTGTGGGCTATCCGAAAATGATTGACGGCCCGGAATACGATGCCGAAAACGATGCCATCAATGCTATCGGCAATCCAAAGGCAAAGGAAAATGCCCGAAAATTCTGCGACCTGCTTGTCGAGGGCGCTCTTGGTCCATCCAAGGATCAGATTGGCGTATCGGCCGCCGATTACTCGGCAACCAAAGGCATACCAACTTTGTTTATGGGAATGAAAGAGGCCGAAGCTGTCAAGCTGTTCGCAAACACCTATCTGGCACTTCGTGTAAGCTATTTCAATGAACTTGACACATACGCGGAATGCAAGGGACTTGAAACAAAGGCCATCATTGATGGCATAGGTCTCGATCCGCGTATCGGTATGCATTACAACAATCCTTCGTTCGGTTACGGCGGCTACTGCCTGCCAAAGGACACCAAGCAGATGCTTGCCAACTTCAGAGATGTTCCTGAAAACATGATTTCCGCCATTGTGGAAAGCAACCGCACCCGTAAGGATTTCATTGCCGACCAGGTTCTTGCCAAGGCTGACTACTACATAGGTTCAAGCCAGTGGAACTCCTCCAGAGAAAAGGAAGTTACAATAGGCGTGTTCCGCCTGACAATGAAGTCGAATTCCGACAACTTCCGTCAGAGTTCAATTCAGGGCATCATGAAGCGTGTAAAGTCAAAAGGCGCAAAAATCATCATATACGAACCGACTCTCAAAGACGGAGAACTGTTCTTTGGCAGCGAGGTTATAAATGACCTGGACAAGTTCAAGCAGATGAGCGATGCTATCATAGCCAACCGCTATGACAAGTGCCTTGACGATGTTCAGGACAAGGTCTATACAAGGGATATTTTCAAGCGCGACTGATATGATACCGTTTCTCAGCCTGAAGGATGTCACCGCCCTGCATGGGGAAGAAGTGGCTCAGGCTGTGATGCGTGCCGTCAGTGACGGCTGGTATATTCAGGGACGCGAAAACCAACGCTTTGAATCCGGTTTCTCTCAATTCATCGGTGTAAAACATGCAATTGGCTGTGCCAACGGACTGGATGCCCTGACACTTATTTTCCGTGCATACCTGGAGATGGGTGTCATGAAACCTGGCGATGAAGTCATAGTTCCTGCCAGCACTTTCATTGCAACCGTCCTTGCCATAAGCGAAAACGGCCTGGTTCCTGTCCTTGTCGATTCAAGTGCCGATACTCTTGAAATTGACGATGCGAAGATTGAACAGTCAATAACAGAACGTACTCGTGCCGTAGTCATTGTCCATCTGTACGGCCGAAATGCCTACACTGACAGAATTGGTGAAATTTGCCGTAAATACAATCTGAAGCTCATTGAAGATTGTGCACAGAGTCACGGTTGCAGGACGGCCGACGGTCAAATGACAGGTTCTGTCGGACAGGCGGCGGCATTCAGTTTCTATCCAGTCAAGAATCTTGGTGCTTTGGGCGACGGCGGCGCGGTAACTACCGATGATTCCGAATTGGCAGGTACAATCAGGGCTATTGCCAATTATGGAGGACAGAAAAAGTATGAGGCCCGGTTCTGTGGCCGCAATTCAAGACTTGATGAAATTCAGGCTGCCGTTCTCAACGTCAAATTACAGTATCTGTCCCAGGACAATGCACACAGGCAGATGATAGCAGCGTTGTATTACGACGGGCTGGGCAAGCTGTCTTCCGGGTTGACACTCCCTGCAAGGCTTCACGATTCGATGAATGTGTATCATTTGTTTCCTGTACTTGTAGGTGGCGGCAGACGTGATGCATTGCAACGGCATCTGGAGCAGTCAGGTATCGGCACACTTATACATTATCCCATTCCACCGCATCTTCAGGCATGCTATCGGGGCAAGGGCATATTGAATTTGCCACTTAACGGGTTGCCGGTTACGGAAATGATTTCCGGGAGCGAACTAAGTCTGCCCATCGGTCCGACAATAACCATTGAAGAGGCGCAGCAGGTAGTTAGTGCCGTAAGACTGTTTTTTGAAACTGAGTAGTAGGCTTTTGTGCGCAAGAATAGTTAAATTCGCAGACATTTAATTTGACAATATGAAAGGCATTGTATTGGCCGGTGGTTCCGGCACACGTCTTTACCCGATTACCAAGGGTGTTTCGAAGCAGATGCTTCCAATATATGACAAACCCATGGTGTACTATCCCATATCGGCCCTCATGCTGGCCGGAATAAGGGATATTCTCATCATATCCACCCCTTATGACCTTCCCGGCTTCAAGCGCCTGCTCGGCGACGGAAGCGACTACGGCGTGAACTTCCAGTATGCAGAGCAGCCCAGTCCGGATGGTCTGGCCCAGGCTTTCATCATAGGCGAGAAGTTTATTGGCAATGATTCGGCATGTCTGGTGCTGGGTGACAACATCTTCTACGGAAGCGGCTTTACCGGTCTGCTGAAAAAAGCCGTTGAAGACGCCGAAAAGAATGCCAAGGCTACCGTTTTCGGCTATTGGGTAAGCGACCCGGAGCGTTATGGAGTTGCAGAATTCGACCGTGACGGCAACTGCCTGAGCATAGAGGAGAAGCCTGCCAAGCCAAAGTCGAACTATGCGGTTGTGGGCTTGTATTTCTATCCGAACAAAGTGGTGAATGTTGCTAAGAACATCAAACCTTCGGCCCGCGGGGAACTTGAAATCACCACTGTCAACCAGGCATTCCTTAATGACGGAGAGTTGAAAGTCCAAGTCTTCGGACGCGGTTTCGCATGGCTCGATACCGGCACTCATGACTCTTTGAGCGAGGCTTCAACTTTCGTCGAAGTGATAGAGAAACGCCAGGGTCTCAAGATTGCCTGCCTTGAAGGCATTGCATACAAAAACGGCTGGATAACGGAAGAAAAGATGCGCGAACTGGCCAAGCCTATGCTGAAGAACCAGTACGGACAATATCTGCTACGCGTAATCGAAGACAGCAAGAACGAGATTGCAAGCACCAATATGCATCCCAAATAACCCGAATATGAAAAGGAACATTATAATTACAGGCGGAGCAGGTTTCATAGGCTCACATGTAGTCAGACTGTTTGTCAACAAGTACCCCGATTACAACATCATCAATCTTGACAAGCTGACATACGCCGGCAATCTGGCCAATCTGAAGGACATAGAGGACAAAGCGAACTACAAGTTTGTCAAAATGGACATCTGTGACTTTGACGCAGTATTTAAGCTTATGCAGGCCGAAAATATTGACGGAATAATCCATCTGGCAGCCGAAAGCCATGTGGACCGTTCAATCAAGGATCCGTTCACATTTGCCCAGACCAACGTCATGGGAACGCTCTCACTGCTCCAGGCGGCCAAGCTGTACTGGGAGTCATTGCCCGAAAAGTACGATGGAAAGCGCTTTTATCATATTTCCACCGACGAGGTGTATGGCGCTCTCCAGATGACACACCCCGAAGGCATTGAGCCTCCCTTCACAACAAAGGCTTCAAGCGGCGAACATCATCTGGCCTATGGTGAGAAGTTCTTCACCGAAGACCTCAAGTATCAGCCGCATTCGCCGTACAGCGCGTCAAAGGCTTCATCGGACCATTTTGTGCGTGCCTTCCACGACACTTACGGACTGCCCACCATTGTAACCAACTGCAGCAACAACTATGGCCCGTACCAGTTCCCTGAAAAACTGATACCCCTGTTCATCAACAACATACGTCACCGCAAGCCTCTGCCTGTCTATGGAAAGGGCGAGAATGTACGTGACTGGCTGTATGTTGTGGATCACGCCCGTGCCATTGATGTTATCTTCCATGACGGCAGGATTGCTGAAACATACAACATAGGCGGTTTCAACGAGTGGAAGAACATAGACATCATCAAAGTACTCATTAAGACCGTTGACCGTCTGCTTGGCCGTAAGGAGGGCGAGGACTTGGATTTGATTACATACGTCACTGACCGTGCCGGTCACGACCTGCGTTATGCCATAGATTCCAGCAAGCTCCAGCGTGAACTTGGCTGGGAACCGTCGCTTCAGTTTGAAGAGGGTATAGAAAAGACGGTGAAATGGTATCTTGACAACCAGGAGTGGCTTGATAACGTCACCAGCGGCGACTACCAGTCATACTACGAAAAAATGTATTCAGGCCGTTGACAATGGCTAAGACAGTCGCTGTGATACTGGCAGCAGGAAGCGGCTCAAGAGCCGGATTCAACATACCCAAGCAGTTTCTCATGCTTGGCGGGAAAACCGTACTTGAACATTCCCTGCAGACATTCAACAACCATCCCGGCATTGACGAGGTGGTTGTTGTCACATCGGTGGCATATATTGAAAAGGTTCGGCAGATGGCCTGTGCGGCAGGCTGCAGCAAGCTGAAACATGTTATTGAGGGCGGAAAGGAACGCTACGACTCCAGCCTGGCTGCAGTGCGGCTGTATTCAGGCTGTCCCGATTCCGTTATGCTATTTCACGATTCGGCGCGTCCTCTTGTCACCGACAGAATCATTACCGACTGTCTTGAGGCCATGAAAAGCTTTGACTGCGTCGATGTGGCTCTTCCTGCGGTTGACACCATTGTGCAGTGTGACAGACAGGGCACCAGAATGGAAACGGTGCTTGACCGCAGTCTCATGTGGCAGATGCAGACACCTCAGTGCTTCCGCCAGAAAGTAATACAGGAGGCATACCGTATTGCCTTGAATGATCCATCGTTCACAGCCACCGATGACTGCGGAACCGTATTGCGGTATTTGCCGTCAGAAAAGGTCGGGATAGTACGCGGCGATGCTCGCTGCATGAAGCTGACCTATGCCCAGGACCTTTCTCTCCTGGAATATTATCTGTCGCATTAGTCCCTGGCCGCATTGAATATCGCGTCGGCCATCTTTTCCCAGGAATACTTTTTCTTCTCGTCAATAATGCCTTCGGTGAACTGGTCCTGACGCCTGTTCTCAAAGAAATCAATGGCGGCATCGGCTATGGCCTCCGCATTGGGTTCAACCACATATCCGGCCTTTCCATCGGGCACTATCTCAGGAAGACCGCCTACACGCGTAACCAGCATAGGCTTTTCAAAATGATAGGCTATCTGTGAAATGCCGCTCTGTGTAGCACTCTTGTAGGGCTGTACCACAAGATCGGCCGCCGCGAACCAGTATTTCACCTGATCGGCGCTTATGAAACGGCTCTCCCAGATTATCTGACCTTCCAGGTCAAGTTGCTTTTCCAGGTCTTTGTATTTCTGCTCATTTCCATAGAACTCGCCGGCAACAATCAGCCTGATACCGCTGTTTCTGAAACGCTTGTCGGCGTATGCATTCAGCAGAAGGTCAAGCCCCTTGTAGTCGCGAATCAGCCCGAAGAAAAGCATGTAGCTGCTGTCGGCATCCAGATTGAGAACCTGTACAGCCTCCTGTCTTGCAGCCTTTGGTCCGAAACTGTCATATAGCGGATGCGGACAGAACTCTCTTGGTTTTTCCTTATTGAAAATGTTTATGTCGGCAAGGACCGATTTGGACAGAGCTACAAAACCGCTCATTGAGTTTACGAAGTAGCGTGCAAGCATGCGGTCACCCGGCTTATGCTCGTGAGGAATCATGTTGTGCAGAACGGCAACGGCTTTAGTTCCGGCCTTGCGGGCAATGCGGCTCACGGTTCCCATTGACGGTCCCATGAACGGCATCCAGAAGGCAGCAACCAGGATATCGGCCTTTTCACGCTTCAACTCACGTCCTACCTTAATCCAGTTGAACGGGTTCACAGAATTTAGCTTGCGCCTTATTACAATACTATTGGGAGCGGGGTCGGTAGAGAACTGGGTCTTTCCCGGAAACAGGAATCCCGGATATTGCAGCGTGAAGGTCCATACTGCCACCTGGTGACCATTCTGTATGAACTGGCTGGCCAGTCGTTCGTTGAAATCGGCAATTCCGCCACGATACGGGTAGGCGGGACCCAGTATTATGATTTTCATTTCCAAACTTGTTACTATACGGCAAAAGTATTGAATTTACGCCCGTTCCAAAGCAATAGCCGCAAATTAAAATATGTTAATGCGATACACGGTATGAATTTATGAATATATCTTTGCGGTGTATTAGTGAAGTAGTACACCAAGAATCAATATAACAACAATAATAAATAGCTATGATCAGAATCAAAGACTTAGAATTCAGCTACGGCAGCAATGTCGTGCTGAAAGACATCTCGCTGAATCTTGAAGAAGGTCGCATTTACGGTCTGCTTGGCGAGAATGGAGTGGGCAAGACCACATTGCTTACCTTACTTGCCGGACTCAAGAAGGCAGGCCTGGGTTCTATTGACATTGACGGCAGTAATCCGTATGACCGCCAGCCATCTCTGCTTTCAAGCATTTATTACCTGCCTGACGAGGTGCCGGCACCACGCCGCCCGGCCATCGGTTTTGCCGTTGACAATGGCCAGTACTGGGAAAAGTTCAGCGTGTCAAAGTTCAGTGAAATCATGAAGGTCTTTGACAACGATGAGAATCAGCGCATGGACCGCATGTCATACGGCCAGCTCAAGAAGACCATGATAAGTTTCGCTCTGGCAACCAACGCCCGATACATGTTCATGGACGAACCTACAAACGGCCTTGACATACCTTCAAAGGCACAGTTCCGCAAGGCGGTCAGCAAATACACCAGCGAGGAATCGACCCTGCTCATCTCAACTCACCAGGCCCGTGACCTTGAGGCCATCATCGACCCCATCATCATTCTGGATCGTCAGGAGGTACTGCTCAACGCTTCAGTCAGCAGAATCGCGGAGAAGCTGTTCTTCGATTACGGAACTCAGGTCAATCCCGATGCCCTCTACTCCGAAATGGTTCCCGGCGGCTGTATCCAGGTGAGTGAAAACACATCGGGCGCAGACAGCAAGGTCAACATTGAAGCGCTGTTCAATGCAGTGCTTCTGCACAAGAGTGAAATCAGGGATATGTTCAACAGATAAACTGAAAGAGAACGATTATGAAAAACGACATTTTCAATTTGAACCGCTTCGGGCGCTATCTGATGACCGATGTCAGGAACGCTGTTTCAAACTATGGCATCTCAATTCTGGTAATGGCCACCCTGGGCCTGTCCTGCAATGTCTTTGCCGGTCTGTTCAATATGATTGTGTCAGACGGCTGGCAGGGTATGGGCATTCATGTACGTACAGCCCTTTTCCTTATTGCCATTACGGTGACACTTCTTTCCGCCCCGTCAAAACTGTACGGGCACATAACGGAGAAAAAGGCCGGTTCGGCATTTCTGACCCTGCCTGTCTCCACGTTGGAAAAGACGCTGTCAATGGTAATAGTCTCATGTATTCTGGTACCGGCAGTATTTGTAATTGTATATCTGTCCATTGATCTTATTGTCTGCGCTTGTGATTCCACATGCGGCAGGTCACTTGTTGAGGCTGTGACAACATTCAAAGTTGAAATACTTGACGTCATGAGAGTGTCGATGGCCGAACTGTCGGTTGTAATGAACAATCCTGAGGCCCTGGTCAATCCTCTGCTTTACATTGATGACATTATCGGGGTATCACTGCTTTTCCTTCTTGGAGCCACAGTCTTCAGGAAATCCAAAATAGCCAAGACAATAGGAAGCATTATTCTTATATGTATGGTACTGAGCATGATTGCCACTCCGCTTCTGGTGTCAGGCATAAAGTACGACATTGCACAGCTCATGCTGAACAACGAGCTTACTCCTGTCACTTTTTCACAGCATTTTCCCGTGTTGACATGGATATGCCGGAATCTTGCATTGGCCGATACGATTAATGACACTGTGATAAACCTGCTGCTGGTATTCCTTATCTGGCTGCGAATCAAAAAGATTAGTCACTGATTGCTAAGCAATATGGAATTCAACCAGAACAAATCAATATATCTTCAGATAGCCGACAGCATTTCCGAGAAGGTCCTGAGCGGCGAGCTGAAAGAGGGTGACCGCATACTGTCTGTGCGTGAGCTCGGTTCGGAACTTGGTGTCAATCCCAATACGGCAATGCGCAGTTACGAGAAACTTACCGGCGATGGAATAATCTTCAATCAGCGCGGAATAGGTTATTTCGTGGCCGAAGGTGCCAGACAGGCCGTGCTGACACAAATGCGCAAGGATTTCATTGAATGCGAACTGCCCGATATACTGCGTCGCATGAAACTGCTGGAAATCAATCCGCAGGACGTTCTCAGGTAAGCAGCGGCGCTTATTCCTCGTCGCTGCTCACCAGCTCGTAGTCCATCTGCTTCTTTTCAAGATTGCAGCGTGTCACGCGAACCTGAATGTGGTCTCCCAGACGATAGCGCTTGTGGGTGTGCTGACCGGTCAGACAGTAGTTCTTTTCATCGAACTCGAAATAGTCGCCTCCCAGAGTACGCATGGGAATAAGCCCCTCGCACTTGTTTTCAATGATTTCAGCGTAGATTCCCCACTCGGTCACACCGCTTATGGTGGCATCGTACGTCAGACCCAGACGGTCCTGCATGTATTCTACCTGCTTGTACTTGATGCTGGCGCGTTCTGCCTGCTCGGCCAGCTGTTCACGCTGTGAGCAGTGTTCGCAGTTCTCCTCGTACTTGCCCTGACTGACGCTGCGGCCGCCTGCAAGATACCTTGTCAGCAGCCTGTGAACCATCAGGTCGGGATAACGGCGGATAGGCGATGTGAAATGCGTGTAATACTGGAAAGCCAGGCCGTAGTGACCGATGTTTTCGGTCGTGTAGCAGGCTTTCTGCATGGAGCGGATTGAAATGGTCTCAATGAGTTCCTGCTCGCGCTTGCCTTTTACATCGGCCAGCAGCTTGTTCATTGATTTGGCCATTTCAACGGGCGTTCCGGTCGATTTTACCTTGTAGCCGAACTTTGCCACAAACTGTTGCAGGTTGGACATGCGTTCAGGATCCGGTTCGTCATGGACGCGATAGACAAAGGTCTTGGGAGTGATGCCGGGCTTGGTCTTGCCTATGAATTCGGCAACCGTGCGGTTGGCCAGAAGCATGAACTCCTCAACCAGCTTGTTGGCATCCTTTGATTCCTTGAAGAAGACGCTCAGCGGATGTCCTTTATCGTCAATGTCAAAGCGCACTTCCACACGGTCAAAAGCCAGAGCTCCGTCAGCGAAACGCTTGTCACGCAGAATCTTGGCCAGACTGTCAAGTGTCATTATCTCCTTGCAGAACTCATCGCCCGGCAGGCTTTCCCTGCCTCCCTGCTGCTCGCGCTCGATAATGGCCTGCACCTCTTCATACGTGAAGCGGCGGTTGCTCCTTATCACTGTCCGTGCAATGCGTGAATTTTTGACCACACCTGCATCGGTCATCTCGACTATTACGGAATATGTGAGCTTCTCCTCGTCCTGCCGCAGCGAGCACAGGTTATTGCAGAGCTTCTCGGGCAGCATGGGAATGGTGCGGTCAACCAGATAAACCGATGTGGCGCGCTTGAAAGCCTCCTTGTCAATTATTCCGCCTTCCTGAACATAGTAGCTCACGTCGGCAATGTGGATGCCCACCTCCCAAAGGCCCTTTTTAACCGGTCTTATTGACAGGGCATCGTCAAAGTCCTTGGCATCGCGCGGGTCTATGGTGAAGGTAGTCACATTGCGGAAATCCTCACGGCCTTCAAGTTCCCGGTCGGTTATGGCCGATGGTATTCTGTCGGCTTCAAGCTCAATGCTCTCGGGATATGAGTATGGCAGACCGTATTCCGCCAGGATAGCATGCATCTCGGTGTCGTTCTGACCGGCATCGCCCAGAATGTCAATGACCTTGCCCACAGGGTTGCGGTCGGGTCCATCGGGCCATTCCACCACCTTGACAACAGCCTTCTGTCCGTCTCTGCCCTTTTTGAGGCTGGCCGATGGAATGAAAATGTCGCGGTCGTTCTTGTCGGGGGTGAGCAGGTAGGCAAACTTGCCCTTGACCTGCAGAGTGCCCACGAATGTATCTTTGGCGCGTTGCAGAATCTCCGTGACTTCGGCCTCCGGTTCGGCATGAGGACGGAGTGCGAACAGTGCGGCACGGACCTTGTCACCGTTCGATGCTCCGGCGCTGTTACGCTCGGCCACGAATATGGCCGGGCCGCCATCTTCCGGTATCAGGTAGTTCTTTCCGCCCGACCGGCGCTGTATGGTTCCTTCAATAAGCGTTTTCTTCTGTTTCAGCTGGAACTGTCCGTCCTTTTCGGTCAGAAGTCCGTCCTCGAGCAGGTCTATCACCACGTCCAGGCACATGCTGCGCATGGGATGAGTCTTCAATCGCAACTCATCGTACAGCCTCTTCACACTGATTGACCTGTCCTGATTGTCCTGAAACCATTCCAGAACAACTTGAGCCATTCCTTTCCGGTTCAGCCTTACGCCGCCATTGTACTTCTTTCCCATAGTCGATTCATTTACGTGATTCACAAATATACACGTATCACGTATTTCCCCCTCTCTTCAGTTCCGATTTTTTTTACCGGAATGCAATTATGACTCGGTGCCGAACAGTGTGGCGCTGGTGGCATCGGTTATTGTCACGGTGACAAAATCGCCCGGTTTGTGGCTGCCCTTGTCAAAGACTACGGTGCGCAGTTGTTCGGTGCGGCCGTAGAGCTGGCTGCGCGAACGCTTTGAGTAGCCCTCGGTCAGAACCTGATAGGTCTTGCCTATGCACTCGCGATTGCACTCCAGCGACAGTTCGCTCTGCAGGGCAATCATCTCGTTCAGGCGGCGGATTTTCTCCTCCTCGGGTATGTTGTCGGGGTAGTGGCGGCTGGCAAAGGTGCCGGGGCGTTCCGAGTACTTGAAATCGAACGACGCATCGAAACGGCATTCGCGCATAAGTGAAAGCGTCTGCCCGTGGTCTTCAAGCGTCTCACTGTGGTAGCCGCAGAACAGGTCGGTGGTAAGACCGCAGTCTGGGATTATGCGTCTGATTGCTGCCACTCTTTCCAGATACCACTCGCGGGTGTATTTGCGGTTCATGAGCTGCAGTATGCGGTTGCTTCCGCTCTGTACCGGCAGATGGATGTGCCGGCATACGTTCGGTTCCTCGGCAATGACCCGCAGGGTGTCGTCGCTCATATCCTTGGGGTGCGATGTGGTAAAACGCACTCTCATATTGGGAACAGCGCGGGCCACCATTCTCAGCAGCTCCGGGAAAGTGACCTTTTCACCGTCATTTTCGTAACGGTATGAGTTTACGTTCTGCCCCAGAAGTGTGACTTCCTTGAATCCCTTTTCCTGCAGGTCGCGACACTCGGCAAGTATGCTCTGCGGCTCGCGGCTGCGTTCGCGTCCGCGGGTGTAGGGAACAATGCAGTAATGGCAGAAATTGTTGCACCCGCGCATAATGCTTACAAAGCCCGAAATGCGGTTTCCGCATACGCGGCTCGGGATTATGTCCTTGTACGTCTGCGTAAGCGACAGCTCCGTATCCATGGCCTTGTGCCCCAGCTCGGCCTGTGCAATCAGGTCCGGCAGCGACAGATATGAGTCAGGACCGGCAACCACGTCGGTGTGGTGATTGTCAATCAGATCCTGCGCCACACGCTGCGCCATGCAACCCATAACGCCGATAATCAGCTTTCCACCGCGCTTTTTCTTCAAAGCCGACAGGGCTTCAAGGTGGTTCCAGATTTTCTGTTCAGCATTGTCACGTATCGAGCATGTGTTCAGAAAGACTGCATCGGCCCCGTCAATGTCGGTCACTGTATCGTAACCGGCCATCTTCATGATCGATGCTATAACTTCACTGTCTGCCACGTTCATCTGGCAGCCGTATGTCTCGATGAACAGCTTTTTTGCCGTATCTGTGCTTTCTGAATTCTGCATACATCGTTTATATTGCGTACAAAGTTACTTCATTTGTTTGATAATTATGTAATTTTGCGCTTTGTCGAAACGGACAGTAAACTAAAATCAAATAAAATGAGTTTTAAAAGAATTTCAGCTGCCGAGGCAGCGCAGTATGTAAAGGACGGCTTCAACGTAGGACTTAGCGGTTTTACACCGGCAGGTACCCCGAAAGCCGTAACCAAGGAAATCGGCCTTATGGCTCATGAACTCCACGAACAGGGCAAACCTTTCCAGATCAGTCTCTTTACCGGTGCATCTACCGGTGACAGCGCCGACGGTATCCTGTCACGCGAGCACGCCATCAAGTTCCGTGCACCATACACCACCAACAAGGACTTCCGTACAGCCGTAAATGCCGGTGAAATCGCATATAATGACATCAACCTGAGCCAGATGGCACAGGAACTGCGCTATGGTTTCTACGGCAAGCTTGACCTGGGTATCATCGAGGCTTTCGATGTTACCGATGACGGCAGGATATGGGTTACCGCAGGTGTCGGCATAGCTCCGACAGTTGCCCGTATGGCCGACAAGCTCATCATAGAGCTCAACGCAGCCCACGCAAGGTGCGCCAAGGGACTGCATGACATATTCGAGCTGCAGGATCCTCCTTACCGTCGCGAGATTCCGGTATATCAGCCCAGTGACCACTGCGGCAAGGATTACATCCAGGTTGACCCCAAGAAGATTATCGGCATAGTCGATGTAAACATCCCCGACGAGGCACGCGGCTTCACCGCTCCCGATGAAACCACCATGCAGATCGGTCACAACGTTGCCCAGTTCCTTATCAGCGATCTGAAGCGCGGCATCATTCCTTCAACCTTCCTGCCGTTGCAGAGCGGTGTAGGTAACGTTGCAAATGCGGTTCTCGGCGCTTTGGGCGAGGATCCGTCGGTTCCCGCCTTCCAGATGTACACCGAGGTCATCCAGGATTCTGTCATCAACCTGATGCGCGAGGGTCACTGCAAGTTCGGCTCAAGTTCATCACTGAGCGTCAGCAACGAAACCCTGCAGGGCATCTATGACGACATGGATTTCTTCAAGGACAAGCTGGTTCTGCGTCCTACCGAAATTTCAAACAGCCCCGAAGTTGCACGCCGTCTTGGCCTTATTGCCATGAACACCGCACTTGAGGCCGATATCTACGGTAACGTCAATTCAACTCATGTATGCGGCACCAAGATGATGAACGGTGTAGGCGGCTCATGCGACTTTACACGCAACGCCTTCATTTCAATCTTCTCATGCCCGTCAACCGCAAAGGGCGGCAAGATAAGCGCCATTGTTCCAATGTGTACCCACGTTGACCACAACGAGCACAGCGTCAAGGTCCTGATTACCGAGCAGGGTATTGCAGACCTCCGCGGCAAGTCACCTGCCCAGCGAGCCAAGTGCATCATTGGGAACTGCGTTCACCCCGACTACAAGCAGCTCATGTGGGACTACCTCAAGATTGCTGAAAAGGGTCAGACCAGCCACGCTCTGCAGAAGGCATTTGCACTCCATCAGGCTCTGGCCGAGAAGGGTGACATGCACCTGGCAGAATTCTGACAGCCCGGCTAAGAACTCAAAAACGGACTCTCTGCTAAGTGCGGAGAGTCCGTTTT
>JAZLIR010000010.1:0-23857 GCA_045617485.1 Bacteroidaceae bacterium
GCCTGATACTCACTGACCGTCTCGTACGGGTCTTTTTCCTGCCACTTCGATATGATGTTCTCTATGTATTCCTGTGCATAGTCGGGGAAGGCCGGTATTTCACCCGATGGGGACGATACCGTCGATGATACATTCTGCTGACGAGCAGGCTGGTTCTGCGCAAATGATGCCGATGCGGCTGTTCCATTCAGATTGATTACAGACGGCATATCTGTAGAGGATACACGCTCGTAACCTAACGAGACAAGTTTGCTGTTTGCACTCTCAAACTCCTTGCTGTTACCCGTATTGTTATATGCCACGGCAAGTGCCGCTACGAACTGCGAGGCCATAGGCTCGTTATCAACAACATTCTTCAAATAAGGTATTGCCTGTTCGAAATAATCTTTGGCTTGTTTCAAGGAACTGTTAGCCTGTTTCTTGCCATTACCACTATCTGCAGAGACACCCGTATTGATAATCATAGCTCCTGCATTGTAATAGTTCACGGCAAGGTGACGTGACACCTCCATACTGCCGGGCTTGAGCTGAATCAGTTTCCTGAAGACTTCCACTGCCTCGGCATATTTGCCGATTTCTTCAAGCGATTTTCCCTGAATGTTCAGAAGAGTGACATCGTTGGGTTTGATGGCGATCGCCTTGGCAAGATAAGGCTGTATACTCGAATTATCCTTGGTATCCAAGCAGATATTTATGGCTCGTGACAGCAGATTGTAGTCCGTGGGATATTCTGCAGAGGCACTGGCCAGCACATCAAGAGCCTCGGAAGTTCTCTGTAATTCGGTGTATGCCTGCGACATATAAAGATACACATCACGCCTGTGCTTATCCTCACCCGTTTTGATGTATTCCTGAAAATACTTTATCGATGCATCATAATTGCGGTTGTTATACAAACCTGATGCTGCAAAATAAACCATAGTAGGATAATAGTCAGTCTTCTCAAAATAATCACCTGCGAAAATATCCATCATCGGTATATCGACATACGCCCGGGCAAATATTACAGCATTGGAGTTCATACCCTTCTGCGAGAAGTACGCCGCTCCGTTCTGGAAATACGGCCACATATTCTTCAGATGGTCGCGCACCATCTGATATTCCTCCGTACCTGTGCGCACACTTCCAACAATTGCAATATGTTCCTCGTAGCACTTGTTCAAGGCATTATATAGAGCACCCTTGTCGCCTCCGCCAGATGCGATAGAGGTAAACTGAGAGTATGCACTCCGGGCACTCTCTGCATTCTGACCGGCAGAATACAGGGAGAATCCCAGCATACACATTATTATATATACAGTACGTCTCATGGCTTGAATGCATCAATAAAGGTGAATGTAACGGTGATTCTACGGAAAGCGCCTCCCGCTGCATTTGCAAGCTCAATATGATATTCATATTCCGCATCCATTTTTTCAAATTCAGAGATGTTGTCGGCGATATATGCTTTGACACCTGCAGCACGAATAAATGCCAGCTGATTATTCTGAGATATACCGGTAGAACTTGTCACGGTTATATAACTCATGCCATCCCCGCTATATACAGGTTCGTCCGTAAAATCTCCATAACATCCGTCGTATGAAATAATACGATTAATTTTCAGATTGTCAGCCATACCGGTGATTGCAATTTTCACCTTACCGCCCTCCTTGACATATCTTGCAAACTCACCCTCGAATGCCTGAGCAATAATCTCAACCATTGATGACGCTGCACCGGACTCCGATACTTTGTATTTTCCTGCAGCAAAATCCTCAACCACAGAGAACTGATTGTCAACATCGTACGAGAATCCTACTCTGTAGTCCATAATACGATTACCGTTTTCATCCGTATCCGGCACAACCTTGGTCGTCACGGCAATATTCGTATGCTCCAGTTTGACATTTTTGGATTGGGCGTCGGTTATGACATCATTCTTGATGCCCTCAAGTGTAAGTTCCTGCATATTTGACAGCTGAATGAGGTCCAGCGGGACATAGCTGTTGTCCAATGTCAGGTATTCCAGCGACTTTCTCTCACGGTTGGAGTATGTATATGTAGCACCGGTCACTTTATTGACAACATCCACATAGACCAGTTCGAAGTGGTCAGACTCCGTAAGCGCATATCGCGTGTTGCGGAATTCCAGCTGTTCTGCCGATGCAAAGTTATAGAGTTCCTCCTCGGGCACGTTCAGATAGATGGACGGCATTGAGCCGACTTCGATAGCAAGTATTCCCTCGTTATAGTTATAACCGCCAAGTGTAATTACCTCACTGTAAAGCTTGTTCTCAGCCAGACGCGTAGCTATCTCCTCCTCAAAGAGTGATACCTGAAGAGCACGGTTATCCTCGCTGACACGTAGGTTGTACTCTTCGAGTGTCTCATCGGGCATACGCTTTAGCCACTCTTCCATCCTGTCAGCCAGCTCATCATTCAGCAACTGACGGAAATTGGGGTTAAGTTCGCTCATCTCACGAAACACAAAGCCTCTGGACGTATTGTAGCCGAGCCACGTACTGTTATCAGCCACAAAACAAACGTCATTGATACCGCCTTCGTCATCAAAAACGTACTGTCTGTCCTCCATATCCATAGAGTTGACTATAGCGACAGCATTGTCGGAAGTAACCACGGCTATATACTTGCTGTTCGGATGAATGGCCATCTGACGCGGCATTCCAAGTGTATTGACACGGGTCTTAAGAGCAAAATTTGGTGTATCATACAAAGACATACTGCCGTTTGAGGCGAGTACCGCCAAGTATGAATTGTCTTTCGGAAAATCAACTGCCACAATTGGAGCGTCTGAGTATATGGCACTTATCTGAGTCTGATTACTCAAGGAGAATATCCGGACCTCACGATTGGAGGTAGCGACAACATATCTCTCATCACTGCTGACAGCAATTTTTGAGGCATTGAAACCGAGATTCATAATCTCTTTCGGGTAGAGTTTGTATTTATGGTCACTCCGATCTCCTCTGTTCAGTTTTTTCGATATTAGGTCATAACTGTACAGTACACCCCGATCATCTGTCACCAGAATATTATTTCCACCGGGTGTGTAGCACATTGCAACAGGAACAAAATATCTGTGCGACAGCTTTGCCATATACTCACCCCTGTTATATGCGGTAAAATAGTCGTACAGCCGTACATCCTGTTTTTCCCCTTTTTTAAACAGAACAGCACAACTGGAACCGGCAGGACTGATCTGCACATCAACAATCTCGCGTCCTGGCCGCAATATTGCAGTGGATGTGTGATTCCGTACACTGTTACTGTCACGGCCCACTATGTCGTAACGATAATTGTCAAACTCCAGCAGTTCTGTCTTCTGTTCAAAACGCCTGTAATCCTGTCCGAAGACAAGAATGGACGGAATTAGCATTAGAACTGCCACCAATGAAAAACGATAGATTCTTACCATATACATGTTGTTTCTATTGTTAATTACAATTTTTCGCGTCAGTAATTACCTGCGCAGCAATATCACTTTTGCATGGGAGTTATTCATATCAGGCATAGTCTTACCAACCGGTGCGCCTATGTACGTAGGGTCACAGACAGTATATTTCTTCTGATTGTCAACTATGTAATCGCCATCAACAGGCTCACTGAAGCGTACTGCTGTGGCAAGATGTCCCGGATAATAGACCAGCATTACATCAAGGCCCAGCAAATCCCTGACAAGATGCGAGAACAATATTGACCTGTCCTCGCAGTCGCAATAGGGATAATACAGCGTTTCCTCGGCAAAAAAGGCTCTGTCACAGCCCCAGATTTCATTGTCATATCCATACTCAAATGCATTCTGTACAAAATCCAGAAGCATATCGGCCGCCTCCAGTTCACTTTTCCCTCTAACAGCCTTCTGTAAGGCAGGATACAGTTTTTCCCTTACACTGCGGCTGACGGGCGTTTCCGCATAGATTGCCCACCGGGACAACGGATTGTCATTTATCTCGGCCGTGGGATAGTCTTCATAGAATTTCAATAGCGTACTATTGACCGAGCATTCTGATTCTATTGAGTATCTGTCCGATTTGAAATGCCTTGTATCAGAATAGCTGCCATCAGGCAAGAACTCATGCGATATGGTCAGAGACATGTCCTTCTCGCCCGGATAGGGACAGGCCGCTATTTCCATATTGTTCAGGTTGCCGTCCAATACAAAGAAATTACTGCCATCTAACTGATAATAAGGCTTACCGTAAATCACGTATTCGGTTCCATACAGCAGGTACAGATGTCCCGAAGATGTACCTAACCTGACCTTGTAACCGGACTGTGCATACAGGTATGCAGTAAGCAATGTCGCACTGTCACCACTTCCAAGAAATGAGACAGCAAAGGATTTGAGCATCTGCAGATATGCCCAATCACACAATGCGTATTTATCCCTGATTGAAAGACAATCCACAATGAGATTATCATAACCGCGGCCGGAAAGCTTTTTCCAGGTCTTTGATATATCGCCGGCTTTTACTGAAGGAAGACTGAATCTCAATCCGTCACCTGCACGTACACTCAGGCACATATCCAAATATGAGAACTCAAACTCATCGGCCGTCACTACAGGAGTTTCCCTGATTGGCTCTACCGGTTGCGGCTGTGGTACAGGTTCCACCGGTGGTATGACCTCAACTATAGGTATTTCCCTGTCTATCACTGGCTCCGCCACAACAGGCTTTGGAGCCGGTTCAATTACAGGTTCCGGAATCGGTGCGGGTGAAGGTTCCGGAACAGGCTCCGACACAGGTGGAACCTTGTATATTACAGGAGGGACCTGCTCCTCGTGTGGCTCAGGTACAGCCTCACAGGCATTGAATGACTTCCAGCTCAATTCAAGAAATGCGGCATAATCACTGTTGCACTTGTCCCGGAAACTCTCGTACCCGTCTATAGCACTCTGCGAAAACTCATCGAATATCTCCTGAAATGAGTTCTGTGCACAGAGATTCACAGGACATACAGAGATTATGCCAATTATAATAACCCAATCAGAAATCCTCAGACATCCGGTTATTCCACGCTCCATAAAGCTGTATAGTCCGCCACTCGTTTTCCATTCCTGGAACTGAAACGACAGTTGGTGTCTGTGATTTTGCATTCTCCACAATAGAACGCTTGCCAACCTCATCCGAGACGTAAGTTTCTTCAAGTGTAGCTTTTCCATTAGTCTGTTGTAGTTTTTTGAGCAGAAAATAAGTAAACATTCCGTGACCTTTCTCCCAATAACTTATTATTTACCACCTAAATCAATATCCTGCCAATTTTCCAACTCCGACGGGATTGATATTGTAGGAGTCTGTTTCTTACCATTAATCAATACTGACTGCTTTCTGACATTCTCCGTGATGTAGTCAGAAAGACCTCCGATTGTCACTTTTCCATTATTTTCCTGGATATATTTCAGTAGAAAGTAGGTAAACATACCATGCTGTTCTTCCTTATACGAAAATGCAGTCTCCTCACCCGATGTTGCACTTATAATAATTGTATTACCTTTAGGCTTTTCCTCATTTGGCTTAATCGCGACACCACGAGCGGCGATAATCATATCTCCATCGCGTTTGGCTCCGCTGAAACATGCATCCAATAATACAATTGACTGATTCAAATGCATTGCGTCTATCTCAGAATATAGTTTTTTCAGTGAAAAGCAAACACTCGGATCTGATCCATCCACATCGACAGGCATTATATACGCATCCTTCGTTTCATTGTCTGGGATTCCGTGCCCTGCATAATAAAATACCAGATTGATTTTACCATCATATGCGTCAGCTATATTTTTCAAATCATTGACAGCCTTATTCATTTTCCCGAAAGTCGCATTAGGATAATAGAGAATCTGGTTATCTGTCAGGCCATATGTCTTTGAGAAATATTCCTTCACTGCCAATCCGTCGTTTGTAGCCATCTCCACATTTGCAGCCATTTCATACTCTTCATTGGCAATTATGACGGCAAATGTATTAGGACTTTTTCTGCCTGTACTTGGAGCAGAATTAATACTACGGGACATATCAAGAGTATGCTTTCCCGAAGTATCCTCAGATGATTCATTAATGGTAGATAATGAACTATTGTTTACTGTTGCTAAAAGTTCAATCAGACGATTCTCCAAGATACTCTCGTTTAACGAAGAACCGGCACCATTTACAGACAAGTTATTATTTTGAATCTGTTTCGCTGTCGATTTGAGAAGATATATATGTCCGATATCATCCACTGGTTTTTTAGGGATATCTATGCTTTTATAATCATAATTGTCAGATTTGAATGACAAACGCATAGGCAGTTCATTTGCTGATACCTGAAATTCGTAAGGAAGTGAAGATATAACAACTATTTTGTCACTATGTCCTACAATCATTTCGGTTGTCTCGCGAAGTGTTCCAGTCAGTTTTATCTTGACTGCAAACACCGTATTCAAGCCACACACAGAGTAAAGGAATAACAGCAAAAAAAACCTACGCATAAATTACATTTTTATTAGTTGTACTATCCTGTTTATTACAAAGCACTCCTTTTCCCATTTGGATCTCGAATATGTCGCATAACACTTGTCTCCGTTGGAAAGCATAATATTGAAAACTGCCGGAGTATTACTACTGTATATTCTTTCCATATCATTGAATGATATGCGTGAACTTGTACGTATCTCATAACACGATTTCAGCACATCACGGTAAATACATTTTTCTGAATTACCTGCAACCACAATCCCATCTGCAGAAATGACAATGCCATCTACATTTGTAAGAGCATCCACACCAATCGTAAAATTAACTGTAACAGAGTCCGTCTTTCCTATGTATGTCATATCATATTCGAACTTGTGTAAGTTTGATGTCTGTTTTAATCTTACTGGACGAAAAAAATGTACTATTCCAGTAGCACCAATAAAGGAATTGTAGCGTTTTGCCACAGATTGAGCACTACATAACGAACATAAACATAGAAAAGACAATAAAACAATCAGAATTGAATACTTCATCGTTATCTACAAACAGCATATTGCCAATTGTTTTTTTAATGTTTACTAAACTGGCAATATGCTGAGTTTTATCGGATTTATTCACCGTAAACTCGTGTTGTATAAGTCTGTATGAGACCGAAAAGATGTGTTGTAATGGCATAGTCAACGTGCGATATTTGTGTTATACCGCCCTGTTTCGCAGCGGCATTGATGCCATTATTACCACTTCCAATACCGAATACTTTTGTTACACTAGCCTCTCCACACTTGTTTCCAACGGGATTTGAAGTAACAGCAATCGGTCTAACGGCCGTGCAACTTGCCAGCGTAAGCACCACCGCCACAGCAAGCATCATCATTGTTTTTTTCATAAAAATTTGTTGTTTTAGTTAATAATACCCCCCCCAAAAAAAACTGGGATTCTATTTTCTGATTGTTATTATGCGTTTGTCGGCACGCATCTCCTTATCGCGCTTTCTGCAAGTGGCAAGCCATTTGTGAAAATTCTGATTACTCAGGTGACGCGGCAGGATACGGTCTGTTGCGGCATCCAGCCCTCCATCGTTATCGTTTACTTTCGTGAACTTGTTTGGCGAAAAGATTATATATACCTGATTGTTTTCTATGTCCCTGTCGCAGGTCAGATACAGTTCTTCTACAAATTCCCTTTCAGATGCGCCATCGGCACATTCTTCAGAAAACAGCACATACCGCTTGTTTGCCCTGATATTGAAGGCGCCTTCATGCATTCCGCCGTATGGCAGCAGGCAATATGCTTCACCATTATTATCCAGCAGATAAACCGCAAGATAACCATTGACAGGTGACACAAATGACAGATACAGGTCATCACCGTCGCGGAAGTCATCACTTTCAAACTTATCCTCTGTTCCGTTACGCAAAAGATGTGCGGAAAAATCTATCGGTGCAGAAACTATCTCTCTGATACGTCCGCAGACATTGACCTTGACAATAAGGAATTCACCCTCTATGGACATTTCATACTCAGGCTCCCCGACAGTCTCTATCCACTCGCCATTGACATCGCTTCCACCTATTGATGTAAAGTCTATTGATGAGTTACCGTTACTGCTGTTAATATTGGTAAGATTAGTCTGCGTAACACTGAGACCGAACACCTCCTCAACAGCTTTTATCCGCGCACGCTCAAGTGCCTTCTGCTTTGCCAATTCCGGCGTTTCACCCAAGGTTCCGTAATAGACATACTCACCGCACCACTTCTCGGTGCGTTGGGCACAGAGAGTGGGCGACGAGCATATTACGAAGGCTGTCAGCAGCAATACGCTGCGGATTCCGCACATACCGGTTGCTGTTTTCAATTGTTCCCCAGCAGTTTGTCCAATTTGCCGTGCAGGTCCTTACCCTCCTGTTCAAGATCCTTCTTTACAGCATTGATAGCAGCTTTCCTTGCCATATCGCTGTTATAGGCTATGCGCACCAGCACCTCTTCGTTTTTGGTCTTTTTATCTGTACGGTAAACTTCTGTCACGGTTATGACACGTCCTATGCTTTGTGATATGAGGTTTTTGCTGGCCATTACACTCTTTACAATAGACGCGGCTTCATCTGCTTCCAATTGTTCATTGGCTACTGTATTCTCAATAAGTGCTGTAACTTCAGTCTGTATCTGTCCGGCCATATTCTGTTTTGCCAGTTCCAAAGCCTGCATCTTTGCGGCATCGTAATTCTGTCCTATGCTCATGGCTTCACCCATGATGTATTTCGGATAACCGTTGTCATCCGTCTCATACTGCATTTTGTAGGCTTTGTCAAGCTGTTTGTCTATTGGCAAGGCACCCGGAGCGATCTTCCATCCTTCCTTTTGAAGACTTTTGGCTTCCTTACGAGCCGACTTTACGGCCTTTGCGTTCAATTCCTTTTCGGTCTGCTTTACCACCGCTTTACGGTTAGACTGTGCATTTGCCACTCCTGCTGTCATGACAGCCAATAGGGCAAAAAATAGAATCTTTTTCATAATGCATTAATTTTTTTAAAATATGTTAAAAAGGTTGCAACTCACATAATAGGGCATAAAAAAAGCGGGATCCGAACATTTGCTATCCCGCTTCCGTGGCCTTCGAACTTGCCTCAAACAGGAGATAACAATGACGAAGCCCGCACTATACAATTGCCGAACATGGTCAGCATAGCTGATATTCAGAATTGTACAATGGGACGCCGCTCACTGCCTTTATCACGCTGTTTGCTTGTTTGGAGTGTTCGAAGTTCCGGAAGCCGCGGATAAAGCGTAAAGTCAACGCCTTTCCTATGTCAGTTACCGCCTTTCAAAATACCGGCCCACTTTGATGGAGTCGGCATAATACGGGCAGTAACCGCTGCAAAAATAAACATTTTTCATATTATTATCATTTATTTTGGTGTATTTCCGTAGAAATGCAGGTTGACAGCCGCACCGATGACGGAGTGAACAGACACGTGCCCGGCGGTATCACCCCCCCCCCGACGTCTGGAGAGTCAAGTAAAGGCTGTTACCTGCGGTGGCGGCGGAAACAGTTCTGCATTGTGCAGATACCGCATGAATAGGGAAGGAATCTTACATCCTTCCCTATTCCTATTATGCCGCTCACCGATTTTACGGGGAGCATGAGACAGGAATCGGTAAGTTCTATACCGCAGGGGTTCTTTTCAGGGAAGAGGCTGAAAATATCGGGCTGACATGAAACGTGCCAGCTGCAATAGCCGGGGCTGTAACGGTTGGTGCGTTTCAGCCCCAACGCATTGATTTCATCCTGAAGCACCTTTTCCATATAGTCGGCTGTCGATTCTACAATCTGGCTGCCCACACAGTCGGCCACGTATGTCCGGAACATGTCGTTCTGCATTTCAATGCCTTTCATCCAGTCCGAATACTCACGCCCCGCAGTTGCCACAAAGACGGCAAAGCGGCGGGCCGTATTCAGCTGACGGCATATAATCCTGCCGGCAGCAAAACTTACAGGACCGTCCGGGCCCTCTATAATCAGACTATTGGTGTCAAGGTCAATCCTGCCGTCAAAGAAACGGTATTCGAATTTGGGATGCAGAACCGATGAGACCTGCTCCAGCATCTCCCTTGCAGTGCCGACGGTTTCATTGTCGGGAGTGCCGTCAGCGCCGTAGCCCATGAAGGACCAGATTTCCTGCATGGGTATTTCAAGCTGACTGAACGGAACTTCCTGATATGCCATGACCGGTTATTTGCCTGCTTCGGACAGCAGATATTTCTTGAAATCGGCAAAGTCCTTAGTCATGGGAACACTCTGCTTGGTGCCCTTCATGAAGGCGGCAAGGCGTTCCGGTATCACAACATCGGCTCCGGTAATGGCATCGACCTTCTCCTTGAACTTGGCGGGATGTGCAGTCTCCAGGAACACACCGGTCTGACCGGGCTTGAGCAGTTCCTTGAGCGCACGGTAGCCGCATGCGCCATGGGGGTCAAGCTGGTAGCCGGTCTGCTGCAGGCACTGTTTCATGGTCTGTGCAATCTGATTGTCGGTATAAGTGGCACCGTCAATGTGGGCGGCAATGTTCTGATGGCTGCCGCCGTACAGGTCAAGCACGCGGGCAAAGTTGCTCGGATCGCCAACGTCCATGGCATTGGCCAGAGTCTGGACCGATGCGCGCGGACTGTACTTGCCGGTCTGCAGATACTTGTAGAATATGTCGTTCGCGTTGTTGGCGGCAATGAAATGACGTACGGGCAGACCCATCTCCCAGCCGAACAGTCCGGCGGTTATATTGCCGAAATTTCCACTTGGAACACAGATTACAAGGTTATCGGCCCTGCCAATCTTTTTCATCTGGGCGTATGCACTGAAGTAATAGAACGCCTGCGGCAGGAAACGCGCCACATTTATCGAATTGGCCGATGTCAGTTTCATGGCATCGTTGAGCTGGCTGTCCATGAAGGCGTTCTTGACCAGAGCCTGGCAGTCATCGAACACGCCGTCAACCTCAATGGCGGTAATGTTCTTTCCAAGTGTGGTGAACTGGCATTCCTGAATGGGGCTGACCTTGCCTTTGGGGTACAGCACATAGACATGCACTCCCGGCACGCCAAGGAATCCGTTGGCAACGGCGCTGCCGGTATCGCCCGAGGTGGCTACCAGCACGTTGACCAGCTGTTTCTCGTCCCTGTTGAAGTAGCCCAGCAGACGGGCCATGAAACGTGCGCCCACATCCTTGAATGCAAGCGTGGGGCCGTGGAACAGTTCAAGGGAGTATATGTTCTCCTCGACCTTCACGGCCGGAGTCTCAAAAGCCAGAGTGTCATAGACAATACGCTTCAGGTCCTGTTCGGGAATGTCCTCACCGAAGAATGCCTTTGCCACCTGGAACGACATTTCCTGAAACGACATGCTGTCAATGTTTTCAAAGAAGGAAGCAGGCAGCTTCCTGATTTGTTCGGGCATGTAAAGACCACGGTCCGGAGCAAGTCCCTTGACTACCGCGGCACGCAGTGTGACATCGGGCGAGTTATGGTTTGTACTGTAGAATTTCATATATGTGTATCTGTTCTTGTTTTATCTGTTTGCTACGCTCATTATATCGGCAAATACACCGGCGGCGGTAACTCCCGCACCTGCGCCATAGCCCTGTATGAGCATGGGCGATTCCCTGTACCGTTCGGTAGTGAGCAGTATTATGTTGTTGCTGCCCTGGAGTATGTAGAACGGATGAGTCTCCTCGACCTCTACAAGTCTGATGCTGCCACGGCCGTTTTCCAGACTGGCCACAAAGCGCAGACAGCGGCCCGAGCTCTCAACCCTGCGGCGGCGGGCTTCAAATTCGGCGTCAAGCTGCGGCAGTTTCTTCCAGAAGTCTTCAAGACTTCCCTCAAGCATGTCCTTAGGCACAAAGTCATCGGCACTGACATCGGCCTGTTCCAGACGATAGCCGCTTTCACGGGCCAGTATGACCAGTTTGCGCAGCACATCCTTGCCGCTCAGGTCAATGCGCGGGTCCGGCTCGCTGTATCCCTTCTCCTTGGCCAGACGTATGGCCTCGCTGAAAGGAACATCGGCACTTACCGTGTTGAGAATGAAGTTCAGAGTACCGCTCAGAACAGCCTCGAACTTGAGTATGCGGTCGCCGCTTGCAATAAGGTCATTTATGGTGTTGATGATAGGCAGTCCTGCACCGACATTTGTCTCAAACAGGAACTTGACACCGCGTTTGCAGGCTATGCGCTTGAGTTCGGCATAGTCTTCATACTTTTCGGACGTTGCTATCTTGTTGGCAGCCACCACCGATATGTTGTGGTCCAGAAAATCCCTGTACAGTCCTGCCACCTGGGCATTGGCGGTGCAGTCAACAAACACCGAATTGAATATGTTCATTCCTATGACCTCATCGCGAAGTCTGGAAATGCTGCTGGCCGGAGCGTTATCCAGCTGCTCGTGCCAGCTGTCAAGAGCTATTCCTTGGCGTGTGAACATGGCTCTGTTTCCACGCGCAATGCCTACCACGTTCAGCTTGAGCCCACGCTCCTGCATGAGTTTTTCACGCTGCAAGCGTATCTGCTCCAGCAGACTGCCTCCAACCGTTCCCACTCCGCATACGAACAGGTTCAGCACCTGATACTCTGAGAGGAAGAACGCATCGTGGATAAGATTGAGGGACTTGCGCAGAAGCCTTTTCTCAACCACGAACGATATGTTTATTTCCGTAGCGCCCTGAGCACTTGCAATTACATTGACACCGCCGCGTCCCAGCACGCTGTACAGCTTGCCGCTGGTTCCGGGGTTCTGCTTCATGTTCTCGCCCACTATGGCCACCGTTGCAAGATCGGTCTGACATGTAACGGGGTCAATGGCACCAAGTGAAATCTCCTTCTCGAATTCCTGTGAAAGAACGCATACGGCAGTCCGTGCATTGTCATTGCTTACGCCTACCGAAATGCTGTTTTCACTTGAAGACTGGCACACCATGAACACGCTTATATTGCTGTCAGCCAGTGCCTTGAACAAACGCAGGCTGATACCGGCCACCCCGACCATGCCAAGTCCGTGCACGGTTACGAGAGCAGTGTCGCTTATGCTCGAAATGCCCTTGATGGGCTTTGAGTTCTCCGGCAGGCTGCTTACAATCTCGGTTCCACGGGCCGACGGGTTGAAGGTGTTCTTTATGAGAATGGGAATGTTCTTCTGATACACCGGATATATTGTGGGCGGATAGACCACCTTTGCACCGAAGTTACACAGTTCCATAGCCTCGATATAGCTCAACTGGTCTATGGGATAGGCCGATGTTATCACCCTCGGGTCAGCCGTCATGAAGCCATCGACATCGGTCCATATTTCCAGTACGCTGGCATCAAGTGCCGCTGCAAGAAGTGCTGCAGTATAGTCCGAACCGCCACGGCCCAGGTTAGTGGTTTCACCGGTCTGCGCATCGGTTGAAATGAATCCGGGTACTACGGACCGGTGCGGCAGCCTGCTGAATGTTTTGGCAATAAGGCTGTAAGTCAAATCGCGGTCAATGGTATGGCTGCCCTGACGGTGTTCGGTCTTTATGAAATCGCGTGAGTCAAACAGGACAATGCCGTCTATAAGCTGCGCCACAATCTGCGATGAAAGGCGTTCACCATAGCTGACAATAGTGTCCAGAGTGTGCTGCGACAGATCACGGAGCAGGAACAGCCCGTGCATTATGTCTGACAGTTCGGCAAACAGTCCATGCACCCCCTCAGCGGCCAGATTCTGGCGTTCAGGTACCACAACGTCACAAATCATCTGCTCATGACGGGCAAGCATGGCAGTGACTTCGGCCTCGTACTGACGCTCGCCACCCGCAGCCATCCTTGCTGCGGCAATAAGCTTGTCTGTTATTCCGCCAAGTGCTGAAACCACCACTATCACATCGTCCTGCTGCGATTCTACAATCTGCTTCAGACTGGATATGCTCTCCTTTGAACCTACCGACGAGCCTCCGAATTTGAGTACCTTCACTTGTGTCTGTTTTTTTATTAAAGCACAAAATTACTGGTTTTTGGGCAGACGCCGTCAGGCTGCACCATTTTTTTGCGCCCTGACTTCGGTCATAGCCCCGGGAATACAGATATTATCCGTATATTCGCATAACGATACAGGGAACATGAAACCATTCATGCCTTAGAAGTTTATTGTAAATTTGCAGTAGAATTCGAATACAAAAGATTTATGGATGCAATCGTAAAAAGAGACTCATATCTTAACCGCCTGATTATAAGGAAGGACAATGGTCAGATTAAAGCCATAACCGGTCCCCGCAGATGCGGTAAGTCTTTCATCCTTGACCCGATTTACAAGAACTACCTCCTTGAACAAGGAGTTCCGGAGGATCATATCATTTGCATTACATTCGATGTAGAAGACAATGAAACGCCTCAAGAATTGCTTGACCGTGAAAAGCTCAAGGATTACCTGTATTCGAGAATCTTGGACAAGACCGAGCCCTACTATGTGTTTTTGGATGAAATTCAGGAAGTGACAGGATTTGAAAAGATTGTAAACGGACTCAACAAGCGCCCCAATGTGGATGTCTATATAACGGGCAGCAACTCAAAGTTCCTGTCAAGTGAAATAAACACCATTTTCCGTGGCCGAACCGACGAAGTCAATCTGCTGCCATTCACATTCAGAGAATTCTGTCAGGGAAGAACCGAATCGGAAAACGAACTCTGGAAAGAGTATTACACATTCGGAGGTCTTCCGGCATTGAGAAAGATGCCGACAACCGAGCAGAAAATCACATACCTTCAGAAACTTTGGAAGAAAACTTACTTGGACGATGTGGTCGAGCGTCATAATGTAGAGAACCGTGATGCTTTGGAGGCAATTGCAGATGCATTATGTTCTTCAATCGGATCTCTGACAAATACCACCCGCATCACCAATATTCTTGAGAGTGTGCGCAAAATCAGGATTTCCGATGATACCGTAGCCAAATATATCGGTTATCTTGAGGAGGCCTTTCTTTTCAGTGAGGCAAGGAGATACAACATCAAAGGAAACAGGTATTACGAGAATATTAAAAAATATTATTCCGTAGATGTAGGTTTGAGAAATGCCCGTTTGAATTACAGACAACAGGAGCTCACGCACCTGATGGAGAATGTCATATACAATGAACTCCTTCATCGCGGTTATGCTGTAGATGTCGGAGTGGTGGAACATAGGGTAATGAAAGACGGCAAGTCAGAGTACAGGCAATATGAGGTGGACTTCATAGCGACGGATGGCAGCAACAAGTACTACATCCAGTCGGCATTCGAGATTTCCGATGAAGAAAAACGGCAGCAGGAACTGAACTCACTGCTTCGCATTGATGATTCTTTCCAGAAGATAGTCATTGTCAGAGAGGATATAATGCCATACAGGGATAGTCACGGCATATATTTTACAGGCTTATTCCAGTTCCTGAAAAGTGAGAAATCAATCATTACCACATAGCATCTGCGACAAGAATATTGCGGTTGATAAATACGCCAATATTTTGCTAATTTCCATCGGATTACGCGTTTTTTCAGTATTTTTACCATCAAGCAATAGAATTGTATCACGCATGCGTCCATCAGCCTTCAAATAACAACATACATAAAATCAAAATCATGAAATCAGAAGAAATCAAAAACCTATTCGACAAGTTTGAATCCATTGCCTGCGAATACGATGGCGTAGAATGCTGGAGTGCCCGCGAACTGTGCGGTCTGCTTGGTTATGCCAAGTGGCAGACATTTGAGAATGTTCTGGCAAAAGCACAAGAAGCTTGCCAAAACGCCAGCATTGAGGTTTCAGATCATTTTACCGATGTCAGTAAAACGATACCGATGCCTAAGGGAGCTAGTAAGTATATTACCGATTACATGCTCACCCGTTATGCCTGCTACCTTGTAGCCCAAAACGGAGACCCACGTAAACCTGAAATTTCCTTTGCGCAGAACTACTTTGCCGTGCAGACACGCATAGCAGAAACTGACAACCGTGCCGTTTCCGACTTTCTCCCCACCATCAGCATCAAAGCAAAAGACTTTGCTGCCGAGATGACAAGCGTAAATGTCCAGCAGAAAGACCTTCACGGAGTATGTCACTGAGACGGTTATGGAGATTACCTGCGGTGAGACACCTTTCATTGTCAGTCGTTACGATACCGTGACAGTACGTTTCTAATAATCGTACAGATTAAGATATGCTAAACTTCGTTATAGAGAATACAAACAAGTTTATTGCTTCGGTTCCAAAATCGAAGCGTAAACAATATGGCCAGTTTTTCACATCAAAGGCATCGGCTAAGTTCATGGCTGAACTGTTTGATGTAAATTTGTCCTTGCCAGAGATTACTCTTCTTGATGCCGGTTGCGGAACAGGTGTATTGACAGCAGCATGGATAGATATGGTACGTTCGCGCGGTTACAAAGGCAATATAAAAGTAACATGCTATGAAACAGACCCAAAAGTTGTTCCAGTTTTGATAGAAAACTTGGAATACATCAAGGAACATAGCCATATAGAATATGAAGTCAAAGTTGAAAACTACATAACAACTCAACAATTTGAACAAAACATGTTGTTTGGTAACGAGCCATTACAATACGACTACATTATTGGCAATCCGCCCTATAAAAAGATTCCAAAGGATGCCCCGGAGGCAAAGTCTATGCCTTCGGTGTGCCATGGTGCCCCCAATTTATATTCGTTGTTCTGTTGCATGGGCGTTTGCAATTTGAAGGAGGGGCAGGAAATGGTTTATATCGTTCCGCGTTCTTGGACCTCTGGCGCATATTTTGAGTATTTTCGTCGTTATCTATTTGCAAATTGTGTTATTACTGACATTCATTTGTTTGGAAGTCGCAATAAGGTTTTTGATGGCGAATCTGTTCTTCAAGAAACCATGATAGTTAAAATGAAGAAGCAAAGGCAGAAACCAGCAACGATTCGAATGACCACATCGTCAACGTCAGACTTCTCTGATGTGAAGGCTTTCGATGCTCCATACGATGCGGTTGTTGCTCGGAATCATTATGTTTTCCTTGTGACCGATTCGGAGCAAGCTGAAGTTTTAGAAAAGGTCAACAAGATGACAGCAACGCTTCCTTCTATTAATTTGCCGATGAAGACGGGACTTATTGTAGACTTCCGTACTCGCGAAGTGTTACGTAACGAAATGGAAGAAGGATGTTTCCCACTATTGTACTCTCAGCACATCAAGGATGGACGTGTAGTATGGCCGCAAGGTAAAGAGGGTGAATGTATATTGACAAACAAAAAAGCTTATCTCCAGCAAAATGACAACTATTTGTTGGTCAAACGTTTTACAGCAAAAGAAGAAAAGCGTCGTTTGCAATGTGGCATTTATCTAAAACAACGCTATCCCCAGTTTGAATACATAAGTACACAGAACAAGGTGAATTTTATTCAATGTGATTCACCTTGCATAACTTATGGTTTATACGTACTATTGAACTCAACCTTGTATGATGCCTACTACAGAATTCTCAACGGATCTACACAGGTTAACTCTACAGAGATAAATTCAATGCCCGTGCCAGAACGAAGTGTTATTGAAGCGATGGGACGAGCACTCATGCATAAAGAGCTAACAGAAACAAATTGTAATAAAATCGTAGAACAATGGATAAGATAACCAAAGCAAAATATATTCTCAAGGCTATTGGATTGCCTGAACGTCAGCAAACTGACTTATGTGCACTAACTCTGCTCGCCCTCGCAGGAGTCAGGAAGTCATCATCATGGAGCGCTTCAACAAACGAATGGATCAGGATTCACGACATCATAGCTTTTGTCAACAATAATTATGGAACTAAGTATGCGGAGAACTCACGTGAGACATTCCGTAAACAGGCACTTCATCATTTTCGTACAGCAGCCATTGTTGAAGATAATGGTTTGGCAACCAATAGTCCTAACTATCGTTGGCGCTTGACGAATGAGTTCCTGTCTGTGCTTCAGACAAATGCAACGAATTATTCTATTGCCGAGTTCAATAGTAGGCACGAACGTTTGATTGATGTTTATGCATCAAAGAAGCGTATGGAAATGTTGCCAGTCAAGATCAATGGCAATGCTTTTACCTTTAGTACAGGTAAACATAACGTATTGCAGAAAGCCATCATTGAGCAGTTCGCTCCTCGATTTGCGCCAAACTGCGAATGCTTGTATGTTGGGGACACAACAGAAAAAGATTTGGTGAAGAATGTTGAGCGCTTATCTGAACTTGGTTTTGCCATCACTCTTCACGATAAAATGCCCGACGTTGTCCTCTATCGTGAAGACAAAAACTGGATATATTTTGTAGAATCGGTTACTTCTGTAGGTCCTATGAATCCCAAACGCATTGTTGAAATCAAGTCAATGACAGAGTATGTTGTAGCAGGTAAGATTTTTGTAACAGCATTTCTTGATTTCAAAACCTACAAGAAGTTTTCAGAGCAACTCGCATGGGAAACAGAAGTGTGGATAGCTGAAATGCCTGACCACATGATTCACTTGAATGGTGATAAGTTCTTAGGACCAAGATAAAGTTTTCTCGCATGATAAATCCAACAGGGCATTCAATATAGATACAATTCGCCAATTACAATTGACGGAATGGGAGCAGCTCAAAGAAGGTCACAAAACCGATACAAGGAGTTCTCACATCAAAACAGTTGCCGCCCGGTTCGGGAAAATGGCATAATTTGTAATTTTGCAGTATGGAAAAACAGAACAGACAGCTATCGCTCCCGCATTTCACATGGTGGGACTGGTTTCTCATTTTGGGATTCATAACCGTCAGCGCCATTGTCAGCGTACTCAAAGGCAACTTCAGCATACTTAGTTTCATTGCAGGCACGTGCAGCGTGCTGTGCGTCATATTCGGTGTAAAGGGACATGTGCTGAATTTCCTGTTCGGGCTTCTGGGTTCATGCATCCAGGGGTATATGGCACTGAAAAGCGGCCTGTACGCCAATGCGGCGCTGTTTCTGCTCTACAACGTGCCAATGCAGTTCGTAGGCTGGGCACAGTGGCGCAAACGTCAGCTGGGCGACAGCGGCGAAGGCATAAGGACCCGGTGGATGACATGGCCGCAGCGCATTCTGCTCATAGCTCTGTGTACGGCATCGGTCTGGGGCATAAGCCGGCTTCTTTTAAGGACCGATGACCCGCAGCCCGTGTCCGATGCCCTTGCCATGACGGTGGCCGTAGGCGCACAGTTCCTGCTGACATTCGCATTCATAGAACAGTGGTTCATGTGGATAGCGGTAAACGGAGCGCAGATTGTAATGTGGTCCATAGCCGTAACCCGCGGAGTGGAATTTGCGCCGATAATGCTTGTCCAATATATTTTCTACACCATGAACTCGATATACGGAATTGTCCTGTGGGCCCGTATGTCAAAAAAACAGTGATATCATGGCTGCAAACAAAGAGAAAACGGTATTTCTGTGTACGGAATGCGGCGCCGACTTTCCAAAGTGGAGTGGCAAGTGCCCTTCATGCGGGCAGTGGAACACAATGGTCGAAAAAACCGTCAGAACATCGGGCACACCGGCATTCAGAAAGTCTGCGGCCGCCGACGGCACGCAACAGCCAGCCACAATGAAGCTGGCCGATGTCAGGGCAGGCAGTGAACAGCGCATAAGCATGAATGACGGAGAGCTGGACCGTGTGCTTGGCGGCGGTCTGGTACCCGGCTCGCTGGTACTGCTTGGCGGCGAACCGGGCATAGGCAAATCGACCCTTGTACTGCAGACCGTCATGAGACTCAAAGGGTTGCGCACTCTGTACATTTCAGGCGAGGAAAGCGCCAGTCAGATCAAGATGCGCGCCAACCGCATTGAGGCCGACAGCACCGATGCCTCAAGCCATGACAATCTGCTTGTCCTTTGCGAGACAAGCCTTGAAAGCATCTACTCCCAAATAAAGGAGCAGCAGCCGCAGCTTGTAGTCATCGACTCCATACAGACCATCTGCAGCGAATATGCCGATTCAGGCGCAGGCAGCATAACCCAGGTACGCGAATGCGCCACCTCACTGCTCAAATACGCCAAGGAAAGCGGAGTGCCGGTCCTGCTCATAGGTCACATAACCAAAGAAGGCAGCATTGCCGGCCCCAAGATTCTGGAACACATTGTCGATGCCGTACTGCAGTTTGAAGGTGACCAGCATTACCTGTACCGCATACTGCGTCCCATCAAGAACCGTTTTGGAAGTACCGCCGAACTTGGAATCTACGAAATGCGCCAGAACGGACTGCGCCAGGTAAACAACCCCAGCGAACTGCTGCTTACCGACAGTCACAAAGGCCTGAGCGGTGTGTCCATTGCATGTACGGTCGAAGGCGTACGCCCATTCCTCATTGAAGTTCAGGCACTGGCAAGCACGGCCGTCTATGGCACGCCCCAGCGCAATGCCATAGGTTTTGAAGTGCGCAGAATGAACATGCTTCTGGCCGTTCTGGAAAAACGTGCAGGCTTCAAGCTGGGACAGAAGGACGTATTCCTGAACATTGCAGGCGGTCTGCGCGTCAATGACCCGGCCATTGACCTGGCGGTAATCAGTTCCGTCCTGTCAAGCAGTATCGATATAGCCGTTGACCCCACCGTGTGCATGACCGGCGAAGTGGGCCTGTCCGGAGAGATACGCCCCGTGAGCCGCATAGAGCAGCGCATTGCCGAATCGGAAAAGCTGGGATTCAAGCGCATACTGATTCCACGCAACAACATGCACGGTCTGGATACAAAGAAATACAAAATTGAGATAGTGCCTGTCAGTAAGGTGGAAGAGGCATTCAAACAGTTGTTCTCGTAATGATCAAGGAACTCCAGCTAAGGGTAGAGCCGCAGTTCGCATACAGCGAGCAGGCACTGAAGGAAACCGTATCACGCCAGTGCGGGCTTGACATACGCACCATAAACGCAGTACGCACTCTGAAAAAGAGCATAGATGCACGCCAGCGCACCATATTCGTAAACCTTACGCTCAGGGTGTTCGTCAACGAAATGCCGCCAAAGGACGAATTCACGTCCATTCAGTACAACCCCGTTGACGGCAAGCCGACCGTTGTGGTTGTAGGTGCAGGCCCCGGTGGTCTTTTTGCAGCCCTCCACCTCATTGAACTTGGTCTGAGACCCGTTGTGATTGAGCGCGGCAAGAATGTTCATGACCGCAAGGTTGACATTGCCGCCATTTCACGCTCGCACAAGGTTGACCCTGAATCGAACTACAGTTTCGGCGAGGGCGGTGCAGGTGCATACTCCGACGGCAAGCTCTACACACGTAGCAAGAAACGCGGCAGCACAGACCGCATACTCAACATTTTCTGCCAGCATGGTGCCAGTCCTGCAATTCTGTCCGATGCACATCCGCACATAGGCACAGACCGCCTTCCGCGCGTCATTGAGAACATACGCGAAAACATAAGGCGCTGCGGAGGCGAAGTCCATTTTGAGACTCTGATGACCGGATTCATTATTGAAGGCGACAGGGTTATTGGAGTCGAGGCCACCTGCCACGGACAGCAGCTGCGTTTCATGGGACCGGTAATTCTGGCAACAGGCCACAGCGCCCGCGACGTTTACCGCTACTTTGCAGAAAACAAGTTCGACATTGAAGCCAAGGCGCTGGCTGTAGGCTGCCGTCTGGAACATCCGTCACTGCTTATTGACAGCATACAGTATCACAACCGCAACGGACGCGGCAAATACCTTCCAGCCGCCGAATACAGCTTTGTAACGCAGGTTGACGGACGCGGCGTCTATAGTTTCTGCATGTGCCCCGGCGGATTTGTAGTTCCGGCCGCATCGGGCCCTGAGCAGATTGTGGTGAACGGCATGTCACCGTCGGGCCGCAACTCAAAGTGGAGCAACTCCGGCATGGTGGTGGAGACACGCATTGAAGACGTTGCGCAGTCCGATGCCGACTTAAGCGACCCGCTCGTCATGATGCGCTTTCAGCAGCAGCTGGAACGTGACTGCTGGCAGGCCGGCAACATGCGTCAGACAGCTCCGGCACAGCGCATGAGCGACTTTGTAAACCGCAGGCTCAGTTTTGACCTGCCCGAATCGTCATATTCGCCGGGACTCATTTCGTCCCCTCTTCATTTCTGGATGCCAAAGTTCGTGACCGAACGGCTCAGGCAGGGCTTCCTGCAGTTCGGAAAGAGCAGCCACGGCTTCCTGACTGCTGAAGCCGTGATGATAGCCGTAGAGACACGCACATCATCGCCGGTACGCATTCTGCGTGACAGCGAAACGCTGCAGCACACAGGCCTCAGGGGGCTGTTCCCATGCGGTGAAGGTGCAGGCTACGCCGGCGGCATAGTATCATCGGCCATTGACGGCGAACGCTGCGCAGAGAGTGCCGCCGCATATCTGAATATCAATTAGTTTTACTACTTTTGCAAAAAATTTGACAGCATCATAATATGTTACGCATTGGACTTATTGGAACCGGAACGGTTGGCGGTGGAGTAATTGCCATCATTGAACAGAAAAAGGCCGAATACAGGGAGAAACTGGGCATAGACCTGGAACTTGCATGCATCTGTGCCAAGACCGATGAGGAAGTCGCCCCGTACAAGGCAAAGGGCTATACCGTTTCGACCGATGCCGATGCCATGATTGCCGACCCCGGCATTGATGTCCTGGTTGAGCTGGCCGGCGGCTACAACATGCCCCGCAAGTGGATACTTGCAGCCCTGAATGCCGGCAAGCATGTAGTAACTGCCAACAAGGCCCTGCTTGCCAAGCACGGCCACGAGATATTCCCGCTTGCAGCATCAAAGGGACTGCATGTATTGTTTGAAGCTGCCGTAGGCGGAGGCATTCCCATTATCCGCAGCCTTCAGGAAGGACTGGTAGGTTCAACCGTACAGGATCTGAGCTGCATTATCAACGGTACCTGCAACTACATTCTGAGCCGTATGGCCCAGGAAGGTCTGGATTTTGACACAGTGCTCAAGGATGCACAGCGTCTGGGCTTTGCCGAGGCCGACCCGACCTTTGACATAGAAGGCATTGACTCGGCCCACAAGACAGCCCTGCTTGCCAGCCTCTGCAGCGGACACCGCGTAGATTTTGAAAAGATACACATTACCGGCATATCAAAAATCACAGCACAGGACATTGCCATTGCAAAGGAACTGGGCTGCACAATAAAGCTGCTTGGCATTTACCATCGTGACGGTGACCGTGTCGATGCACGCGTACATCCGTGTTTCGTGCCAAAGCACCATCTGTTGTCAAGCGTGAACCGTGTTCTGAACGCAGTCTATCTGAACTGCGACAATCTTGGCGAGACGCTCCAGACCGGTGCAGGTGCAGGCCGCATGCCTACTGCCAGCGCCGTTGTTGCCGACCTTGTATCGCTGGCACGTGCAGTTGATACCGGCAAGCGTGCAGCCATGCCAATGGGCTGGTTCAATCTGGAGAATTCCGCCACTCTGGTACCCATTTCGGAAACCAGTGCCCGCTACTATTTCCGCATAACCTCACGCGACGAGCGCGGCGTTCTGGCAAAGATTACCGGCATTCTGGCCGAAAACAACATCTCCATTGAGACCATCATCCAGAAGGACGTCAACGACCCGGGCAACGTATCAATCGTAGTAATTACCGAAAAGGTGCAGGACTGCAAGGCCACCAAGGCCATCGATGCAATAAACGCCCTGCCGGAAATTGTCGGAAACAGCCAGGTAATACGTTTCCTGGCCTGAACCGGGGCACACCACCCGTAAAAGGATGTGCTGATGTCAGATTACCTCGTAAACAGATCATCCATCACGATTACATTCCGGATGTTTCCTGAATAGGTATTCTTCTGCAGGCCATAGGTGGTTACCAGTACGGGAATCACGGCACACCTGGTGTTTGATTCAGAC
>JAZLIR010000011.1:0-2731 GCA_045617485.1 Bacteroidaceae bacterium
ATAATGCGTAATCCACCCGAAGGTCTATGAAAGATTCCACCCACACCTGAGTTTTATTGTAGATAATTGAGGCATTGGAGCCGAAGATTTCTTTTTGCAGCAACCAAGCTGATCTGTTCAAATAAAGATTGAAAAGTTCATCTCACCTGCAAAGTTCCGTGTTTACTGTAGCATATAGTCTAGTAAAAAGTTGGATATCTGAACAAAGTGTTATATCATTGTACTGAATTATTAGTTCAAATATGAGAACACCAACTGCAAAGAAAAAGCAAACAGACTTCCGCTTTGATGATGACCTGCTTGAAAAGCTTAAGGAAAAAGCTGAGCGTTAAGACAGAAGTCTCAATAATTATGTGGAGAGGGTTCTTATGTCCGTCGCATATGACAAACCGAACGAAATTACCATTGCTGCAATGAAAGAAGCAATGGCAGGCAAAGGCGAGGATGTAGATCTTTCCAAATGGAATGAGTTCATTGCCACATTGTAATCAAACTGACAACAGTAATATCAATCAATAAAGCAAAAAAAATGAAAACAAAACTCTTTACACTTGCCATTGCGGCCCTGTCAATCGGGCTACTGAGCTCCTGTGAGAAGGACGATCCGACCGTATCCATTACCGGTGTAACGCTCGAACCGGCCACTCTGGAGGTTACCGTTGGCGACGCAGATGTAAAACTCACAGCCACCGTCGCTCCTGAAAATGCCACAAACAAGACCGTCAGCTGGTCCAGTGACAAAACAGATGTTGCTACTGTTGACAATGAAGGCAACGTACACGCCGTAGCAGCAGGCTCAGCCACAATCACCGTTACCACAACGGACGGCGGTAAGACTGCCACCTGCGCAGTGATCGTAAAGGCTGCCCTACCGGAGGGTGCGCTTCCGGGCGTGTTCACGGTCAACGCGGAAGGCAAGAAGGTTCACTTCTCGCAGGGCAACCTGTACTATGACGGCAGCAATTGGGGATTTGAGGCGGAGCAATATTATTTCCGCACATATGATGGTAAAGGCAAATGCGATGCCGGCGGGTATAATAAGGACTCCGGTACTACTAGCGGCCATTGGGGCCTCTTCGGTTGGGTAGGTGCAAGCAGTACAACATTTACTACGTCTCCCGAGATTTATGGCGTATCAACCAATACATCATCTTCTAGCTATGGCAATGTGTCTGGTGAAGCTCATAAAGCTGACTGGGGTACAGCCATAGACAACAAGGGTACTTGGACTACATTGACAGGAGGAGATAATGGCGAGTGGAAATATCTGTTCGACAACCACGTCAATGTATGGGGCACTTGCAATAACGTGCCCGGCTGCTTCATCGCGCCAGACGGTTATGAAGGAGATGCAACTGCCCTGTCAACTGCAATCAGTGATTGGGAGAGCGCTCAAGCTGCTGGAATAGTCTTCCTTCCCGCTGCGAGCAACCGCAATGGTTCCAGTGTCAGCGGTGTCGGCGTCAGCGGCTGCTATTGGTCGTCTACTGCCTACGGCATCAACTACGCGTACCGCGTGCGCTTCACTAGCAGCAGTGTCAGCCCTGACAGCAACGGCACCCGCGGCTTCGGGTACAGTGTGCGCCTCATTACAGAATCAAAATAGATAAATCCACCTTGCCCAAGGCCGTAAGGCCACAGGCAAGGTGACATATTGAAAATCCTTGAAAGCCATAATCCGGTGCTCAGAATCCGAGTGCCGGATTTTCGTATCAACACATTCAAATCAGTCAAAGTTATGCCCGACACTCCCGGTTCCAGCATCAAACCCACCACTCCCTTCAATATCCACGAATATGTTGCCACCTTCTTCCTGCCCGACAGTATGCTCGACTACTTCGACATCGTCTGGGCCGAGGAGAAGAGCATCTCCCGCAAGCACGACGAACGCTACAAGACAGAGTTCCATATGTATATGGATGAGAAGGACAACAGGCCCGAGGAGTTGATGACGGGCACAACATAGTTCTCAACGCATATCAGCTCACCGCTGACGGAACGCGCCTCTCTGAAGAGTTCGCGTCTTTTTTAAAAAGGAGCAGTTCGACAACAACCCGTGTAAAGTCAGAGGTCCGAAAGCCAAACGGAAGAACGAAAAGTTCAAGCCTCCCGTGCTGAGCAACGGTGATACTGTCATCGAACTTCTTACACGTACCAAACACTCGCTTACGCAGAGCCCCGACAAGTGGTCCGAGAAGCAGAAGGAACGAATGAACCTTCTCTTCGAGACGTATCCCAAAATCAAGGAGGCGTACTGGATAGTCAATCAGCTGCAATCCATATTCAGGAGCAAGACCCTCGACAAGGAGTCCGTGAGAGAGAAACTCCACGAATGGTACAAGACCGTATCCAGATGCACATCCAGGGAAATGAAATCGGCAAGGGACGCCATCAAGTCCAGGGAGGATGAAGTGCTGAACTATTTCATCAATCGCTCAACCAACGCCGGTGCGGAATCACTCAACTCCAAGATGAAATCCTTCCGTGCTCAGCTTCGTGGAGTGAGCGATCTTTCCTTCTTTATATTCAGATTAAGCAAGATCTTTGGATAGTCTCCCACGGAACTTTGCAGGTGAGCCAAAAGTTCATCAAAAAAAGGTAATCGGGAAACGAACGCATTGCTACGAATGTACGCATAAAATGTTAAAAAGTAAAACTCGCTTGCATAAATGTAATGTATGCTTTACTTTTGTTGTATCAAACTTTACCAACATGAAGAATTATAAGAATC
>JAZLIR010000012.1:0-40557 GCA_045617485.1 Bacteroidaceae bacterium
GTCACCCCTCTCGCAGGGGTGTGGATTGAAACTCAATAGTTATCCGGAGGCATACATCACTGCGCAGTCACCCCTCTCGCAGGGGTGTGGATTGAAACACGCAGACTATCGGAAATGGGTGGTAGAACAATGTCACCCCTCTCGCAGGGGTGTGGATTGAAACATGTTCCACGCTACCTTGAAGTAGGCATTGCAGTCACCCCTCTCGCAGGGGTGTGGATTGAAACTGCGGAAGGCTCTTGTCGCAATCAAGGTGTATGGTCACCCCTCTCGCAGGGGTGTGGATTGAAACTTTATAGTTCAAGTAAAAAAATCATGAAGAGTGTGTCACCCCTCTCGCAGGGGTGTGGATTGAAACTCTTTCCGGAAAGCAAGGAATTGGCATCGCGAAGTCACCCCTCTCGCAGGGGTGTGGATTGAAACCTTTTTGGCCGTGATTTCTCGCTTGACCGTGGGTCACCCCTCTCGCAGGGGTGTGGATTGAAACTACCTCTTGAGCAACAGAAGTATAATGACGAACAGTCACCCCTCTCGCAGGGGTGTGGATTGAAACCTGACTGACATCACCCTTGACGCTGTTAATGTGTCACCCCTCTCGCAGGGGTGTGGATTGAAACTAATATGATGAAATCTCGTGCGAAGATGAATGCGGTCACCCCTCTCGCAGGGGTGTGGATTGAAACAAAGATGCGGAATCATTCTATGGGACACTGTTCCAGTCACCCCTCTCGCAGGGGTGTGGATTGAAACTAATATGATGAAATCTCGTGCGAAGATGAATGCGTCACCCCTCTCGCAGGGGTGTGGATTGAAACTCTGAACTGCCTTAGAACCAAAGAGGTTGAAACGGTCACCCCTCTCGCAGGGGTGTGGATTGAAACCGCTTATGCTGACGTTGTAGTCTGCCGTTCCGAACGTCACCCCTCTCGCAGGGGTGTGGATTGAAACAGTTTGGTCTTGTCGGATGACGACATCAAGCCGTGTCACCCCTCTCGCAGGGGTGTGGATTGAAACCATTGACAGCGCCGCCGAATGAACCTCCCATTGGTCACCCCTCTCGCAGGGGTGTGGATTGAAACTTTTCACGCTACCCCGAAGACTGGCAGGAGCGGTGTCACCCCTCTCGCAGGGGTGTGGATTGAAACTTCGTGTCTGCCGTCTGCATAGATAATCAAGTGTCACCCCTCTCGCAGGGGTGTGGATTGAAACTGCTAACCCAGCGGAAATTAGCCATCTTGGGAGTCACCCCTCTCGCAGGGGTGTGGATTGAAACTTTTTGATAGCCCTTAAGTCAGTAGGGCGGTACAGTCACCCCTCTCGCAGGGGTGTGGATTGAAACGTGTGGGTAGGCTTCATGCTTACTGTCGCCCAAGTCACCCATCAGCCCGCGGGAAAGCGCTATAGAATTCCAATATTGCAGCCAGAACACTTGTAGAACTCATTTCCTGCAATATTGGTCGGGAATTAGCCAGTTTTGCCTTCTTTCATTGCCAATATTGCAGAAAATTGGGCGTATGAGGCGTCTGTGGCTGCAGTATTGGCAGTCTGTTGGCAGGATATGGCATTCAGTGCGTAGCATTCGGCGGAGTGGAAACTGCCGCTCCTGATGCATTGTTCCCAGTTCCACACACTTTTCGACTGAGCCCATATACGGCCCAACTACCTCTCATTTCCGGAGTATCAGGTGATACTCCGGAAATGAGAGGTAGTTGGGAGGGATATCGGCCGATATGACAGGTGATAAGGCCGGGTATTCAGGAACGGCAATTCAATCCAGCAGCCAGTTTCTGTCAAGGAAGGCAAGGCGCTTGGATATCCATTCCTTGAGAGTCCTGATTTCCTGGTCATAGCTGCTTACGCGATAGGCCATGAAGCTGGTCCACATACCGCCGCCCATGCCGCCAAAGGAGCCGCCCATGCCGGGAAACATTCCTCCCATGAAGCCCTGCGTCCTGCTGTTCTGCCTCTGTGATTGCCTTTCAGGAACAAGCAGGTCGCTGTAGGCGGTGAAATGGCGCTTTGCAGGCTCCTGCATCTGCACGGCATAACTATCTATGTACTTGTTGAGGCTATCCGTGCTCAAGACGGTCTTGCGCAGTTCAGTGTAACGTTTCTTTACCTTGCCGACAAACTTCGGGTCCGACATGAGTTTCTGCCAGAAAGCGGGAATCTGTCCCTGGTCCTTGCCGTTATAGCTCCACGCATCGACCTTGTTGCACAACCCGAACGTACAGTTTCCCATTGAGAAGTTGTAGTCCCAGACAGGTCCGGCATGCAGTTTCCCGCCGGTACCGTCATCATCGGTCTTGGTCTTGTAAAAGTATGTACTGCTTACATACATATCGGCATTGTGCATGAACTCGGAGTGGATAATGAAATCTACAAAGTCCGATACGCTTATGTACGCGGCATAACCCTTGTCCGGGTCAGCAAAGTCCGGGCCCGCCATTACACGTTCAAAGTCATGGATATAACTCTCTATGTAGTTCTGCTGCGCATCGGTTATCTTGTCCTTGGTCGGGTACTTTATGGTCCAGACAACGCCCCCGTTCATTCCGCCGGCGCCGAACGGCATCATGCCTATTCCGCCCTGCCCGTGCAGAGAAATTCCCTTCTGTCTGGAAGCAAAGGTGTTGTCGGAGGCATCGTACTTGTCAATGCGCAGAATATATCCGCCGCTCAGTTCCGTACCGGCGTTATCCTGCGGCTTCAGGCTGGCAATATCAAGACGTTCCTTGCCCTGCTTGATTGTCTCGGCCAGCACATACACGCCTATGTAACTGCCATTCAGCACAACCTCTACAGTCTGCGTCTCAGGTGCCCAATGCCCCATGGAACGCCATAGATACATGGCCAGAGGGTCGCGCATCAGCGATATGTCAGTGTAGGTATTCAGCAGTGTCCAATCATGCTCGGCACCCATTCCTAGCAACGGCACATTGTAATTTTTGCCATCGGCCCTTGTGACTATGGAGAATTTCTGCTGCGGCATCATAAGCGACGAGTTGCCGCGCAGCTTTATGGTAATTGCACCGTTATACAGGCTCTTTCCATTGGCCGCAACGTCCATTGTGGCATCGACCTTGTTCTGGGTTATCTCATGTCCCTTTGTGTCGATACGGATTATTGGAAGGTTTGACGATTCAAGTTCCACCTTATTTACGCTGCTCTGCATTCCGGGCATTCCAAAAGGCATACCGTCGCCCATATCAAACGCCTGCATACCGGGGAACATTCCGAACTGTGCCGATGCCGCAGTTGCAAGAGCCAGCACGAAAGAGAATATGGTTATCCGTTTCATAATTGCATTTTAGAAGCTGTTTTGATCAAAACAGTTTCTTATAACAATATCAGAAATTTTCCATAATGTTAAACACGCCGGACCGTCACGACACGACAAAAAAAGTAAGGAGACAGCTGTCTGTCTCCTTACTGATATGCAGATATTGAATGGAATCTATTACTTCTGCAGCAGCTTGCCGTCTGAACCGAGTACGTTCACAATCTTGTGGATGTACATTTTCTTCATGTTCTCGCGGGCTGGCTTCAGGTACTGGCGAGGATCAAAGTCACCTGGATTCTCAGCAAGGTGCTTGCGGATGGCAGCGGTCATGGCCAGACGTGAATCTGAGTCGATGTTGATCTTGCAGACAGCGCTCTTTGAAGCCTTGCGGAGCTGTTCTTCCGGAATACCGATAGCAGCCTCGAGCTTGCCGCCGAACTGGTTGATGGTGTTGACCTCGTCCATAGGAACTGAAGATGAACCGTGCAGAACGATTGGGAAGCCGGGGAGCTTCTTCTCGATTTCCTCAAGAACGTCGAATGCCAATGGAGGCGGAACAAGAACACCGTTTACGAGTGTGCACTGTGCAGGTGTGAACTTGTGTGCACCGTGTGATGTACCTATTGAGATAGCAAGTGAATCGCAGCCTGTGCGTGTAGCGAATTCAATAACCTCTTCAGGCTTTGTGTAGTGTGATTCAGCTGCGCTTACTTCGTCCTCAACACCGGCCAGAACGCCAAGTTCTGCCTCGACTGTAACATCGAACTGATGAGCGTAGTCAACAACCTTCTTTGCAAGAGCGATGTTCTCTTCAAAAGGCAGGTGTGAACCGTCAATCATTACTGATGAGAAACCGTTGTCAATGCAGTCCTTGCAGAGTTCAAAGCTGTCACCGTGATCAAGGTGAAGAACAATCTCAGGATGTTCGCAGCCCAGTTCCTTTGCATATTCTACAGCACCTTTTGCAAGGTTACGCAGAATAGTGCCGTTTGCATAGTTGCGTGCACCTTTAGAAACCTGCATGATAACCGGAGACTTTGTCTCAACGGCAGCCATAACAATAGCCTGCATCTGCTCCATTGTGTTGAAGTTGAAGGCAGGGATTGCATAACCGCCCTTAACGGCAGCAGCAAACATTGCGCGGGTATTTACAAGACCCAGATCTTTGTAGTTAACCATTGTTTTTATGTGTTTGTGAAAGAAAAATCCAATTCGGGCGCAAAATTACATTCTTTCCACTTTATTTAAAAACCGAACGTCCATAAAGTTATCAACTTTCACAAAGTTTAGAATTCCACACGTATCAGCCCGGGCTCCGTTTCTGTCACAGATTCGGACATGCCGCGCACAAGCATCAGGGAAACGGAATCGTCATCGGTTCCGGAAAGGACATAATCGGACACGCCCTCCTGCGTAAAGGTCAGCCCCAGCCTGTAAGTCTTCTCGCTGTATTCCAGATTGAGGCTGACGGGGCCCGTAAACGGCAGAATCTCAGACAGCATTTCCTCAATGACATGCTGGACCTTTCCCGTGACGGCATTGCCGAGGCCGTATTTCGAGCAGAAAGTCTCAATCTGGCCGAACATTCCGTACAGGTCATAATGACGGTTCTCAAGCCTGAAGTCAAGACTGCGTATCCTGTTCACGAAAGCTTTGGTGACCGGCTTCTGCGGATTGTCAAAAATCTGCTGCGGAGTGCCCTCCTCGTATATTTCGCCGCCATACATGAAGAACACCCTAGTGCTGACATCACGAACAAACTGCATCTCGTGGCTTACAATGGCCATGGTCATGCCCTGGGCGGCCAGGCGGCGAATGACTGCAAGCACCTCGCTCACCATGGTAGGGTCAAGGGCCGATGTAGGTTCGTCAAACAGGATGATTTCCGGGTTCATGGCAAGACAGCGTGCAATGGCAGCCCTCTGTTTCTGACCGCCCGACAGTTCGTCAGGCAGACTGCCGGCCTTGTCGTGCAGTCCCACCATTTCAAGCAGTTCCATGCCGCGCTTTTCGGCATCGGCTCTGGACTGTCCCAGCAGGGTCATGGGACAGAGCGTGATATTGTCAAGAATTGTCAGATGCCCGAACAAGTTGAAGTTCTGGAATACCATGCCCATTCTGCGGCGCAGCAGGCTGACATCGGTACGGCGGTCAAGTATGTCGGTGCCGTCAATCTCAATCTGCCCTGCAGTAGCCTCCTCCAAACGGTTCAGACAGCGCAGGAAAGTGCTTTTTCCAGTACCCGACGGACCTATTATTGAAATGACCTCGCCTTTCCTTATTTCACAGTTCACATCACTCAGAACCGTAAGTTCTTCTGACTGTGTCCGGAAGACCTTTTTCAAATGTCTGACTGTTATCATACGGTTTTGCCTTTTGGAGTCACCTTCCTGTTCAGCGCATCAAGTCCGCGGCCGGCAATACGGGACAGGAAGAAATATGCAATAGTCACAATTATAAGCGGGAAAAATGCGTCAAGGGTGCGTGAACGTATAAGATCGCCGGCACGCGTTAGGTCCATTACAGACACATAGCCCACTATTGAAGTTCCCTTTATCAGCGCAATGACATCGCCTTTGAAGACGGGTATTATCCGCGCCATTGCCTGAGGCAGCACAACCAGTCTGAATGTCTGGAATTTTCTCAGTCCCAGGGCAGCTCCGGCCTCCCATTGTCCGGGGTTCACGCCCATCATTCCGGTACGGAAAATCTCACAGAAGTAGGCACCGTAGTAAAGTCCGAAGCTGAACACCGAAATCCACAGCGCCGAAATGCGCGATGACGCGAAGACCACATAGCACATTATCATGAGCAGCACCAGAATAGGGATGCCGCGCACCAGGTCAATCATGACTTTACATGTATTGGCCACCGGCCTTCTGCGGCTCATGCGCACCATGCACAGCAATATGCCAATCATAGTTCCTACCAGTATTGACAGTACCGATATGAGTATTGTCTGATACAGTCCCCGGACAAGCAGCTGCCACCGGTCTTCCCTTATCAGATTCCTGTCTATGCTGTCTTTCAGCGTCTGCCATATCCCCTTCTTTTCCGGTTTGGCCGATGACAGGCTCCGGCAGATCAGTGCGCCGCCGCCTTCTATGTACGGAGCCGAGAACAGCACCTGCTTAGACCTTTCGGCAGTGACGCGCATGTGTGACAGTATGACATCTATTTTCCCCGAATTAAGTGCAGGTATAAGGGTTGTGAACTCCTGTGCAATGTATTCGGGCACAATGCCGGCACTGTTGCAGAAATGTTCCATGACATCGACCTCCATTCCTGTCAGGCTGCCGTTCTTTACATATATGTATGGGAAAATGTTATCCGTGATTCCCACACGTATGGTACGGTCTCCCTGAGGACGCGGCCTGCGAATAAGCGCCTCGGCCATTGAATCGCAGTCGCTGCGCCACAGGCTGTCCCAACGTTCATACCCACCGCTCTGCCTGAACTCCGCCAGGAACGCATTGAATTCATTGCACAGTTCGGTATCGTCAAGACGGAAGCCGGCAGATGCGGTACTCTTCAATATTCCGGACATGCGTATTTCCAGACCGCGGCTTTCAAGATGAGCCATCTGCGCCTGAGTCGCGTCCATCAGAGTGAAATCGGCCATGCCCTTCTCAACTGCAAGCAGCAGCTCACCCACGCCTATGCGAACAACGTCAACGCCGGGAATGTCCGACAGCATAAGGTCATACGAACCGCCGGCCGATGTAGCGACCCTGAACCCCGACAGCGCCTCAAGAGACTCTACTGACCGCACGTCAGGCCGCGACGGTTCCACTTTGCACGATGTAAAAAGCAGCAATGTCGGTATGATGTATTTCAGCGACTTCATATTCTGCGGCTTTTGGGAGTGAGTTTTCTTTCCATTATGTCAAGTCCCACACCGAACACCCACGAAACAAGCAGGTAGATGGCAGCCACGAACAGCAGCGGGAAAAATGCATCGAACGTACGCGCACGTATCACATCGCTGGCCTTGGTCAGATCCATAATGGCAACGTAACCTATTATCGAGGTGCTCTTGACCAGCGTTATCATCTGTCCCTTGTACACCGGAATTATTCTGAGCAGGGCTTGCGGCAGCACCACCTTGCGGAACGTCATGAAGCGCTTCATGCCAAGGGCCGCACCCGCCTCCCACTGTCCGCCGTCAACGCTCTCTATGCCTGTACGGAACGTCTCGCTCATGTATGCGCCGAAATAGAGACCGAAACATATCACCGCAGTCATCTCGGCCGGCATCTGCAACGGTGCCAGGACAACGTAGAACAGAAGCATGAGCAGCACCAGCAGCGGAATGCTGCGTACAACCTCGACGAACGCCCTGGCAAAACCGACCGCAGACCGCCTACCGGACATGCGCATACGGCATATCAGAGCGCCGATGACCGTAGCAAGCAGCACCGACAGCAGCGATACATATACGGTCAGCCAAAGTCCATCGGCCATCAGGGTCCACCGGTCTTCAGTTATAAGGTTGTTGCGGAAACTGTCTTTTGCCTTCTGGAAGAAACTGTCCCTGTTCACATATCCCTTAATGCGACCGAAGCACATTCCCCCGTCATGTATATACGGAATCGAAGACATGACCATCTGCCCGCGCTCCTCGTTTATAGTAATGGGAATGTAAGTGGCATCCAGACGGTTTATCTGCAGTTCCTGAATGGCGGCGCTTATATCATAGAACTTGATTTCCACCGGTATTCCCGACCATGCGCTGAAATGCCGCATCATGTCGGTCTGGAAGCCGGTCAGCTCGTTACCGCTGTAATACGTATAAGGATACATTATGCCGGCGGCGGCAATCTTCATGGGTTTTCCCGTCTCCGGCAGGTCAAGACTGTCAAGAACGTGAATGCTCTCATCGGCATTGACCCATTTGTTCTTCAAACGCTGCAGGAGTCCGGTACTGTCGGCATACATTACAAAATCATTGAATCTGCCGCACAGCTCGGCACTGCCCCTTGAAAAGACTATTGGATAGTCCATTGACCTGAAGCCGGTGAACTTGGGCTCAAGCCCGTATTTTGATATGTCAACCGACAGGCACGAAATGCTGTCACTCATACCATAGTCGGCCTTGCCCTTCTGCACAGTTACAAGCACCTCGCCGCCGCCCACTCTGACCGGAGTAATTTCGGGATACTGGCTGATAAGCTGGTCGTATGAATCGCCTGAATTGACCGCGACCCTGTAACCGAACAGGTCCTCTATGCAGGTCGGGTCCGGAACATCGGCCGGTCCCTTTCCGCAGCCGGCAGACAGCAGTACCGGCAACAGCAGTAATATGCTACGGTTCATTTGGGCTACAATTCATGCTCCGCACTTGCAAAGCAGATTTCAAAACAGTTCCTAAATGTACTGAAATATCTTTTACAGTAGGACCAACTGGCCACCAAATGAACGGCTAATTCAAAAAAAGTCTCCCAATTCTTGCCCGTTAACCGAAAAATTGTACCTTTGCACCCGCAAACCCCCATAAGGATTGCTCCACCTATATTCCGGTGGAGATTGAATGGAGCATTAAAAGACAAAACATTATGAAAAAAGGTATTCACCCAGAGGACTATCGTCCTGTAGTATTCAAGGACATGTCAAACGGAGACTGCTTCCTGTCACGTTCAACCTGCGTTTCTAAGGAAACCATTGAATTTGAAGGTCAGACCTACCCCGTAATCAAGATTGAAATTTCAAACACTTCACACCCGTTCTTCACTGGCAAGTCAAAACTGGTCGATACAGCAGGACGTGTGGACAAGTTCATGTCACGTTACGCAAAGACCCGCAAGTAAGCGGTTGCGCAAACAATAAAAAACACCGGTCCGGAGCAGAAATGCATCGGACCGGTGTTCTTTATTAGACAGTATTATACTGCCAATGGAATGTTTTTTGCAAAAAAATATACTAAAAGTGTACACAATATAAAAAACAGTATTATATTTGTCACGTGTTTTTCATGGTATTAGATTTAATCAGGGGATGAGTAGTCGGGAGACTACTCATCTTCGCCTTTTTATATATACCTTTGCATTATCATGAATGAAAGGCGGTTGAGATTCAGATTGTCGCTCATGATGTTCCTGCAGTTTGCAGCAATGGGCGCCTACCAGATTTCCATTGGAATATATCTTGCAAGCATAGGTTACGGCAGCCGCATTGCATGGTTTTATGCTGCCCAGGGAATAGCAGCTATTTTCATGCCGGCCCTTGTGGGGCGCATTGCCGACCGTTATGTCCCTGCCCAGAAGCTGTTCGGCATGTGCCATATACTGTCGGCAGTTTTCTTTGTCATCATGGCGTTTGCGGGAGGTGCGGTCAGACCGTCATTCATGGCAATTTTCATTCCTTACGTTGTCGGCGTTCTGATATTCGTTCCAACAATATCGCTCAGCAATTCAATATGTTTCATCCTGCTTGCAGGTAACGGAGCCGATGTCGGAAAGTCATTCCCCATGATCCGGATATGGGGCACGATAGGTTTCATTGTCTCAATGCTGGCTGTCAATTTCATGAATATCGAGTCCAGTGCAGACCAGTTCCTGCTGAGGGCCGCGATAGGACTGCTGCTGGGTGTGTACGCATTCCTGCTGCAGTGCGATATCCACAGCCCTAAGGAAACGGCAGCCTACGAGTCTTCGTGGACTGACAGCTTCAGGTCAATGCATGGCAAGGGGCTTACGTCATTCTTTATACTGACCATGCTGTTCGGCGTCTGCCTACACATGTCAAACGGCTTTACCGGTCCATACCTGGACTGCTTTGAAACGATGCCGCAGTACGAGGGTTCGGCCATCGTCGGCAATTCCATGATGGTGATGTCAGTATCACAGGTCTGCGAAGCATTGTGCACGCTCATCATGCCCTTCATGCTCAGGCGAATGGAAGTGAAGCACATACTGATGATATCGGCTCTTGCATGGTGCGCTAGGTATCTGCTGCTTTCGTTCGGCAATCCGGCCGACGGAGCATGGATGATTGGTCTTGCTATGGTAATGTACGGCATAGCATTCGACATGTTCAACATATCGGTATCAATCCATATCGACAGCTCGGTACACCCCTGCCAGAGAGCATTCGCACAGGGCCTGCTTGTGGTCATGACAAACGGTCTCGGCGCTTCAATAGGAATGCTCGGCGTTCAGAAAATTGTCAATATTTACACCTGGCCGCAGCAGTATGGCCAGCGTTTTTATACTTTTGGAGACTGGCAGACAGTATGGCTGATATTTGCAGTCTTTGCATTTGTGCTGTTCCTGCTGGTACTGCTGCTGATGAAGAATAAAAAGACTTCCAATAATGTGGATATTCTATTGCCCTGACATAGAGACCGATATGGAACTGCCTCAGGATGAGGCTGGACACTGCATACGTGTGCTGCGCCTGACGGAAGGCGACAGGATTCTTCTGGCCGACGGAAAAGGCTGCTTCCACGATGCCGTCATAACATCGGTTACGGGAAAGCGCTGCTTTGTCCATATTGAGAAGTCGCAGCGGCAGGAGCCTCTGTGGAACGGCTATGTCCATATTGCCGTCGCTCCGACCAAGCTCATGGACCGTAATGAATGGTTCGTTGAAAAAGCTGTGGAGATAGGCGTGAATGAAATGACTTTCATCGATACCGAGCACAGTGAACGCACGGCAATAAAGCTGGAGCGCATAGAGAAGATAGCCGTATCGGCCATGAAGCAGTCAAAAAAAGCCCTGCTTCCGCATATCGAGGGCATGGTGAAGTTCAGAGAACTGATATCAAGGCCGTTTGACGGTGACCGATTCATTGCGCACTGCGATGAAGACGGCGAGCGCATTCACCTTATGGACGCCCTTGTTCCCGGCCATAACGCAATGGTGCTGATAGGTCCTGAAGGCGATTTCAGTCCGACCGAGATCCGCATGGCGCTCGATGCCGGATTCCGGCCGGTCTCACTGGGCGACTCACGTCTGAGAACCGAAACGGCGGCGCTGGCATCGGTCATGATGATGAACCTTAATGCAAGACACAGGAATCCATGAGGTACTTTATGTTTCTGGAATTCGACGGGACTGCATACTGCGGCTGGCAGATTCAGCCTGACAGCCCTTCTGTGCAGCAGTGTCTGGAGGATGCCCTGTTCACATTCCTGCGTAAAAAAGTGCCGGTAACGGGTGCCGGGCGCACCGATGCCGGTGTACATGCCTCAGAAATGGCGGCACATTTCGACCTGTCGGAAGAGCGCGACTGCGAATGGATGAAATCCAAGCTCAACGGTCTGCTTCCGGCCGACATTGCCATTCACCGCATTGTTCCGGTAAGGCCCGATGCCCATGCGCGTTTCGATGCCGTCAAGCGTACATACAAGTATTATGTAAGTCTGGGAAAGAGCGCCTTTGAGCGCGGTTACAGTTGGCAGCTTGCAAACAGACCGGACTTTGAACTTATGAACCGGGCTGCGGCAGTCCTTCTGGAAACGGTTGACTTTACCAGTTTCAGCAAGCTGCACACGCAGACCAGGACAAACAACTGCCGTGTCAGCAAGGCACTCTGGTACGAACTGCCCGATGGCCGGTGGGTATTTGAAATAAGCGCCGACCGTTTTCTCCGTAACATGGTGCGTGCAATAGTCGGAACTCTCATGAAAGTCGGCCGTCACCAGCTGACTCCCGACGGGTTCTGCCAGGTAATAGACAGCCTCGACCGATGCAGTGCCGGCGATTCGGCTCCCGCACAGGGGCTGTTCCTGACCGACGTGGAATACCCCGAAGATATTTTTGTAAAATGAAAATATGAAAAAGACTGCTGCCCTGTTCCTATTGATGGCAAGCCTTTCTACCGGTGCCGCCGGCATTGAAGTCAAGGATGTACTTGCCACTATGCCCGATTCGCTTATACCGCTGATTTCCCAAAGCGGACGTCAGGACCTGATTGACTTCTATGAGAGCGGCATTCCGGGATGGACGACGAACCGCCTGGGCGGGAACAGCCGCACACTGATGTTTGACAAGGACATTGTATCGATTATGCCGTCAAGTGAAAGTTCGCTTGACCTGATGCTGCTTCCGTTGAAGAAAGGCGGCAGTCTGGTATGCGTAATCAAAAGCGTGCTGATGGACGAATTCAAGGATTCGCACATCTCGTTCTATACTCCGCAGTGGGAACCGCTGCCGGCAGAGCAGTTCATCGATCTGCCCGGCTTCAACGATTTTCTAGAACCGTCGGCCCTGAAGAACGACTCGGTCAGCACCTTGCGCGCCATGTCGCTTCTGCGCTTTGTCTCAATCACTCCGACGGCCGGCAGCAGTTGCAGTCTGGAGTTCGCCTACACTTCTTTCAGCAATCTGGGTCCCGATGCCGATGCGTACCGCCATTTCATGAAACAGGCTCCACTGCGCTACATCTGGAACGGCCGCCGTTTCAAAAAATCAAAGTGAATCTACTCTACTGACAGGACAAGTCCCTTGAGGTACTCGCCTTCCGGGTGGAATATATTGACGGGATGATCGGCCGGCTGGTGCAGCTGGTGCAGAATCTTCACGCTGCGGTGCGCCTGTGCCGCAGCAGTGAAGACAGCCATGCGGAACTGGTCCTTTGTAACGACCTGCGAGCACGAGAAAGTGAACAGTATTCCACCGGGTCTGATTTTTTCCATAGCCTTCTGGTTCAGACGGCGGTAGCCTATCAGCGCATGCTTCAGGGCATCCTTATGTTTTGCAAACGCAGGCGGGTCCAATATTATAAGATCATATATCGGATCCATTTCATCAAGATACTTGAAAGCGTCCTGAACAAATGCCTTATGCCGTGTGTCGCCCGGGAAATTGTTCTCCACACCGCCCTGCGTCAGTTCAATGGCACGGGCCGATGCATCGACCGAATGAACCAGACTGGCACCGCCCCTGAGTGCAGCCAGTGAAAAGCCGCCGGTATAGCAGAACATGTTAAGCACGTTGCAGCCGCGGGCGCAGCGTTCCAGCAGTGCGCGGTTCTCGCGCTGGTCAATGAACAGGCCGGTCTTCTGGCCGCTTATCCAATCGACCGGCATCTTCATGCCGTACTCCAACGGCACATCATCAGACGGACCGCCCTTGATGTAACCGTTTCCGCGGTCAATATCGGCCTTGAACGGCAGTGTAGTCTCGGACTTGTAGTAAATGCTGTCAATGCTTCCGGCAAGCACCTTCTCCAGGGCCGATGCAATCTCCATGCGCCGGCAGTGCATACCTACCGAATGAGCCTGCATGACTGCAGTGCGTCCATAAACATCAATTATCAGGCCAGGCAGGTTGTCGCCCTCGCCATGCACCAGACGGAAAATGTTATGGTCACTGCGTCCGGTAAGACCGAGACTGGTTCTCAGATTGAAGGCCACCTGCAGTCTCTCCTCCCAGAAAGCGTAATCTATTGGACGCTGCACGAATGAAAGCACGCGTACAGCAATACTTCCAACCTGGATGTGCCCAACAGCAATCCACTGACCCGCAGCGGTATATACATCGACCACATCGCCCTCGGCGGGATTACCCTCAATGCTTGCAATGGCTCCCGAAAAAATCCACGGATGGAAGCGCAGAAGCGACTCCTCCTTACCCTTCTTGAGTATTACCTTCTTCAACATCTTTCCTTATAATGGTGTATTCACCTGTCCTTTTCAGTTCACACAGATAATTGTAAATGCGCAGGCAGGCCCACGCGTCAATCGATGCGTACTGGCGCTGCCCTTCGGTAAGCGAAGCTATCTCCCAGTTGCTCAGCTGCTGGTTCTTTGAAATGCGCTGACCGAACAGAATGCCGTACATTTTCTGCAGGCCCTTTTCCTCGATTCCCATTTCCGCACACATATCCTGAAGTTCCACGAAACCGGCAGGCTTGAGGCTGCGCCGGCCTCCAAGCTGAGACTTGTCATCCTTGACCGACACTCCGATTTTCAGGATATCGGGGTTTTCCATAAGTCCGGCAACACAATCGGGCATTCCTATCTGGTTCAGACGGAACAGCCACGCATGGTCAAGAGTCGCCAGCTGCAGCAAAGCCACCTTATGCTGTACTCCACGGGTGAACGACGGCCGCGTTTCGGTATCGAACCCTATCAGCTTATGGGCCGAAATGTCCCTGACGGCAGCCTCGGCCCTTTCAAGAGTATTTATTTCATCTATCACGCCTTCAAACACCACCCTCGGTTTGTCAGCAAGTTCCGATTTGTCAATTTTATTCCAAAGTTCAACCATATATGGAATTCTCCTTGTCAAACAAATCGTCATCACCGTATTCGACCGGCTGGTACTTGGCACTATGAACTGCACGCAGTGTGTTGGCCAGTGTCTGCCCCCAGTATGTCCTGAAACCATCGGCCACGACGGCAACTGCCTCTTCCATGACATCGGACAGTCCGCTACGGTACGAATGTATAAAATTCTTCAAGGCCTGGTATATATCGGCAAGGTCTTCGGAAATGCATCGGCGCACGGGAGTGTCGCTATATTTCATTTCCTCGACAAACACCTCCAGATAATCGTCATTCTCGCGGAGAACCGCCTGCAGCAGGCTGCGCAGAGCATCGTATTCCGGTTCACTCACACTTTCCTCAAGGTAAAGGCCCTGAACCGTCACTTCGTCAAGCATCGAAGCCTTCAGATAGAGCAGCGGCAGCAGTTTGGAAAGCACGTCAAGCATACGTTTCGAGTCACATTCTCCAGTTTTTTCAACAAATGAGCAGTACTCGGCCGCAACCGTCACGAACTCTACCGTATTTTTGTCAAATACCGGTGATTTTTCCATTTGTCAGTCTGTATTTTCAAGACGCAAAATTACTTTGATTTTTCCTATAACCGGCATCCTTTTATTTTTTTATTTACGGACACTTTTTTCTACCTTTGCAAATGACACTTTGCAGACATGAAAAAGAAGACTGAAAAGACATCACGCACCGGAATCCAGAAGCCCGAATTCCATTTTGACATAAAGGAAATAATCCAGTCGCTGCGCAGCGAAACATTCAGATTCGCATCGGGCGCATTCCTAGCCTTTTCGGGCGTCTATATCATACTGGCATATCTGTCATTCCTTTTCAATGGCGGCATAGACCAGAGCGCAATGACATCGGCAGCTGCCGACATCGCCAACAACGCCGGTAACCTTGGCGCACGCACAGCCCAGCTTATTGTCAACGGATGGTTCGGCATTCCATCGGTCATGCTGCCCGTACTGGTCCTCATAATAGGGCTGTGGCTCATGGGAATCATCCGTGTCAAAATGGCAAGCTGGATCATATCTTGCATTTTCCTTATGGTATGGGCATCGGTCTTTCTGCAGCTGACCGTCTCGGGCCTGATGTCCGAATCGTTCATCGTTCCGGGCGGTGCACACGGCAGAATTGCGTGCAATTTCCTTACACGTCAGGTAGGCGTTCCCGGACTGCTGCTCATTCTGGCCTTCACCATGCTTGTCTTCTGCATCTGGGCTACAGGCAGCACAATCTCGTGGGTGCGCAACAGGGCCGAGGACATCAAAGGAGGCTTCAAGACCATTGAAAAATCGTTCTCAAAACAGGGTGCCGGTTCAACGTCACAGCGCCTTGATCCGCAGGAAGACCCGTATCAGCCCGCCCCGGACCCGGAGGATATGCAAGAGCCTGAAGAACCCGCTCAGGAGCCCGGCAAGTCTGCAGAGACACCCGATGAGCCCGTGCAGAAGTCCGACAATTCCACAGAGGAACCCGATAAGCCTGAGCCGGAACCCGACCGGACATTAAACATCGACCAAGTTGACGGAGGCACTGAAGTCCCCGATGGAGGTCCCGAAGCCGGAGTCCTTGACCTGCAGCCGTATGACCCGCGTCTGGACCTGTCTCACTACAAGTTCCCCACCCTTGACCTGCTCAAGCACTATGACAACATCGGACCGTCAATTGACGAACAGGAACAGCGGGGCAACAAGGAGCGCATCATTACGGTGCTCAGAAATTTCGGAATAGAAATCTCGACCATACAGGCAACCGTAGGTCCCACCATCACGCTTTATGAGATAACTCCCGCCGCAGGTGTCAGAATCAGCAAGATCAAGAACCTTGAAGCCGACATAGCGCTGAGTCTGGCAGCTCTGGGAATACGTATCATTGCACCTATCCCCGGAAAGGGCACCATCGGCATTGAAGTGCCGAACAAGAAAGCCATGATGGTGTCAATGGAGTCGATTCTCAACACGAAAAAATTTGCCGAGGCCGACCAGAAGATGGAACTGCCCATGGCACTGGGACGTACCATCACCAACGAAGTCTTTATACAGGACCTTGCCGCCATGCCGCATCTGCTCGTTGCCGGTGCGACCGGACAGGGAAAGTCGGTAGGTTTGAACTGCATAATAACCTCACTGCTCTACAAGAAGCACCCGGCCGAGCTCAAGTTGGTAATGGTTGACCCCAAGATGGTTGAGTTCAGTGTCTATGCCCCGATTATCAGACACTTCCTGGCAAAACTGCCCGACGAGGAAGATGCCATCATTACCGACACCACCAAGGTTGTCCACACCCTCAAGTCACTGTGCATTGAAATGGACAACCGTTACGAACTGCTCAAGCAGGCCAATGTACGTTCCGTCAAGGAATACAACGAGCTGTTCAAGTCCAGAAGGCTCAACCCTGAAAAGGGACACCGTTTCCTGCCGTATATTGTTGTCATAATCGATGAGTACGGCGACCTTATAATGACCGCCGGCAAGGATATTGAAATGCCTATAGCGCGCATCGCCCAGAAAGCCCGTGCGGTGGGCATGCACATGATCATTGCCACACAGCGTCCTACCGCAAACATCATAACCGGAACCATCAAGGCCAACTTCCCTGCCCGCATGGCATTCCGTGTAAGTTCCATGATTGACTCCAGAACCATTCTGGACCGTCCGGGTGCCAACCAGCTGGTCGGCCGCGGCGACATGCTGTTCATTGGCAAGAGCGGAGAGCCAGAGCGTGTGCAGTGCGCCTTTGTCGATACCCCCGAGGTCAATGACATTGTTCGCTACATAAGCGACCAGCAGGGTTATACCGAAGCCTATCCGCTGCCCGAGTACGTCGATGAGAACGAGGCCGACATGGACAACAGCGGCGTGGAAATGGGCAAGTTCGACCCCATCTTCGCCGATGCAGCACGTCTGGTAGTTGTCAACCAGCTTGGGTCCACATCGCTGATACAGCGCAAGTTCGCCATAGGCTACAACCGCGCCGGCCGCATCATGGATCAACTTGAAAAGACCGGCATTGTGGGACGGCAGGACGGCAGCAAGCCGCGTCAGGTCCTGATAGCCGACGAGGTTCAGCTTGACCGTGTTCTAGAAACCTTTAACATACAATAATCAAAACAACTGTAGCAAATGCACTGAACAGGTTGTCAAATAACCGCAGGACTACAGAAAAAAGACAGGAAAGAAAATGGAATCCACGAAATGCCTTATCATCGGTTCCGGCCCCGCCGGCTTTACCGCAGCCATCTATGCTTCACGCGCCAACCTGAATCCGGTTCTTTATGAAGGACGGCAGTCCGGCGGCCAGCTCATAACCACCACGGTAGTGGAAAACTTCCCCGGCTACCCGCAGGGTGTGGGTGGCTATGACATGATGGAGGACATGCGCGCACAGGCCGCCCGTTTCGGTGCCGACTTACGCATGGGCAGCATAACATCGGTTGATTTCAGCAAACGTCCCTACACCGTCACCGTCGATGACGGCACTTCAATCCAGGCCGACACCATAATCATTGCCACCGGAGCAAGCGCAAAATACCTTGGACTTGAAGACGAGAAGAAATATGCCGGCCGCGGCGTAAGCGCCTGCGCCACCTGTGACGGATTCTTCTTTCGCAAGAAGACCGTTGCCGTTGTGGGCGGCGGTGACACAGCATGCGAGGAGGCCAGTTACCTGGCATCGCTCTGCGAAAAAGTTTATCTGATAGTACGCAAGGACTACCTGCGTGCCAGCGAGATAATGCAGAAGCGTGTCTTTGACAACCCTAAGATAGAGGTACTGTTCAAGCACAACACTGAAGGACTGTTCGGCGAGCCCAAACTGCAGGGCGCACATCTTGTAAAGAATCTGGGCGAGCCAGACGAACAGCACTACGACCTTGCCATTGACGGATTCTTCCTTGCCATAGGCCACAAGCCAAACAGTGACCTTTTCAAGCCTATGGTGGAGACCGATACCGAAGGCTACATCAGGACCGACGGCGCCACCCCCTGCACCAATGTTCCCGGTGTCTTTGCCGCCGGCGACGTTGCCGATCCGCGTTACCGCCAGGCCATCTGCGCGGCTGCCAGCGGCTGCAAGGCAGCCATGGAAGCGGAACGTTTCCTCAACCGTTGAACAACCATACACTAAACAACACATAAGAACAACCTGATTATGAAAAGAAAAAACACGGTCATCAGCATGCTGATTCCGGCAATGGCGGTTCTGCTGGCCATTCAGCCGGTCCATGCCCAGACTCTTGACACCGACCCTCTGGTGGGTGCAATGCGTGAAGAACTCAGCTACAACATGGAACAGCTCAAGGCCAAGCCAGTGCCTGCATACTTCATGTCACTGCGCATGAATGACACCTACAGCGCAAGCGTAAGCAGTAATTTCGGCATTTCAAGAACCGATGAGGAACGCAACCGCTCCATCACCCCGCAAATCCGCGTGGGATCGCCTGAGCTTGACAATTTCAAATTCGAATGTCAGACAGGCACTGCAAACCAGTACGGAGGCACCAGCAGCGGACAGGCCGTGAATGTTCCATATACCGACAACGCCATCATGGCAGTACGCCAGGGAATATGGTCTGAAACCATGAAGCGCTACACGGCATCGGTCAACGCCCTCAGCGCGGCAGCATCAAAGATGATGACCAATGCCGACAACGAGGACAAGTCACCGTGCTTCTCTAACGCTCCCGTTGAGCTGTACTACGAAGAGCCGCTGCCTGCATCGGCCTACACGTTCGACCTCAAGTCCTGGGAGGAACGACTTGACAGGATTTCCGCCATTTTCAAGGACTGCCCGGGCATTGAAGCCGGTATTGCATCGATTGACTACACCGTTGAGAGAATATACATTGTGAACTCAGACGGTTCGGCCGTTGTTCAGAACAGACCTGCAATACGTCTTATGCTTCAGGGTGTCGTACGTGCAGTTGACGGTATGACCTGCCCTCTATATAAGGACTGGTTCGCATACCAGCTTGACGGACTTCCATCGGACGATGTCCTGGCAGCAGCGGCAAAAGACCTTGTGGAACGTCTCGCAGCCCTGCGCGAAGCTCCCATTGCAGACCCGTACGCAGGTCCGGCCATCATGTCCGGTTCGGCCAGCGGCGTGTTCTTCCATGAGATATTCGGTCACCGCCTTGAGGCTCACCGCATGAAGAGCGGCGGCCAGACATTCAAGAAGCTTGTAGGCGAACTTGTACTGCCGGCCGGTTTCCAGGTTTACGATGACCCCACCATTGACAGTTATGCCGGAACCCAGCTGTACGGCCACTACCTGTACGATGACGAAGCAGTAAAGGCACAGCGCGTAAACTGCGTTCAGGACGGTGTGCTCAAGGAGTTTCTGGTTGACCGCACCCCTATTGACGGATTCCCCGCCAGCAACGGCCACGGCCGCGCCAGCAATGGATATGACCCCGTTTCACGTCAGTCTAACCTTGTAATTGAAACCACCACCCCATATACCGACGAGCAGCTGCGCGACATGCTCATCAAGGAAATCAAACGTCTCGGCAAGGAATACGGATACTATTTCCGCACCGCCACCAGCGGTCTGACATATCTTGGTGACGGAGGTTCCATCAACTCATTCGGCGTTGACCCCGTTGAAGTGTATCAGGTATATGCCGATGGCCGTCCGGACCGTCTGGTACGCGGCGTAACCCTCATCGGCACCCCGCTTGCCATGTTCTCAAGCATTGCCGCCGGCGGCTATGACCCCAAGGTGTTTACCGGACAGTGCGGTGCCGAATCGGGCTGGGTACCGGTTACAGCCATATCGCCGATGATCTACATCACCAAGATTGAGACCCAGCGTTCCGAAACCGGATACGAACTGCCACAGACACTGCCACAGCCCGAATCCAAGATTGTAAGCGGAACCGAAGAGCAAATAATCTTCAGTGCAATGAAGGACGAACTGGACCGTTCCGTAGAACAGCTCAAGCTTGACGGCCAGCCGGCACCTTTCCAGATAGACTACCGCGTAAACAACTCTAAGGTTCTTAACGTAGGCGCCGCACTTGGAGGACTCTACTCTTCAAGCTACAAGGAAAGGGAACTGACCGGCTGCATCAACATACATCTTGGTGACACGACGCTTACCAACACTCCTCCGGGCGTTGCCGCCAACATGGGTGAGAAAGCCGACTACGGCATGATACGCCGTCTGCTCTGGCAGCTGGGCGACATGGTGTTCAAGAACTCCATAAACAGCTACAGCCAGAGGGCAAGCCAGCTTAAAGTTAAGCCAAAACCTGAAGACGAGGCATCGGTGCCCGACTTCCTTCTCATGCCTGAGCGCGAATACATTGGCAACAGCGTTGTCGATATCCAGCTTGACCGCAAGGCTCTTGAAGACCTTGCACTCAAGCTCTCGGCCATCTATCTGGAATTCCCCGAACAGTACAATACCTATCTGACAATTGACGTCGAGTATTCAGACATATACCGCATGAGTTCCGAAGGTCTGAAGCTGCGCATGCCGTTCAGCCGATGCTCCATAGGCACGGGCACATCGGTCAGGAATGCAGGCGGTGCCGAACTCAACGAGTCATACACGATTCCGTTTGACCCCACTTCATACAATGCCGACCAGCTTGCCGAACTGGTACGCGAATTTGCACAGACAATGAAGGACAAGAGTCAGGCTGCAACAGGCAGCGATTTCTACATCGGCCCGATAATGCTCATTGACGACTGCGTCTCGGAATCGTTCAACACCATATTCAACGAAGTAGGCAAGGCCGCTCTTACATGGTCACCATATTCATATTCGCAGAATACGGGTCTGACAGGCAGCAAGGTGCTGGGCAAGAAGTTCCTAGATTCAAAAATCAGCCTGCACCTCTACTCCGACATGGAGACATACAAGGGTCAGGCTCTTGCCGGATACCACACCATTGACTTTGACGGTCTGACACCTCCGTCCGATTTCACCGTCATTGAAGACGGCATGCTCAAGAACATGATATGCGCACGTGTTCCGGCACCGGGCGCAACTCAGGCCACCGGACATGGCAGAATACCTTATTACTATCAGATACAGACATCGCCTGAATTCTCAATAATGCACATAAGTTCCAGCAAGACCGTACCGTATTCAAAGATGAAGGCAAAGCTCATTGCCGAAGCCAAGAAGAACGGTCTTGACCACGCGTACATACAGAGAAACATAACCTATAACTGCTACAAGCTTATCAGGGTCGATGTCAAGACCGGCAATGAGGAGCTTATACTGCCCGGCGGCGATCCGGAATTCGGCCGTCAGGACTTCAAGCACATTCTTGCCGCATCGCACGAGGAGAAAGTGACCAATGCTGACTTCAACCGCACCACCGGCCAGCTTTCAACTGTCATAGCGCCAAAGGCCATAATTCTGGAAAGCATTGAAATGCAGTATTCAAAGCCCAATCCGGCAGAACCGTTCCAGCTTGCCAACCCCGCTATGAGATAATAACATAACAACAATTAATACAAAATGAAAAAATCAATCATCATCCGCAACACCCTTGCAGCTACACTTGTTGCCGCAAGCCTTTGGTCATGTGCACAGCAGGACAGTTACCTGAATGCAGTACCTGCCGATGCCCAATGTGCCATAAAAATAAATCCGGGAGCTATCTTTAACAAGACAGCGCTGGCCGAAAACGACCAGTTCAAGTCACTCTTGATGACCGCCAACGGTATCATCGGCATGGCTATCGAGGACAAGGACGTACAGGAAACTGTACGTGCCGTCATGGAAAAGCCATCGGCCGCCACAGGAATAGATTTCAGCAAGCCCATTGTTCTGACAGCATCAAATTTCGGCAATGTCCAGACAGCATCGGACAGCGCAAAGGTTTTCATAATAGTACCGCTGAACAATGCTGAAAGACTTGGCAATGCACTTGCAGTCGTTGACGCCGAAGTTTATCCGGCAAAGGACGGCTATACTCTTGGATGCTACAGCAACAGCGGGCTGGCATTCTCATTCGGTTTCAATGACAAGGCTCTGGTAATCAACCCGATTCCATTCCTGAAGCCTTCAAAAGAAACCGAAAACGATGCCATATTAGGCAGACTCCTGTCACAGAAGAATATCACAGCTGCCAACAAGTTCTTTGACGAATTCAAAAAATGCGACAGCGATTTTGCTCTATGGATGGACTACGGCATATATTTTGATTTCCTTGCGTCTGTTCCGAATACCGATGATATTGCCTCCGCCGATGCTGTCATGAAAGCAATCGCCGACAGACTGGACGGTGCAGCAGTCATGATTTCCTCCAACGCCGGACAGGGCAACATTACATTCCGTACCGATGTATTCACCAACGAGACCTACCCGTCGGGAACCGAAAGCACGGAGCCGCTTTTCAAGTACCTTCCGTCCAACAGTTCCATTGCCATGGCATTCAAGTTCAACAAGGACGTTTTGGTTGAGCAGTACAACACCTTGTTCAACGATGAAAGCCGGAAACAGTATGAAGAACTGCTTGGAACTATGGGAATGACAACCGAACAGTTCTGTGACCTTATGGCCGCCGGAATTGCCGGTTCCGTTTCTCAGTCGGAAAGCAACAAGCCCGAATTCACCATTGTTGCAGCCGGTCTTACCGACTCGCTTTGCAGCAAGTTCGCTTCAAGCCTGAACATTTCATGTGACAACATCGATGTCACCACCGACGGAGTCTATGGAATAATCAGTTCCAAGGGTATGGCCAACGACGGCAACTTTGGCAGCACTCGCCTTGCCGGCATGATAATAAAGGACGGCGGCTTTGCTGTCGATTTCAAGACACTTGACCTGTCAGAACTTGAAAAATCAGGTTCAAAGGGCCTGAACATTGCCGGCCAGCTGCTCTCCATTCTTGACTACGCCAAGACCTATGGAGAAAACAACGGCAACAGCATCATTTTTGAAATTGCATTTGACGACAAGCAGGCAAATGCCCTTGAGACCATTGCCAATTTTGTGCTGAACATCAAGTAATGGACCGCATAACCCTGGCAGGAGTCATCCCTGCCGCTCTTTCAGAAACCGTTCCCAGCTGTCAGTCAGACATCTGGGGACGTGTTCTTTCCTTTGACAAAGGCAGGAGCGTTCTGATACGTGCTGCATCGGGTCACGGCAAGACAACGCTTTGCTGTTTCCTTTCAGGACTGCGCAGCGATTACAGCGGTACGATATCGTTTGATGACAGGAACATAAGACTGCTTGATGACAACGGATGGTCAGACGTCAGATGCCGTCAGCTTGCCGTCATGTACCAGGATCTGAAACTCATGGACGAACTGTCGGCCGTTGACAACATTCTGCTTAAAACCGCACTATGCCAGGGTTACAAACTGTCAGACATAACAGGTATGCTGAAACGTCTGGGTATTGAAGACGCTGCAATGAGACGGCCGGTCAGCACGCTGTCAATGGGCCAGCAGCAGAGGGTCGCCTTTGTGCGCATGCTTGTCCAGCCGGCGCAGATACGCGTGCTTGACGAACCGGTAAGCCACCTTGACCCCGAAAACGCGGCCATCATGGCCACCATGCTTGAAGAGACCTGCAGTAAGGACGGTTCCGCCGTTATTGTAACATCAACCGGCTATGACCTGCCCTACCGTTACGACCTTACCATACAGATGTAGCACCACCCATGAGACTCCGCTTCAGACTTCTGCTCAAGAGCATAAATTCCGGACAGCTGGCAACATTCTCCATTGCCAGCCTGATTGGTGCCGTTATAGTTCTGCTTGGAATATGGTCATACCGTGAAATGGAACAGGTAACTGAAAGTCAGAACAACATATTCAAAGGACAGTATCTGGTCATAACAAAGCCGGTATCATCGGTCGGCACCATTGCATCGCTGATTGCCAATGTCAACCCTGCGGCCTTTTCGGAAAATGAGATAAGTAACTTTGAAACCATTGACGGCATAAATGACATTGCGCCGTTCAGTTCGTCAGGGTTCGATGTCCACGGCTATGCCGAATTCATTGGCATAAGCCTCTCCACCAGAATGTTCCTTGAATCGGTCCCCGACCGTTTCCTTGACATTCCGCTGCAGGACTGGACTGCCGGCATCAGCGACAGGGAGATTCCGGTCATTGTACCACGCACCTACCTGGACTTCTACAACTACGGCTTTGCAGCCTCAAACACCGTACCGCAGCTCAGCGAAGGGCTTGTATCGGCCGTAACGCTGCGTATCAGACTTGACGGCAACGGTCTGTCAAGCGTGTATAACTGCCGCATTGCAGGCTTCTCAGACCGTCTGAACTCCATTCTTGTACCAGAAAGCTTCCTGTCACAGGCCAACCGGATGTTCGGATCGGGACAGCCGTCAGAACCTGTAAGGCTTATAGTTGAAACGGCGTCGAACGGATTCTCAAAAGTTTCAGAATACATTTCAGACAACGGTTACACCATTGAGGGCGGAGGCGAAACGGCACGTCTGGCAACAGTTCTGAAACGGGTGCTTTTATCGGTTATTATTGTAGGAGCCGTATTCTCCATTCTGGCATTCGTTCTGCTTCTGGTAACGGTTATGCTCATGATTGAACGCAACCGCAGCAAGAATGCCATACTCAGCTCGCTCGGCTATACCCACAAGGCCATTGCGGCCCCCTACCAGCTGCTTGCAATATGCATGGACCTGGTCACCTGCACTCTGGCCACAGTATGCGCTCTGCTGCTCAAGCCTCTCATTTCCGGCATTCTGACGCAACTTTCGCCCGATTACACACCAGGCGGCAACGGACCGATTGTCATTTCGGCCGTCATTCTGTTCATGCTGACAGCCGCCCTGCACATACTGACAATAAGGCGGAACGCATCAGTTTAGAGAAACCGCACCCCATCGCTGACGCCCCTCCAAGCCAAAGACTACGACGCTGGAGAGTTAATTGTACAAAATGACGCAAAACTCATGTTATTCAGCAATTGAAGTGTAGTCGACATCTTTCATACAGAGATGGTAATATTCTTCATCTTAGTTGTCATTTTGTGAGAGGTTCAATGTTTTTGAACTGTCCCCAGAACGGCGACTTGCGGTATTGCTCTACGCTTTGGGACGGCACAAACAGTGTGCAGTTTTCAAACAACGGCTTGTAGTCATAGAGAGCGTCGCCCTGTTCAACGTATGGCGGCAGGCTGCTGAATAGCTTGATTGTCCGAAGGCCTCCGTCATGATTGAACACATGGGCTCCCAAATATTCTATCTGACCGAGTATTTCGACCGATTCCAGCTTCTGGCAGTATGAGAAGGCGGCATTGCCTATCTGAGTGACCGATTCCGGAATGGTCACAGATTCCAGGCCAGTTCCCCAGAACGCCTGATTTCCAATGGACAGTGTCCCTTCAGGTATGGTAATGCTGCGAAGGCTTTTGCATCGGCCAAAAGATTGGGCACAAATTGAATCCGGCGATTCAGGCATTATGACCGATTCCAGCCGTTCGCATTCATAAAACAAGCCCTGAGAGATGGTATGCAGAGATTTCGGCAACTTGATTTTGCGGACAGAAGTTCCTGCAAAAGCATACTCGCCAATATTTTGTACTGATTCAGGAATTGCCACTTTCTGCAAATTCGGACAGTCACGGAAAAAACGGTTTGGTATGGACTGCAGCCCTTTTGGAAATTTTACCGATTGCAGGTTCGCACAGCCGCTGAACAGCACTTTCGGAATTTCAGTAATGTTACCCGGCATGCAAACCGTTTTCAGGTTCTGGCAATCGCCAAAAGCATTTGTGCCAATTGAAACCACGCTACGGGGAATTCGCACATTCTCAAGACCTTTTATATTCCAATAAGCACCCCATCCAATGCTTTTCACTCCGCCAGGTATTCTGCTGGCATTCGCAATCGCAAAAATCAGTTCTCCAGTTTTCTTGTCTATGACAGCATCCCTGCGGCTCTCCAGGAATGGATTGTTCCTATTAATTTTGATTGATTTGATATTGGAATCAACAATTGCAAATCGGCCAATCTTTGCTACCGAAGCCGGCAGACTGAGTGTCTTCAATCCACTGCATTCTGAAAACGCGTAATCGGCTATTTCAACGACATTCTGCGGAATGACAGTTCCCGCACAACCTTCGACAAGCCGGTTGGTGGCCGATTCAATTATCGCATTGCAATTGTCGCGGCTGTCATATCGGGGATTGTCGGGCGAGACTTCAATTTGTGTAAGCGCCGGGCAATCGGAAAGTATTCGCCTGGAGATATCGCATACATTCTTTGGAATACGAATCGATTTGAGATTGGCACATCCTGCAAATGCACCTTCTCCTATTATTTCCAGTGAGTCTGGCAGGGCAATGCTTGACAAAGTGGACATGTCAAACGCATATTGTCCAATAATCTTTACCGAAGCCGGTATTTGTATGGATTCACAATCCAGTCTCGAAAATGCGTTTGACGCAATAGAAACAGTTCCCTCTTTAATGACATACGGTTGTCCGGCTATTTTGTCCCAGTCAACGGCAATTCTATCGGCATAACGTATTCCATTTTCACATGGAAGATTGGGGCAGTCTATTCTAGGATGAATATTATGCAGAATGGTCGCAGGATTTTTGATACGTATATAAGACAAACGCTGACAACCGGAAAAAGCACCATTGGCAATCTGGGTGACCGATTCAGGGACAGTTATTGAATCCAGGAAATAACATCCTGCGAATGCGGAATAGGCTATCTTCGTAACATCAAAACATTCGTCTCCATATACAATGCTGGACGGTATGTCAATTCTGGAACAGTCGTTCTGATTGACGAATCGATAGACTTCGGCCTTGCCATCAACAAGTTCATAATCCAGCCCGTCAACTTCAACCAACCTGTTTCCCGACAATGCCCGTCTCTCGTAGCCGTCATTAGCCTGCGAATACATAGTCGCAAAGGCAAAGTTAAAGATGATAGATAAAACAAATATTTTTGATGCATCCATCTTGTCGTATTGTTTTATTAGTCAATATAATACGATGTTGATAAAGCATTATCCTCCAATGCATAATTTCCCCCAACTGATAACATATATCTTCCCATTCCACTTGGATTTTCACAACCTACATTTTGACATGCAATGTTTACATCAGATGATTCATTTCAGCGTTAATTGCTTCACCAGGACATCTCATTAACATAACGTCATATTGATTATTTGATATTGGACTTCCTGCAGTTAAATAATCGGCTCCTCCAACCAATATTGAATCTTCGGGATTGACCAGTTCAAAAGAAAAACGCCCGTTCCTATCGGAGAATGTATAAGTGACAACCTCTTTTTTGCTGTTGACTTCAAAAACATCGGCCGCCTTCACAGCTCCTTCAGAATCTCAGACTACGCCATGAATGGTCCGTCCGGCCTTAGCACCATAAGCCCTGATTTCAGACTGGGCGGTTGCGTTTGTAATGGCCGATGCAAATGCCAAAAGGAATAGCAGTCTTCTCATTTTAGTTTTATCAGTATGTGCAAAATTAGTGAAATAGTGTTATTCAGGCAAACAATCAGACATTTTGGAATTCTTCACGCTGCTTTATAACTATCTGATAAACAGCATTCTACAGCAGGTACGACAGATTATTTTTCTTCAAGCCTTAAAAGAGCACGGAATAAAACGCTTTTTTGGGGGGCTACCCCCTGACGATAGGGAGAAGATCGGCGCTACAGCATGTTCTGTGTCCCTATCGTGCACGGAATAATACGTTTTTCCGACATCCACCCCTGACGATAGGGAGAAGATCGGCGCTACAGCATGTTCTGTGTCCCTATCGTACAAAGGGAAAGACCATCATGCAAAGGGAAGACCTCCCCAGATACGTATGTGTCTGAGACGATGTTAATATTATAGGCAGAATGTGAACTGTTGGCGGCAATAAAAATGCAGCAGTCTGTTTGCCGTATCAAAATAAATATCTACTTTTGCGCCCGATTAGTGCCGTAGCAGGTTAAAGAAGTGCAGGTCACGTTGACCCGGCCACCTGTCGGACGTAACGAATAAAAGCAAAATAAATGTACGTTATTGCTGAAATTCAGGGACAGCAGTTCAAGATTGAACAGGGTATGAAGCTGTTCGTGCACCACATTCAGAACGTTGAAGCAGGTGCAACCGTAGAATTTGAAAAAATCCTTCTTGCCGACAAGGACGGACAGGTTACCATCGGTACTCCTACCATTGAAGGCGCAAAGGTAGTATGTGAAGTCAAGACCGCTCTTGTAAAGGGTGAAAAGGTTCTGGTCTTCAAGAAGAGAATCAGAAAAGGTTACCGTAGGCTGAACGGTCACCGCCAGCAGTTCACAGAACTTATGGTTAAGGAAGTAGTAGCATAACCCTGAAAAAACAAGAAAGATATGGCACATAAAAAAGGTGTAGGTAGTTCTAAGAACGGCCGTGAGTCTGCCAGCAAGCGCCTTGGCGTTAAGATTTGGGGTGGACAGTTTGCAAAAGCAGGTAACATCATAGTACGTCAGCGCGGCACACAGCATCATCCGGGTGAAAACATCGGCATGGGCAAGGATCACACACTGTACGCTCTGGTTGACGGAACAGTACAGTTCAAGAAAGGCCGCAAGGACAGAAGCTTCGTTTCAGTGATTCCCGTTCAGGAAGCAGCTGAAGCCTGACAATAGAACACATTTCAAAAAGGCTCACATTTGTGGGCCTTTTTTATTCAACACTAATTACTATAAGGTATGCTGACACTCAAGCAAATTACCGAACAGACCGATGCCGTATTGGCAGGTCTGGCAAAGAAGCATTTTGACGGTGCAAAGGAAGCAATAGACAAGGTGCTGGAACTGAACGACATCCGCAAGAAATCGCAGTTGCAGCTTGACCGCAATCTGGCCGAAAGCAAGAAGATGGCCGCACTCATAGGACAGCTTATGAAAGCCGGCAACAAGGATGAGGCCGAAAAGGCAAAGGCACAGGTTTCAGCAATGAAGGAGACCAACCGTCAGCTTGAAGAGGCAATGACAAAGGCCGATGACGACATGCGTGCTGTTCTGTGCACCATCCCGAACATCCCCTACCCCGAGGTTCCCGAAGGCAGGTGCGCCGAGGACAACTGGGTTATAAAGTCAAACCTCAAGGAATGCGTGATTGGTCAGGATACCGTCGGCAACTGGACCTGTAACCCTCAGAACGGCGAGGCCAAGGTTCCACACTGGGAACTTGCAAAAAAATACAACCTTATTGATTTTGACCTTGGAGTAAAGATTACAGGTGCCGGATTCCCGGTTTATATTGGCAAGGGCGCCCAGCTTCAGCGTGCTCTCATAAACTTCTTCCTGGCCGAGGCAAACAAGTCCGGTTACACGGAGATAATGCCCCCTACCGTTGTCAACCAGGCATCGGGTTACGGCACAGGCCAGCTTCCCGACAAGGAAGGCCAGATGTACCACTGCGAGATTGATGACCTCTACCTCATTCCTACTGCCGAGGTTCCTGTCACCAACATCTACCGCGACGTAATTCTGGACGAGAAGCAGCTTCCGGTCAAGAACTGCGCATACACACAGTGCTTCCGCCGCGAGGCAGGATCATACGGCAAGGACGTTCGCGGCCTGAACCGTCTGCACGAATTCTCAAAGATTGAGATTGTCCGCATAGACACTCCAGAGCATTCAGCCCAAAGTCACAAGGAAATGCTGGAACACGTTGAAGGTCTGCTCCAAAAGCTGGAACTTCCGTACCGCATTCTGCGTCTCTGCGGAGGCGACCAGAGCTTCACATCGGCCATATGCTATGACTTCGAGGTATTCTCGGAGGCTCAGCAGCGTTGGCTTGAGGTTTCATCGGTATCGAACTTCGACACCTACCAGGCCAACCGCCTGAAGTGCCGCTACCGTCGCGCCGACAACGGCAAGACCGAACTCTGCCACACGCTTAACGGATCGGCCCTGGCTCTTCCGCGCATAGTTGCAGCCATTCTGGAGAACAACCAGACCGAAAAGGGCATACGCATTCCCAAGGCACTGGTTCCGTTCACCGGCTTTGAATACATTGACTGACAACTAGCAGCAGTTTTATAACACATAGAATGGAGCGGCAGATGTGCCGTTCCTTTTTTCTGCCGTTCAGCACCAACGATAGGGAGGGAATCGACACTACAGCACTGTCTGTGTCCCTATCCTACATGGGGAAATGCGCTATTCCAACATGCACCCTTCACGATAGGGAGGGAATCGGCACTACAGCACCATCTGTGCCCCTATCCTACATGGGGAAATGCGCTATTCCGACATGCACCCTTCACGATAGGGAGGGAATCGGCCCTACAGCACCATCTGTGTCCCTATCCTGCATGGGGAAATACGCTATTCCGCCATGCACCCTTCACGATAGGGAGGGAATCGGCACTACAGCACCATCTGTGTCCCTATCCTGCATGAGGAAATACGATTTGTTCCCATTAATTGGAAACGAGCTGACAAATGAAACATCAATGCCATAAAAAACTTAAATTTGCGGAATGAAAGGCGACGCTGAAAGGTGGTGCCGAAGGGTAAAGAATAGAGCGGAAGAGTGGCGAGGAAGCGTGGCGAGGAAGCGTGGCGAGGAAAGGTGGTGAGGAAAGGTGGTGAGGAAAGGTGGTGAGGAAGGATAAAGGATAGAGCGGAAGAGTGGTGAGGAAAGGTGGTGAGGGAAGGTGGATACAAAAGACAAATTGGGGAACAGGATGGACAAGCTGTGGAACAGCAATTACCTTAAAATATGGACGGTGAACTTTCTGGTTCACTTTTCGTTCATGCTCATTGTGCCGCTGCTGCCGCTGTATCTGAGCGAGACATTCGGGGCGGGCAAGGACACCATTGGAATGGTGCTTACCGGGTACACCTTAATGGCACTTATGGTACGCCCGTTCAGCGGCTTCATTGTTGACAGCTTTCCGCGCAAGGCAGTTCTGGTTGTTTGCGGATTTCTGTTCTTTGCACTGTTTGTTGGGTATCTGGTAGCCGGTTCACTTGTTGCGTTTGCAATTTTCCGCACTCTCCACGGCGCCCCATTCGGTGCCACAACCGTAGCGGCAAGCACAATAGCGATTGACGTATCGCCATCATCGAGGCGCAGTGAGGCAATAGGATATTACGGACTTAGCAACAACCTTGCCATGGCGCTCGGACCTGCACTGGCAATTGTACTGCTTGAAGCCTTCAGCGGCAATTACAAGGCTCTGTTCTGGGTATCGCTGTGCACATCGCTTGCAGGACTGATGCTTGACATTTCAATCAAGCTGCCCGCACGCGATTTCGTTCCCGAAAAGAAAATTCTGTCGCTTGACCGGTTCTTTCTGCTGAAGGGCTGGCCGCAGGCCATTGGCATTGCATGCTTTGCCTTCAGCTACGGTGTTCTTTCAACATACGTTGCAATCTATGGTAAGGAAGAACTTGGCATAACAGGCGGAACAGGACTGTTTTTCGGCCTTTGCGCCATAGGTCTCATTGTTTCCAGACTTACCGGAGCACATGCTCTGCGTGACGGTCTTGTAAGCCGCAACGCTGCCATGGGAGCATCGGTCTCGATATTCGGATACCTGCTGTTTGCCGCACTGCACAATCCCGTAGGCTATTACGGAGCGGCACTGATAATAGGACTTGGGAACGGTCACATGTACCCGGCCTTCCAAACCATGTTCATCAACCTGGCGCCTAACAGCCTGCGTGGTACAGCCAATTCGTCACTGCTGACATCGTGGGACGCAGGCGTAGGTCTCGGCGTGCTGATTGGCGGAATCTTTTCAGAATATTTCGGGTATCACAGCGCATTTTGGGCATCGTTTACAGTCAATGCTGCCGGTCTGATTTTCTATTTCGCAAAGATACGCCCTCACTTTGAAGCGAACAAACTCCGCTGACCATTGAAAAGTTGTCCTGAATTGTCCAATCTGTTGGAACATTTCAAAACCGACTTTCTGAATCATGCCCGAAATAATGTACTTTTGCGTACATGAAGACATGCAGAAACATTTTTAATACAGTTTCCATACTGACGGCCGTACTGCTGTCAGTATTATCGTGTTTGCCGTCCGGCAACGGACAACGTCAGAGCCGCCGTGAAATTGTGAGCCTTATGGACAGCGCGCAGCATATTATGGACGAGAACCACATAAGCGCCATGCAGTTCATAATCAAGGTTGACCCGCAGTACATTCACGGTCACAAACTCAATGCCCGCTATGCTCTGCTGTACTCTGAAGCCCTTAACCTGAACCGCATTACGGCATCTGACGATTCCCTTATCATGCTGGCAGTAAGGTATTATTCCACCAGCAAGGACATTGACAGCCAGTTCCGTTCATACTACACCCTTGGCTGCATTTACGATGATCTGGAGCAGCCTGCCAATGCTGCAGTGGCTTTCAGCCAGGCCGAGCAGCTTGCCGACAACATTTCCAGCGCATACCAATCGGGAATGCTGTATTCGAGAATGGGAAAAGTATATAGCAAATTCTTTGATTACACTCATGCCAGCCAGTATTTCCAGAAGTCCATTGAACTGTTCAGTCAGACAGACAACGAATTCAGAAGAATAAGCGCGCTCTATGACCTGGCCTGCTGCGAAATTGACCTGCTTGATTTTGAAACGGCCGATACAATTCTTCTCGAAGTCCAGCAATGGGCATCGGACCGCCATGACAACCGTCTGCTTGCCAACAGCATTGTCAGCCGCATGACATGCGCCCTGTATGGCGGGGCCGAAGAGGAAGAACTGAATTCCATGCTCAACTCGTACCTTTCCATAGTGGGTGAACGCAAGAACGACAGCCGCGCCCTTGGACTGCTTGCCCTGTATTACGTCAGAATGAAGCAGTTTGACAAGGCGCAGGACTGTTTCAGAGAAGCCTGGAGCAAGGCCCACACCAGAATCGATGCCATCAACCTTAATTTCCAGAATTCGCATCTCTTTGAAACCATGGGGCTTTCTGACAGCGCCCTGGTTTACCATAAGAAATACGTTTCACTTCAGAATGAGACAATCAGGGAGATATTGGGACACCCTGTGCTTGGTGCCCAGAAAGACTACTACAAGACACTTGCTGAGGCCGAGACCCTGCGTTCCTCACGCAACCGGCGGACAATAGCCCTGCTTTCTGTTTCCTCCATTCTGGCCATACTCATGTTACTGTTCGTCTGGCGTTCGCGCAAACTGAAACTTGAAGCTGACAAGCAGAACCTGATGCTTGCCATAAGGGAACTGCGCCTGAAGGAAGACTCGAACAACGACACAATCAACCAGCTTGGCAGACAGGTCAACACCCTGTTCAGCCACCAGTATGCCGAACTGGAACAGGTCTTTGACAAAATGGCCGAGCTGGACGAGAAGGAAGCCATTTTCAAATCCATGCACCGCGACGGAAAAGGTGGAGGCAAATATCAGGACAAGGCCGAAAGCTTCTACAAATACATCCAGTCCAGACTGGAAGAACTGAAATCGGACAGAAACCAGGAAGAAATAGACCGTATCATCAATTCCACATATGACAACCTTATGCAGCGTATCATGGAAAACGATTACGGTCTCAGCAAGGAAGACCTGATTATTCTGCGTCTCTCTATTGCCGGATTCTCGGTCAGAACAATAAGCCGCATTGTCGATATCAGCCCCAAGAACATATATCAGAAGCGCAGCCGCATGCTGGCCAAAATTGAAAGGCACGACAGCCTGCTGTCACAGGAAATCAAAGTCAAGATTCACTGATTACCGCGTCAGCGCAGATCCACTATCTCTGCATCGGGATATCTGTCCAGAGGGCAGGTGAACATGGAGTTTTGGAATTTACAGTTCGGTTTCCAGCCGCTTATCCGTATGCTGACCCTACTGTCATTCACATCCATGTCAATGCCGACAGGACGCATGGTCTGCAAATCGACACGTACCGTGACTTTTGAAACGCCCATCACAGTCTCACCTTGAACACGGGGCTCCATAATGAAAGTATCGGTGCCCTTCTGGGAAATACTGAAGTCGCCTGAACGTCTTAGCAGCTCCGACGGATTGACAATTGCAACCTCATCGGGAGTCGGATTACTTATGTATATCTCCTCAATGCCGTCACCGTAGTCATACCCGCTCCAAAGAGTCTTCGAGTCAAACCATGCCATTGTCTCGCCATCTTCAAGCACCAGAAAAAATTTGCTGCCCGACAGCGACAGCTCAAAATCCTGAATGCCGGTGTTATCACCGTCAGTCATTGTGACACTGCCGCATACGACCGACGGTCCGTCAGCTTCAAGTCTCGACATAGTCCCGGCGAACAGGTCAGACGCCCCGTTCTTCTGTGCAAATCCGACTGTGCACATAAGCATAGCCAGAGCCAGCGTTAAATGTTTTGAATTCGATGCCATTATTTCAGATTTGCGTTGATGGCAGTCACTTTCCCGAAGCCTGCTGCCTGGATTTTGCCAGCTTGCGCCATTTCTCACGGGCCAGCTGCTGCATATCGACCACAACATCGCGCTCATCGACAATCTCGTCGCCGAGTATCGTCTCGATTACATCCTCCATGGTAATGATGCCCTGGAATGCGCCATATTCGTTGATAACAATGGCTATCTGCTCCTTGCATTCAAGCATCTTGTCCCAAATGACATCGAGCGTAGTGTCTTCAGAGAACGATGGAACATTGCGCTTGATGTCAGCCAGCCTGGTATCGAACTTGTCTTCGGCCATCAGCTGGAGCGCATCCATTCTCAAAATATAGCCTGTAATGTATTCGTCGCTCTTGTCATATACTGGAATACGGCTGTGGTGCAGGAAACGGCGGTCGCGGTAGAATGACTTGATTGTCATTGATTCCGATGCAATGGCAGCCACCACACGCGGAGTCATGGCCTGACCGGCCGTAAGCTCATCAATGTTTATGAGATTCTGAATAATCTCGTTCTCGTCCTCGTCAAGTTCACCCGACTCCACTGCCACATCGGCCATAGCCCCTACCTCCTCGCGTGAAACGGCGGTCTCGGCTACCTTGGGTGTGAACAGTTTCTGCAGTTTCTCAATGCACCACACCAGAGGGAACATAATGACAATCAGGATATCGATAGTCCTGACAGCAATACCCATGAGCAATTTCCAGTGGCTTGTGCCAATGGTCTTGGGTATGATTTCCGAGAACACCAGAATGAGAACCGTAGTTACGGCCGATACAAGCCCGAACCACTCGGAACCGAAAATGAGCGTAGCCTGGCGGCCCACCCCAGCGGCACCTATGGTGTTGGCTATGGTGTTCAGCGCAAGTATTGCTGCAATAGGACGGGAAGAGTCCGTTTTGAAGGCTTTCATCTTGCCGGCAGGCTTATAGCCCTCGTCCTCACGCATGGTGATATATGACAGCGGAGTGCTCATGAGGGTGGCTTCCAGCACCGAGCAGAGAAAGGAAATGGCCATGGAGCCAAGAAGGAAAACAAGAAGTAGTCCCATATACGACGGCAAAGTTAACGATTATTCTTCACATCTGCATCGGGCAGACTGTCAATAAAACGTCGCAACTTGTGATTGCCCGGTTTCAGGTTGTCCGATACAAACACAAAGGCTCCGTGAATTCTCTCTATATTGCGGCCTAATGGCGGATTGTCATGATATGGCGCATAAATACGTCCGAAAGAGCCTGTCCTGTAACCTCTGGGATAGAGTATGACACGTGACTCCAGACCCATACCCGATGCAGTCACCATGACCGGATAGAAAGTGCCGCTGCCGGTGCCGGCCACAAAACAGTAAGAGCTACAGACTGGCTCTGATGGCCAGCCTTTCCATCGGTCAGTATCAGCACACGCATTGCATTCTTCCTAAAATGTCACGCGCACAGCGTTCAGTTGCACCGGCACGGGTACTGACCGACATTGCAGCCCTGTGTCCATATTCTGCGGCTGTTTCCGGCTCATTGAAAAAACGCATAATAGACGCGCACACAGACTCCTCCATAAGCGGCATATCGGATTCAGGCACCTGAACCACAGCATCATCGGACAGCAGGTCATTCATTACCTGACGGAAGTTTTCCGTATAGGGACCCGCAACTACAGGTTTGCCCAGTGCGCAGGGTTCTATCATATTCTGACCGCCATGTTCCCAAAGAGTCTTGCCGATGAACACCACATCGGAAATGGCATACAGGGATGACAGTTCGCCAGTGGTATCGCAGACAAGCACATCGGTATCGGACACGGCATTCTTTCCGGAACTGCGCCTGCAGCACGAAAGGCCGCATCTGGCCGCCTGCCTTTCTATTTCAGCAGCCATGCTGCAATGACGCGGAGCCAGCACCAGCCTCATCCCGGGATAATCAGGCAGCAGTTTTATGTAGGTTTTCAGCAGTATGCGTTCCTCACCGGGCCAGATACTGCCACCAAGCAGAATGCGCCCTGCGCCTGTCCATCGGCGAAGTTCGTCCTCCTTTGCCGCAACACGCTCCGAAACATCAAATTTGAATGAGTTCCCGACAGTTATTCTGTCGGAAGGCACGCCTGCTTTCCTGAAACGGGCCGCATCTTCGTCAGACTGGGCATACACATGCGAGATACGCTTGAAATACTCCGCAATGAAAAAACGAATCCTGGAATATCCTTTCTCGCTGGCATCTGACATTCTTGCATTGACAAGATAGAATGGAACTCCGGCCCTTGAAGCAGCACGGATGAAATTCGGCCAGATTTCGGTCTCAACAACCACAACTGCATCGGGTCTCAGACGTTTTATGGCTCGGCGAACCGCCCCGACTGTGTCAAACGGGTAATAGACCAGCACATCGGAAGGACCGGCCGACCGCTTCATAATTACTTCGGCCGATTTCCATGCCGTCGCAGTCGATACTGAAATGGTAAAAGTTACAGACCGGTTCTGCCGCCTCATTTCCTCAATGAGCCCAAGAGCAATACGGACTTCGCCCAAAGACACAGCGTGAATCCATATTCGCGTGCCGGCAGCCGAAGAACGGACACGTTCCATTACACTCCTGGGATAGAAACCGAACCTGTCGGCGAAACGAGACAGACTGCCACCCTTTTTGAGTATTCTTATGGAAACCTGGACTATGGCCAGAACCAGTGCGACCGTAATCAACAAATCATACAACACAATCAACGCAACCGCCATAACTCCTCCTGTACCAGCCACCTGCCCTCTCTATTTCAGTATTTACGCAAAAATACGCATAAAAAACAGAACATGTGCAGAACTTACCTGCCGAACTCCTTTCTGAAAGGTTTGAAGTTGCAGCTGCCAGGAGTGTCAAGTATGGCAAACACAATGCGGCCAAAACGGCCTTCAAACTCAGGTTCGTCAATAACCCTGTGGAACAGTGACGCCATCTGTGCCGGCGGAGTGCAGAAAGCGCCGCAGCCCAGCGCTCCAAGCACCAGACTGTCATGTCCCTTCAGGGCACCGATGCGCAGAATGGTACGTATCTTTTCCATGATTACCAGCTGATCGTCACTGGAAATCTTGCCGTCAATTAGCGTGCTGTGTCCGTGCTTCGGGTTGAAGTTGAGCGATGCCACCGATATTACGGCTGCACTGAACGGAGCGTCAGCAAGAGCGTAGCCCTCATCGCGAGTACCGCGGAAGAACGTAATTCCCGGACTGTAAATTCCCCCGAAGGTATTGTCCATTGGATAACGTTCGGCACGGCGTTCCACACCGGCCATCTGCGCCAGGTCACCGAACTGGCCACCCGTCAACGAGAACTGGTACAGCGAAACAGCCAGAGTGCTGCGGCGGCAGAGTTCCTCCTCCTGCGCACTTGAGCCCGTAAGCACACCCCCGCCCGGATGATACAGACTGGCCATGTTCAGCAACGCCGGATTCAGACCCTCGGACACAAGACTGCGTGTTGCAAGAATACAGTCCTCGTTCAGAACACACAGTTCCGTATCATACCTGTCATAACCGTCGGGCAGACATATCGGTTCAGAGTACATCTCCGCCTGGGGCACATATTCGCTGCGCAGCGGAAGCGTCACCACCCCACCCGCCTCGGTACGGTATGCTCCGTCACGGAAAATCTCCAGATTATGTCGGAAAACTTTCTGCAGCATGGGGCGCGAATCGCCGTTTCTGGTGCTTGTGGCCTTGTACCAGCCGCAAAGCCATATATTGGAATTCCAAGTCTGTGCGTGTAACATACTGCAAAGTTAGAAGCTGTTTTGAAATGTTCGATTAAAATTGGAACAAAACAGCTTCTTAGAAAACAGCTTTCAATTGGAACGAATTTAGACAGCTTCTTAGTACATTTGCAAAGACAATTACATTTCATGCTTGATCAGGTAACGGCAATAGTACGCAAATCGGCCGCCTTCATGGTAACCGACGGGTTCCGCATCGAACAGAAAGACGGTCTTGCAAACATAGTCACGTCGTCGGACTACGCAGTACAGCATTATCTGTGCAAGGAACTGGCAAAACTGCTTCCCGGCAGCGGATTCATCTGCGAAGAAGAGGACTATCTGGACCCTGACAAGGAAAGCGTCTGGATTATCGACCCCATTGACGGCACCTGCAACTACGCGCGCGGCATTGACGACTGCTGCATATCGGTAGCGCTGAAAAAAGGAGCCGATGTAATGCTGGGCGTTGTGTTCTGCCCGTCACGGAATGAGATGTACTCGGCCCAGCTGGGCATAGGAGCATTCCTGAACGGCAAGCCCATACACGTATCGGACCGGCCGTTTGAAAATGCGTTGTTCATCACAGCCCTTGGCGTCTATGTCAAGCAGTGCGCCGGGCTGAGCAACGACATAATAATGGAAACCTACCCACAGGTCAACGACATACGGCGTTTCGGATCGGCAGCACTTGACCTGTGCTACATTGCTGCCGGCCGGTGCGAGCTGATGTTCGAGGTGCGCCTGTGTCCGTGGGACTACGCCGCAGGCATGATCATCCTGACCGAAGCCGGAGGCTGCGTCTGCGGACTTGGAGGCCGTCAGCTCTGTTTTGACCGCCCCGAACCGGTAATAGCAGCCAACAGCAGCATCAGCCACAGTCGCCTGCTTTCAATAGTTGACAAACATATAACATCAATCCCATACTAAAAATATGCATAAGTTTTCATCACTCGCACTAACTGCATTTGTAACCATAGGTCTATGGTCATGCGAATCAAAGATGGAGTATAGCGATATGCTTGAATACACTTACGGAATATGGCCGGGAAGCACCATCAGCTCATCGGACGGCAATTTTGAATATTTTGACTCGGTATTCACTTCATGGGAATATTTCGGAACGCATTCAGTCTATGCAAGCGGTAACACGCTTGACGAATGGTATGCCGACGGCGACCTTCAGGTTCAGCGTTGCATGGCCGATTTGCAGAGCGTTGCCCAGACACGCTACGACGAACTTGTCCAGGCTGCCACGACCAAGGATTGGGGAGGTGGTGAATACTCGCGAGAGGGAATCTACTTTTTCTTCACCAGGAACATGCGTGCCAGCCAGGACGAATACCTGAAGAAGCAGGATTATCCCAATTTCAAGTACAGCGGAGGCAACCGTGCCGAAACTGCACCGATAACAATTACTGCGGCCGATTTAGATTCCGTCACCGTTGAATGCGCCAACGGTTTCAGCGCCGGAGTCAAAGCCAGCCGTAACCATTTCATGGTATGCACCGCCAACAGGACAATCTTCACAGGCCTTCCGTTCATCAGCTCTGTCAATGTGGCATACAATGATGCCACCTCAAAGAACGAGCTTACAGTCTATTTCAGCTGCACAAAGCAGACCGTCAGCAAGTTGATAGAACTATACGGTTCAGACTGGTACCTTGTCACCTTCATGGACGTGACCGACGGCCAGACCTCAATGAAGAACTATTTCGCCGCACAGACCCCCATCAAGCTGACCACCACCGTTCCAGACTGACGGCTGACCTTAGTTGACGGCTGACCCGCCGCAGACCTCTACTTACTGACGGCTGGTCCTGAATAGCGCATTTTCATGGTGAGGATAGGGACGCAGACGGGCTGTGGGGGCGATTCCGTCCCTATCGTTGGGGGTGGATGGCGGAAGAGCGTATTGCGGAAAGATGTAGGAAAGTTTGGGGTATAAGAATGCCCTACA
>JAZLIR010000013.1:0-15460 GCA_045617485.1 Bacteroidaceae bacterium
TGTTCTGCTTCCTTCGGACAAACATACCACGAAGGTAGCAATTTGCCGTGGGACACCCAAATCATGCTATCAATGTGCTTCTCAGATAGCTGTGGGGCACACAGGCACTACGGTCGCGAAAAAGTGCGGAAAACAGGAAAATGGCATGTTTTCGCCCGCTTTTATAGAATAAAAGCTATAATGCCTACATATCATTAGCAATGATTTGCCGCTTCCCAAGGTTAGTCATTCCACCTCACCAAACATGTCCGTCCACAGTCTGATCATGCGTTTTCCGCGCAGATTTCTCGGATCATGTGACGCTTGACAGACTAATAGAGCTTTCCTGTAGTAAATGGTTATTAACAAAGATCACTTTGCTCACTTCCTGAACCTGACTTTATCCCCCATGAACATGGTCAGCTGCGTCTTAACCTGCTTTGAGACCTTGCCCCTGATTTCAAGAAAAGCAATGTCCAGGTTATAGAACCAGTCGGGAATTTCAACGTTTTCATCGGTAAATTCAAGCGTCAGACATCCATAGTGCGAATTGGACCGCAAAACTTCAGGTATCTGTCTGACTCTGAGTGACAAAAATTCTGAGAATTCCTTAATCATATCGATGGAGGCGTCCTCATCGGACTTTCTGACAGTCCAGCCCAGCGGAAATGAAACGCAGCCGGTCTGCACATCGGCCGTGTAACCCACTATCCCGCCTGACAGTTTCAGATTTACAGTGCTCAGCACATTGCCGCCTGGATCCCTTTCAATGTATTTGACGGGGACCGATGACATCTGGATGGGAAAATCCGCGAACGTGAGGGGTACCTTTGCAGGAGTGCGGTTGCCGTCTTTGTCAAAGGGCATCAGTTTGAGGAACCATCCGTCAAGATTGGTCGGCTTTTCTCTGGAACACCCGTCACCGGAGAGACGCATCGGAGTGTTCTTCATGACAATGTCCTGCCAGAATGCCTGATCCGGATTACCACCGGCTGCCTGTACGAACTGTTCAAGAACGGGTATTAAGTCCGATGTCCAGTCCCCGGCACCCATTTCCTGAAGGCGAGCGGTCTTGTCAAGGATGCTCTGCCAATCCTGTACCGTACCGTTCAGTGTCACTGAAGGTATGCCACAACTTAAGTATTCAATTATGAACTCAAAGAATGCCTTGGTGGTTTCCATGAGAACAATCTCAGATGCCATACGTTCAACTGTACCTGTGGTTGAGAAATCCGCTGTCAGCAGTTTGGCCACATTGTTTTTTGTGCTTTCGTCAATCTTCTGTGCAAAACCGTCAATCGTAGCAGTCCAGTCAAATTCAGGATCATACAGTCTCTTTTCGGTCTGTACTACCAGATCGACTTTACCGTCAAAGTCAACGAACTTGTCGCGGAAACGTTCCGGGTCCGAATTCACTTCGTGTGAAAAGGCCTGACTGATAAGCATCCATATCACATCTGGTGTCAGGCAAATCGGCCTGTGGTCAGCAAATGCCTTGACCACGCCGGTAAAGAAGGGTGCATCAACGGTTGACATTGGTGTGTCCCAGAAACTGGCAGCAATATAGCTGTTGGCTAATGTATAATACGTGTCACCCAGATCCTTCAGCCGCTGGGCCTCGGTAATATCAGGAACTATATATTTGTTTTCCGGCTTAGGCAGGTTCTCATCGACCGCAAAGGTTATGCTACCCTCTTTCTGTTCCAGAATCTTTGAATCTTGCGCACAAATGCAGTTGGATGCAGCAAGAATCAGTGACGCCATCAGGATTGTTCTTATCATAAGTTCTTGATTATGATGTTTCAAAGATACATTATACCGAGTAGATTGAGTTAACTGGCAACAAACATATTTATTTTCGCAGTTTTCTCAAGATGCGGGGCATACGCTTTGCCTTTTTAATATTTTTGGTCTGGACTTCAAGGACTCCGTTTCTGCCTCTGCTGCCCCAGATGGCGACTGCCTCCGCATCCTTAAGGACTGTAATACTTTTGATGTCGTCAGGCGAAATGCCAAGCATGGCGGCAACCTTTTCAGTATTCTGACTGTCCCCCTGCCAATCGAAATCGTCCATGAGATTCTGGTCAATTTTCCAGATTATACCGTCAACAACTACAAGGGGATTGCCGTCATCGAACCATACTAAGTCGGGACTCCAGAAACCTATGCGTCCCTCGAAGCGTCTTTCCAGGTCCTTTATTTCAGCATCAGAAAGTTCGCCCTGCACCTGCAGGAACTGAATATCCATGTCATCCATCCACTCGGGTATGACCACTTTGCCGGTGAACCGCAACCTCAGATTGTCAAAATGCGGAATGGCTCGAAGTTCCTCAGGAACCTTGGCTACGCGCAGGTCAAGGGTCCCTGAATGGTTCTTGAGCTTGTCCGCCAGTTCGTAGCCATCGGCCTTCTGCACAGCCCAGCCAATCTGGAATGATATGCCGCAGGTGGCGGTATCGGACACGTAGCCGGCTATTCCGCCCGACAGCTTCAGATTGACCGATTCAATTATGTTACCGGTAACGGGATCCAGCTCAAGGTATAATGCCGGGACCGATGCCATCTGCTCGGGATAGCCGTCGAAAGTGTATTCAACCTTCCGTGGCATGCGGTTTCCATTCTTGTCATACGGCAGGAACTTGAGAAACCAGCCGTCAAGAAAAGTAGAGGGTGTCAGTCCGCACGCGCCTCCTCTTTCAAGCGATCCCGGATGATTTACCATTACAATATCCTGCCAGAATGCCTGGTCCGGTCTGCCATCGGCCGTAAGGACAAACTGTTCGAGTATTGGAATCAGGTCCGATGCCCAACTGCCCGCACCCAGCCCGACAAGACGATTCGTTCTGTCCAGCACACTCTGCCAGTCCTGTACCGTTCCTGTCAGTGTGACTGACGGGATTCCACAGCCCCAATATATTACAACGAACTCAAAATAGGCCTGGGTCGTACCCATGAGCACCACTTCCGATGCAATGCGCTCCACAGTTCCCGTGGTAGTGAATTCTGCAGTGAGTGTATTTGCAATATCGCCCTTCGTGTTCTCCCTGATCTTGGCTGCAAAACCATCAACAGTACCGGTCCAGTCAAATCCGGGGCTTCCTAATTTAAGTTCAGAAAGTACTGTCAGGTCAACTTTTCCGTCAAAGTCAACGAACTTGTCACGGAATGCCTCAGGATCGGCATTAACGTCATGGTTGAAACTCTGGCTTATCAGCATCCAGATGACATCGGGCGAAAGCGTTACAGACCGATGCTCGGCAAAGGCCTTTACCATGCCATGAAAGAACGGTGTTCTATCGGTAACAAGCGGCATGTCCAGAAAACTGGCGGCAATGTATCCGTCGGCCTTTGACACCTTATTCATGGGAACTGCCGAACTGCTCTCCCACTGCAGGTTCTCATCGACCGCAAAGGTTATGATGCCCTCTTTCTGTTCAAGAATCTTTGCGCTTTGTGCATGCATGCAGACAGCCGATGCAAGAATCAGTGCTGTCATCAGAATTATCCGTTTCATACTCTATGTTTTTGACATGCACAAAATTAGTCAGGCTCTGTTATTCAGACAAATAATCCGGCATTGCGTTATTCCTCAGCAGCGTTTGTAACTAATTGATGAACAGTAACATGCAATTCGCGAATAAAGAATAATTCTTCAACCCTCCTCTTTCAAAGAAGAAGGCTTACTCAAAATATCAGCGGGCATTTACTTCCCAGTGGCCACCTTTGTCCAGGCCGACACGCGCTATTATTCCTTCCGATTTCAGATTTGAAAGGTGCTTCTCCACAGCTTTCGTGGTAATGCCAAGGGCTTCGGAGAGTGTTTTTGTTGTCATATTTCCGTTTCTTTGATTTGGTCAGCGGAGTGTTACCTTTGGACAATGATTTTGGCCGGAACGCCGCCCACAACGCTGTAGGCCGGAACATCCCGAGTGACAACAGCATTGGCGGCTATCACGGCACCGTCGCCTATTGTCACGCCACCAAGTATTCTGGCACCCTCACATATCCATACATCGTTACCAATCACAATAGGTCCCTTGCTTACCACAGGACGGCCGCCGGGGTGGCACTTCAGGCTGGACAGATCGGTAGTTCCATGATCGTTGTCACTTATTGTCACCCACTTTCCCGTAAGCAGATTGTCGCCTATTGTAATCCTGTTACAGCATGTAATATGGTTCATGGCACCGAAAGCACAATTGCTGCCAATGATAAGCTCAGGAGTCATGTGCTGGATGTACTCATTTTCTTCACTGGAATTGGCCGATTTCTTTGTCTTTACAGGCGTACTTTCTATAGTGCCTATATGAGGCAGCGACGGGTATCTGGTGTAGTACTTATCCCATGCTTCCAAATAGAGGTCATCTTCAAATGAAGTACCCGGACCGATGCTTATGTATCGTGGGCAAGACAGGACTTTGACCTTTTTGAAAAAGACGCTCGACGGACATGACCTGAATGTCGGTCTCAGCCAATATGAGCGGAAATGCCTCCCCGCCCGGGTAAGCCAGTCGTTTACCCCCAAGCCGTGCGTATTGTAACGCGAAAATGACAAGAAAGACCTTTTTGGACTCATTTCATGTTCATTTTATCTGTTTCGGACCGATGCCATGCAACCGCCGGTTTTCAACATCAGAATCAATGATTCTACAAAAGTAACCATTAGGATTAATTTACACAAATCAATATTCTTATCAGAAAACGAATTGGTACTTTTGTCCGTATTAAGCATTCAGATTCAGTCTGACAAATGAGACAACTGCTGCAACTCTTCTGGACCTTCTTCAAAATCGGGGCGCTGACCTTTGGAAGCGGGTACGCCATGATTTCAATCATAGAGAATGAAGTCGTGGACCGCAGGCGCTGGTTTGAACGCGAGGACTTTTATAACCAGTTCACACTGGCACAGTCGGCGCCAGGTCCCATAGCCCTCAATACGGCCGTGTTTACAGGGTATCGGGTCAGAGGGTTCTGGGGAGCGGCTGCAAGCGTTTTCGGAATGGTCATTCCATCGTTTGTCATCATACTGCTAATAGCTGTATATCTGCACAGTTTCCGCGATAACAGCTACGTAGATGCAGCCTTCAAGGGCATGCGACCGTGTGTGGTCGCTCTTATTGCAGTGCCATGCGTAAGGCTGGTTCTCAGGCTGAAGGGTGTCTGGCAGATTCTTGTGGCTGCCGCATCGCTTGCACTCATAGCCTTTACCGGCGTGTCACCCATTCTGCTGCTTGCCATTGGAGCAGCCATCGGACTAATGCTTGCCAGATCATGATATACCTGCAGCTGTTCCTTTCATATCTTAAGATAGGCTTCTTTGGATTTGGTGGCGGATACCCAATGATTTCACTCATTTACAATGAGATAGTTACACGTCATGCCTGGCTTACCCAGACTCAGTTCACCGACATTGTGGCCGTGTCGCAAATGACGCCCGGACCTATAGCCCTGAACTGCGCAACATTTGTAGGCTACACCGTTACGGGCAGCGTATGGGGCTCCGTACTGACTACCCTGGCGGTCTGCGCCCCGTCCATGACGCTGATGCTGCTCATAGCCATATTCTACAGGCGTCTGCAGGGCAACCGCCTTATGATGGGGGCCCTGAACTGGATGCGCCCCGTACTTGCCGGTCTTATCGGCGCGGCAGCAGTCATGTTCCTTAACCGCGAAACCTTTTTCGACTGGAAGACCGTACTTATCTGCGTGGCAAGCTTTGCCGCTGTCTGGAAGAAGGTCAATCCCATCTGGGTCCTTCTGGCATCGGCCGCTATCGGTCTGGCAATATTCTGATTCAAAAAATAATCACTTACCGGACAATGAAAAGAACATTAACTTTATTCCTGCTCCTGACTGCAGTTCTGACAGCCACCGCACAGCAGACCTACACAGTCAAGTCCCCTGACGGCAACACGGCATTCAGTCTAAAACTGGACGGAACACTCCAGTATTCGGTATCGGTTGGCGGAAAGACCATAGTTGCCTGGTCCAATTTGGGCTATTCCGGTGAAAGTTCCGAAACAGACCCTGTCACTGCCCTGACGTCACGGACAGGGAAGGCCGTCAGCGGTCTGGAGGAATGGCATCCGCTATGGGGCAAGCGCTCTATAGTAAAGGCAAAATACAACTGGCAGAATTTCCATGTGGCAGGCCCTTCAAATGACAATCTTGAAGTGCGTGTCTTCAACGAAGGCGTGGCATTCCGCCTGTCTGCCATGAAGGACGGAATATATGAGAACACGGAATTCAACTTTGCCGATGACTACACCGCATGGTACTACAACGGCGAACGTCACAACATAGGGCCTGAGCTCCTGTCCGACGCCAACGGGGAACGCCTTCCGCTGGCTGCCATAAAGGTGTCCGATGACCTGTACCTGGCCCTGCACGAGGCCAATCTGCCCTATGACGGCTGGCCCATGCGCCTTATGGCGGAAAAGGGAACTACATCACTGAAGATTGCGCCGGAAAGAATATCGGGCTTCAAGGGCGAATTCATCGGAGCCTGGCGCGTGCTTATGGTGGGCAGAACTCCCGGCGACCTTGTTGATTCACATCTGCTGGAGCTTCTCAACCCCGAGGCCGAAGGCGACTTCAGCTGGGTAAAACCCGGCGTGGATCTGTGGGACTGGCGCATTGACGGCGCCGTTTCACCTGTTGACGGCTACCAGTACAGGATGGACTACCCATCGTGGGTAAAGATGATAGACTTTGCGGCCGCACACGGTTTCAGCAATCTGGTGCTTGACGCCAACTGGTACGGTCCCGAATTCGAAAAGGACTCGGACCCCACAAAGGGCGACAAGGCCCGCGACGTGCAGCACATCATACAGTACGGCAAGGAAAAAGGTGTTGGAGTGTGGCTGTATCTGAACGATGTGGCCGGAACGAACTACCCCATAGAGGAAACCCTTGCCCAGTATGAGCAGTGGGGTGCAGCAGGTGTCAAATATGGATTCATGAACGGCAACCCGCAGGAAAAGAACCGCAAGACCCAGGACATAACACGTCTGTGCGCCAAGCATCACCTTATGGTCGATTACCACGACTACCCCGTTCACCCCTACGGACAGATGCGTACCTGGCCGAACGCCGTTACGCGCGAATACTGCAAGGCACAGCTTGACGGACATCAGACCTTCCAGCCCAGGACCTTTGTGACATCGGTCTTCGTGAACATGGTGGCCGGACCGGTCGATATGAACAACGGCTTCATGGAACTGCATCAGGGACGCACCACACGCAAGGACAACAACCAGGAGGTGCCATCGACTGCATGCGCCGAGATTGCACGCACACTTATCACGTGGTCAGGCGCGACCGTAATTCCCGACATCCCGGAATATTATGAGAAATATCCCGAACTGCTTGAATTCCTGAGCGCCGAGAAACAGCCCTGGCAGGAAAGCATGACTCTTGACGGAAGCATCGGGGAATACATTGTCATGGCACGCCGCAATGCCGACGGCAACTGGCTTGTGGCAGCCGCCACTAACGAGGAGGGTCGCACCCTTGACATTGACCTGTCGTTCCTTGGGAAGGGCAAATGGAACGCCACGCTGACCCAGGACGCAGAAGACACCCACTACAGAACCAACCGTGAAACGTACCGCAGCAGCGCCATGACACTGACCCGCAAGGACAATGTTCAGATGACACTGGCTCCGGGCGGCGGTGCAGTCCTGCTGCTGACAAGATTCTAGTTTTCAAGACTCTAGACAAAGGCCTTCGAGGCCCATTTGCGGCTTTTCCAACGGCGCAGGAAAATGCATCCTCGCGTCAGTTCGTCTATGCCCAATGCTATCCACAGCGCCACAAGACCGCCGCCAAGGGCTATTCCGAACAGATAGCTCAGACCTACCGACACGGTCCAGCATATCGCTATTCCGGTAAGAACCGGGAAATAAATGTCGCCTGCAGCACGCAGACAGTTCACGCCAAAGAAATTGATTGCACGCCCGTATTCCACAAGGACATCGGCCCACAGGACAGCACAGCCAAGGCTGATTATTTCGGGGTTATCTGACAGAAATCCAAATATTACAGGTCCCGCCAACGCTGTGCCGAAAGCTATGACCATTGTAATTATCATAGACAGATGGCCCACACGCCGGCCAAGACGGTAAGCAGCATTGAAACGGTGTTCGCCTATCAGATGACCTATCTCTATTGATCCTCCCTGAGCCATTGACAGGGCGGTCATAAACGTAAAAATCACAATATTCGTCACATAACTACGCACGGCAAGCTGTTCGTTGCCCATAAGATTTATAAAGTAGGTAATGACCACCTGTGACAGACTGTATGACATCTGCTCACCAGCCGAAGGAATGCCTATTTTCAGCACATTGCCCATAACCTTCCAGGGGAACGGCATAAACAGACGCTTGGGGAAACGTGGTATCTGCTTTCTGAACAGGAAAATGAAAAGCAGTATTACCGATATGCCCCTGCAGATTACCGATGCCAGCGCCGCACCGCGAACACCCATGGCGGGCATTCCCAAATGGCCGAATATCAGTGCCCAGTCTCCAATAATGTTGAGAACGTTCACTACACCCGCAACAATCATGGGATATCTGGTAAGCCCTGTACTGCGGAGCGATGCCGAAACGGCAAGCGACATTGCCTGAAGGAACGCAAACGCACCTACCAGACGCATATACTGGCAGCCTTCGGACATAAGTTCCGGCCTAAGTCCCATGAGGGACAGTATTTGCGGTGCAAAAAAGAACAGTATGGAACTGAAGAACAGACCGCAAAGAAGATTAAACACAAGCGATACACCTACAACCTGCACCACTTTGTCATGCAGTCTGGCACCGAAATATTGTGAACACAGTATGGTGGTGCCCAACGATATGACCTGAAATATAATGAAAACCAGATTGACCAGCTGGTTGACCATACCCACGGCCGCTACGCTGTAATCTGACAGACTGCTGAGCATAAGGGTATCGACCGTGCCCAGTGTCATTACCAGAAAATTCTCAATGAGAATAGGCAACGACAACTGAACCAGTCTGCGCGAGAGCGGTCCGTATCTTAGCATCAGCCGCTGTTTTAAAGGACGGACGGTTATTTCAGAATCTTCTCCAGACCTTCAGCAATCTGACTTGCAACCTGCTCCATGCCCTTCACCGTAGGATGACCATTGTCCATATCAAATTCCTTCAGTTCTACGCACGGTATGTCGTAATGGGAACATATCGCATTGACTGACTCATCGACTTCGGCCTTGAGATTATAGTTCAGAATGAATACCATCTTTGACTGCCGGTATCTTCTCTGGAGTTTCTGAATCATATAGGCCATTGCCGGGCGGAAAGACTTCAAATCATCGGCAGAAATGTCATCATACTTGTACTCCCCTATCGGAGAATCGGCCCATGCATCATTTGTTCCTCCAAGAATCAGAATCACATCAGGATTGCCCAGCAGCGCAGTACGGGTAACAAATGCCTCATGGGTATAGTCATTACCGCGATAACCGGTAGTGCATATGGTTGAACCTGACCACGAATTGTTGGTATCAAGCTTCCACCCCATCTTTGTCTCCAGCAGCTTCCACCATGTCTGCTCCACAGACTTGACATCCTTACTGTTATCCGGGTAATAGTTGGCATAGCCCTCAGGCATATAGCCCTTGAAAGTGGAATATGAATCGCCCAGAACAGAGAACGTGGTCTGGGCCGATGCACTGCCGGTACCAAGAACGCCGAGCAGCAGATATAAAAACAGTCTCTTCATAGTTTCAATATAAATCCGTTAAAAAATATACTTCACACCAGCCTGGACAAGGCCTTCCATTCCCCAACCAATTTCCGTAGTGCCGCGCCAATGCCCGTTGCCGGCTTCAATGCCTATGAGTGAAAGCTGGAACGCGAAACCGAAATCGTTGCCGGCATCGTGCGTTTCACGATTGTCTTCATCGGCCTGCACATCAATGCTCTGATTATGGTACCAGATACCGCCTACACCAGCTTTTGTAAACATACCGAAATGTTCGCGGTCCATCCACTGGTACTTGATACCCGGCAAAAGTGAAGTGAAGCTCATATTATTCCAGTCGCTTGGTTTGCGCAGCGTCTGTCCGTTTTCATCCTTTCCTGCATACTGGTTGAAATTCATCCTGAAATTTTCATAGACCAAATCGCCGCCCACTGAGAATTTGGGTGAGAAATAATGCCAGTAACCGGCTGCAAAGGCACCCGTGCTGTGGAATTCTTCGGGAGACAGATAGCCGAAAGTAAGAGCTGTAGTAAAAATCGAGGCAAATGTATAGGCAAAGTCGGGAATGCTGATCCGCCCGTAGCTCAAAGTGATCTCATTGCTCTGCAACTGGTAATTCTGAGCCTTCAGGCAAGGGGCGAACATAATGCTCAGCAACAGTGTCATTGCAATTTTCTTCATAATAGTTCAGCTTATTATTGTATCTGCAAAGATACACAAGATTTCAGACTCTATCCTACATTCCCCAGAACAGGCGGTCAATTCGACTTTCAGCTTCATTCTCCTGCTCGTCAGGAAGCGCCTGAAACAAATCGATGCCCAGCAGCTGCTCCAGCTCATCAATGGTCATCGTACAGTCGGAATATGGCTGCGATGCGCCTGTGTTATGCAGGACGAATGCTACTGACTGGTATCCGCCAAAGGCACTGCGTGTCATAACCGCCTTGTAAAACGCATCGGGAACCGGAATATGGTTAAGACCGATGTATCCGTTCTCATGTTCACCGATTATCGGACCTGTCACAACGTACACCGAGCCGTACTGTTTAGCCCACTGGCGCACACGGTTCTCCAGCTTGGACCAGCTTCCGCCGTTAAGCTTGTCAAGCTGCGGACAGCAGTTGGTGAACAGGAATGTTTCTGTCATAGCCTGTTCGCTCCACTTGAAGTCTGCAGCAGGCGCCATATGTCCGCGTGACCATCCCGACTTGCGGTAATCGCTGTCTTCGGCCTGCGGAACAGGGGCGTACTGATCAACCTTGAACGACTTGCCGCTGCGTTCGGCAGCATCGGCCTCAACTTCATCGGCCGTCAACTCGTAAGCCACCCACGCCGGCAGTTTGTTACGGGAATCATACCCCACAGTAAAACCGGTATATTGAAGAACGGCATAATCCGGAACATAAGCAGGCAGTTCCAGCTGCGCCGGAGCGGGCGGCATGCTACCGCAGCCCGCCCATAGCAGCAAACTCAGAATGACCGATACCTTGATGCGCATGCCTGTCACTGTTTCCATTCCACAACCATGGTTCCTCCCTTAGGACCTGGAATCACCTTCATCTCCAAAGTGCCTGTCTTTTCTGTCCCTGCACCCATCGAGGTAAGGAATGCCGTTACTGTAGGCTCGGGATTGGCCTTGTCGGAAATCAGATCCTTTTCAGTAAGTTCGCCGGACCAAAGAACAGGACCGTACGAGTGGTTCAGCACATAGCTGCCCGGCTCAAGATTCTCAAAACGGTATTCCGTCTGACCCTCCTTGAGCATGTGATATACGGTGGTCGATGAACCGCGGTAGGCAAAACTGCCCTGTCCCTTTGCCAGCTGAATCTCGGCACCCATGCCTACGGTCATAAGCGGATTCTCGCGATAATAGTCCAGACCGCTGTTGAATGCCTCAACCTCGAAGTAGTACTCGGGAGCGGTATTCAGGCTGTGCATGTACAGAGATGTCTTGTCATAGACAATGTAACTGTTGTACAGTTTCTTCTTCTCAATTCCGTACCGTACAATGTAGCCGTCGGCTCCCGGAACAGGTTCCCAGACAACGTTCGCCTCGCGGCGGTCTTCAGAATTGCGCAGAGCCATGAACTTCTTTACCGACTTGTTCCACATGTCGGGAGTGGTTCCGAAAATGCGCAGGTCCTTGATTGAGAACTTGGCACCGTCGTATGTCGATACGTTCACCACCTTTACGAAACGCGCTTTAACCGGTGTCTGCAGTTCGTTGTAGTCATGCTTGAGCTCCATATAGTTCTCAGGCTTGCTGATAATCTTCTGCCAGTCTGAGCCATCGGCCGATGCAAATACCTCGTAACACTGGTATTTGTTCAGCGGTGCCGTTGCCGCCGTACGTCCGCCGCCCATGCCAAAACCGCCCATGCCTCCGGCACGTGCCGCACCTATGTGGTCCCAGTTCAGCTGGATGGCATTTATGGTGGCCATGCCGCCAAGATCGACTGTGAAGAACTCGCCAGCGTCGCCTGTTGCGGCAGCCCAGCATGTCGTAAAGTCCTCGTCAAGAGCCTGGCCCGGGGCATAGTTCTCAAATGTGGATGAAACTTCGGCTCTTTTTCCAACCGACAGCAGTTTCCAGTCAACATAGTTATCCACACCGCCCACCTTGCGGTCTGCAGGATAGTACTGCGGATAGTCACCGAGAGCCGTGTTCGAATACATGACACCCTGTCTGTCAACGGCAGTGGGATAGATGGCAAGCTCTGAACCGCGTCCGCCCTCACCGTACTGTGCCGGAATCATGCAGATGGTCCACAGATTACCCTTCTTGTCATGGAAGGTGCTTCCGTGACCGGCACCTACCTGGAAGCCGCTTGTCTTGAAGGTCAGCGGGTTATGTTCGCTGTACTTGAACGGTCCCATGGGGCTGTCCGATACATATACGCCATGTGAATACGAAATGAATTCAAGGCCGATTGCGGCATACTGCAGATAGTACTTGCCGTCATGCTTTATCATGTACGGGCCCTCAATCCACGGAAGTTCCTCAGGTCCGTATTCACGACGGCCGTTGAATATGGAATAAATGACGTCCTCAGGCTTGCGGACCTCAAAACCGTGATTCTTTATATCGCTCCAGAAAAGCTGTCTGGGCTCACCTATTTCCTTGAATGTTGTCTTGTCAAGCTCCACAACCTGGAAAGGCATAATCTGCGACCAGCCGAAATACATGTACAGGCGGCCGTCGTCATCGACAAACATGTTGGCATCGCCATAGCGGTCACTTGACAGTTCGCCGCATTTCTCCCACTTGCCTGCCTTGGCATCAAGACAGCGATATACGTTTCTGTTGTTCATTGAGCAGCCTATAAGCTGACCGTCCATTTCTACGACCGATACCACACCTCCTGGATAGTTCGGGGCATCAACGTATGTCCAGTCCTGGAAATCGGCCGAATACCAGTAGCCCTTGCGGTGCGACACAAACAGATAGTAGTCATCCTGATATATCAGCACCACCGGTTCACCGCCACGAACGGCGCGTTCGTTGCCTACAACCACATCAAGCGGATTACAGAAGGTCTTGCGGCCTTCTGCCGAGGCCGTAATGCCAATGGCCAGAAAGGCCATGACAGACAAAGCTTTTAAAATTCTCATATCAGTAAAAGGTTTAGTCTCCTTGGCAAACTTATCAAATTATTTCTTCAGTCGTACAATAAAAGTCGTAATAGAATTGGGAATCAGAGTGGCTGTCAGCCGCGAGTCTCTGATTTCCGGGCCTTCGCTTTCGGCCCAATGCTCGCCGTCGGCCATTGAGCCGCTGGTACGTATCCGGCGTACCTTGCCTTTTGTCCTGAAACCGTCCAGTTCAAAACAGATATCCACATTGCCGGCCGATGTGTTTGTACAGACAACTGTCAGACTGCCGCGGTCCCTTGCCGCCAGAACCCTGCAGCTGCTGTCGCGGTCAGTCGGGCACAGAATAAGCGTCGAGCCGGGACGTATGTATCTGGAAAACTGTCCGAAAGCATAGTACTTCTGCGTAAGTTCTATCACATTCCTGTCATGGTCCGCCCAGGCCGTCCCCCAGTATCCGCCCGCCGTACGAAGCGGACCGCCGTCACGCCTGCCCTTGTATCCGTCTTTTGAAACATGGGTGTCGATGACCTGCCACAGCACCCAGGCCGATGGCTGCAAAGCCTGTATGTCTGAGATAATCTTGTCGGCCAGCCACAGCCCTGCGGCCATCTCACCTGCATTCTGACCAGCCGTACCATTGCCGTCAACCTCGCTCATCCACAGATTCATATTCTCTTCCTTTGCCAGCTGCCCCATTTCACGAATACCGTTGGTACCGTAGGTATGGACGCTAATACGGTCTATTGAGGCACGCGCCTCGGGAGTGAGCGTCCTTATTTCCTCAATCTGCTTGCCGGGATTAGTCTCATCGCTTGCCGCAAGAATCACATTGTCAAGACCGTATCTTTTCAGAGCCTTTCCCGTCTCGACCAGAAGTTCGGACTGTGACTCACCGGCATCAATGTGGCAGCCCTCCTGCTTGTAGTTCATGGCCGGCCAGTAATTAGTGTTAGGCTCATTCATAGGCGAAACGCTCCTGACGCGCAGTCCCATTTCACGGGTCATATAACTGGCCACATGGGCCATGTACTCGGCAAAATTTGCATATTCATCGGCCTTTATGTTGTTTTCGTCCGATTTGAAGTTGCCTGTGGAGCATCCGCTCACCGTCATGAAATACGGGGGCGAATTGGAAAAAATCTCAAGCCAGGCATCCTGACCGGCAGCCTTCATTGCCGCTTTTGTAACATTGAGCTGACGCTCGTCGGCCCCATAGTCATATACCCGGCTGCCCGAAGCGTCAAGCACCATCCAGCCGGGTATGTCGCTGTCCGTACGCGTAATATGGTTGTGCTGCGGGTCATCACCACCGCCCACATTGTAGCGCATTATGTTCAGCCCGAGTCCCTTTTCGCTGTCAAAGAACAGCTCCGTCGCCTTTCGGACAAGCACATCATTATATCCGATGCGGTTGGCCCACCAGCACAGGCTTGTACCCCAGCCCTCCCACCGGCAGTCATTGGTCCTGACCGCATTGTCAGCCGACACTTTCACCTGAACACTCCCGGCACGGCCGAACAGCGGGACCGCCATCAGGACAAAACACAGAATCCTTTTCATAACGTCCCAAAAATAGCCAAAAATCCAGTATTGCCGCACGCGTATATTATTTTAATATAAATAAGGTAGGTGCGAATGACTTTTTGACTACTTTTGCACCCCGTAAGAAAAAAGCAATACCTTAATATATGCAGAAGAACCTTGTAATTGTTGAGTCTCCGGCCAAGGCCAAGACTATAGAAAAGTTTTTAGGTGCCGATTACAAAGTGATGTCCAGTTACGGGCACATTTGCGATTTGAAGAAAAAGGACCTCAGCATCAATATTGACACATTCGAGCCGATATACGAGATACCGACCGACAAGAAGAAGGTGGTAAGCGAATTGAAGGCTGCAGCACAGAACGCCGAAATGGTGTGGCTGGCATCCGATGAGGACCGTGAGGGAGAGGCCATCAGCTGGCACCTTTACGACACTCTGGGCCTGAAGCCCGAAAACACCAAGCGCATTGTGTTCCACGAAATCACCAAGAACGCAATCCTGCACGCCATAGAAACCCCGCGCGACATTGACATTAACCTTGTATATGCCCAGCAGGCACGCCGTGTGCTTGACCGCATTGTAGGTTTCAAGCTCTCGCCCATTCTGTGGCGCAA
>JAZLIR010000014.1:0-2861 GCA_045617485.1 Bacteroidaceae bacterium
TCAATCAGATAATTAAGAAACTGCCCATTATCATCCTGCATGTATTGCGGAGCGATTTTATTCTCCCATTCATTTCCTGTCCGCTTACGCTCATAAATCATTGAATCGCTACGGCTACCTGTTTTATACAACCATTCCTCCCGCAAACCGCCCTCTGAGAACGCAATGCCGTATGCATAAAACTGTCCATCCGCTTCTTCATTACATATTTTGAGAATTCCTTCCCCTTGGCGTCGGTGCAATACCTGTATTCAGCCCAGGAACACATGTCCTTAGTCTCAGTTTCTCCCCAGGCGTAACGGTTGCCTACATCCTGCGGAGATGTCGCACCAATATTGCAGGTGCCCCATTGTACGCTCAGTCCCAAATTGACAGGTTCTGTCTGTGCATACACTGTAACTGCCAAACAAAGTGTGAATAATGATATTAATCTTTTCATATTGAATATCTGTTTGTAAGTATTAATTAAACATCTGCTTCTGATATGTTTTGGGCCGTATAAAGCATACGTCATATGACCGCCGATTTGACTTTTGCACATTCATATCGTACAGTATTTGGAGTTCAACGATAAATGAGCGACATTCGCACTTATGGAAAAGACCGTACTGAAAAGAATGACCGATGGAGACAGGGACGCGTTCCGTGCCGTCATCACTGAATTCCAGCAGCCGGTCTTTTCATTCGTGCTCAAGGCTGTCGGCAGTCAGGACGATGCCCGCGACATACTGCAGGAAACATTCATCCGCGTCTGGCAGAAACGTGCGGAATACGACCCTGAACGCAGTTTCATAAACTGGGTCCTGGCAATAGCGCATAACCTGTGCATGGATTTCCTGCGCCGCAAGGGCCGCGTGATTGAAGTCCAGGCCGATGACGACGCGCTGAAATCCTGGCTGGAGTCCGATACAGATACCGTCCGCGAACTTTCCAACCGCGAATGGATACAGATTGTACGCGCGTTGGCAGAAAGGCTTGGTCCGCTGCAACGAACGGTTTTCACGCTCAGCTGCCTTGAAGGGTATGAATCGGAAGAAATAATACGGATTACGGGACTTGACGCCACACAGGTCAAGAGCAACCTGTATGCCGCAAAACAGACAATAAGAAAGAAACTTAAGGAATTGGGATATGAGTGACATTCTTGAAAAATCATTGGAACGGCTCAGAGACCGCTCAGGTGCCCCTTCGATAGAGGATCCGGAAGCATTCGTCAACGCTGTAATGAAAGCTGTGGAAGAACCTGTTGCAGCACATCACACTACTGGATTATCCCGTGAATTGTGGCCACTTGTCCTGCGGGCATGCATCGGTGCGGCCGCTGCAGTACTGTTCATTGTTCTTATAGGAATTGAATCGCAGCCTAAGGTTCCGCAAACGGCATCGGAATGCGGTCCTGTTGTAGAATACGAGTTCTCGGCCCAAAACCTGTTGAAGAATATAGAAATCGCCAAAAGATACATAGCACTTAAAGACGTCACATTATGAAAAGAATCATTTATACGGCCGTATGTGCGGCAATGCTTGTTTCATGCGACTGCAAGTTCGACATGACCACGATTGTAGATAAGGACGGTTCCATCACCCGCGTCATATCATGTCAAGCCGATTCCGCATTCATGTGCGGCACCATCGCCGAGGACAAGTGCCCGATTGCCGTTACCCCGGACTGGGAACCTTCTTGGCTGATGGACGGAGCAAAACACCAGTGGCCGTTAACACCGGAGGAGTACGATTCCCTGTGCTGGGGCCGCAGACGCGTAGTTGACTTAACCCGCCGTTTCGAATCAGTCGAAGAGATGAACCGGCAGTTCCAGTTTGATGCGCTGCTCATCCCGGTCAAACCAGTAGCGGAACTGAGAAAAAAATTCAAACTGTTCCATACCGACTACACATACACCGAAACTTTCCCGCAGTATGGCAATCCGAAGGTTCCTGTCACGGATTACATGTCAATGGACGAATCCATTCTGTTTTTTCAGGGTGCTCATGACGTGAATTTAATAAGAAGCGGTTCAGTCATGTTTGACTGTCTCAGCAACCTGTTTGAACAGGCTGAGAAATGGCTGTTCGCCAATTACCTTGCCGAAGCCTTCAGCTATCTGGTCCAAAACTATGACAGCATTGCCGGTGCCCCTATGTCAAAGCAGGAATTCCTTGCCCAGGAAGATGCCTTCATAAAGAGTCCGGTTCCCGACTTGGAATCTGCCGACCTGGACTATCAGATGCTTAGAAAAGTCCTGAAGGATTTCTTTGAAACCGATGCATATTCAGATTTCATAGCCGCCAACTCACAAAACATGGGAGACTATTATTATCCCGGCTGTTCGAAGACATTGCTGACACAAGGTTTGCCATTTCTTATGAACCTGACGTTTGACTATGTGGTGTGCATGCCCGGCACCGTCATTTCAGCACCTGGAGCCATAGTCGGCGGAAATGCTGCCGTCTTCCTTATGAACTTCGGCAAGATTTATCCGGCCGACTACACCATCACGGTCCAATCCCGTACTCAGAACATCTGGGCTTACGTGTTGCTGTTCATACTCCTTACAGCAGCATTCATCGGCATTCCTCTGGCGAAAAGAAAAAAGCTGGAAGAAAAGAGTATTTAATGTTCTCTCACACTAAGGGGATATAAAACCAACACGTCAGCCTGACAAGTGCTGGCGTGTTGCGTTTATATTGATTGATTTGGAACAAACGTATTCTTGTTGGGCCGTTAAACAAATATCTTCATCCTCAAAGCACAGCATTGAACACCCAGCCGCTCAGGATGATGAAGATCGTCACTGTGCCGAAGAAGATGCCGATGAGTTTCCATGTCATCACTTTCTTGAGGAGCGTTGCTTCCGGCAATG
>JAZLIR010000015.1:0-15646 GCA_045617485.1 Bacteroidaceae bacterium
GTAAGCACACAGAGCTTCTTCAATGGTGATCTTGGTATGGACTGGACCAGTAGGGCTTCTCTGATTCAGGATCTCGATGAGCTGCCAGTAGGTATGTACTCAGTAGGTGCAAACTTCATTGAGCACTGCGGTAACTATACCAATATCACTGCTAACGAAAGAAATGCTGCCATTGCAAGCAGTGCAAAGGGCATCCAGAGCGTTGACAGCGTAATGGTTGGTGAAGATGGCAAGATGAACATTAACCTCTATCTCTCATCAGAGAGCGGTTGGTCAAGAGTTGATGACTTCTTCATGACATTCTATGCCGATTCAACTGCAGACTATAATGCTCTTGCCAGTGCTGCTCTTGGTGAACTGAATGAATATCCGACATTCGCTGATGCCAGCGACGAAGTAGCTGCCGATGTTGAATACTTCAACCTTAACGGTATCAAGATTGACAATCCTAAGGGTATTGTCATCAGAATTACCAAGAAGGATGGTGAAAGCTATTCGGAAATGGTTTATATCAAGTAATTGAAAGTTAACCATAACTAATTGTTGGCGGGACCCCATTTGGGAGTCCCGCCAATTTGTTTTTACCGAAAAAAGCCAATAACTTTGGGACTGCTAACCTTATCATATTCATTTCTATGAAATCAAGACTTGTCCTTTTGGCAGCCGCCCTTCTGGGCAGTGCGTTTGCCGTTGCTCAAAATCCTATTATCAGAGACCAGTTCTCGGCAGACCCATCGGCTCTGGTGGTCGGTGACCGTGTCTATGTATTCCCATCGCATGATATCAAGGCTCCTGCCGAATATGCCCGCAAGGACTGGTTCTGCATGGCTGACTATCATGTTTTTTCAAGTGATAATCTTACTGACTGGACTGACCACGGCATGATTGTTGACCAGTGGACGGCTCCATGGGTTAATGAGAAGGGTTACTCAATGTGGGCTCCTGACTGCAAGGAGCATAATGGGAAATATTATTTCTTCTTTCCTGCAGGTGCAAAACCCCAGCCCGGTCAGCGCTTTGGCGGAGGCAACCGTGTAGGCGTTGCCATTGCTGACTATCCCGAAGGTCCATATATTCCGCAGGAGACTCCCATAGAGGGCGTTGGAGGCATTGATCCGTGTATTTTTGTTGACGACGACGGTCAGGGCTATCTGGTTATGCCTGGCATTACCATTACGAAGATGAATGACGACTGGCTTTCTGTCTCAACTGACCCTGCTGACCGTCATCGTGTTGAAGGTGTTCCCACCAAGGGGCTTGTTGAAGGTCCGTATCTGTTCAAGCATGACGGCCATTACTACATGACTTTCCCCTGGGCACGCGATGTCGAGGAGGTTCTGGCATACTGTATGGCTGACAATATTTTCGGTCCGTACGAATTCAAGGGTGTTTTCTTTGAAGAGCATGCCAACAAATGCTGGACCAACCATCATTCAATTATTGAGTACAAGGGGCAGACTTATCTGTTCTATCATCACAACGAGTTTTCACCTGAATTTGACAAGAACCGTTCCGTGTGTGCCGACTCCATTTTCTTTGAGCCGGACGGCACAATACGTATGGTCAAGCCTACACTTCGCGGTATTGGCGTAACCCAGTCAGATACAAAGATTCAGCTTGACCGCTACTCGGCACTCAGCAGCAGCGGTGACTCTATAGCATATCTTGAGCCAAGCAACTATTTTGCAGGCTGGAAGACGGTGTTCTTTGAAAAGGGCGCATGGGCACAGTACAACACTGTGAACTTCAAGAAGGCTCCAAAGAGCGTAACGGTAAAGATTGTTCCTCCAAGTGCAGGTACTCTTGAAATATTGCAGGACAACAAGGTTATTGCCACAGTGAATGTACCTGCTGACCGCCAGGTCATTGAAGCAAGGGCAAAGGTAAGCGGCGCTTCAAAGGGTATTCACCACCTCAAGGTACGCATGGCCGGTGGCGAGAAGATTCAAGTTGACTGGCTTACATTTGAATAAGAGCATTTTTTTGAATTGATGAAATCAATAAGGTTTTTTGCCGTATGTCTGCTTGGTATGCTGGCTTTGTCTGACGTGTGCAGTGCCAGAGCCAGAGTTACCGAGTGCGTCAACCCACTGACATATACGGATATTCCTGATAATGACTGGATTCGGGTGGGCAGTGACTACTACATGGTAAGCACTACCATGTATTTCTGCCCCGGTGCTCCTATTATGCACTCCAGGGATCTGGTTCATTGGGAAATAATAAGTTATGTGTATGATGTTCTCAACGATGATGACATATACAATCTGCGTGGCGGGCACAACGCATACGGGAAAGGCCAGTGGGCAACCTCACTGCGTTATGTGAACGGCACTTTCTATGCGCTGTTCATTGCCAACGACCAGTCAAAGACTTACATTTACCGTACAGATGACATCTATAAGAGCAACTGGGAGCGTTCTGTTATTGACCGTCCGTTCCATGATGCCTCGATGCTGTTTGAAGACGGACACCTGTATGTGGTTTGGGGCAACGGCGAACTGCGCATAATAGAACTTGAACCCGACGGGTCTGCAATAAAGGCCGGTGCCGAAGAGAGGATTCTCATCGATTCGCCCCGTCAGGGCTTTAATCTGCGTGCCGAAGGCGCACATATTTACCATATAGGCGATTACTACTACATTCTTGAGATAGACTGGCCGAGCGGAGGCGTGCGTACCGAGACCTGCTGGCGCTCGAAGGAACTGTTCGGAGAGTATGAGCGTAAAGTTATATTGAGTGCTCCGTTTGACGGCCGCGGTGACGGTGTGGCTCAGGGTGGCATAATTGAGACTCAGAACGGCGACTGGTATGCCATAATGTTCCAGGATCACGGGGCGGTCGGTCGCATTCCGACGCTGCAGCCTGTAACCTGGGTTGACGGTTGGCCAGTTCTCGGTGACAATACTGTTCCTGTAAAGCAGTTCACCGTCAATCTGCCTGAGAGAGGTGAAAACCGTACATGGGCAAATGATGAGTTCAAGTACCGTAAGAACAATCTTGATCTGGTATGGCAGTGGAATCATAAACCGGACAATGCGGCATGGTCTGTTATCGAGCGCAAAGGCTGGCTGCGTTTGAAGACAGGTCAGATTGCTACCAACGTGATGGATGCCCGCAATACGCTTACACAACGTACCGTCGGTCCGCGATGTTTCAGCGAAGTGTTGCTTGATGCATCGGGTATGCAACCAGGTGACCATGCCGGAATAGTCGCATTCCAGAGCAATTATTGCACAATTGGTGTTGAGGTGGCACAGGACGGCTCGAAGTATCTTGTGGCAATGTACCATCGTGCGCAGCAGCGACGTTGGGGACAGCAGAATCAGCCGCAGCAAAGTCCCGACACCGAAGCGTTGCGAATTAAGCTGTCGCAGGGCAAAGTATGGCTTAGAATTCGATACGTGTTCACTCCGCAGTCTGACGATGATGCAGGTGCCGATCAGGCTTTCATGAGTTATTCCCTTGACGGAAAGAACTGGAACGACGTTGACGGTGTCTTGCAGATGAGTTTTTCATTGGATTATTTTACCGGCTACCGTACTGGGCTTTACAGTTATGCTACTCTGGAGGCAGGCGGCTGGGCTGATTTTGATTACTTCCATCAGAAACAGTATTGATATTCATAACCGATTGCATCGGTCAGGAGGTCCGCTTCTGGCCGATGCAATTTTCTTTTTCAAGTTTTAACCTTTTTCATTAGTCTGTATAATAATGTCGAAGCGTGATGCGAAGGACAGCATGAATAACCAGGCAACTCTATCAGTGAGCGATGATTCCATTGCCCGAATGCTGTGTGATGACAGTCACGTGGAGCAGGCGGTGCGTCTGATTATGAAGAAATATGGAGAGCCGCTATATTGGCACATCAGGCGCATGGTGGTGGCTCATGACGATGCCCAGGATGTTCTGCAGGAAACTATGATTAACGTCTATAAGTACCGCAGCACATACTCAAATGAGTTTCCGCTTTCTTCATGGCTTTATAAGATAGCAACGAACGAGAGCCTGAAACTGCTAAAGAACAAGTCGGCGGCAAGCATGGTTTCGGTTGATGATCTTGGTGATTCGCTCAAAGAGACAGTGAGGGATGAGGCCGGTCCGGATGCGGACGAGACGCTGGTACTTCTGCAAGAGGCCATAGCGCTTCTTCCAACAAAGCAGAAAATGGTGTTCAACCTGCGTTACTATGATGAAAAGAGTTACGAGGAGATTCACCAAATAGTTGGAGACAGCGTAAATACGCTGAAGACCAATTATCATTATGCTGTAGAGAAGATTAAAAACTATATAACAGAACATCAGCTATGAACGGGTTTGATTTGAATTCCCTTAACCGTGAAATGCCATACAGAATGCCTGAGCATTTCATGGAGGATATGACTGAGATAGTCATTGCCCGGATAGAACGTGAGCGTACCCGGATTGAGGATGATGCTCCGTGCAAGCTTGATCTGGATTCCCTTAGCCGTGAGATGCCGTACAGAATGCCTGAGCATTTTATGGAGGAAATGACGGAGAGGGTCGTGTCCGGAATTGGCAGAGAGCAACGTCACCGCAAGGAGCGTAAGTTGTACGCCTGGTTTGCCGGTGCCGCAAGCGTTGCAGCTGTGGCCGTTTTGCTGCTCAATCCGTTTGGGAAGAGCCTGAATGTGCCTGACTATGATTCAATCTCACAGTGCGCCAGCATTGATGAGGTATTCCAGAACATGTCAAGTGAAGAGCTTGGCCTGTATTCAATGATGAGCAACTATTACGGAGACTGACCTTATGAAAAGGTTGCCTTCTATTTTGTGCTATCTTTTGCTTGCAATGTCGGTCAGCGGAGTGGCCGTTGCCCAGTCGCAACCTGATAGGGACGAGCAGATGATAAATGCTTCCTTGCGTTATATCAAGGAGAAGGCGTCGCTTTCAAAGAAGGAATATCAGAAGTTTGCCAGAATATACAGTGAATACAATGAGGAACTGGCTAAGTTGAACCGTGAACTGAAGCCTGATGACCAGGAGTATATGAAACGCTGGAATTCGATTAACAGCAGTTATAACGGCAAACTTGAAAAGGAACTGGAGGACACTACGCGTAGAAAGATAGGTATGGCACAGTGGGAACTGAGCCAGAAAATTTTTCAGCAGTGGTCACGTCAGAACCGTCAGGAAATAGATGCTCAGACACAGATGTGGATGCGTTCCGCACAGGTGAATCGCCCGTTTATGATGATGCAGCCTCAGGTTATGGATGCACGCCGCAGACAGATGGAGAATTTGGAGCATCTTTCTGAGCAGCAACGTCAGTGGATGGAAAACTTCCGCCGAAACTGGCATTTGCCCGATTCCATTGTCAGCGATTCTGTACGTGCGTTGATGCAGGACCGTTTTCGGAATGGTTCACCAAACTACAACGCCCCGATACCGGCACCTCGTGGCATGATGCCGTTTGGCTTTGGTCAGAGACCTTTACATGGCCCAATGCCGCAGCAGAATGGTCCTACATTCAATCCCATGTTTCAGCGGTTGCCTTTTGGCATTAATCCCAATAAATAGTAAGTATTAACCAAACTAAGAGCGGTCCGAAATTTCGGACCGCTCTTAGTTTGGTTATGTACCCTGAATCAATGTTTGTCTTCAGGGTTGATATCATTATCATAAACGCTCTTTGGTACAACCTCCACGAAGTTGAACGGGAAGTCTGCATTTTCGGCATCCATAACCTGGCGCATGCGCAGGTAATATGTTCCGTCGGCACGCATGAATTCATTGCAGACAATCTTTCTGTTGCAGTCAACGTCCTTGCGCAGGTTTTGATCATCCGAGCCGCTTGGATTATACGAGTCCATACCTTTCATGTAGCCGCGGTTACGCATAGCGTTATCATAGATGTCTATGTATGCTTCGGCATTGTCCGGGTAGTTGGTCTCAATTTCGCTGTCCTTGATGTTGCCGATACGCGGGTCACCTCCGGCAATGCGAAGGTCAACAGGAATACCGCATGCCTTCCAGACTTTCTTGCCAAATTCGTCAAGCTGTCCGTCACTGAAGTAGAACTGTACAATACCGCGCGGATTGGCACCACCGTATGTTGCCTGGTAGTTGCTCATGGAGTTTACCCACAAACGTACTTCGTATGTACCATCAGAAGGTACGTTAGGCAGTTTCATGGCAATATCGTAAATGCCGCGGATTGTCATTTCATAACCCATCCAGCAGCCGAATGACTGGTCTGCGTATCTTACCCAGAACTGGGTGCTGTTGTTCAATGCCTCAAAGTTCTTGCAGTAGCCTTTCAGGAAGCCTACGGTATATTTGTCTTTAGCTCCGCCGTTGTTGATTCGGCATGACGCACCGCTGTTTATAAAGTCAGGTGACATGGAGTTTGCCAGGACTCTCATTCTGGTGTTGAGGGCCTCGGTTCTGGTTGTATGGTCATACAGCAGAATCTTTTCAATGTAGTGGTAGCAGCCGTTCAATGCACTCTTCTTGTTTCCGTCGTTGGTGTTGTCAATCTTGGTGCCTGGGAAGTCAAGTCCTGTCTTTTCCGTTCCCTTTCTGTTTATAAAGATGCCAAGAGCGGCGTCATCGTTATAAGGAGTGCTTATGCGCATGATTGAGTGCGGAAGCGTGGGCTCATAGAAGTCTTCAACGTCAAGCTCGTCCTTGAATGTACGGTTCTTCTTTACAATGCTGCACGCATCTGAACCTACAAGATTAAGCTGGTTGTACTCAAGCTGCATTGGAAGTATGTGATATTGGATGAGCTTTCTGAGTGAGCTTCCTTCGGCATTGTCGGCCAGCGAAGCGCCTTCGGGATACTTGTCCTTTGCGAAGTTTCTAAGCCCTACAAGGTCTTCAATTCCATAATCTGCCTTAAGTACAGAGTCCTTGACTACGAACATCGTGTATTTGAAGTATCTCAGATCAGGAATGCAACCTGTCTGTCCTTTTTCGGCACCCGTGTCGTAGATAAGAGATTTGGCTGTCGTACCCGTTGCCTTGTAGTGCGATATGGTTGAGTCGTAGTAGATTTTCGGGTCGCGTCCGTTCATTGGAGCCCACGGATATGTGGCATCAATGTACTGTTCAAGGGTGTCCTTCATGCCGGTAGCTTCAAGAGCTTCGGTGAAGATTGAAATAAGCGGGTTCTCCTTCATAAGTCCGGGAAGCCACTTGTTACTTGGCTGAACTACACTTCCTACAATGTGGACTACGCCGTTCTGAACGGTATCGTCGGATTCAATGATTCTTGCCTCCTGGTTGATTTTGAAGCCAAGCTTGGTCTTCCAGGCTACGGTGTCACCATCGGCGTTGAGGGTTGGTGTCGAATCAGGGAAAGAGTAGTATGTCAGGTAACGGTCCAGCAGGTTAGGATATGGGAACGCACCGTCACCGCTCATGTCCGAGCAGAAGAATGTGGCTCCGCAAAGGTGGGTCTTTGCAATGGTGTCACACTGCATTACAGTGAGCGAGTCAAGGCATGAATAGAAGTGCTTCTGGTCTTCCGGAACACTTTCATACTTCTGTTTCAGGTATGCCTCAAAGGCGTCGTTGGTAGGAGCGAAACAGGTATGTTCTCCGTATGTTCTCAATTCGCCCCATATTCCGGCCTTTTTGAGGACATAAACGAAATCTGTGAACTCATCCTTGTACTTGCCTTCTTCAAGGAAGGTAGCGATGGTTTCACCGGAATTGATGTAGTACGTTCCCGGGTGCTGCTCGCTCCAAAGATCGCTGCACGAAGTCTGCGTGCAGACTGCTGCAACCATAAGGCCCGCGGCAGACAGGCCTTTCAGCGCATTCTTGAGGTTGAATCTCTTCATTGTAATTGGTTATTTTGATTATTATTTTGTCCGGTTGTAATGCAAATGAGCGTATAAAGGCGCTTTTAAGCGCATAAAGATAATGGTTTTATTTGACATACAGCAAAATAAAAATAAAAAAAATGGTCCGATGCAATCCAGCATCGGACCATTCATGCTCTGTCAGTAAGGGAAAATTACCAATTCATCCTGTAGTTTCCGCTCAGGTGCAGAAGTGAGAACAGATATACAAGTCCGTCATAGTACACGTCATAATATCCGTCTTCGTATGGCTCGAGAACCTGGTCGAACATGTGGCGCACAAGATCCTGGCTGTAGGGGCCGTCAGTCATAAGGCTAGTGGTTGCCATGGTACCTACAAAACCTATCGAGTGGCGCAGATTGCCTTTCCAGCGTCCGCCGCCCATAAGCATGCGCGGTTTGTCACCGTTCATTGCGAACTGGTCAGGGAATTCGGTTATGCCGTAGCGTCCTACAATGGCTTCCTGTATGCGGTTGGCATAGTCTGACTGCCATTGGGCGTCTTTGTGGTACCAGGTAAAGTCCATGGCTATGTTCATTGGAACGCGCCATGAATCGTAATGGAATTCACTGCCACGGTTCGGTGTGCCGTCAAACTGGCTCTGGTCCGGGTTGATGCCGGTGACGGGGTCGGTAGCACGGTGCAAATAAGCGCGTGCACTGTCTGCAAGTTCGCGGTAGATGGCTTCACGGCCGTCCTTGGCGCTTTCGGCCCAGATCTCATAGAATGCAGGCAGATGGTATGACGGGTCGGTCCACTCGTTCGAACGTGTGTCAGGGCAGAAGTTGATAAGTTTCTTTTCCATGTTGATGATGTTGGTGACGCCACCCGTACCATCCTTTGAGAACAGCTGGTTGAGCAGTGTCTGAGCCTCTTCAAGGTAGTTGAATTCCTCAAAACTGCCCCAGCGGCGCGAGGCCAGCAGCAAGTCGGTTACATAATAGAGTTCGCCGTCACTGGCACTGCCGCTTGCGGTACGGCGGCCGTTTGGACGGCATGACCATGCAAAGAGACCATGAGAAGGCCCTTCCTCGTTATGACGCATGTAGTAGTTTGACCAACGCCACAGCTTGTTGAACAGTTCCGGCTTGTCAAGTTGTACGGCTACCATCATACCATACGACATACCTTCGGTGCGCACGTCACCGTTCTTGACATCCGATACGTAGCCCATGTGAACGGTCTTGCCGTCAATTTCGACATCGACGTCCTTGTAGGCACCGCGCTCGGGATTCTCGAAGATTTCGGCGTAAACGTCAGCAATTTTCTTGTCAATCTCGGCCTGCGGTATTCCAAGCTCTTTGAAATAATTGCGGTATTTCCCGGTTTCGGCGTAGCCTTTTTTTGCCGGACTCATTTTTTTCTGACCCTGTGCGTTTTTTGTTGCACCGCACGATGCCAGAGTTCCAACCATGAAGATTGTTGCCATGAAGAGGGCAATAGTCTTGAAAGTTTTCATTGCAGTTCAGTAAGGTGATTATTGAATGTATGATTTCCACTGCTGGTATGCTTCACTGTATGCAGGCATATCGCTGGCCTTCGGGTCTATGACACGGATTTTCTGGAGTGAAGCAAAGGCCTCGTTGTGGTCGTTGTAGATGTGGGCTCCCATACCGGCACCTTTGGCTGCGCCGATTGAGCCATCGGTATCGTACAGCTCGATTGTGGCGCCTGTTACACCGGCCAGGGTGTCGCGGAACAGCGGACTGAGGAACATATTGGCGTTGCCGGCGTGGATCTTGTTGACAGGCATACCCATATCTTCCATAATCTCAATGCCGTATTTGAATGAGAATACAATGCCTTCCTGTGCAGCGCGCATCAGGTGCTCACGGCCATGCAGGTTGAAGTTCACACCGTTGAAACTGCATCCGCGCTCCTGATTTTCAAGAACACGCTCGGCGCCGTTGCCGAATGGCAGAACCGATACGCCGCCTGCGCCGATAGGTGCCTGCGCAGCAAGGTCGTTCATATCGGAATAGCTCATGCCTTCAAGCATGATGGTGCGTTTCATCCATGCATTCAGAATGCCTGTACCGTTGATGCAGAGAAGTATGCCAAGACGGTTGAAGCCTGTCTTGTGGTTTACGTGTGCAAAGGTGTTTACCCTTGACTTGGGGTCATAGCTGATTTCACCGTTGACGCCATATACCACTCCCGATGTGCCTGCGGTCGATGCAATTTCACCCGGCTCGAATACGTTCAGTGACAGCGCGTTGTTGGGCTGGTCACCCGCACGGTATGTTATTGGCGTTCCTTCGGCAAGGCCGAGTTCGGCAGCCGCTGATGCGGTCAGACGGCCCTGTTCTGAGAAAGTGGGAACAATCTTCGGAATGAATGAGCGTGGTATGCCGTAGTGGTCAAGCAGGAAACTTGCGATGTCGCCTGTCTGGAAATCCCAGAACATGCCTTCGGACAGTCCGGAGATGGTGGTGCAGATTTCACCGGTAAGACGCATTGCAATGTAGTCGCCCGGCAGCATGATGCGGTCAATCTTTTCAAAAATCTGAGGCTCGTTGCGCTTTACCCATGCCAGCTTCGATGCTGTGAAGTTGCCCGGGGTGTTGAGCAGATGGGTAAGACACTGTGAGCGGCCAAGCTGTGAGAAAGCCTCCTCGCCTATTCCAACTGCGCGTGAGTCACACCAGATGATGGCCGGACGAAGCACTTTCCGGTTCTTGTCAACGCATACCAGACCATGCATCTGGTATGAGATACCTATTGCGGCAATGTCCTTTACATCGATTGCTGACTGCGAAAGGACATCGGCAGTGGCTGCTTTGAGATATTTCCACCAGTCTTCAGGGTTCTGTTCGGCCCATCCCGGATTCACTGCCTTGATGGGTGCTTCACTCTTTGGCGCAAATGCTGTCGCTTTGCAGGCTCCGCTCTGTGCGTCAACCAGGCTGCACTTCACTGAAGAGCTGCCTATGTCATAACCTAATAGATACATACTGTATGTGTTTGAATTTTGATTTTAAACCTAACGGAATAGCAAAAGTATCAATTTTATGTGGAATATTATATATAAAAGGAGTAATTTCGCATCTGAATTCAAAAACAGACCTGAATATATGAACAGGATACTTGCAATTGCATTTGCAGTTTTGCTTTCCGTAGCCGGAAACGCACAGGATGACAACAGGTTGAAACTTTGGTACGAGCAGCCTGCAAAGCAGTGGACCGATGCCCTTCCGCTCGGTAACGGCCGTCTGGGGGCAATGGTGTTCGGCACCCCAGAGCAGGAGCGCATACAGATAAACGAAGAAACCATCTGGGGTGGTGGTCCTCACAACAATGTGAATGACAGGGCTAAGGATGGTCTGGACGAGATTCGCCAGGCTCTGTTCGAGAACCGCCGCAAGGATGCACAGTCCCTTTGTGATGAATACATAAACACTCCGGGCCCTCATGGCATGCCTTATCAGACAGCCGGCAATCTGCTTCTGAAGTTCGATGGAATGGAGAACTGTTCAGATTATTATCGCGAACTGGACATTGACCGTGCGGTGGCAAAGACCACTTTCAAGGCAGACGGTGTGACTTATACCCGCGAATCGTTCGTGTCATTCCCGGACCAGGTGATTGTAATGCGCCTCAGTGCCGATAAGGACGCATCGGTATCGTTTGAAGCAAGTTATGACCTGCCTTTCAAGGAGGACCGCATACTTGGACGCGGTGCTTTGCTTCCATCGGCCAATACGGGTGTCATGTACATTTCGTGCAAGGGCGACGACCATGAAGGTGTGGAGGGCAGAATCCGTTTCACTGACAGGACCTGTGTGATTGCCGATGGAGGCAGGGTCCAGGCATCGGACGACGGACTGACAGTCAAGAATGCCGACGAAGTCATTATTTACATTTCGGTGGGGACGAATTTCGTGAACTATCAGGATGTAAGCGGCAATGAGAGTCAGGCGGCCGAGAAATATCTGAAGCCTTTTGAGGAAGGAAGGAAGAAGTATGACGATGTGCTGGCTGCAAGCGTCAGTGCCTATCAGAAGCAGTTCCATACCGTTACGCTTGACCTGGGATCGAATGATCAGGCAAAGCTGCCTACTGACAAGCGTCTTGCCCAGTTCGATGACATTTTTGACCCTCAGTTCGTGGAGCTGTACTTCCAGTTCGGACGTTATCTGCTTATATGCTGTTCGCAGCCCGGTGGCCAGGCAGCCAATCTGCAGGGTATATGGAACGAGAGCCGTCAGGCTCCGTGGGATGGCAAATACACCACCAACATCAATGTTGAAATGAACTACTGGCCTGCATTTGTATGCGGTCTGGAGGACAACTTCGAGCCGTTCCTGAAGCTTGTCAGGGATTGTGCAGAGCATGGTCGTGAGACGGCTGCCATGTACGGTTGCCGCGGCTGGACTCTGCATCACAACACCGATATATGGCGCTCTACCGGCATGGTTGACGGCGCATACAACGGCATGTGGCCTACCGGTGCTGCCTGGTTCTGCCAGGCAATCTGGGACGGGTATATGTTCAATCAGGACAGGGATTATCTTGAAGAGATTTATCCTATCATGAAGAGTGCATGCCAGTTCTTCATTGACTTCCTGGTCGAGGAACCTGTATCGGGCAACAGGTATCTGGTTGCCGCTCCGTCGTATTCGCCGGAGAACGCTCCGCAGATGGACCCGGAGAACCGTAACATAACCACATCGTTCGGTGTGACTATGGATAACCAGATGCTGGCCGACCTGTTCGGCAATACCATTGAGGCCGCCGCGCTGATGAAGGAGGACAAGGCTTTTGTCGATACTCTGAAGAATATTCAGAGCCGTCTGGCGCCGATGAAGGTCGGTAGCTGGGGGCAGCTGCAAGAGTGGTTCCAGGACTGGGACAACCCGAATGACCATCACCGTCATGTTTCCCATCTGTGGGGTATGTTCCCGGGCCGTCAGATTACGGCCGACGGCACTCCGGACCTGTTCAAGGCGGTACGCACCAGTCTTGAGGCGCGCGGCGACGAATCGACAGGCTGGTCTATGGGCTGGAAGGTCTGCCTGTGGGCACGTCTGCTTGACGGCAACCATGCATACAAGCTTATCCTTGACCAGCTGAAGCCTGTCGCGGGAGGTCGCGGATTCGGCGGCAGCGGCGGCACTTATACGAATCTGTTCGATGCACATCCGCCATTCCAGATTGACGGCAACTTTGGCTGCACCGCAGGTATCGCCGAGATGCTGGTACAGAGCCATACCGGAGTGATAGAGCTTCTGCCCGCTCTTCCGGACGTATGGAAGGATGGCTGCGTGAAGGGTCTGCGTGCCCGTGGTGGCTTTATAATTGAGGAACTTTCATGGAAGGACGGCAAGCCTGTCACCGTGAAGATTAAATCTACTGTAAAAAACAGACTGACAGTACGCTGGAACGGTATTTCAAAGACTGTGAAGGCCAGGAAGGGAAAGACTTATTCAATTGAATTATAAGAACCTGTTTTGAAATGTTCCAATTAATCTTTTATAAAATCTTTCCGGCTGAAAAGTTCGTTTCTTTTCAGTCACAATGGAACCCCATTGCTCCTTCAAACAACCGAATTTTCATCTCGAAAATCTTTCATAAAACTTTTAATCGAACATTTCAAAACAGCTTCTAAGAACCTGTTTTTACCACACACATTTTTAACTAATAATCTTTTAATCTATTATCCATCATGATTCAGAAAAAGAATCTGTTCGTTGCAGTGGCCCTGATGGGGCTTGTCTGGTGTTCGGAAGCATCGGCTCAGAAGAAGGAGGATTTCAAGCTGAGCGGCTACGGTTTCGTTGATGTACGCAGTTACATGGACACAAGAAAGAGTTTTTCCGGCGCTGACGATTATCTGTACCTGTACCCGCTGAACGAGGCTATGGTTAACGGCGTCGATGCAAATGACACGAAGGCTGCTTCAATGTTCGGTTCCACCGTCCGTTTCGGCTTCAATATGACCGGTCCCAAGGTGCTGGGTGCCGATTCGCGTGCCAATGTCGAGTTTGACGTGTTCAACTATAATTCAAGTGCGTTCTTTCTTTTCCGTCACTGCTACACTGTGTTTGACTGGGAGAGTTCATCGGTAACACTGGGTCATACATGGCATCCCATGGGCAAGCTCATGCCGGGCGTGGGAAGCATTGCAGTAGGTTCGCCATTCAATGGCCTGAACCGCTCGGGTCAGCTGCGTTACGATTTCAGGGCAGGAGACGGTCTGACCTTCGAGGCTGCAGCAGTCTTCCAGTCGCTCAGCAACGCGACTGGTCCTCTTAACCGGTCATTTGCATACCAGCGCCGTTCCATGATTCCGGAACTGTACGCCGGAGTTGAGTGGAGCGGCGAGCATCTTTCGCTTGCTGCTGGTGTGGAATGGCAGAAAATCAGCCCCGACACCACAATTGCCGGTGGAAAGATAAGCAACCAGTATGTTGAGAGCGTTGCCGGTATGGCCCAGGCTGTCTATAAGAACGGCAAGTTTCAGGCTATGGCAAAGACATACTACGGTCAGAATATGTCACAGCTTGGATTCTGCACAGGCTACGGTCTGAAGGCGGGTACCTCTGACGAGTGGTCACCTCTGACCGCCGGTTCATCGTGGGTGTTCGTTGACTACGGCGCAGATTTCAAAGTGGGCTGTTTTGCAGGCTACATGAAGAATCTTGGTGCAAATGATAATTTGGACGCTTCAAAGATTTACGCGACCGGTGGCAACATTGACCGCATGTTCCGCATTGCTCCGAACCTCAAGTACAAGGCCGGCAACACCCAGTTCTGCATTGAGGACGACATAACCGGCGTTTCATACGGCGACTTCGAGGCCAAAGGCACCGTGAAGGGCGGTGACTTTGTGGTCAACAACCGCGTCCTGCTGGCTGTTACCTACTTGTTTAATCTGTAATACCGGCTCACCCGAAAAAGAAACAGAAGCTGATATTGTCAGCTCCTGTTCTTTGGTCGGAATGAGGCGACTCGAACGCCCGCGTTTCACGCGGAAACCTTGTTTTAGTTCGCCACAGCGAACACGGGGCCGGGCGTTGGCTTGTGTGCAAAAAGAAACAGAAGCCGGATATGCCAACTTCTGCTCTCTGGTCGGAATGAGGCGACTCGAACGCCCGACCCCTACGTCCCGAACGTAGTGCGCTACCAACTGCGCTACATTCCGATCTCTTTCGATGGTGCAAAGTTAAGGGTATTTTTTGAACTACAGAACTTTTTTATTCCAAAAACTTGCAGAGAATAAAAAAGTACGTATCTTTGCACCCGCATTCGGAAACAAATGCTTCTGGTGCCATAGCTCAGTTGGTAGAGCAAAGGACTGAAAATCCTTGTGTCCCTAGTTCGATTCTCGGTGGCACCACAGTAATAAGGCTTACAGGTATCTGTAGGCCTTTTTATTTCTGCGTTCCGAACCATAGCGGATATACCGGCTCAGTCGATATTTTATACCCCATGCCCGCGTTCATCACTGCCATAAAAACACCGCCCGCCTGAAAGTTTTGTGAAATCCATTAGTAATGAGCCGCAGGATTGCGTATCATTGCACCCGTAACACATTAGTCTATTACTGAAAAACAAATGATAATCGACAAAAAGCATGAAAAAGAAAACCTGTCAGGCGGACTGCCGTGAAGCGCAGACCTACGGCAAGTACGTTGACCTGATGAACGACGTTGCGTTATCTTAAGTGGAGGATAATGACCATTATCACAAGTATATTGTTATCACAAGTTGACGATTATTAATTGGCATAAATGATTGATAATATGTTCAACTTTTGATAAGTATGTTTTGATAACATTACCTTGCTGGTTCATACTAACTCTAATAATAA
>JAZLIR010000016.1:0-2568 GCA_045617485.1 Bacteroidaceae bacterium
AAACGGCCTACAATAGGCCACAGGAGATACATCAGTTTGCAGGCAAGCAGATACGAACATTATTGGAAAGTTATCCATATTGCGTATGAAACAAAGTATCAAATACATATTTCGTATGACACACATCTTGAATATACCGCAAATTCTGGATGTTGGCTTTGTTCATGCATATTCTCCCAAGGCTTCGCTTGACTACATTCCTATCGGTGACAGTTCTATGATAAGTGCCAGATCAGATAGAGATATTGCCGGCAGAACGCTTGACCAATATATACCATTCTATTTTGGCCCCCGTTCGCCAATGCTCTATGTCATCCAGAATGGATTCAATGGCGTAACCAAAAGATTACCCGGTGAAATAGTATATTGTGTATTACGGATTGATACCATTATAGAAAAGCAACTACGTTTTGTCTTTACCGATGGGCATGCTGCCGATCACATTACAAAACACTACCCAAGTGAGAAACTAAAGGACATTGATGACATATTATCATACAACGATGTTTATGCCCAATTTTGGAACGAGGATGCCGATGCCAAACGAAAAAAAGAGGCCGAGATACTCTTCCTTGACGAAGTGCCTGCTTGTCTCATTTCAGGTTATGTTACGTACGACGAAGCAGCCAAACAACAACTGATATCATACGGCATTCCGGAGAGCAAAATCATTATTAGACCAAACTTCTATTTCTGACACAATATGATACGATATACAAAAGGAGATTTGCTCCAGAGTACTGCACAAGCACTCGTCAATACTGTCAATACCGTAGGTGTTATGGGTAAAGGAATTGCCCTCCAGTTCAAGAATGCATTTCCTGAAAACTACAAGGCTTACCATAAAGCGTGTGCTGAAGGGAAATTAACGGTTGGTCAAATGCTCGTAACTGAAACCAAAGACCTCTTTGGTCAAAACAGGTATATTATTAATTTCCCTACCAAGACCACTTGGCGCAAACCTTCTGAATACTTATATATTCAGCAAGGACTAGTTGCCCTTCGTCAAGAGATAGTATCACGTGCAATCACGTCTATCGCCATCCCGCCATTAGGTTCCAAGAATGGCGGCCTTGACTGGGAACGCGTCCGTCCCATGATAGAAAATGCACTTGAAGATTTGCCATGCGACATCATTATTTACGAACCGACAGAACAAATACTTGACCGGCTAAACGCAGAAAAAGTAAAACTTACCCCTGCTCGTGCCATGCTCCTTGATGTGCTCTGTGATATGGTATCATATGGAGAATTCGCATCCGAATTTGCCGCCGAAAAGATAGTATATTTCTTTCAGCGTTTTGGCGCTGCCGACATATTCAAAATAGCATTCCATAGAGCATACTATGGCCCTTATTCAGGCAAAGTCCGTCATGTGCTCCATTATCTCAATGGCAGTTATATAATGGGCATGGTCGATTTGCAGAAGAAGCCTTTTGATGAGTTCTGGATTCTTCCTGATACACCAAACGCAGTATCTGAATACCTTTCACTTCCGGAGAATGCAATCTATCAGGCACAAAGCCAAATGGTGAAGGAATTCCTTAGAGGTTATTATTCAAGCTATTCCCTTGAACTCCTTGCAACAGTAGATTACATACTGAACACCGATACCGCTCTTGGTCATTGGCGTAACATGAATCAGCAGATTGTACTTGATAAAGTTATCGCGGATATTTCAGAGTGGAGCGCAAGAAAGGAAAAGTTGTTTAACAAACCAGAGTATATCAAAATCATGCTTAACCATCTCTCAGAAGTAAAGATGGCATAACCGGCGGCCCCTTCACCCATAGCACCTGTCGGAAATTCCGACACAAGGGCGCAACCCGAAAACCACTTCCTTCACAAAACAACAGATCAACGAATTCCAAATATTCCCACAACCTGTGGGAAAATCACCTGCGAGTAACAACATAACACCAACCTCAACATCAACACCGGCGATTTATGGGAAAATATATAAACAAGGGCAATGACGGTTTCGCTTCTATCCGCAATTCTAATTTTGTGGATAAGAGTATGCTCATCGCGCAGGTCAACTCTGTGCTGATGACAGACAGCCGTTTCCTTTGCGTGACCCGTGCCCGCAGGTTCGGGAAATCGGTGGCGGTGAAGATGCTCAACGCCTATTACGACCGCTCCTGCGACTCGCGCGAGCTGTTTGATGGTTTGCAGATATGTGGGGACAGGGATTTCGGGAAGCACCTGAACCGCTATCCGGTGCTATATCTGGACATGACCGACTTCGTTACCAAATATGTGGGCGACCCGAGGCTCCTGGACAAGATGAAGCGCGACATCAGTTACGAACTGCTCAGCCTCTATGAAGGCATCACTTCAAAGCCCGACGATGACCTGATGGACATCCTTGTCAACATCGTTGACCGCACTGGTGAGAAGTTCATCTGCCTCATTGATGAATGGGATGCCCTCTGCCGTGAGGGACAGACCGCTCTGATGGACCAGTATGTGGATTTCCTCCGCCGGCTCTTCAAGGGCAGCAAGACCGAATACGTGTTCGCTTGCGCCTATCTGACCGGCATCCTGCCCATCAAACGCTACAACACC
>JAZLIR010000017.1:0-67984 GCA_045617485.1 Bacteroidaceae bacterium
CTCAACGTTATCACCAGGCATTACCATTTCAGTTCCTTCCGGCAGAGTGATTTCACCGGTGCAGTCCATTGTACGGATGTAGAACTGAGGACGGTACTTGTTACGGAATGAAGTGTGACGACCACCTTCCTTCTGTGTCAGTACGTAGATAGAAGCTACGAATGTGGTGTGAGGCTTGATCTGACCCGGATGGCAGAGAACCATACCGCGCTTGATCTCAGACTTTTCAATACCACGGAGCAGCAGACCTACGTTATCACCTGCTTCACCCTGCTCAAGAAGTTTGCGGAACATTTCAACACCGGTAACGGTAGTTTCCTTTTCTTCACCGAGACCGAGGATTTCAACCTTGTCACCTACCTTTACGACACCAGTCTCAATACGACCGGTAGCAACAGTACCACGACCGGTAATTGAGAAGACGTCTTCAACAGGCATCAGGAAAGGCTGGTCAACTGCACGAGGAGGCAGTGGAATCCATTCGTCAACGGCAGCCATGAGTTCCATAACTTTGTCTTCCCATTCAGGAACACCGTTCAGAGCGCCAAGGGCAGAACCACGAATAATAGGAGTATTGTCACCATCGAATTCGTATGCATCGAGAAGCTCGCGCATTTCCATTTCAACGAGGTCAATCATTTCAGCATCAACATCCGGTGAATCGCACTTGTTCAAGAAGATAACCAGACGAGGAACGTTTACCTGACGAGCGAGCAGGATGTGCTCACGGGTCTGAGGCATAGGACCGTCAGTAGCGGCAACTACAACGATAGCACCATCCATCTGAGCAGCACCAGTAACCATGTTCTTTACATAGTCAGCGTGACCCGGGCAGTCAACGTGAGCATAATGACGGTTTGCAGTCTCGTACTCAACGTGAGCAGTGTTGATGGTAATACCACGTTCCTTTTCTTCAGGAGCGTTATCAATCTGGTCAAATGACTTGACCTTGTCTGAGTTACCTTCAATCTTTTCTGAAAGCACCTTGGTGATGGCTGCTGTCAAAGTTGTCTTACCATGGTCAACATGACCGATTGTTCCAATGTTTACGTGCGGTTTTGTGCGCACAAATGTCTCTTTTGCCATAATTAAAGCTATTTATTGATTAAACTTGATGTCAACTGCAAAAAGGCTACCGTATGGGCGGTCTCCTCCTATCCTCTAATTTAACTTCAATTGAGCTGTTACCGAGATTTGAACTCGGGACCTCATCCTTACCAAGGATGCGCTCTACCAGCTGAGCTATAACAGCGACAATCACCTGAGCGGCAAACGAGACTCGAACTCGCAACTTCAACCTTGGAGGGGTTGCGCTCTACCAATTGAGTTATTGCCGCAAAATATGTTGTCACGAAGTAGCCCTTCGGCCTATCCTAATATAATATAAGGTGGTTCCTGAAAGGACCGCAGATCCCGGTTTCCCAGCCTCGCTTACCTGCTTTGTGGGTGAAGATGGATTCGAACCACCGAAGTCGAAAGACAGCAGATTTACAGTCTGCCCCATTTGGCCACTCTGGAATTCACCCATAACTAATCCGGAAAACGCGCTAGTCGGATTGACCTTCGCTGTCGCGAAGCTCCTTCCTCGACGTGCGGAGAAGTCCCGCTTACTGGAAGATCCTCCGGAAAACGCGCTAGTCGGATTGACCTTCGCTGACGCGAAGCTCCTTCCTCGACGCGCGGAGAAGTCCCGCTTACTGGAAGATTCTCCGGAAAACGCGCTAGTCGGATTGACCTTCGCTGTCGCGAAGCTCCTTCCTCGACGCGTTATGAAGACTGTCGTCTTCATAAGTCCTTTGCCTTAATCCCCCGTGAAAGTAAACTTTCCCGGGTGCTTAAGTCAAATGACTTGTTTTCCGCCGTTCAGAGCCGCTAGTCGGAATCGAACCAACAACCTACGCATTACAAGTGCGTTGCTCTACCATTGAGCCATAGCGGCATTTTGTCAAAGAACCCGCCATTCTTTTGTCGAAAGGCGGGTGCAAAGATATCTCATATTTTGTTTACAGCAAACAAAAGGAGCATATTTTTTATTTCCCCTGCTGTTTTTCCTTCTTTTTCTGAACCTGTTTCTGCAGTGCTTCAAGGCATTCGTCTACGGCCTGTTCAAATGAATCGCATGTCTTATCGGCAAAAAACTCTCCACTTGCAGTCTTTACCGTTATACCTGCCTGTTTGTTCATCGCAGTTTCGGGTTTGACTACCTTAAGCAGTACGTCTACCGTTTGAATCTGGTCATAGACCTTTTCCAGTTTTGCACACTTTTTCTGGATGAACGCCTGAAGCTGTTCTGTTGCCGTGAAATGCAACGCCTGAATTCTTGTTTCCATAATACTTGTGTTTATTTATCACCTCTTGGGTGAGCTTGTTGGTAAATATCTTTTAATTGTTCGAATGTAGTATGCACATATACCTGTGTGGTTGACAGGCTTTCGTGACCGAGAAGTTCCTTCACCGCACCAAGAGCCGCTCCTTCGTTGAGCATTGAAGTTGCAAATGTATGGCGCAGCACGTGCGGACTCTTCCTGTCAACACTGCTATAACTTGAAAGAATACTTTTGACCATCCGATATACCGTTTGCCGGGATATACGCTGTCCTTTAGAGTTAATGAAAAGAGCCGGTTCAGTCGGAATTCCAGCCTGGACACGTGCCTGCAGATAATCCTCTATTCTGGATTTCAGTTCTTGACCAAAAGGTATCACACGCTGCTTGTCACGTTTTCCTGTCACTTTAAGCTGCCGCTGCAGCAAATCAACGTCCTCAACATTCAGCCCGACAAGCTCCGCCAGACGCAGACCGCATTCGTAAAACACAGCCATTATGCAATTGTTACGGACATTATCAAAACCATACACAGGAAATGCTTCATCCAATATTTCATCCATCTCGTCTTCGCGTACAAAATAAGGTAGCGGCTTGCTGTTCTTTGGACCTTTTATTCCCTGAGCCGGCGACTGGCTTAATATTCCTATTCCCACCAGATAACGGTAATAACTCCGCAAGGTGCTGAGCCTACGATTCACGGTGGTGCTTTTTTCACCATTTGACATCATCGATGCCAGCCACATGCGCACGTTGTCACGGTCAGCCTTTGATGAATCAAGTCCCTGTTCTACTGACTCAAGATATCTGTCAAACAGTTCCAGATCCAGAAGGTAACTTGAAACAGTTCGGGCCGAGTAGTTCCGTTCCAACTTCAAATATTGTGCAAACTGGCTTGCGTACATGACATAAAAAATTCGTCACTGAAACATCCTTCAGTGGCGAATATAACAAAGAAATTGCGTATCGCAATATGCCGAAGAAAAATTATTCCTCAGTCTGCTGCAGTTTCTGTACGTAGATGGCATGCTCCATCTTGAGACGCTTCAGTTCCGACGGTTTGTCAAACTGCTGGCGACGACGGAGTTCCTTAACAACACCTGTCTTTTCGTACTTTCTCTTGAATTTCTTGAGAGCGCGCTCAATGTTCTCGCCCTCTTTTACTGGAACAATGATCATTTTTAGTTCTTTATTATTTTATTATTTTCGACTCTTCGACTTGAAATAAGCGGCGCAAAATTAGACATTTTTTCATGAAGCACAAAAATAATGCAGTTTTTTTGCCGTTATTTGTACTGTGAACACTATGAAACGCCTAGCTTTTACCGTACTGTTTCTTTGGAGTACGGTCGATGTGCTGTTTGCCCAGTATGATGTCCATTTTGCGCATTATGCCGAAATGGAGAATTTCTACAATCCTGCGGCGATGAACCGCGACAGCCGTCTTAACGCAATACTTTCATACTCGATGCAGATGACAGGCTACGAGGGTGCTCCCACCTCACTCTATGCCGGTGCTGGCATGGCACTTCCCTTTGACCATCTGCGCCACAGTATGAGTTTTTCCCTGTTCAATGAGAACATAGGTCTCTTTGCCAGCCAACGTATGGCTTTGAATTATGCATACAAAATAGGTATGGGAAAAGGATGGCTGAACCTTGGCATACAAGGCGCAATCATGGCGCAGAGTTTTGACGGTACAAAAGTCCGCACCAGGGATGGCAACGACCCCGCATTTCCGGCCGGAAACGAGAAAGGCACCGGAGCCGATATAGGAGCAGGCCTGTTCTACGTGCACGGAAATCTGAGTCTTGGAGCATCGGTCCAACATATCAATTCTCCCCACATTGAACTGGGCAAGCCCGATAAGGCTACGACATACATGGACATCTGCCCCATGTATTATGTGCAGGGGCAATACAATATACACACAAAAAATCCGTTATTGTCTGTACAGCCAGGTTTCATGCTGTCCAGTGACTTGCAGTCGTTCAAGGCCGATGTCAGAGCAACCGTTAGTTACCAGTATGAAAAGTTTCTGATGTACGCCGGAGCCGGATACAGCCCCCAAACCTCAATTTCAGTGTTTTTGGGTGGCACGATAGCTGAAGTGACCATCGGTTATGCATACGGGCTCTTTACAGGCGGAATTGGTGCGTTGAACGGCAGTCATGACCTACTGGTAAACTGGAAAAAAGATGTGGATCTGTTCAATAAAGGCAGAAACTCACACAAGAGCATAAGATATTTATAACAGGACATTACAATGAGAATCAAGAACATTGTTGCAATTACGCTGCTGGCATTCATATCTCTTTTTGAAGTCCAGTGCACCAGCAGTGGCTACTCAACTCAGACAGGAGGCGAAGTGACAGGCCGTTCACAGGCTATGCTGCGTGAACCTGTTCCATACGGCATGGTACTTGTCAAACGCGGTTCACTCAGGATTGGAGACGAATCGGCAGACAGTCTTTGGGGATCGACATCACCAACAAAAGAAATATCGGTTGAATCGTTCTGGATGGATGAGAAAGAAATAACCAATGCCCAGTACCATCAGTTCATAAATTGGGTACGTGACTCAATTATTCGCACACGTCTGGCCGAAGATGATGAAAGTTTCCTGATAACCGTCGATAAGAACGGTGAAGAACTTGCAAGGCCCCATCTGAACTGGTCAAAGCCCATTCCTTGGAAAAAAGCTACCGAAGACCAGCAGAATATCATCAATACCCTTTATTATACCAATCCTATTACTGGAGAACGGATGCTTGACGTAAAGCAGTTGAATTACCGTTATGAAATATTTGACTATAATCAGGCGGCACTGCGCAAAAACCGACTCGACCCACGGGACCGCATCAAAAATACTGATCAGGAGGTAACAGAAGAAAAGGTCATGATTTCGAAAGACACAGCCTACATCACCGATGATGGACAAATAATACGCCGCACCGAAGACAGAGAGCTGAAAAGCCTCTATGACTTCGTCAACACTTATATTGTAAACATATTCCCCGACACGACCTGCTGGGTAAATGACTTCCCGAATGCGAACAACGGTACATACTCACGCATATACTTCAACCACCCAAATTACAATGACTACCCCGTTGTAGGTGTAAGTTGGGAACAGGCCAATGCCTTCTGTGCATGGCGTACCGAATTGTTGCTTTCCAGCCTAGGTCCTCAGGCTAGGTACATACAGCGTTATCGCCTGCCCACCGAAGCTGAGTGGGAGTTCGCCGCACGCGGCCGCGAAAACAATGTGTTCCCATGGAAAACTGACGGTTCAAGCGATGATGAAGGTTGTTACTATGCCAACTTCAAGCCTGAAAAGGGAAACTACACCAAAGACGGAAGCCTTATCACCACAAAGGCAGGCTCATACAAGCCAAACTCAAACGGATTGTACGATATGGCCGGAAACGTAGCAGAATGGACATCGACAGTATATACTGAAGCCGGTATTCTTCAGATGAATGACATGAACCCGGAACTCTACTACAATGCCGCTCCTGAAGATCCGTACTATATGAAACGTAAGGTAGTTCGCGGCGGTTCCTGGAAGGATCCGGAAAAATTCATAGAATCCTCCTGGCGCACGTTTGAATACCAGAATGAGCAACGCTCATACATAGGATTCCGCTGCGTACGTACACAAATCGGCATTGCAAACTCAAAACGCGGCAAATAAAGATTGTTATAATCAAAACAACTGGAACAAATGGAAAATACTGAAAAGAAAGGTCTTGCATCACGCATTCAGGATTATCTTGACACACCCAAGGGTCGCATACTGCTTAACTACCTTTACAGTTGGGGAGCCGCCATTGTAATTCTTGGTGCACTCTTCAAACTGACACACATCAAAGGTGCCAACCTTATGCTCTTCATAGGTATGGGTACCGAGGTACTTGTGTTCTTCATATCGGGATTTGAACGTCCCTATATACCGGACGATGCAGAAGACCAGGGTATGCCGGTACGTCAGCCCTCTGTAATAGACAATGTTCAGCCGGTACACATGACTCCGGTTCAGCAGAGCATACAGTCTGCCCAGACATCATCGGCTGGCATTGGAATTTCAGGTATCGGAGCCGATATGGAAACCATCCAGACACAGATCAGTACTCTTGCAGCAAGTATGCAGAGTATGTGCAACCACGCGGAACGCATGCAGCAGAGCAGCGAGGAACTGGAGACTCTGACACGTAACCTAATAAGCATCAATACCTTCTATGAAATGCACCTTAAGAGCGCAAGCCAACAAATGGATAACCTTGAAAGTGCAAGTCAGCAGACACGTACCATGGTAGAGCAGATTGAAGAACTTAACCGTGTATATGCCCGCATGATTGAAGCCATGAAGGTAAATTCACAACTTGGAAACAAATAATCACCTTTTGATTCCGAAATGAAAAGGAAAACGAATGAAAGACCACCATCGGCGCGTCAGAAGATGATCAACCTCATGTACATTGTCCTTCTGGCAATGCTGGCTATGAACATATCATCGGATGTGCTCAACGGTTTCACCATAGTCGAGGACAGTCTTTCCAAGAGCACAGTCAATGCCACGCTGCAAAATCAGGCCGTGATGCGTGAATTCGCACAGCAGGATTCGCTCAACCATGAAAAGGTAGGTGAATGGTATGCCAAGGCACTTGATGTCAAATCCATAAGCGACTCACTCTTTGACTTTGCCGACGAACTCAAGCTGCTCATCGCCCAAGAAGCCGACGGGCACTATGCCAACGTGGATGACATAAAGAACCGCGATGACCTTGAAGCCGCCACACAGGTAATGCTTTCACCGAAACGCGGTAAGGGTCAGGAACTGTTCAATGCCATAAACTCATACCGTGAGCAGATTCTCACCATGGTGACCGATACCACCCAGCGTGAAATAATAAGCGCCAACTTCAGCACTGAAGTGCCTCTCAAGATTGGAGCGTTGGGCAAGAACTGGCAGGAGTACAATTTTGAAAACATGCCTGTAGCGGCTGCTATCACCATGCTCACCAAGCTTCAGAACGATGTGCGCTATGCCGAAGGTGAAGTTCTCCATACACTTATAAAGAACATTGACGTGGGCGACCTGCGCGTCAACGCCGTCAATGCGTATGTAATTCCCACGTCACAAAATGTTGTACAGGGCAGCATGTTCAGCGCACGTATCATTATGGCCGCAGTCGACTCGACGGCCCGCCCGGCAATATTCATTGACGGCAAACAGATAGAGTCAGAGGACGGCTGGTACGAAGTATTATGCAACAAAACCGGTGACTATACTCTTGACGGGCATCTTGAACTTCAGACAGCCAGCGGCATCCTGCGTCGTGACTTTTCTCAGAGATACACTGTAGTGCCTCCAGCCGCTACTGTAAGCAACACCATGATGAATGTGCTTTACGCCGGATATGACAATCCGATAAGCATCTCCGTCCCAGGAGTTCCTAGCAACAGAATCTCGGCCTCCATCCAAAACGGCAACGGCACAATAAAGACCAGCGGTAACGGATATATTGTCAACCCGGCCAGAATCGGTGAAAAGGTAGTCATCGCAGTAACCGCCAATCAGGACGGACGGCGTCAGGGAATGGGGCAGTACGAATTCAATGTACGACAGCTTCCTAATCCTACGCCATTCATCGAGTATAAGGATGACAAAGGCAACACACAGCGCTATCGTGGCGATGGCACCGCCATCTCAAGGGAGACCATACTCAACTCCAACGGCGTTGTGGCAGCCATTGATGACGGCCTGCTGAATATTGGATTCAGGGTTTTGGGTTTTGAAACCGTGTTCTTCAGCAATATAGGCGATGCCGTATCGGAACTGAGTGACGGCGCAAAGTTTTCAAACCGCCAGAAAAAGACTATCAGCGGACTTGGCCGTGGCAAGCGATTTTACATACAGCGTGTAAGAGCCATAGGACCTGACGGCATCGAACGTCAGTTGAATACTGCACTTGAAGTTATTGTTAAATGATAATACACCGTACTATGAATAAGTTTTTCGCAACGATAATTGCCATAGTCCTGGCAGCGCCCTGCATGGCACAATCGCAGAAAAGGCTTCAGGAAGAGGCAGCCAGAAAGGAAGCCGAAAAGAGTCCTACTGCCGTGACATTGTCACAGCGTGCCCGTTCCCAATATACCGCACAGACATCGGTCCCTGAAGAAGTAACCTGGAAACGTGACATATACCGTGCACTTGACCTGCGTAAGGAAAAGAATGCGGCCTTATACTATCCGAAAGAGCCTCTGGGTGACCGCGTAAACTTTTTCACTCTGGTGTTCAACCTGATTCTTGACGGCCGCATCAAAGCTTACGAATACCGTCTTGACGGCAATGAGCGCTTTTCAAATGACAATCTGCTTGACATTGAAGAAATGCTGAAGCGTTTTTACATTGACTATGAAAAGAATCCGAAGGACTCCACCAAGTTCATCGTTGCAATGAAGGATATTCCAAGCGCCGATATTGGCATGTATTACATCAAGGAAAGCAACTACCTGGACCAGATGTCTAACTACCACACAAAAGTTACCGCCATCTGCCCGGTTGTAGTTGATACCGAGTATGGTGATGAAGCCACCAAAAAGCCTATATTCTGGCTCAATTACGACGAAATAAGCCCGTACCTGGGACAGACCCCGGTTATGACCAGCAGTTTCAACAATACAAGTAATATGAGCCTTGATGATTACTTTGTGATGGGATGCTATGACGGTGAAATCTACATGACATCAAACCTTCGCAACCAGCCTCTCTCCGACTATTGCGATACAGACTCCGCCCTTCAAGCCGAGCGCCAGAACATAGAAGCACAGCTCATAGGGTTCCAGTCCGGACTTTGGAATGAAAAACCGGCAGACAAAGAAATCGAGCCCCATAGCGGTACTACGGAGGAAAAGACCGCAACAGGCACCAAAGAAGACAGGAAGCCGCGAGAAAAGAAAGAGAAAGAGTCCAAATCTGAACGTACTCCCAGAACCGCCCAATCAGGAGAACGCATAGGAGTTCACCGTTAATTGGATACCGTCAGGCTCTGGCCAAAGGTCGAAGTCGGATAACGATATAGAGTACGTGCTCCGCCAGTGGTTGGAAAGCCTCCACTGTTCAGGTTCCAGCTACTATGGCAATGCGGACAGGTGGCAGTGCCGAAGACTGAAACGGAAAGTCTGTATGATTCAACATCACACTGCGGACAGCCAAGGTCGTATGCCCAAACTTCATTGTTTTCATTATTGAATGTAGGCTTGCCAAGTATCAACCCGGCAAGTCCCATTTGGAATGTCATATCTTGCTGTCTTGTCAATTCGACGTCAGTAATGTTACCGTCCGGATCAGTTATTGTAAGTTTCCCTGGACCACGCCTTACAGTTATGAAACGTCCGGGAGTATCGGCCACCTGATTGAACGGAGGAGTACCCATATCACACGAGAACTGGACACGATATTTGGTTGAAAAGACCGGATAACTGTCCTTACTGCAGGCGTTGAATAAAAAAACTGCTGCAGCCATCACTGCCACGATGACTGCAGTTTTTAAATTAAAATGCCTTTTCATCGGTAAAAATCCCGATCACAAGCCCTTTGTCAGTTTGTCAATGGCTTGATCAATCTGCTTGAATGGAAAGGCGTCATATTCCTGTTGCATTCGAGCTGAAATACGGTCATTGCAAAGGTTTCCAATACTGCCCTCGTGAGTGTGGCTGATATTGTGATCGGCCTTAAAAGCGCCCGCTTCAATCTCCGATGCGACCTTGCGATAGGCCTCACGGAACGGCATACCCTGAGCGGCAAGACGGTTCACTTCCTCAACTGAAAATATTGCGTCATATTTCGGATCATCCAGAATATCTGTACGCACCCTAATATGGTCAAGCATGTACGCCGTCATGGTAAGAATCTGCTCCAGCTGCTCGAATGCAGGCAAAAAGAGTTCCTTGACAAGCTGCATATCACGGAAATATCCACTGGGCAGATTGTTTGTCATAAGGACAATATCCTGTGGCAGAGCCTGAAGGCGGTTACAACGGGCACGTGTCAGTTCGAATACATCCGGATTTTTCTTGTGCGGCATAATGCTTGAACCCGTAGTACAGTCATCAGGCAGTTTGATAAATGCAAAGTTCTGACTGTTAAACATGCAGGCATCGAATGCCAGACGGCTTATTGTACCGGCAACGCTTGCCAGAGCAAAAGCAACGGTTCGTTCAAGTTTGCCACGTGTCATCTGGGCATACACCACGTTGTAGTCCATGGACTCAAAACCCAACAGATCTGTGGTCATCTGACGGTTCAAAGGGAACGAAGAACCGTAACCGGCAGCGCTGCCAAGCGGATTGCGGTTAGCCTGATCAAAAGCGGCACGCAGAACCAGCATATCGTCAACCAATGACTCAGCGTATGCACCGAACCAGAGTCCGAACGACGAAGGCATTGCAATCTGCAAATGGGTGTATCCCGGCATGAGAACATCCCTGTAGGTATCGCTCTGACGGATCAAAATTTCGAACAGACCTTTGACTTGATCGATAATCATGCGCAGACGGTCACGGGTGAACAGTTTCAAATCGACCAGGACCTGGTCATTGCGCGAACGGCCGCTATGGATTTTCTTTCCCATATCACCCAACTGGCGGGTAAGCATAAGTTCAACCTGTGAGTGAACATCCTCAACACCGTCCTCAATTACGAATTCCCCTTTCTCAACAGTTTCAAGCAGCGAACGGAGCCCCTGAGTTAGAGCCGTCAGTTCATCTGCCCCCAAAAGGCCGATGGATTCTAGCATTCTGATATGTGCCATAGAACCCTGGACATCATACTTGGCAAGCAGAAGATCCATTTCTCGATCACGCCCTACGGTATATTCCTGTATGAGCGCATTAACGGGTTTCCCCTTATCCCAAATCGGTTTCATTCGTTGTATGGTATCATAGAAAGCATATCGGCTATCTTGCCAACAGCTTCGGTTAACGGTTTCTCAACCATCTTTGCCATGAAAAAATTCAAGTCAGCATCAACGGTTATTTTCATCTTGCAGGAACTTTCGCCCGTTGGAACCAGTTGGATCCACATTGTCATCTTGACCGGGGACTGGCTCGTCTCCATCTTGATACACTTTTCAGGTTCACGCGAAACCACGTCAATTGCAACCTGTCCCACAGGACTAATGCTGCAGCTTACATTATCAGGAGTACACTGAAGGTTCTCCACCTTGAATTGCGCAGACTGCTCCTGGGGAATACGATCAGCCAAAACACGCAGATTGCTGAGGTCTGAAACCTTGCGATATACGTTTGACTGAGGCCAAGCAATTTCCTTTACAGGACTTTCAAATCTTTTCATATAAACTCAAAATCATCGATTCTAACGGGATTTCTTTCCCTGTCAACGTCCCCATCCTGCCGGATTTCTGCGCCACTCCTCAAGTGTAGGCAGACTCTCTTCCCTGATATAACCACTTGCGACGGCGGCATCAAGCATATGAGGATAATCGGTAAGGGTAACAAGCTTTACGCCAGCCTCTCTGAAAGCCTGCTCGGCCTGGGGGAAGCCGTATGTGAATGATGCCACCATTCCAACCACTTCACACCCCGCATCACGCAGTGCCTGAACCGCCTTGAGACTACTGCCGCCCGTTGAAATGAGGTCTTCTACAACCAGTACCCTGCTACCGGCATCAAGCTTGCCTTCAACCAGATTACCCATACCATGATCCTTCGGTGACGAACGGACATACACAAACGGTTTGCCAAGACGATCAGCCACCAGAGCACCCTGAGCTATTGCGCCTGTAGCAACACCTGCAATGACATCATACTGCGGGAACTGCCCGGCACATTTTGTCAGACAGTCGCATATCAGATTACGCACGTCAGGGTATGACAAAGCCTTACGGTTGTCACAATAGAATGGTGAGAGCCATCCTGAAGCCCATGTGAAAGGCTGTTCAGGACGCAATTTTACAGCTTCAATACGAAGCAGTTCAAGAGCTACCTGTTTGCAGATGTTATCCATATCGGTTTTGATAATTTGAATTTCCATGGTGCGAAGTTAAGAAGAAACGCACAAAAAATTGTCAAAATGGGCGCACGTTTAATATAAAACAACACAAAAACAGGGGACAGAACACGTTTTTGTTATTATTTTTGCGCGCAATAATCTCAATAAAATGAAAGTAGCACCCGCCATACTCATTCTGGTAGCAGGTTTGTGTTTCAACGCCGCCTGCTCAGAAGAAAAGGGAATTGAAACATCACCACAGGCTGCAATCGGCTCCTTTACGCTCGGCTATTACGATGTTCTTACTAACGAAATCAACTACCTCGGTCACGACACTGTCATCAGAGTCCGTGAACATGGAGTAATGTATCCCATGACCATCGACGATTTGAACAGCCATATCTTCAATACCGATTCCCTGGCCTATGGTTCCGATGTCAGTTCCGTTACCTGCGACATCATGGCCAAAGGCACGGTTGTCTACGAGTATATGGATGAACCTGGTACCGGCTACATCTACAGTGCAAAGACTCCGATTGATTTCTCCCGACCTCTGGAATTCACTGTCGTTTCAAGCGACGGCAGCTACCTGCGCCGGTACAGATTCGAACTCAACATACATCAGGTCTTCCCAGATTCACTCCGTTGGGAAAGAACTGACGCGCCCGCACTTGCATCACCCCAACTTGCAGTAATGGCCGATATCATTTACCTGCTGGGAATCAATGACACAGGTGCGATGTCTGTCGCCACCTGCCAGTCAAATAACGGACAGTGGACTGATGCCGTACCCGCAACCGGACTGACCGGACAGCCCAAATCCGTCATGGCTCTTGGCAGGACCCTGTTCGCCAACTGCGGAGAATCCATTTTCAGTTCCACTGACGGACATACATGGGTTAAAGTCAGAGACGGAGTGAAGACGCTCTATGCTCCCGCCCGTGAACTGCAGAGCACCGCTTCACAGATATGGATGCTTGGCACCGATGGCAAACTGTACCATTCCACTGACATGCAGAGATGGACTCAAAACCAGGAACTGCCGAAACTGTTCCCTGACAGTGCGGTATCAGCCGTGTATTCCACACTCAGAACCAATCATGACATACAGCGCGCCATAATTGCCGGACCAGTACAGAAAGACGGGCACACGCTTTTGTGGAACAAACTTTCCACCGATACGGTATGGACAGAAATAAGCGTACCGGAAAATGGAGGCTACAATCTCCCTGCAATGGACAATCTGAAAATCATTGAATATGACGGCAGTCTGTTTGCCATAGGAAATAACTTGAACGGTTTCTACCAGTCAAACGACAATGGCATCACCTGGTATTACTGTGAGAGACATTCATACGAATGGTCAACATACAACCGTTTCATGCAAACACCCGACGAGCTTAAGGGGCTCAGTCAACCATTTGCATGTGTCACTGACAATAATGGAGGCATCTGGATTGTAACATCTGACGGACAGTCCTGGTACGGATCAATTGTCCGCCTGCGCAAGGCAAACAACTGAAAGCAATGAAAAGAACCGCTCTGCTGACGCTTATTGTCCTTTTGGGAGCACAACTGTTCGCCCAGGAAGACGGCTACAGGCTGGAAGCCGGAATCGGTGGCGGCGGCAGTTTCTACATGGGCGATGCAAATACCCGTATGTACAGAAATACAAACGGTGCAGCGGCTCTGATGTTCAGATACAATGTCAATCCCCGTTTCTCTGCCCGCGCCACCTTTTCGGCAGCAGGCATATCAGGCAACAGCAGCAATGCTTTCGGAGAATTCCCTCTCAATGATGACATCAGATTCAGTCGTACGGCATACGATATGTCAGTTCAGATTGAATGGGGCTTTCTGGCATACAGTCCAGTGCTCAGGGACGATGACAGGTGGGCACCCTATGGACTTGCCGGCATTGGAACCGTGTTTCTTCCAGGACAGGATAAGAACGACTGGGCATTATGCCTGCCTTTGGGTTTGGGAATACGCTACAGACTTGCTCCAAGGATCAACATCGGGCTTGAATGGAGCATGCGGTTTACGAATAGCGACAGGATGGATGTCAGGACCTCTGCTGAAGCGGGCCTGCAGGACCCGATGAAAATAAGGGGCAAAGGCATGAAAAACAAGGACAGCTACAGCTTGACAATGCTTTACCTGAGTTTTGACTTATTCGAGAGACCTTGTAACTGCAACGACGAAAAATGAATATGGAAAACAAGATGACATACAAAGAGCAGATTGATATGAGCCGTCTGCCACAGCACGTAGCCATCATCATGGATGGCAATGGCCGATGGGCGCAGAACCGCGGTCTGGACCGGAGTCAGGGCCATGTCAAAGGAACCAGGACAACCCGTGAGACAATTGAATGGGCAACACGTCTCGGTCTCAAATACCTTACGCTGTATACCTTCTCCATTGAAAACTGGAATAGGCCCGAAGCGGAAGTATCGACCCTTATGTCATTACTTTTCAAAAATATTGAGGAGAAGACTTTCATTGAAAACGAAGTGCGTCTGCGTGTTATAGGCGACATATCAAAAGTTCCTGAAAACGTAAGAAAGAAACTTCAGGATTGCATGGATCATACCGCACGATTCGACAAAACCACAGTGGTTATTGCACTGAGTTATTCGTCACGCTGGGAAATAACGGAATGCGCCAAGGAACTTGCCCGCAAGGTGGCCAACGGCGGATTGAATCCCGAAGATATCAATCAGGATATGATTTCACAGGCACTCAGCACCAACTTCATGCCAGACCCAGACCTGCTTATCAGAACTGGAGGCGAACTGAGACTCAGCAACTATCTGTTATGGCAAAGCGCATATACTGAACTGTATTTCACGGATTTGTTCTGGCCCGATTTCAGCGAGGAGGAACTTTGCAAGGCTATTGTCCACTACCAGCAAAGACAGAGACGTTTTGGAAAAACATCGTCCCAGATTATCAGCGAAGACAATGCCAAATGATTTGATGAAAATGAAAAGAAAACTGACATACATATTGTTTGCAGCACTCTTGGGACTGAATCCGTTGCAGGCTCAAAACGGCGGGCAGGATATTCAGGAGAATCCAATCATTCTGTATTCCGGTACAGCGCCAAGATATGAAATTGCAGACATCGCAATAAATGGCATAGATGAAGGCAGTCAGAAGACCGTTCAGCGTCTTTCAGGTTTGTCAATCGGTCAAAGGGTTGCCGTTCCGGGACCCGACATCACTGCAGCGATGAAAAAGCTGTGGGCAACCGGTCTGTTTGCCAACGTCAGCATAAAAGCTGCCAGAACCCAGGCCGACAAAATATGGCTTGAAATCGATATTGAACAGAACCCCAAAGTCAAGGAAGTGGTTTTTCATGGCGTAAAGAAGGGAGAAACCACTGAACTGTCAGACAAGATAGGCATGTTTCCCGGCAGTCAGATCAGCCAGAACGCCTTGGACCGGAGCGAAAAACTTATTCACAAATATCTGAACGAAAAAGGCTACAAGGAAGCCGAGGTGCGTGTACAGCAACGTGGAGCTGCCGATGAAGACGGACTGGCATATATCGATGTCTATATTGACAAAAAAGACAAATGCAAAGTTCGCACCATACATATTTCAGGAAACAGCGCGCTTAGCGACAAGGACATCAGGAAGGTCATGAAGAAAACCAATGAAAAAGGCTACCTGCGCGACTTTTTCCATACCAAGAAATTTGTGGAGGAGGAATATCAGGCAGATCTTGAAAACATTTATGCAAAATACTCAGAACTGGGCTACCGTGATGCTTATATCGTCAAGGACAGTGTTTCGCTGAATGCAATTGACGGTACTGTAGATGTATGGTTGGAAATCGACGAAGGCACGCCATACTACATCCACAGCCTTGAATGGGTAGGTAACTCCGTCTTTACCGAAGAAGAACTGAACCAGATTCTCGGAATGAAGAGCGGCGATATCTACAATCGGAAAAAACTCAACGAGCGCGTAAGTGAAGACCCCGATGCCGTAGGCAGAATGTACTACAATAAGGGCTACGTGAACCTGTTGCTGAACACCGTCGAGTCAAATGTTGTCGGGGACTCCGTTGACATTGAAATACGAATTGCCGAAGGCGCCCAGGCAACCATCAACCGTGTAACCATTACGGGTAATGACCAGGTCTATGAAAACGTAATACGACGCGAACTTTATACTCGTCCGGGCGACATATTCTCATACGATGCCCTTGAACGTTCGTTCCGTGCGATAGGACAGATGGGACATTTTGACCCGCAGACAATAAATCCGAATGTCGTCCCCGACGCTGTAAACGGTACTGTTGACATTGACTGGGGTCTGGAAAGTAAAGCCAATGACAAGCTTGAACTTTCGGCCGGCTACGGCCAGACTGGAGTTATTTTCCGCGGTGCCGTTACGCTTACCAACTTCTCGACCTACAACCTGTTCCACAGAAGCGACAACTACCGTACATTGTTGCCGCAGGGTGACGGTCAGACGCTTTCACTGAGCGGCCAGACCAATGCCGATTTCTATCACTCATACAGCATCCAGTTCATGGAACCATGGTTGGGCGGTAAAAGGCCCAATTCGCTGTCCATGGGTATGTTCTACTCAAAGCAGAGTGACATCAGCAGCAACTACTACAATTCGGCATATTACCAGAACCTGTATAACTACGCATACGGATACGGCAATTACAATTACGGAGGTTACGGCTACTATGACAATTACGAATCGTATTATGACCCTGACAAGTACATATCCATGTTCGGTGGAAGCATAGGCTGGGGAAAGCGTCTGCACTGGCCAGATGACTATTTCCAGATATATGCAGAGCTGTCATATACACGTTACAAACTAAAACAGTGGTCATACTTCCTGATAAACAACGGTACCTGTAACAATATCAATCTGGGCATCACACTGAGCCGAAACTCCACCAACAATTCCCTGTTTCCGACAATGGGCAGCGAGTTTGCCGTATCAGTATATGCTACACCACCATACTCATTGTTTGACAATGTAGATTATGAACATCTTGCAGCAGACCGCACTGCCAGAACCTATCAGGACGAAATGCGTCGCAAGCACAAGTGGATTGAATACAACAAATGGAAGTTCCACAGCAAAACATACACATCACTTACACACGGTATAAAGCGCAACCTCGTTCTCATGACGCGGTTCGACTTCGGTCTGCTCGGTCACTATAACAAATACAAAAAATCACCATTCGAGACCTTCTTCGTCGGCGGTGACGGCATGAGTTCAGGCAGTTACACATACGCAACTGAAACCGTAGGTCTGCGCGGATATGACAATGGCGCACTGACACCATACAATGATGGATACGCATATACGCGCATGACCGCCGAACTGCGTTATCCACTTATGATGGAGAGCAGCGCGACCATCTATGCTCTTACGTTCTTTGAAGGCGGAAACTGCTGGGATTCCATATCAAAGTTCAACCCGTTCGAAATGAAACGTTCAGTCGGCATTGGTGCACGCATTTTCATGCCTATTGTCGGACTTATGGGTATTGACTGGGCTTATGGACTTGATCCTATCATGGGTTCACGACAATACAGCGGCAGCCAGATACATTTCATACTTGGTCAGGAATTTTAACCTGACCTTAGCGACAGTTATATTATTTGTGAGAACCATCAAAAACGAAACACTATGATTAAGAAAATCCTTTCAGTTATGGTATTGGCACTTATGTTGCCGATAGCCGCCAATGCACAGAAGTTCGCATTCGTTGATATGGAATATATACTGAACCGCATACCGGCCTACGAACGCGCAAGTGAACAGTTGGACCAGCTTTCCAAACGCTGGCAGGCCGAGATTGATGCAATTACACTTGAAGCTCAGAAATTGTACAAGAGTTACCAGAACGAGTCCCTTTTTCTGAGTGAAGACCAGAAAGTGAAACGCGAAGAGGAGATTATGGCCAAAGAGAAACAGGCCGTTGAACTGAAACGCCAGTATTTCGGGGCCGGAGGTGAGATGGAAAAGAAACAGGAAAGCCTCATGGCACCAATCCAGGACGAAATCTACGAAGCCGTCAAACAAATCTGCGACAGGGACGGTTATCAGGTCGTGGTTGACCGTGCATCAGCCAACAGTGTGATATTCGCCTCGCCGAAGATAGATATCAGCCGCCAGGTTCTTGAAAAGCTTGGCTACTCGGCAAACTGACAATCAATACAAGTACGATAATTTAAAAGACATAAGACTATGATTAAGAAATTCATTGCAGTTGCACTCATTGCTCTGGCACCTATGACGGTTTTTGCCCAGAAGTTTGGAAGCATCAATTCAGCCGAAATCATGCAGATAATGCCCGAAAGACAGGCCGCAGAAGCTGAGCTTCAAACTCTACAGAACCAGTATCAGGAAGAACTGAACTACATGAGAGACGAATACGAGAAAAAAATTGAGGATTACAAAAAGCAGGGTGAGACCCTTCCAGATAACATCCGCCAGCGCAGGGAGCAGGAGATTATGGAAGCAGAGGAAAAAATCGACAAGTATTATCAGACCTGCGACAGAACCATCAACGAAAAGGCCGCCCAACTCCAGAACGACATTATTGCCAAACTGATGAAAGCCATTCAGACTGTAGGTGAAGAAGGTGCATACGTCTGCATATTTGACACAGCAAACGGTTCGGTTCCATTTGTAAGTTCAACGCTTACTACCGACGTTACCGAAGCTGTCAAGGCCAAGTTAGGCATCAAATAATCGTTGAACGGCGTTCAACAGAATAGAATGAAATCATCTGGCGGCAATACCCGCGGACCGATAGGCGTATTCGATTCCGGCTACGGCGGGCTGACAATCCTTGAACATATGATCAAGGAGATGCCTGGCAATGATTTCATCTATTTTGGCGATAATGCACGCACCCCTTACGGAACACGCTCGTTTCAGCTGGTATATGAATTTACACTTCAATGCGTCACCCAGCTCTTTGAGATGGGCTGCCCGCTTGTCATACTGGCCTGCAACACGGCAAGCGCAAAGGCGTTGCGCACCATACAGCAGGTGGATTTGCCAAAGATTGACCCCTCCAGACGCGTTCTTGGTATCATAAGACCGACGGTTGAGAATATTGGCACCCTCACCAGTACACGTCACGTCGGCCTTCTTGCCACTCCGGGAACAATCAAATCACTGAGTTACCCGCTTGAAATAGGCAAGTTGTTCCCCGACATCAAAGTTACCGGTGAGGCATGCCCGATCTGGGTTCCGCTGGTGGAAAACGGACTCGCAGAATCAGAAGGAACCAATTTTTTCGTAAGGCAGCATGTGGAGGCTCTGATTGCAAAGGATACACAGATTGACACTATTATTCTTGGCTGTACCCACTATCCTCTGCTCACAAACAGCATAAACAAGTTCATTCCGGAAGGAGTGAACGTTTTCTGCCAGGGAGAGTGCGTTGCAAAATCCCTGGTTCAGTATCTGCAGCGTCACCCTGAAATGGCCGAGCGCTGCACGACAGGTGGCACTTGCCGCTTTGTCACCACCGAGTCGGCACAGACATTTCTCACTCAAGCCAGTGTTTTCCTGCCAGGCGCAGACAGGCTTGACGTTGAAACCGTCACCCTCCAATAGCCCTACATAAGCACACACATCGAACCTGGACCGATTTTGGCTATGCCCTTCAGTTCCAGCGACAGCATTATCGCAGTCAATTCAGGGAACGGAATGTTCAATTCCACAATAATGGTATTCACATGAACTCCACGTGCATTGTGGGATATACGTGCAACAATTGACCGTTCCAGTTCAGAAAGTTCCGGGAACATATTTTTCTGAACAGCATCTGCGGTCCGATGCTCAGGCGCATCCCAGCCCATTGCCGCCACAAAATCGTTGGCATTGGTGATTAGAGCGGCGCGGTTGTCCCGTATCAGATCATTGCAGCCGACAGAATATGGGTCACCAACACAACCCGGGAAAGCAAAACACTCCCTATTGTAGCTGTAGGCAATTTCAGCCGTAACCAAAGAGCCACTCTTTGCAGCACATTCAACCACAATCACAGCGTCGCTCAAACCGGCAATAATACGGTCACGCTGCACAAAGTTTGGCTTCAGGGGGGGAGTACCTGTTGCGTACTCCGTGATCAGGCCACCATGCTCAAGCATCTGTCTCGCGTCATTTCTATGACAAGCTGGATAAATCATATCAAGTCCATGACCAAGTACTCCGTAAGTGGAAAGACCAATTTCCATAGCCGTCCGCTGCGCTTCAATATCAATACCGACAGCCAATCCGCTAATAACTACGGCATCAGGACACAGGACCTTTAAATCACGTACAAATTCACGACATATTCTAAGACCATATTCTGTGGCCTTACGAGTTCCGACAACACCCACCGTATGGCGGGCATTCAAATCGACATTGCCTAATGTGAACAATAAAAGTGGAGCGTCCCGACAGTCCAACAGACGTGACGGATAATTGCTGTCGCCATATACTACATGGTTAATGCCATGGCGTTCAATGAAATCCAGTTCACGCTGTATAAAAGAATCATACCAAGAGCCATGCGAAGCCTGAATAAGGCTTTCACTGACTCCTGGTATGATTTCTTTAATTTGGTCGGCATGCAGGAAAACATCCCTTGCACACCCGAACTGTCTGTAGAGGAGCCTGGCTCCAGTTACTCCCAGTCCTTTTACTCTGCTCAACATAAGCAATGCCGCCAGTTCACTTGACGGCATGCTCATATTCAATCTTTATTAGAGAGCCTTAACTGCTTCGGCAAACTTGACGAATTCAAGATCCTTCTGAGCCTTGGCCTTCATTGAAGCGTCAAGACTTACAGCCTTCTTGAGGTTCTGGCCTACAGCGGCTGCATCGTTAGTACGTGCTGCTGCAACAGCTGCCAAGTAAGCGGTATTGGCATCGGCGTTCTGAATATTGGCCAAAACCTTCTGAGCGCCGGCATAGTCCTTGGTCATAATCATTGCAAGAGCCTCAGCATTGGTGTTGCTACCCTTCAGAGCAGTAAGAGCACGCTCGTACTGACCCTGTGCAATGTACATGTTGCCAAGAGCTTCCTTGTTTTCCTTGCTTTCGCCACCCTTTGCCAGATATGCCTGAGCTTCTTCTGACTTGCTCTGAGCAAGCAGGAGGAGACCCATATTGGTGTTAGCTTCCAGAGACTGAGCATTCAGTGACAGAGCCTTCTTGAAGTTCTGTTCGGCAGTAGCAAAGTCAGCATCCGACATAGCGAGCAGACCAAGGTTGTTGTATGCACGATAGTCATCGGCATAGTTGCGTGTAGCAGTTGTGTAGATAGACTTCTTTTCAGCCTTATCCTGAGTCAGAGTCGCAGCATAAAGGAGTTCTTCAACGCTGAGAACAGAAGCATCGTTCTTGTAAGCTTCCTGGATTTCTTCGTCTGAACGACCGATAATCTGATAGTTCAAGGTCAGGCGTGCACGACGCAACTGAGGAAGGATGTCATTGGCAAGATCCTTATAAACTGCGCTGAGGTTCTTGATTTCCGATTCACGGCGTTCTGGATCGCTGTACATTGAGAGGACACGGAGAATAAGATCCTTGTCCTGGATGTTTGACTGCCCAACTAGAGTCTGGAAACCTTCCCAGTCCTGTGCGGTGTACTGTGATTCAACGGCAGCATCAATCTTAGCTTTCTTGATTTCGCTCTTGATATACTTGGCTGCGTTGTCTTCACGCTGGTTGGCCAGCTTGTCATTCAGCTTGACACCACCATCAGGTGAAGCGTATGCCGATACGGTAACGTTTTCAATAGCATAGTTCTTTGTGTCTGCAGCATAGGTCTTCATCGATTCCTTCAAAGCCTTCACTGCATCGCTACCCTTCTCTGAAGAACGGATATTAGCCTGCTGGATTACGAACATGATGTTGGCATCCTGAGCCTGCTTGATGATACGCTGGTAAGCATCCTGTGAGGCTGCCTGGTTGGCTGACTTTGCAGTCTCTGAATAAAGCTGTTCGGTAGCAATCACACCATCGGCAATCTTGACCGGAGCAACTTCAACTTCCTTGCCCTTGTTTGTAGCAACGAAAGTAACCCAGAGCTCTGAGCTGGCCATTTCAGGCTGATACTTGAAGTTGCCGTTGTATGTGAATGTACCACCCTCCTTGTAAGGAACAACGGTATTGTTGCCTTCAATTTTCTCTCCCTGCAGTGTAATAGGCTCACCCTTTACGGAACCGCCTTCCCAACGGAGTTCGGGAGTAGCTGTGCAAATGAGTTTCTTCTTGAAGAACTTTTCCGGGAAAGTACCTGTAACTGAGTAAGGTACCTGGCCGGCTACTGCTTCTAGGACTTCAGGAGTTACTGTGTAGTAATCCTTTGACATGTCAACACCTGACTTGCAGCTTGCAAGCATCAGGACTCCTGCGCTGAGAAGCGCAAAACGCAACGTTTTTGTCATAATTGATTATATTTTATCGGTTATTGTTTTCGACACCTAGCCTATTTCGTGCAAAAATACAAAAAGCGCAGCAAAAGACGCAACTATAATACAAAAAAGTGATTCAGTGACGGTTCCTGGGATGATGGAGCTCTATTTCCTCACGAAGACGCGTGCGGTCCAGATGAGTGTATATTTCTGTAGTGGCAATATTTTCATGGCCCAGCATGCACTGTATGGCAAGCAGATTGGCACCGCCTTCCAGCAGATGAGTGGCAAAAGAATGACGGAATGTATGAGGGCTTATTGTCTTATTAATACCGGCTGTTGCTGCCAGCCGGCGCACGATGTTGAATACCATAACACGCGAAAGCGGTTTGCCGGTACGGGCACTCAAGAATACATACCCGTCGTAATGTGCTGCCGGTGTAATATGGCATCTGTCAGCAAACCAGTTTTTGAGTACATGAATGGCCCTGTCCGAAATAGGCACCAGTCGTTCCTTGCTGCCCTTGCCTGTAACCCTGATGAAAGCCTCGTCAAAAAACAGGTCCTGCATTTTCAGTCCGCAGAGTTCCGATACCCGAAGCCCACAGCTGTACAGCACCTCCAGCATCGCCAGATTACGAGTGCCTTCAGACAATGACAAATCCTGGGCCGCCATGATTGCATCGACCTCACTCACGCTGAGCACTTCGGGCAAATGCTTTCCCAACTTGGGTGACTCGAGCAGAAACGTGGGATCATTATCAATATAGCCGTCCATGACAAGGAACGAGAAGAACGAACGTATGCCCGAAATTATTCTGGCCTGTGAACGTGCCGATATGCCCACATCAGCCAGCGTGGCGACAAATGTCTGCAGGCATTCCAGATCAACGGAAGCCAGATCCCGACCTATGCCGTGAAGATAGTCAAGCAGTTTGGTTGCATCGGTACGATATGCATCGAGCGTATTGCCGGAAAGCGATTTTTCAAGCATCAGGTAATGAAGAAATCTCTCCAGCGGAGTGTTCCCGTGCCGTTTGTTGTCCATTTGCGCCGTATTTGCCAAAACTTTGACGGAAAAAGGAATTATATTTGCAGTGGCTAAGATACAAAATCCGCGCAAATTGGAGGCAAGCGACTCAAAAGGAATAGGATACACTGGCGAAGATGTGCTTGAAGAGTACATCAGAAACCATATTGAGCCAGAAGGCGAGCTGCTGTACTCGCTCTACCGCAATACGAACCTCAGGCTGCTCAATCCGCGCATGGCATCTGGCCACATCCAGGGACGCCTGCTTAAGATGCTTACCGGAATGATACGCCCGAAAAACGTGCTCGAAATAGGTACATTCACAGGATATTCCGCAATATGCATAGCCCAGGGCCTTGAAGACGGTGCAATGCTCCACACCATCGAGATCGATGACGAACTGCACGATTTCATTGAAGGGTGGCTCAATAAGTCGGGGCTTCACGACCGCATTACCCTACATATAGGCGATGCCACACAGATAGTACCACAGCTGGGGCTCAAGTTTGACATGATATTCATGGACGGCGAAAAGCGCCAGTACCCCGATTACTACGGAATGTGCATGGACTACCTTGTGCCTGGCGGATATATTCTGGCCGACAATACCTTGTGGGATGGACATGTAGCCGATGCTGCCTATGACCATGACAGCCAGACCACTGCCATACGCCGATTCAACGACATGGTTGTGGCCGATAAACGTGTAACCGTAGCTATGATTCCCATTAGGGACGGCATAACTTTAATAAGGAAAAACAAATAGAACGATATGGATTCCACAAGACAACAGAAAATCAACAGACTCATCCAGAAGGAACTGAGTGAACTGTTGCTGGCACAGACCAAACTGACTCACGGTCTGATGATTACCGTGAGCGGCGTAAGGGTAAGCAGCGACCTTGGCATTGCCAATGTCTATTTGAGCGTGTTCCCGTCAGAAAAAGGCGACGTGACAGTCAGGAACATAAACGCCAATGTCAAAGACATACGCTATGACCTGGGACAGAGAGTGCGCCATCAGCTGCGCATTATTCCGGAACTGCGTTTCTTCCTCGACACCACCATTGACTATATGGCACACATTGACGAACTGCTGAAGAAATGAAATTTCCGTTCTTCATAGCACGGCGTTACCTCTTTGCAAAGAAAAGCCACAACGTAATAAATATCATCTCGACCTTATCAATGGCCGGGATAGCGCTGGCGTCGTTTGCACTTATATGTACGCTGTCTGTGTTCAACGGTTTCCACAGCCTTGTCGAGGGGCTTTTGAGTGAATTTGACCCGCAACTGGCCATTGTCCCCGCACAAGGACGTTTCTTTGACCGCAGTGATGTGCGCCTTGACAGCATAATGTCGGGCAACCTTGTTGAAACCGCCTGTTTCAGCATTGAGGAACAGGCTCTAATCCAATACGGCGGCCAGCAGCAGGTATGCATGATAAAAGGAGTCGATGACAGTTTCTACTATCTTAGCGGCATAGAGCATCTGCTTCATGGCAATGGCATCTTTATGCTGGAAGACGATGTAACCGATTACTGCATAATGGGTGTCGGTCTGATGGGACGTTTGGACTGCGGCATTAACCCGGTCCGTGGCATGTCGCTCTACATTCCACGTCTCGATGGCAAAGCCGTCAACCCACTTAATCCCGGCCAGTCCTTCAATCAGGCTCATGTCTTCTCGCCCGGAGTAATATTCAAGGTCAATCAGGAAAAATACGATGAAAACTATGCCCTGATTTCACTTCGTCTTGCCGAACAACTTACCGGACGCAAGGGACAGGCATCGGCACTGGAACTCAAACTCAGGGACGGAGTGAACGAGCGCACGGCAAAAAGACGCATCGGACAGATACTTGGCTGTGACTATAAGGTTCTCGACCGTGTTGAACAGCAACCCGACGTATTCAAAGTTGTGAAACTGGAAAAATTCGTCTCGTACCTGTTCCTGTCGTTCATTCTGCTCATTGCATGCTTCAACATAATAGGCTCGCTCATACTTCTCATCATAGACAAAAGAACCGATGCCAGCCTACTTGAAAGCATGGGAGCAACCAGACATGATATTGAACACATCTTTACCCTGAATGGTGTCATGTCGTCGTTCATCGGCGCACTTACAGGTCTTGTTCTCGGTGTCATTGCCATTCTGCTTCAGCAGCATTTCGGCATACTGAAATTGGGAGATGCCGGCAATTTCATAGTTGACGCCTACCCTGTCGTACTGAAGATGAGCGACATTGTAATTGTACTGCTTACCGTACTTGCCGTAAGCTATATAGCCATTCTGCCGGTAGGTCCGCTCAGCCGCAAACTCACTGCCAGAGAATGAATTGAAAGAAACATAACAATAAAAGGCGCCGCAATGCAGCGCCTTTTATTGTTATGAATCTGCAACAGCAGATTAGAGATTTGGGTTCATTGTACCCCAGTCCTTGATTGCAGGAATGATGCCAAGGTCAACCAGCTCGTCGCGCATCTTCTGCAGGTGCTCGTATGACTTCTGAAGATCAGCCATTTCAGCATCGGTACCCTTTGGAGCGGTAAAGCTTACTCCATTCTTGTCAATGGTAGTAGGCATGGCCATCATCACATTCTTGTAACCGCACTTGTCGCAGTTTACGTAGCAGCCTGCAGGCAGAGTGAACTTTTCACCGCCCATAGCGCCTTCTATCATCTTGACAGCCTGGTATGCGGGACTCTGGAATGATGAACGACCACGCAGCTTGATGATGTTCGAACCACCCTGGATGGTGTTCTGCTTAATTTCTGCGAAACGTTCGGCAGAGAGCTTCATGTCTGACAGAGACTTACCGTCAATCTTGACCTGGCTTGCAAAAACAGCCATCTGCTCACCATGACCGCCGTATGTGTGTGCGCCGGTAACCTTGTCCTGCTGAACGCCGAACTCCTGGGCAAGAGCCTCCTGGAGACGTGTCGAATCAAGAGCGGCAAGTGAAGTCAGCTGATTTGCCTTAAGACCTGAGTGAATCAGAGCGGTAAGAGCTGTAACATCGGCCGGGTTGAAGATAACTACAACGTGCTTCACATCGGGGCAGTACTTCTTGATTTTGTCACCGAAATCGGCAGCAATCTGGCAGTTGCCCTTGAGAAGGTCCTCACGGGTCATGCCTTCCTTACGGGGAGCACCGCCTGAAGAAATAATATACTTTGCACCCTTGAAAGCAACCTCAGGATCAACGGTCCATGTAATGTTTGCACCCGGGAAAGCGCAATGGTACATTTCCTCGGCAACACCGTGAACGCCCGGTTCAAAAATATCATACAGGCAGATGTTGGGGGTAAGACCCAGCAACATTGCAGTCTGAACCATGTTTGAGCCAATCATACCACCGGCTCCAACAATAAGAAGCTTTTCGTCAGTTAAGAATTTCATAATTATTTATTTGAAAGGTTTAATGCAATATCCGAATGCGAAGTTACTAAAAAGAACAATAGATAAACAGATTCTTCATTCAAAATGACCGGAACCGATGCAACCGCACTTACTTGTCCTCAGTGTACCAGCCTGCATACATGTGATAGTCGCGTGCAATACGCTGGTTCATCTCAGCACTCTGTGCAGGATCAACTTTCTTGATGAACTTTGCAGGTACACCTGCCCACAGTTCACCATCACCTACAACGGTCTTGCCGGTAACCACACTGCCGGCAGCTACAATGGCACCCTTTCCGACTACAGCATGGTCAAGCACTACGCTGCCCATACCAACCAGTGCGTTGTCCTGAATCTCTGCACCATGAATGGTAACATTATGACCGATGCTCACGTTATCGCCTATTACGGTAACTGAGCGCTGGTACAAAGTGTGTATCACACTGCCGTCCTGAATGTTGGTACCTTTGCCTATGCGTATGGAATTCACATCGCCACGGAGTACCGTTCCGAACCATATACTGCAGCCTTCACCAATCTCAACATCACCAATTATGGTGCAATTGTCAGCCAGGAAACAGTCTTCAGCGATTTTTGGAGTAAATCCTCTAACAGATTTGATAAGAGCCATATCAGTTTGAAAAAAATACTATCAAAGAGAAAGTGAATCAACAATAAGCTGTGAAGTACCCTTGCTGGCAAGCACATACTCGCCTGCAGCTTTGCCGCACTTGCTTCTGTATGCCGGAGCACTTATAAACTTGTCAAATGTCATTTTCAAGGAGTGTGCATCGGTAATCTCAAAGCCACCCTTACAGGCAATGAGCTGTTGGGCTTCACGGAAACGCTTGTTGTTGGGTCCGAAGATGACAGGTATTCCATAGACAGCGGCCTCAAGGGTATTGTGTATGCCAGCACCGAACCCGCCGCCGATGTAAGCAATCTTGCCGTAGCGGTATATGGATGAAAGCAAACCATAGCAGTCAATTATCAGGCAGTCGTATGCCGTCATATCCGACTGTTCGTTCAACTGCGAATAGCGTATATATCTGGAACCCTGCAGACGCTTCTCAATGTCAATTAAGTGATTTTCCTTAATTACATGGGGAGCGATTATCATTTTCCATTCCTTGCGCTGAAGCACAAGCGGAATGAACAGTTCCTCATCAGCCGGCCATGAACTTCCGGCAATGAACACCTTGCTGTCCCGGGCAAAACTCTCAATGAGAGGCAGACCCGCAGCCTGACCAGCTATCTGGATGACACGGTCCGCACGTGTATCGCCCACTACAGTTGACTGTGTAATGCCTACGGTTTCAAGCAACTTCTTTGACTGCTCATCCTGAACGTAGAAATGCGATATTGTACGAAGTGCCTTTCTGGCGTATCGGGCATACCACTTGAACATATATTGTCCGGGACGGAAAATTGACGAAATGCTGTAAGCCGGAATGCCGCGTCGGTTCAGTTCCATAATGAAATTGAGCCAGAATTCATACTTGATGAAAAACGCCTTCTCGATTGGAATCGAATCAAGAAAACGCCTCGCACACACCTTGTGGTCGAACGGCATGTAGCAGACAATATCGGCACCCTGATAGTTTTTCCTCACCTCATAACCCGATGGTGAATAGAACGTGAGCAGTATCTTCTTTTCCGGATAACGGCTGCGGATCAGTTCCATAATAATGCGGCCCTGCTCAAACTCACCAAGCGATGAAGCATGGAACCACAGATACCTGCATCCGGGTTCAACCTGCTGTTTGAGGATCTGGAATATCCTGTTGTGACCTTTAATGGACAATCTGGCTTTCCTGTTGAAAATCGAGGCTATCCGAGTGCCAAGATTAAGAAAACCTATGCCTATTGAATAGAAAAGCATTCTGAATTATTCTTTTGGCAGAACCTCCAGTGCCTTGCGGGCACGTTTCAAAGTCTCTTCCTTACCCAGAAAATCGGTAATTGCAAAAATGTGAGGTCCGACAGCGGCACCTACCAGTGTGACACGGAATGCGTTCATTACCTTTCCGGTAGCATAGCCCTTTGATGCAATCCACTCCATCACCTTCGGTTCCAGTTCTGAACCTGCAAAGACAGGCTGGGCCTCAATGAAATCACAAAGTTCGGCAGTAGTCTGAGCTGCTGTCTCCTTCCACCACTTCTTGAGTGACTTCTCGTCATACTGCGTTGGAGCCTGGAACAGGAAACTGCAGTTGTCCCACAGTTCGTGAATGAAATTTACACGGTTCTTGACCAGACCTACAGCAGTCTCAATCCTGTCCATCGGAGCCGATACTCCATGCTTCTCAAGTTCCGACGCAAACAGCGCTGCTACCTGTGCATCGGACATCTGCATAATATACTCGTGGTTGAACCACACAAGCTTCTGATAGTTGAAACGGGCACCTGCCTTCGAGCACTTCTCCAAATTGAATAGACCCACCATCTCATCAAGACTCATCATTTCGCGGTCATCGCCCGGATTCCAGCCCAGCAGAGCCAGGAAATTGATCACAGCCTGCGGCAGATAGTCTTTCTCACGGTAGCCAGATGAAACTTCGCCACTGTTCGGGTCATGCCACTCAAGCGGGAATACAGGGAATCCCAGACGGTCACCGTCACGTTTTGACAATTTGCCGTTACCCTCAGGCTTGAGCAGCAGAGGCAGATGGGCAAAACGCGGCATGGTATCCTCCCAGCCGAATGCACGGTACAGAAGCACATGCAACGGAGCCGAAGGTAGCCACTCCTCACCGCGAATCACATGGGTAATCTCCATCAGGTGGTCATCGACAATGTTCGCCAGATGATATGTGGGCAGCTGGTCAGCAGACTTGTACAGCACCTTGTCATCCAAAATGGATGAATTTATTACAACCTTGCCGCGAATCAGGTCATCGACCTTGACATCCTGACCGGGTTCTATGAGAATACGCACCACATACTGGTTGCCCTGTTCAATAAGTTCCTTTACCTGTTCTGCAGGCATGGACAGCGAGTTGCGCATCTGCATGCGCGTCGATGCGTCATACTGGAAGTTGGGAATCTCACTGCGCTTGGCCTCCAGTTCCTGCGGAGTGTCAAACGCAATGTAAGCGCGTCCTGCATCAAGCAGCTGCTGAACATACTTTCTGTATATTTCCTTTCGCTCTGACTGGCGGTACGGGCCGTAGTTTCCGCCAAAAGAAACACCCTCGTCAAACTTTATCCCCAGCCACTTGAAAGCCTCAAGAATATAATCTTCTGCACCCGGAACAAAACGGCCGGAATCAGTATCCTCAATGCGGAACACCAAATCACCGCCATGCTGACGGGCAAACAGGTAATTATATAGCGCGGTACGCACGCCACCAATGTGGAGAGGGCCTGTAGGACTTGGAGCAAACCTGACCCTGACCCTGCGTGCACTGACGTTTGCAGACATAGAATTCTCTTATTTTTATTAACTAAGGTGCAAAAGTACACATTTTTAATTGACGGCGACGACCATTTATTGTATTTTTACACAGTCAAGAACCATGACCGCTTATGAACCAGAACAAAAGACTCATAGAGAATAACCGACATCTGCTTTACGTGCTGACCGTCATTGCCGCCATGCTTTCGCTATACACGCTTCCGCGGCAAAGAATACAGAGATTCAGTTTCACTGTCGGCAAGCCGTGGACATACTCTGCCATCATTGCCCCTTTCAACTACTCCGTTGAAAAGGACCCAGACCTGCTGCAGGCCGAAATAGACAGCGTATCGGCCCAATTCTCGCCATATTTCACCATCCAGAACGAAACCGGTACAGTCGCTCTGAGGAATTTTGACCGCCTGTGCCGAGACAGTCTGAACCCGTATGTATCGGCACAGACAATCAAAGCGGTTCGCAGCCGTTTGGCGCAGGTTTATGACCGTGGCATACTGCCGCCAATGGATGACAATATTCTTGAAGACAAGACACACTTGCGCATAACGCGCGGCAATATTGCCCGACCGGTATTCAAGGACAGCCTGTTCAGCGTGACACAGGCTTACCGTTTCATAACTCAAGCTCCAATGATGACGTACGAGCGTTCGCTTTTGCTGTCGCTTCACCTTGAAGAGTTCGTAAAGCCCAATCTGATTTACGACCGCCAGCTCAGTGAAAAGGCTCTTGATGACATGACAAGCCATATTTCACGTTATTCGGGAATGGTTCTTGCAGGACAGAAAATCATTGACCAGGGCGAGGTCGTGAACGAAGAAAAAGCCATGGCCATAAGGTCATATCTTGACATTGCCAACGACAAAGTCAATTCGCACCGTTTCCAAGCTCTTACATGGATAGGTCAGGCCATCCTGGTTGTACTGAGTTTCCTGGCTCTGATGCTTTACCTTATACTGTTCCGTCCAATATACATCGAGCAGCGACGTTCCATGTATTTCCTGTTCGGATTCATTACTCTCTTCGTCATCGGACTCGGACTCTACATCAAGTATATGCCGTGGAATGTAATGCTTCTACCATGTACCATCCTGGCAATAGTCATGCGTATATTCCTTGACACACGCACATCGTTCTGCGGGTTTCTGGTATTCATAATCATCACCTCGACCTGCGTTCCCATTCCGGCCGAATACATCCTGCTTCAGTTGGGTGCGGGCATAATAAGCGTATTCAGCCTGCACGAGCTGTCACAGCGTTCCCAGATTCTGCGTACCTGTCTGTATATCTTCTTAACCTACAGCATTGTATGGCTGGCACTACGCATGATTAACATCGATGACCTTGCCGGAATCGACCCCAAGTTCTTTGTAATTGCTGCAATCAACAGCATACTCGTAATGCTGGTTTATCCACTGCTCTTCATCATTGAAAAAACATTCGGCTTTACATCGAACGTCACCCTTGTAGAGCTTTCAAACATCAACAATCCGCTGCTCAGGGAACTGGCCGAAAAAGCTCCGGGCACATTCCAGCATTCCATGCAGGTCTCCACACTTGCCGCCGAAGCCGCATCGGCCATCGGTGCCGACCCGCAGCTGGTACGTACCGCCGCCCTCTACCATGACATAGGCAAGATAGAAAGCGCACCATTCTTCACCGAGAATCAGAACGGGGTCAACCCGCACGACCGTCTCAGCCCGCAGCAAAGCGCCCGTATAATCACCGACCATGTCGATGCCGGACTTGTACTGGCCGAAAAGCACGGCATCCCCGCAATTATTCGCCATTTCATAGCCACCCATCACGGTACCGGCATGGCAAAATACTTCTATCTGAAATACAAGCAGGAGCATCCCGACATTGAGCCTGACGCAAGTACATTCAGCTACCCCGGCCCTAACCCCGACACAAAGGAAACAGCAATACTCATGATGGCCGATGCCGCCGAAGCCGCATCACGCAGCCTTGCGGAATACACCGAGGAGAGCATAGGTGAAATGGTTGAAAAAATTATCGGCAATCAGATAAGTGAGGGATATTTCCAAAACTGTCCCATAAGCTGGAAGGAGATAGGACAAATCAAAAGCGTATTCAAGGAAAAGCTGCGCATAATGTACCACACGCGCATCTCATACCCCGATTCCGACATCAAGCCTAAGAAGGGTCAACGTCAAAGGAAACGCTGATATCGCGCAACATCGGCTTAACTTCACCGATGGCCTCAAGAATCACGTTGCGGCTATGGGCACTGGTCATGTCAAGACCGGCTTTTATCAGAATGCGTCTGATGTAACGGTACTGTACCTTGGCCACCGCTGGAGCATCGGGACCAAGAATCCGCTGTTGGCCGAATTTTTCCGACAGTTTAGCGCATAACTGCGTTGCAGCCGAAACTACAGCCTGTTCGTTCAGACCCTTCAACGACACAATGGTAAGCCTTGAATACGGAGGGTACATGAACATACATCTCTCCTGCATCTGGTCTGCATAGAAAGAATAGTAATCGCCCGTCTGAACCTGTGACAGCAGCGGATTCTCCACCTGCCGTGTCTGCAAGATGACACGTCCCGCCCCATTATGACGGCCTGCGCGTCCTGATACCTGCGACATAAGCTGATATGCACGCTCGGCCGAACGGAAATCAGGATAACTCATAAGCGAATCGGCCTGCATTATTCCAACCACGCTGACATTTTCAAAATCCAGTCCCTTTGATATCATCTGTGTGCCTATCAGTACATCTGTGCGTCCCTCCTGAAAATCATTCAGAACGGTTTCATATCCGTTCTTTGCCGAATCAAGATCCAGACGGGCAACCCTTATTCCGGGCAGCAGACGCTGTACTTCCTCTTCGATTCGCTGCGTTCCGTAACCCCTGCTTCGCAGATGGTCAGTACCGCATTCCGGACAGAGGGCGGGAACGGCATAACTGCGACCGCAATAGTGGCACCGACCCATACCGGAATCCTTGTTGAAGGTAAGACTCACATCGCAACAATCACATTTCTGTGTCCATCCGCAGTCGGGACATTCCACCACACTGCCATAACCGCGCCGGTTCAGGAACAGAATAGCCTGACTTCCCTGTTCTGCGGCATTTTTCAGAGCGCTGACAAGAGGTGGCGAAAACAGCCCCTGCATAAATTTGCGCTTCTGCAGATCGGCAACATCGACAATATCGACCGTCGGCATGGGCAACTGCCTGTAGCGTTCTTTCAACTCTACCAGGCCGTATTTGTCCGTTGTGGCGTGGCAATAGCTTTCGATTGATGGTGTAGCACTTCCAAGCAGAACCTTTGCGCCATAAATCGATGCCAGCATGATGGCCGAATTACGACCGTTGTAACGTGGCGAAGGGTCCTCCTGCTTGTAACTGGATTCATGTTCCTCATCGACAATAACCAGTCCAAGATCATGGAACGGCAACATCACGGCACTGCGGGCGCCAAGCACCAGTCGGTATGGAGCCGTCCCGGCCTGACGGCGCCACACCTCGGCACGGATAGTGTCGGGACAGCCTGAATGATACACACAAACATCGTTGCCGAACACGCGCGCCAGGCGGTGCTGAATTTGAGTGGTAAGAGCTATCTCAGGCAACAGATACAGCACCTGTTTCCCCTTTTTGAGACATTCCTCTATCAGATGTATGTATATCTCGGTCTTGCCGCATGACGTTACACCATGAAGCAGGCAGACATTCTTTCTTTTGAAAGATTCACGGATTTCATTCAAGGCCTGCTGCTGCGATCCGCTCAATTCAAAAGGCCTGACAGTCTCACCATTGAACTGCGGCAACCTGCCCACCTCGACCTGGAAATACTCCAGCATACCGCTGTCTGTCAGAGCTTTCAAGCCGGAAACCGAACCGCCTGCACTTAACAGATGGCTCTTTGTAACCGGCAGCGACATATCGCCGGCCGCTATCTCAAGATATGCATCGAAAGTCTTCTGCCTGGCTTTCTGCCGGCCATTGAAAAACAGTGAGGTATATTTGAGATTCTTGTCTTTTGCCGCAGCCCCAAGCCTGACAAAAGTTTCCATCTTGGGCTTGTACGGTTTTTCGGATTTTGAGCTGTCAGGTCTGAGACACGATGGAAGCGATGCCTTCAGTACATCGGCCGGAGTACATATATGGTACTCCCACATCCATTTGAAAAACTCGAGCTGTTTCTCCTGCACTAGCGGAGCCGAGTCCAAAACTTCCAGAATATCCTTTATCCTGCCGTCAGTCCGGCGCCTCTCGCTGAAACCCGCCACTATTCCGCACACCCGTCTGGTCTTGCCAAGCGGCACCATAACGCGACAGCCCACATGCAATGACGGCTGCAAATGCTCGGGCACATTGTATGAAAACAACGTGTCAAGCGGAACGGGCGTAATAACATCAACAAGCATATATTTCCTTATGCACAAAGGTAAAAAAAAGATGGCATGACCGGAATGCCATGCCATCATAGTTATTAACCTTGTCTATGATCAGAAAGTATAGGTAACGGAGAACTGGAGAGTGCTCTGCTTGAACTTGCTGTCTGCCAGTTTCAGAGCATCTTCGGTTTTACCTTCCGCAAGAGTCTTCAGTTCGTATGAACCTTCCTTTGACAGAGGCATATTGTAGTTTACTGCAGCCTGGAAATGGTTGAAAAGCTTGATACCGGCACCGACATTGAAAGTCCATGTGTTCTGGTTAAGGATAAATTCCTTGGCCTGCTCCTGCTCCTTGTCTTCAATCACCTCTGTAAGGTCACCAAGGTTATAGTTCAGCTGGGCACCTGCCTGTGCGAAAATTGCTGCAAGGTCGCCAAGTCCGAATGAATACTTCAAATAAACAGGAACAGCAATCTGCTGCTGCTTCATGGTTTCCTTGTCACTCAGTTCCAGACCTTTCTGCTGATAGAGCAGAGAAGCGTCAACACCCAGTCCGACAACCGGAATCTGGAATTCTGCCATAGGACCGAAGAAAAAACCTGTGTAGCTGTCTTTTTCCAGAGCACTTTCCTTTGACACTTCAGTAATGTCATTGTCAACCAGGTTAAGACCGCCACGTACACCCCAGTTGAACTGGGCCATTGATGATGTGCAGCAGAGAACCGCCATGCAGATAACTGCCAATGTCTTTTTCATATTATTCTGTTTTTAAAGTTTGTTCTTATTGTCGATGGCGCAAAAATAGTAAAATTATTTATACCAATTAACTGACATTTGCATTATTACATTGACACGCCGTCGGCCGAATGACAGATAATGGCCTTGAACCTGTCCCTTAAATCGGGGAATACCTTACCGTATTTGGCCGATACCTTTTCAAGCACGCTCTCACGGAAAGACGGGTCGATAAGTGCCACGCAACAGCCCTTGAATCCGGCACCGGAGAACCTTCCGCCGTAAATGCCGTCGGTCTCCAGCATTATGTTATACAGGGTTTTAAGTTCAGGGCTGCCAGTTTCCCAGTTTTCTATTGATGATCTGCCACTCTCGAACGACAGCCGCCCATACTCCTCAATATCGCCACGCTGCCAGGCCTTGGCAGCATTGGCAACACGTTCCTGTTCGCTGTACCAATGCTCGGCACGCCGCCGCCAGGTTTTAGGCAGACGGTCCTTGTACTGTTCAAATATCCGGCGCGGGACCTGACGCGGATATGTCTCAGCATATTTGCCGTATTCCATTCCTGCGTAAGCTTTCAGAGCATACGCGGCACTGCAAAGCTCATCGACCCTCATATTCAGATTCGTGCCCGTCAGATTACGTTCCAGTCCCGAGAAGAAAATGGCAATCTCGTACGGTTTCATATTGACACTGGTGGGTATCAGTTCATACGAATCGTCCTGCGTATCGGTATATACCAGCTGATTCTTCTTGGAGAACACCTCGACAGCCTGGTCATTTGAACCCACATTCACGCCAACGTAGTTACGCTCTGCAAACAGGGCTATGTGAATAAGCTCCTGACGGGTCAGATGAATATCATTCACTCTGGCAAGTGCCGTAATGAAGACTATGCAGACAGCTGCACTTGATGACAGCCCGCCTATAGGCAGGCTTCCCTCTATGACACCGCATAGACCTGTTGTCAGTTTGTATTTCTGTTTGAGGCCGATGGTGGCGCCGCGCAGATAATCGGCCCAGTCGCCGTCCTTCGTTTCGGGAATGTCGGAAATATGCCATTGGGCACGTTTTTCAAACTGCATTGAAACAAGTTCAACGACACCATTCTTCTTAGGTCTATATGCCAGATGAATTCCCTTATCCAGAGCCAGACCTGTGCTGCGTCCCAACCCGTAATCGGAATGTGCGCCTACAGGTACAACACGCTGCGGACAGAAGGCCAGGCCTTCCGAATCGCGACCGTATATCTCAAAAAACTTTTCCTGGCAAATCATTGTTTCTGCAGATTGTCAATACACTGTTTCAGGGAAACGGTCCAATACGGAATGTCAATGCCGAAGGTTTCCTTGATTTTTGTCTTGTCAAGTACGGAATACGCAGGTCTGGTAACGGCACTTGGAAACTCATTGCTGTGACATGGTCTGATCCTGCAGGCCGTATTTCCGCAATATTCCGCAATCATCTTTGTAAAATCGAACCAGGAGCACACGCCTTCATTACTGTAGTGATAGACGCCGCACTTTGTGTATTGCGCTGTCCGGCAGCTGTCGTAATCGGCCAGCATGGCAGCAATGGCCTTTGCCAGATCCAAAGCGTATGTAGGAGTGCCGCACTGGTCAAACACTACACTGAGTTCCGGTCTGGTGGCGGTAAGCTGCATCATGGTCTTGCAGAAATTCTTGCCGAATTCGCTGTAGAGCCATGCGGTACGGATAATGAAATAGCGGCAGCCACTTGCCATTATCTGCTGCTCTCCATGAAGCTTTGTAAGACCATAAACACCGGTAGGTGTGCCCTGCTGGTCCTCGCGGCACGGAACATTGTAAGGCTCCCGGCCAAACACGTAGTCGGTTGAAATATGAACCAGCAGACCGTCTGCCTTCTTCATGGCGTCAGCCAGAATACCCGGAGCGTCAGCATTGAGCAGTTCAGCCAGGGGCATATTGCTTTCTGCAGCCTCAACATTCGTATATGCGGCGCAGTTCACTATAACATTCACACTGTTCTCACTCACCATGGACTCAACGTCGGCCCTGCTGGTAATATCAAGTATTGTGGTTTCAAGACCATCGGCCTGGCAGACATCGGTGAATATGAACTTATGGTTCAGTGTCTTTGCCATAATTCGCATTTCACGGCCAAGCTGCCCGTTGGCACCGGTTACAAGTATATTCATATCCTAGAACTTGAATGGAGTTTCAAAATCTTTCAGAAGCGGATGACGTGTGTCCTTGTCGCTGAGCAGCGCCTTGTCCATCGGAATGCGCCAGTCAATGCCCAATGAATCATCCAGAATGCTTATGCCGCCATCAGCCTCAGGGTGATAGAATTCGTCACATTTATATTGGAACACGGCCACATCGCTCAAAACGGCGAACCCATGTGCAAAGCCCTTGGGTATGAAGAACTGCCGATGATTGCTTTCTGTCAGTTCGACCGATACATACTGGCCGTAAGTAGGGCTTCCCCGGCGTATGTCAACAGCCACATCAAGCACAGCGCCTTTCACGCAACGCACCAGCTTGCTCTGTGTAAACGGAGGGCGTTGGAAATGCAGGCCGCGCATAACGCCGTATGTTGACATCGACTCATTATCCTGCACAAACTTTACAGGTCCCACAGCCTGTTCAAAATCACGTTGTGAGTAACTCTCAAAGAAATACCCACGTGCATCACCGAACACTTTCGGCTCTATGATCCACACACCTTTGATATTGGTTTCAATTGCGTTTATCATAATTTTTCAATCAGTTCAATAAAATCGCCGTAATCGTGAATGTAGTCATCGGCATCGTATGGTTCCGATGCTAGAGCAAGACATACCGCATCTGCCGAAAAGCTGTTCAGGCTGCACCACACACACTTGTCAATAAGCAGGGCCTCCCAGGGATGACACAGATGATATACAGCCTTCTCCCGGCCGTTGTCCAAGGTCACATTGAACGAACCGTTCACTGCCACTACATATTCCACAAGTCTTTTATGTGCATGACCTCCACGGGTATCACCTGCCGGCACATCCTTTATCCAGTATGCCCTGGCAATCGGGAACGGGAAATCCGCCCCACCCTGAGCAACCGTCAGATTTCCGCGGTTCTCATCAATATTCTTCAGTCGTATTATCTTTCCCGGTTTCATTCAGAATTTCAACAGATAAGTCTTGAATGCCACACCACGGCCGCCGAACGACCATTTCCAGAAATCAAGCGATTCATTAAGAATACGGCCCTGCTGTTCGGTTGATATGCCCATATCATAATAACGGAAACCGTTCATGCGGCAATAATCCAGAATCCATTCATAGAGGAAATTCATGACACCGTTCTTCATTCCCTCGGGACACGAACACGAATACTGCATGTGCAGCACCCTGTCCATGACATACAGGACAACGCCGCCCATAACGTCACCCTGCGGACTGCGTACGGTTACACATTTGATATTGTCCGGAAAACGCGACTGCAACAGCTCCATTTCCTTCTGACTATGGACCGGAGCGACATTATGCCTCTCCTTCAAGCTGCTTTCAAGCATCGGCCACATTTCAGCAGGGCTGGAGTCAGGCGAAACAGTATAACCTGAACGCAAAAGCTGACGGTAGTATTCCTTTCTTCTTCTGGTTGACCTCGTTCCGCCACATTCAATATCGGCTGCCGATGACAATGTACAGGTTTCAAGCGTAGCGCCGCAGTACCACAATGCGTATTCATCATCCTGAGCAGGAGCCTTGTGATATATCGTAGGAACAGGCTTGTAATAAAGCGCAGTAAAACCGTTTTCCCGGCAATACTGCACCAGAGCCTCAAAAATATGCAGCACCTGTGCACCCTGCATGTCAAAGCCCGTAACCAGACCGCCGTAAGTCAGGCCTGCATGCGAGTACAGAATACCGTCCCTTACATTGGCCGGCAGCACAGCCACCAGCCGTCCATCGGCCCATACCATAAGCGAATTGTCCGTAAAACGGTCGGCATGATAGTCCATGTAATCCCTCAGGAATAGGAATGTAGCATTGCGGGACTGCCTAATGAAAGCATCCCAAACAGCCTTGTCGCTGTCGCCATACCGGACAATCCGTATATCCATCAAAAATGTTTGCTTGCCTTGATTGTCAGCTTGTAGGCCGGCATATCCATTGAATTCAAATATTCCACCAGAGCTGACTGACATTCTTCATTGCGGGCAAGGAACTGGATTGAACCATCACCCTGCGAACCCACACCCTTGCCGCCGTAAGTAAGACGCTGCACCTTGGGATCCATAAGTGTAGCATGCATTTTGGGAGCCTTGAGCTGTGAAGGACATAATGGCGCCACATATTCATCGAATACGTTCTGAGCATATGTCATAAGCTTCCCAAGCTGCTCGACCTGACCTTCACTCATATATTTGACGGCCTGCTGTATAATTTCCTGATTGCGCTCACCAAGTGCCCACTGTTCCTGTTTTTCCATCTCAGTTTCAGCGAACGGATAAGCCTTATTTAGATCGGCCAGAATACGTATAGTGTCCTTTTGGGCATTCAGATTGGCAAACACCCAATATAGTGGCTTTTTTATTGAAATATCCTTAACCTCTACATCTTCGGCATCGAAAGTCATGCTTACCGGTCTGACACCGAAAGCACATGCCTGGTCCAGACGGCCGCAACGACTCGATGTGCGCAACTCGCCCCAGTACGCAATGTTCATCTCGCCCATGGGGTTCAGGTTAAGCCTGTATATCCGGTTGAAAGCACGGCAGACAAGAACACAAATGGCGGCACTCGATGACAAACCGCTTTTCATGGGCATGTCCATGCGGTCCAGATGAATGTGTACGCCACCTACATTGTACCACTCGAGCATGTACGATGCCACACCCGCGCAGTACGAAAAGAACATATCACTTTTGGCTATCTCCTTGAGTTTGGCAAGTTCCATCGGGCATGAAAAATCCTTCCATACACCCTCAAGTTCAGGTGCGCTCGATGTCACTTCAAACACCTTCGATTTGCGAGCGGTGGCATATATTCCCTGTTCGATTCCCGTCACGATGGCTGCACCGGGAACAATCCTCGCATTCATGGACCGATACTTGCCTGCCCAGTCAGAATGTTCTCCAAACAGGCATAATCTGCCAGGAACAAAAAGTTTCGTCATAAACAATATCCATTCGGGACTACTAATGTAGCCCTTTTATCATCAGTTGCAAAGAAAAAACACGAAAAAGCCGACGACCTGACGGGTTTCGCCGCTTTTGCATTACTTGACAGAGCGTTCATTCTTCACTGCATACACGGCAAATGCAAGCACAACGGCAAAGCATACCAGAGGAACCGCGTATGAAACATAAATTCCTGCCGCATCGCTAACCATAGCCTGAAGCGGAGTGATGAGCGCACCTCCAAGGATGGCCATAATAAGACCCGATGCGCCTATCTTGGCATCATCGGCCACACCGCCAAGAGCAATGCCATATATTGTCGGGAACATGAGACTCATGAAGAATGATACCAACATCAGGCATATTACCATAGCCCAGCCCCAGCCTTCACCCATAACTACAACAGCGCTGAACAGCACGGCCATCACACTGCCGAATACCAGCAACTTTGACGGTGCGAAGTACTTCATGAGCCACGTATATATGAAACGCGATGCGCAGAAACCGATAATTGTGTAAAGATAGACCGATGCGGCCTGATCCTCAATCACACCCAGTTCCTGCATGACAATACGGATTGTAAAACTCCAGCAGCCTATCTGGGCACCCACATAGAAGAACTGGGCAATCACGCCGAAAACATACATCCGGTTCTTGAGCAGTCTGCCGAATGTAGCTCCAACGCCGTCAGAAACCGAATTGTCCTTGCCTTCCGGCATCTTTGAGAACAGCATGAGTATCATTATGAACACCAGTACCACGCCCAACGCACAATAGGTGCCGCTCACACTGTACAGTGAAATGTCTTTCAGTATGAACACCTTGCTCAGAATTATTCCAAGAATAGAACCGATGGGATTGAAGGCCTGGGCAATGTTCAGACGGCGTGTTGCGGTTTCGGCCGGCCCCATAGCCATAATATACGGATTGGCCGTAGTTTCCAGTACGGAACAGCCGCTTGCCATAATGTATATTGCCACCAGATAGCACGCGTAACTTGCGGCTTTTGCGGCCGGCATGAACAATATGGCACCGCCAGCATACAGGCAGAGTCCAAGTATCACACCGCTTTTGTACGAGTATTTTCTGATAAACAGTGCGGCAGGGAGCGCTATCACAAAATAAGCTCCATAAAAGGCAAACTGAATCAGACTTGTCTGAGTGTCAGACATTGACATGATTTTCTTGAATGCGGCAAGCAGCGTGTCGGTCATATTGTTTGCCAGTCCCCAAAGCAGGAACAGACTGGTTACCAGAATGAACGGTAACAGGGTTTTCTTTTCTACTGTCTTCATATTCTGCGAATTGTCAAAGAAATTGCCTCTTCATGCCGCTGGCAGAACTCCATTGAATCGGTCACCACCAGCGCCAGATAACCTCCGCCTCCAGCGCCCGGCATCTTCCATGCCAGCACCCCCGGAACATCACTCCAGACATCAATGAATTCCTGTACACATCCTTGTATCATGGCCGGGAACATTGTCGTCTGGGCTATGAACGAGGCTTTGTATGCGGCTGCAAAACCATCCAGGTCCAACGCCATAACAGCATTCCAGCAGGCATCGGCGGCATCGGCCAGACTGCGGACTTTAGCCTGGGTTATATCCCTGCCGGCGGTAACACTGCATCCGGGCCTGCGCGGTTCCATTGGAATCATACACAGATGATTCTCAAGCCATGCAAGGACTTTTTCATCCTGACAGGTCTCTATTTTCAAAGGCCAGTATCCGTTATCATACCAGTGACGGCTCAGACCGGGAACACAAATGCCTATCGAATCCTGAGCTCCCGATACTATTCCGTCATCACGTTCCGGACTGTTCTCAAAACAGAACACCAGCCGCGCCAAAGTCTCCGGATCCATATCGGGCAGCTTATACGGCCATATCCCTTTTATCAGATTACGCGTAGAGGTACTCAGACCGCATCTTTCGCGAATCGTGAACGTGGGTTCAAGCGATATCGTCAAGGCCCAGCCCGGGCACATGCAGGAAACGTACGGCTGGTCTATCCACGTCCCGGCCAAATCAAGACGGGTGGGAATCCGGCAGGCAGTCCGTTTGAGGTCTGTCGATGAACGCGCCTCAAGTCCGTCAGCCGGAGTTCTGTCAAGCACCACATATTCTATTCCACGCTCCGCACAGAACTGACGCTTTGCTTCGCTGGAACCGTCGGCATTAACGACAAATACATCGGGCTTTATTCTGTCAACAGTGCCAATGAAATCCATGACACCGTCACCGTCGTTGATAAAGGCATCCTTGACATACTTTATGCTTTTGACCATGAAAAGGCGCTCCTGCTCCGGATAAACGGTTCTATGGTGCTTGTAATGCAGGATTGTAGAGTCAGAACCTATGCCTACATACAAATCGCCATACCGGGCAGCCTGCCTGAAGAACTCCACATGTCCGCTGTGCAGCAGATCATAGCAGCCGGAAACGAAAACTTTTTTCGGCGTCATTCCCATAGCGCCCAAACTGTCATTATTACCTGATTGCGTCAAGCGGAGTCGTAAACTCAAGGTTCAGAGCCGCTGCCACATTCCTGTTGGTAACCTTTCCGCAGTAAACATTCAGACCGTTTGCAAGGCCGACATCTCTTCTGACGGCTTCTTCAAGACCCAGTTCCGCCATAAGCATGCCATACTTGAATGTGGCGTTGGCCAGGGCGATGGTCGATGTATAAGGAACAGCACCGGGCATATTTCCAACACAATAATGGACAATGCCCTGTTCAATGAATACGGGATTGTCATGAGTGGTCACGTGGCTGGTCTCGCAGCAGCCGCCCTGGTCAATGGCAACGTCAACTATTACAGCGCCCTTCTTCATGAGCGGCAGGTGTTCCCTGCGGATAAGATGCGGAGTCTTGCCACCCGGAATGAGCACGGTACCTATCACGAGATCGGCGGTTGACAGAGCCTTGCGGATATTGGCCTCGGTCGAATAAAGCGTTGCCACCGTATTGCCGAAAATTTCATCAAGGTAGGACAAACGGTTCAGGTTAACGTCAAGCAGAGTCACACGTGCTCCTACACCTGCTGCCGCCTTGGCGGCATATTCACCTGCCGTGCCACCGCCAAGAATGACAATGTGCCCCTTCTGCACTCCGGGAACGCCTCCAAGCAGAATGCCGCTGCCGCCAAAACTCTTCTCCAGATATTTAGCACCCTCCTGAACGGACAGGCGTCCGGCTATCTGTGACATCGGCCTCAAACACGGAAGCACGTTTCCATCGGTGATAGTCTCAAACGCAACAGCCTTGCAACCACTCTTCAAAAGAGCCTGCGTAAGTGCAGGGTTCGGAGCCAGATGAAGATATGTATATAGAATCTGGTCCTTGCGGAGCAGGTTATATTCCTGTTCTTCGGGTTCCTTTACCTTGACAATCATGTCGCACTGGCCAAAAACCTCTTCGGGAGTCTGGCAGATGGTCGCACCGGCAGCCTTATATTCCTGATCGCTGAAGCCCGCCCCTTCGCCGGCTTTAGTCTCCACCAATACTTTGTGGCCTTTTGCCACGAATGCGCTCACGTTGTCAGGAGTAAGCCCGACACGGTATTCGTGATTTTTCAATTCACGGGTAGTTCCAATTTTCATATATGGTTTGATTAGTTTTTTACCAACATTTTGTTCGGCCCGTAAAACTAAAAAAAAGTTTTGATACTTTTGCACATGTACAATTGCTTATTCCAGGTGCAAGCACTGTTGCCAAACTTTAATGCCTACAGGGTGCGGTAACGCCTGCCGTAGTCCAGCTGCTGCTCGAGAAAGTCGCTGCAATATCTGACGGTGTAGTCAACCGTCACACCATCACGCTGTACCGGAACAATCTCCGGATTGATAAAACCGCCGTAAGGCTTAAGGTTCAAAGCCGCATAACGGTCCAGAACCTCACGGTGCAACTGCGGGTCAATATTCACAGCGTAGGTCTCGACCAGAGCCCTGCCGGCCTCGTAGTCGCCTGTCGATTTGATGCGCTGTATCTCGGCAAGCAGCTGTCCGAACAGCGAACGCAGTCTTTCAAAGTCACGTACAACAAAATACGTCTTTCCATCGCGAATAACCTTCTCTATGACACCTTCGGCAGCCCCGTTGACAAAGCACCATTCAGCTATAAGCTTGCGATCCTGCATGTGTGCCTCGGTATTCTGACGGCCAAACTCGACACGGTTGAACTGTTCGAAAATGCCGTTACGTATGAATTTGGAATATGTGGCCTTGTATGCATCGGCCGATGGCATTACACCTAGTTCAACCAGTTTGGGGTCGGCCGCAAAATACAGACCGAACAGGTCGGCGCGTGCCTCTTCGAGAGTCGATGAATACTCGCCCATAGCCGTCGATGAAACACCCGGCAGCAACTGCCCGGAACCATGCCCCAGACACTCATGCAAGTCAGTATGAACCTCATCGGCATACGACCCGTATTCGCGGTAAAGTTCCTTTTCATCGGCAGAATATGCAAACTCATCAAGAGTATTACCGGCCGATTCCTGAGCAGCGTAGTCGTATGAGTGGGTAATATTGGCAATGGTCACCGATTTGCTTCCGTACTGTTTGCGAATCCAGTCTGCATTGGGAAGATTTATGCCGATAGGAGTGGCAGGATAGCTGTCACCCGATATGCAGACCGCATTCACGACCTTTGCCGACACGCCCCTGCATTCCTTCTTCCGGAAAGCGGGATCGACTGGAGAATGGTCCTCGAACCACTGGGCGTTGTCGCATATCTTCTGAGTGCGGACCGATGCCTCATGGTCCTTTATGTTCACATAACCTTCCCACGCGCCCTTACGGCCCAGCGGGTCATTGTAGTCTTCAATGAATCCGTTGATGAAATCGACAGTTCCCAGTGTATCCTGAACCCATAACACGTTGAAATCGTCCCAGATTTTCAGGTCACCAGTCCTGTAGTATTCCACCAGAAGCCCTAACGCGCGTTTCTGAATGTCGTTTTCTGCTACGGCGGCCGCCGCCTGAAGTTCGGCAATGATATGGACTATTGCCGGACCGTATCCGCTTTCAACATTCCATACGCGCTCCACTATCCTTCCTTCTGAATCCCTGCCTACAATGCTGTTCAGGCCGTATGCGACAGGAGTCTGAGTCTGTTTGTCTTCAATTGAAGCGTAGTAGTCTTCTACCTCCTGACGTTTAATGCCGTCGTCGTAGTAATTGACCGATGATTGCAGAACTATATCACCCTCTGAAGCGGTGGAACGGCGCTGCATACGCGTTGAATCATATACGAATGACAAGATGGAATCACATTGCGGCCCACAGCCCACGCCAGTCATCAGTGTACGGAAATATTCCCGACTGCAGTCAGGGAAAATCTTGTCTTCGGAATAATGGTGATGTATGCCGTTAGCGAACATCACACGCTTGGCATAGACCAGGAAATCCTGAAATTCCGGGCACTCCCTGTCACCGCTGTAATTCTCAAGAATGTTCTCAATGACATGGCGCAGCTCCAGATTCCCGCGACAGTTCTGGTCCCAGAAAATATCCCGACCCCATTTTGCGGCCTCGGAAAGATGATACGCATACTCTTTCTGCTGCAGACTCAGATTATCCCAACCCGGAATCTGATAGCGAATAACCTTGATGTCGGCAAATTCATCAATCAGATACCTGAATTCACTGTCCTTCTGCTTGGATGTGCAGGCTGCCATCGCTGCGGCCGCCCCGCCAATTGTAACTATTTTTGCCAAAATATTCATTTTTTAGGTTCCAAAAATAACTGGCGCGTGCACAAAAGTACTATTTATTATTTATCTTTGTAAAAACTATCATTTCTGTCAGAGCACATGAAAGTCATCATCGATCCAATCGCGTACAAATCGGCCGAAATAATCGAGACGCTCATGTCATCGGAAGACATGCCTCAGGATCCGGCACTGGAATTCAAGCTCAGACTATGTGTCGAGGAAGTCGTCGAGAACATTGTACGGTATGCCTACAAGGATGGTCAGGGCTTTGTCGAGGTAGGAACCGAGGTCAGGGACGGTGCGCTGCACATGACATTCCGCGATGCCGGTGTAAAGTTCAACCCTCTGGAAAAGGACGACCCCGACATTACGCTGAGTGCCGAAGAACGCCAGATAGGCGGCCTTGGCATTTTTCTGTGCAAACAGATGATGGACGATCTGCAGTACGAATACAAGGACGGCTGCAATAATCTGACAATGATAAAGAAGCTGTCCTGACAGCACAAAACTTGATATAACAGACAAACAACAATAAAATTACCGCTATGAACGTAACAATCAATCAGGAGGGAAACAAATTCAACGTAATTCTTGAGGGTCGTCTAGACACCACAAACGCAGACCAGTTCCAGAAGGACATCGAGCCGCTGATGAACGGTGACAAACCCGAAATCTCACTTGACTGCACCGCTATGGAATACACCTCCAGCCAGGGTCTGAGAATGTTCCTCATGCTCCAGAAAAGCGTCAACTCACGCGGCGGCAGCATGGTAATGACAGGCATGAACCCTCAGGTAAAGGAGGTATTTGACATTACCGGTTTCTCAAACATCATAAAGATTATCTGATTTCCTCCGTTGGAAACAATGAAAATACCTGAGAGGATACAGAATTTCAGGGATCTGGGAGGAATCGTAAACAGGGAAGGACGTACCGTCAGGCACGGCCTTCTGCTTCGTTCTGCAGCACTTGTCCAGGCAACCGATCAGGACATCGACCTGCTGTCCGGCGAGTACCGGGTACGCACAGTCGTTGACTTCCGTTCCGACCACGAAGTCATGCTGTCACCTGACCGCGACATTCCGGGCGCAATCAACGTGCATCTGCCGATGATTGACTCAAACGGAAACGTGTGGCGTGACATAATGGGTGATGCCATTGACGGCGATCCGCTGGAAATGCTGGTCAAAAGGGCAGGCATGCCTCTGGTACAGCAACTGGCCCGCGACATGTACATGGACCTTACAATGAAACCCCTGGCTCAGGGACAGTATGCAAAGTTCATGAGACTGGTTCTTGATACGACCGACGGAGCCGTATTGTGGCATTGCTCCCAGGGCAAGGACCGCACAGGCGTTGGAGCTGCGCTCGTACTGGCAGCGCTGGGATGCGACCGTGAAAGCATAGTGCATGACTATGACATTTCCAACATGCACTATGCCGACCAGGTAGCCGGTTTCATAAAGAACCTGAATGTGACCGACCCCGATGCCATTATGGTGATACGCACCTTTGTCGGAGCCAACGTGGACTACTTCTGCCAGGCGCTCGATGCCATGGAAAGGGACTACGGCACACTGTACGGCTACGTCAGAGACTGCCTTGGCCTGAAAGAGGAAGACATTCAGATATTACGGGACAGATACTTGGAATAATCATGAAGGAAGACAGCGTTGAAAAATACGGACTTGACCCGCACTGCACAATGATGCTTGAGGAATACCGAGAGCACAGAGAGTCATTTGCCAAAATCCTGGAAATATCGACCTCATGCATAAAAAACCTTCTGTCACAGAACGGCATTTTCGTGACCGCCGTTGAAGGACGCGTCAAGGAAGAAAAGAGTCTGGTTGGAAAACTGGAACTGAAAGGCCACAAATACAGAACGCTGAGCGATATTACCGACATTGTGGGCACCCGCGTAATCACCTTCTACACCGACGACGTTGACAAGGTTGCCGGTCTGTGCGAAAACAGCTTCGACATTGACTGGGACAATTCAGTTGACAAGCGCAAAATGCATCAGTTGGACAGTTTCGGCTACATGTCACTGCACTACGTATGCCGCATTCCAAAATCAATGTACTTTGACCAGGCCCACCCCGAAATCAACACTACACGCTTTGAACTGCAGTTGCGCACCACCCTTCAGCACATGTGGGCCAACATGAACCACGACTGCGGCTACAAGGGCGACGTTGAAATTCCCATAGAGCACCTCAGGAACATGAACCGCCTGGCCGGTGTCCTGGAATTGGCCGATGACGAGTTCTCACGCATACGCACCGCTGTAAACGACTACCGCCGTCAGGTACAGGGACTTGTAGCAAACGGCAAGTTCAGCGAAGTGCCGCTCAACGTCGATACGTTCCGCAGCTACCTGAACATGAAGCCCTTTGACAAGCTGAACCGTAGAATCGCAGCAATCAATCAGGCCGAAATACACGATGCCACGCTCATGCCCTATCTGCGAATCTTCAAGTATCTTGGTTTCAAGTCGCTTGGAGACATTGAAGATTTGAAAAAACAGAGTTCCGACGATGCATACCAGCTGGCAACGCTTGAGATAGGCGGAACCGATCTTGACATAATCTCGGCCACAGTTGCCGTTCAGGACCTGTGTATTGTGCATATTCTCAAGTCAGGTGGCGGCGAAGACAGCCTGGCCGCCTTCTTTGAAGAACTGAACGGCGAATCGTCCTACAACCGCACCCGCGCCAGGCGTCTCATTGAAAAAACCGCGCGTCTGCCCTTCATGAACCAAAAATAATTTCGCCCCATGTAATCCGCATACGAGATGAATATCCTGCAGATAACCAATTATCAGTGCGCTTCCATGAGTGTGAATGACAATACCGGCATCAATCGGGTTGTTACCGCACTGAGCAATTATTATGTCACCTCCTGCGGCAATGCATGCTATAATGCATATTATCAAAAAAATCAGTCCGGACAAGCTGAGTTATTTTCTAACGGATTACAACTGACCATCCCTCTTGCAACTGATGTGTTCAAACGTTTCCTGATAGACAACAGCATCGACATTATTGTAATCAATGTATCGAATATTGAATACGTAATGGAAATACATGACATTAACGCCATTGCCCATCAATGTAATGTAAAAACCATCTATTGTATCCATTTTATGCCAGGCTATGAAGCTTGCTCCTATGCGGATTACTCTTTGGTGTGGTATAACATTACTCACGGGATTAACTGTCTCGATACCTTTAAGAAATGGATAATATCAATAAGCCGTCCTGTCAGCACAAAGTTTATCCAAAAGGTTATTCGCAAACACTACTCGCTCCCCCTGAGTTCTTGTGACAAAGTTGTTGTATTTTCCACACCATATATACAACGATATTTGAATATAGCCCGTACAAGTAATCTTGAAAAATTTGCGGTTATCCCGAATCCGCTACCTTTTGATTCTTTTTTGGATAACGATGAACTGATTTGCAAAGAAAAAGAAGTAATCGTCGTTGGTCGTCTATTCGAGCACCAAAAACGATTGTCATATGCATTGCACGTATGGAAAATGATTGAGAAGAATCCTGAATTGCAGGATTGGCATCTCACCGTTATCGGATATGGCGTTTCCAATGGCTACTACCGATGGTTGGCACATAAACTAAAATTGGAAAACGTCACTTTTGCTGGAAAGCAAGATCCGCAGCCATATTACAAGAAAGCATCAATTCTTTTGTCCACCTCAATTTATGAAGGTTGGCCAATGGTATTAATGGAATGCATGCCTATGGGTGTGGTGCCATGTGTTTTCAATTCCTACGAATCTGCCACAGAAATAATCGACCATAACCAAAATGGTATAGCAGTTTCGGAGAATAACCTGAAAGCGTACTATGAATGTTTGAAGGAACTGATGCTCAACAGAACAAAACGTTTTTCAATGGCATCTGCCGCCATTGAAAAATCCAGATCCTTTAACATTAAACGCATCGGAGATTATTGGCAGGCACTATTTAGAGACTGCCGTGGATGATAGACTCACCAATAACCTGGTAACACGCCAAAATGGCTAATGTAAAGACTTCACAAAATGGGATATTGGCAGACCTACCGTCAATAGAATAACAAGAATGACAAGTGCGATGCAAAGCCTGTCAATCTTTAAGCCCTCCGGAACGAACTCCATTACAATTTTATGACTGCCGGCAGGAATGACAGCAGCTCTGAGAATGTAATTAACCCGACCTATCTGATGCTCCTCACCGTCAACGTACAGATGCCAGCCTTCCGGATAATAAATTTCTGAGAAGACTGCTATCTTGTCACAGTTGGAAACCGATGTGTACTCCAAGCGGTCCGGAACATACTTGTCAAGCGTAATGTATGCCGTAGAATCAGAAGCAGACCGTTCAATATCAAGTATATCGGAAAACTTGCTGTCAGCAACAGCCATGGTCCTGACATCAATGTGATTCAATGCCTCGCTTTCCTGAGCCGGAGTATCCACATATTGCAGACGGTCAACAAACCATGCATTGCCCATAGCATCAGGATTCTGCAATACCTGATAATTATCGGTAACAAAATATCTGGTGTTTAGCATATTGATGACCGACATGTTGTTGTTCGCAATATGGGCGTCAATAATATCCTGATAACGGCGCAATTTTGCAGCAGAATAACCTCCAATTGATTTCAGCCTGTATGATGTTCTTGCATCGTTGAAAGTGTTGGCCGCCACATTCAGTACACGATAGTCAAGCGAGGTATCCTTCAATATGGCGCTCTCCCAATCCTGCACTGCAAAAGCCTGGGCATTCTGCTTTGCGGTAACAAAATTCTGCCGGCCAAAATACTTGCGGTTAATTGGAACCATATCGGCCAATATTGCCACGCCCATAAATACAATGAACAGAGTTTTACCGTTCTTTCTGTTCTTTGTGAAACATAAAAGCATTGTAATGGCGGCTCCGACGATGACAAAAGCAAGACTGCGCAAGGCCGAAGCCGAGACAAGGCTCCTTCTCTGCTGCAAGATAACATCGTATATCTGCTGCCCGACTCCCGGTTTCCACCGCTGGTCAAATGAAGAGGTCACATCCATGAAACCGGCTGACACTGCCGTAATAAGACAGATGGCCGCCGATATTCCAGCTGCAATAAGTATCGGTTTCCTGTATTTGGACTGATCTTCTGATTCAAAGAGCTGTTTTACCGCAAGGAATCCCAGAAGCGGCATGGTCACCTCGGCAACAACAAGTATGGATTCTACAGTGCGGAACTTGTTGTACAGCGGGAAATGATAGAAGAAGAGCTTTGACAGCCACTCGAAATTATGCCCCCACGCCAAAGTAATGGAGAACAGGGTCGCAATGGCAAGTGCCCATTTATATGGTCCCTTTACAATGAGAAGCCCCAAGATGAACAGGAAACAGACTATTGCTCCAACATAGACCGGACCGCTGGTAAAGGTCTTTTCGCCCCAATATGTGGGTGCTCCCTGACAGAATGCGCGAGCCTGACTGGAGGGCACACCCATACTCTTGAGACTCTTTTCAAGCTGGGAATCCTTGCCCAAATCGTAACCGCTGCATCCTCCCATGAAACCGGGAACCATAAGCGTCATGGTTTCAGCTTTCCCGTATGACCATGCCGTTGCATAGTCAAAGTCCAGACCAACTGGCTGACTGTCTTCTTCAAGCTGTTGTGTAAGTTCGCTATGACCACCACGCATTGTTTCCTTCAGATAACCCTGGTTCATTTGCCACCAGCTTAACTTGGTGCCGAATACAATGAGCAGAGAAACGGCTATGACCGCAGTTGACTTGCCGAACTCTTTCCACGTTCTGTGCATTACGCTGCTGACAAGTTCAGTTATGAACAGGACACCTATGAGAAGAAACATGTAATAGGTCATTTGCGGATGCAGAGTAGAACCGATGGTTCCATAGAAGAGCAGCAGAGGCGCTCCAAGCCAGTACTTTTTTCTGTACACGGCATAGAAGCCTCCAATCATCGGAGCCAGGCAGCATATTGCATTGGCTTTTGTTATGTGACCTGCTGGAATTATAAGCATAAAATACGTTGACAAGGTTAAAGCGAACGCCCCAACCATACAGGCCCACGGGTTGACATCGAAACATATCAGCATCAGAAAGAAGCCTATCAGGTATGCTATGACAATTCCAATGGCTGCCCTGTTTCCTACAAAGCCCAGATGCGACACATTCTCCATCTTGCCACGAAGTCTGTTGGCAGGAGTCTGACCGCTTATCTGGTATGACGGCATACCGCCGAACATTGAATTGGTCCACCACATCTGCCGACCCTCAGATTTTGTATATTCGCGAATCTCATTTGATGCGCCCTGATAATTGGTAAGATCGCCCGCCTGAAGCACTTTTCCTTCCAACAGGGGAGAACAGTACAGACATCCGAAAATGACAAACGCAATGAGTGCCACAATGAACGGGGTGGCTTTTTTGAAATTGAACTTTTTCATAGGGGCTTGTTTCACACTGCAAACTTAACAAAAAAATGCTATTTTTGCTCTTCCAACCATTCAACTCGTAACTGTTATGCTGTCGGTTATCATTTGCACATACAATAGGGACAAGTATATATTGCCGCTTCTTAAGAGCATTGCAGCCAACACCCTGCCTTTCAGCGAGTACGAACTGATTGTAGTTGACAATAACTGTACCGACAATACCCGCGGAATATGCATGCAGTTTGCTGCAGACAATCCACAAGTTAATTTCAAGCTGGTCAATGAACCCGAGCAAGGTCTGTCGGCTGCCAAAAACTGCGGAATACGCAACTCAAACGGAGAACTGATTGTATATATTGATGACGATGCCCTTGTGGATTCCAACTATCTGCAGGATTATGCTGACTGGTTTGAAGCGCATCCAAACACTATGGCTGCAGGAGGTCCCATTCTACCGCTGTACGAAGAAGGCTATGAACCGGCATGGATGTCGCCATATACCCGCGCCCTGCTCACTGCATGGATGGATTACGGGAAAAAAGTCCGTAAGTATCCCAAGGGCCGATACCCCGGCGGAGGCAATGCCGCCTACCGCAAGCATGTATTTGACCGCGTAGGCATGTTCAACACCTGTCTGGGTCGTAAAGGCGGCAACCTGATGGGAAGCGAGGAAAAGGATATCTTCGACAAGATGGCCCGTCTGGGAATGGAGGTGCTGTACCTGCCCACGCCCGTACTACATCACAGCATACCCGCCGCAAAACTCGGCCCTGACTACTTTAACCGTCTTACCGTTCAGATGGGAAAAAGCGAACGGGAAAGGACAAAGGCGCTTGGCACAGGCAAATATCTGAAGCGTCTGTTTCAGGAGACTGTAAAATGGGGCGGTACCCTGGTGCTTCTGGCCGGCTACACCATTTCCCTGCATCCGGCAAAGGGCATCAAACTTGTCAAGTTCCGCAAGAACGTAACCCGCGGGCTGCTGGATTTGGTTTCTTGACACATTCTTTTTAAAACATAAAGGGAATTCTCATTAGCAAATTTGAACATATTGATGAAAACAGTTTTCTTATGCCCATTATCAGATAAGTCAATTGGTCTGTTTCGTGATATTGAGAACAATCCAGATGCAATCGTAAAGTATGTCTGCTACAAGTATGATTGGTGCCGCATACTTATGAAGATTGTATATGTGTTGAAGCGATGGTTTGGGATTGATATTTATCTTCCGGCTTTTATGTTTGACTATAATATCGATTCAATAATTGGCACAAATAATATTTCACGATTAGTTGTCAGAAGCAATGTTCTTGAAATAGTGCCAATATCATATTTACAATCAGTCCGTTCTAAAGGAATCCAATGTGAATTGCTTTTGCTGGATTCAATGGATGCAGGATCATCTACAATTAAGAAGACAATTCAATATATAAGCTATGCATATTGGGACGATATAGTAACGTTTGATCCTGTTGATGCCAAAAGATATGGATTCAGTTTCAATGGATTCAATTATTACTCCAAGATGCCATTAACCGAAACGCAGAGTATCGTGAATGACATCTATTATATCGGTTCATTAAAAGGCGGACGGGGCACGTTGATTGATAATGTGTATAACTATCTGACTTCTAAAGCTGTCAAATGCAGATTCGATATGCTGTATTCAAACTCAAGGGACAGAAAAGAATACAATCAAATTATTAATTGGATAAGGAAATCTATCCCATATTCAGATGTATTAAAATATGTTTCGGAAAGTAATTGCATTTTGGAAATCCTGCAGAATAATCAGGCAGGACCTTCTCTAAGATATTTTGAAGCAGTCTTTTACAATAAAAAATTACTGACAAACAATTGCCACATTGTAAATTTCCCCTATTACAATCCACATTACATGAAAATTTTTAAAGAACCAGATGACATTAATATAGACTGGCTACTGGATAATTCCATTGACGTGGAATACAATTATCAGGGAGATTTTTCTCCGTTACACATGCTGCACTGATTAACATACGGATTATTCGCATAAAAAATAAGAGTATCTTTGCGCACGACATGTATCATAAAGAACTTAATCAATGAACATAGGTGTTATATTGGCAGGCGGTGTTGGTTCACGCTCAGGATTGAGTACTCCCAAACAGTTCTATAAAGTGGCAGGAAAGACTGTTTTGGAACATACCATTGATGTATTTGAACGTCACATTGGAATCGATGAAATTGCTGTTGTAGTCAATTCGTCTCTTGTCAGAGAGGTTGAAAGCATAATTCTGCGCAACAAATGGACAAAACTGAAAAAAGTCCTTATTGGCGGAAGAGAGAGATATGATTCCAGCCTCGCAGCAATCAGAGCATATGACTATGATCCTGAGTGCAATCTGATATTCCATGATGCAGTACGTCCATTACTGAGTGACCGTATTATCAACGACATAATAAGCGCTTTAGATAAGTATAATGCCATTGATGTGGCTGTACCTGCCACAGATACCATTATCCAGATTGATGAGGACGGAAATCTGATAGAAAACATTCCCAATCGTCGTCTGTTACGCAGAGGACAGACACCACAGGCATTCAAACAGAAAATTATCAGTAAAGCTTACGAGATAGCCCTAAAAGACCCTGACTTTGTATCATCCGACGATTGCGGCACAGTAGTCAAATATCTTCCCGATGAGAAGGTTTATGTTGTTACGGGTGAAGAGTCCAATATGAAACTGACTTATAAAGAGGACTCTTATCTATTGGATAAACTGTTCCAACTGAAGTCATCCGTTATTCGTAATGATGCCAATTTGTCATCGTTGAGTGGAAAAGTTCTGGTCATATTCGGAGGCAATTCCGGAATTGGTGCCGAAATGGCTAAAGTCGCTGCAGCAAATGGAGCAAGAGTACATTCGTTTTCCAGAAGTACCACCAATACCGATATTACCGATTATAACTCTGTCCGTGCCGCTCTGCAATCGGTTGCAGAAAAAGAAAAGCAAATTGACTATATTGTAAATTCAGCCGCAATACTTGTAAAAGAGCCATTGGTAACAATGGACAGAGATGTATTGAATACCATGATTCGGACAAATTATGATGGCATGGTCAACGTGGCAATTGAGAGTTTCCCATATCTTAAAGCATCAAAAGGTCAGTTGCTGCTCTATACATCCAGTTCATATACACGAGGACGCTCATTCTACAGCATTTATTCATCGACCAAGGCTGCCGTTGTCAATTTCATGCAGGCTATATCACAAGAATGGGAAACCGATGGAATAAGGGTCAACGTTATGAATCCCGAAAGAACCAGGACACCTATGCGTGTAAAGAATTTTGGCAATGAGCCGGAAGGCACATTATTGGATGTAACCACCGTTGCAAACGCTTCGTTGTCAGTACTGCTTGCAAATGTAAGTGGTCAGGTATTTGATGTCAGGCTTCAAAAATAACGTGGAATATGAAAATCCTGGCTTATCTGATATGTTACTTGATTTATCCGTTCTCGTTCCTTTTCCCGAGACGCAAGAACCGCTATGCGTTCGGAAGTTTCAGAGGAGCATTCAACGACAATGCAAAATATCTGTATATCTGGCTATCTGAAAATTGCAACAATATTGATGCCGTATGGCTATCTACAAACAAAAATACTGTACAACTTATCAAATCCCTGGGACTCAAAGCCTACTACGTTCTCAGTGTGCGGGGCGCTTTGTTCGCGCTGACATCAAAATACTGGTTCTTCAATTCATACACATCCGACATAATGTTCTGCCTCTCTGGTAGAGCTATGTGTGTTAATCTCTGGCATGGCATCGGTTTGAAAAGAACCGATTTCAATACAATCTCAGGCCCCATGGGGGACAGGTTTATCAGAAAGAAGCCCAAAGAGGTTTTCTTTCATCCCGAATCTTTCCGCAGACCGGACTACCTTATTTCATCGGCGCCATTCCAAACTTCAATGTTCGCCAAAGCTTTCAGAATCCCTGAGAGCAAATGCCTGGAATTCGGATACCCCAGAAATTCAATATTGAAAATGCCGGATGCAGCGCGAAAGAACTTCATATCCAAGTACGAACCCGAGGCAACCGTATCATTGACAGACAGGATGGCAAAATACGACAAGGTGTTCATATATATGCCGACATGGCGTGACTCACAACGCAAAGTGTTTACCCAAAGTATGGACTTGAGCCAACTGAATGACATTCTGGAATCGAAAAATGCACTGCTTCTGCTTAAACCCCATGCCAACACGATAGTTGACGGAGCATCAGATTTCTCAAATATCAGCCTGGTTGGTTCAAATGTTGATGTGTATCCTTTGCTTCCCTATACAGATGTACTGATAACAGACTATTCATCAATATTATACGATTACCTGACCATACCTGATAAAGGAGTAATCCTATATTTGTACGATTATGCTGAATATATAAATGAGCGCGATTTCTATTACCCGTTTGATGAAAACGTAGCGGGTGTCAGAGCACACTCTTTTGAAGAACTGGCAGAGTGCATCCGCACTGACAACTATCATATTGATGCAGATGTAAGAGATGATATTCTGACACGATTCTGGAGCAATAGCATAAGTATGGATTCTTCCGCTGAAATAATAAATTATGTCCAATCCATTGAATAAACACGAATTAAGCGACTAGTAAGTTACGAGTTAAGAATTCTTCTCTTAACCTTTTACAAAAAAACATACCTTCCCCGGAATTGTTCTTTAATAAAACATTTGGATTGGATCCGACATGCCATGAGTATCGGTGCTATAACGGTCGAACTACCTCTGATTACCGGAGTATCAGGTGATACTCCGCATTTCCTATCTTAAAAATACTGATATCATCCGATAATCAACCGTACCAACTGCTAAGGTATGGAGAATTATTGATATCCCCCGCTCGAAATGATAATCTAATGCCCGGATGACCATATACTCATTTCATTTATACGTTTTACGATGAAATAGCAAGAACGATATCTTATGCGGCAAGAAAAAAACCTTTGCAGCCATTCTCCATGCCAATCTTGCCACTATATTGCTTTATTAACAAAAAGAGTGTATCTTTGTGCTATTAGGAAGAGAATCCCGATATAATCTGTATTCAAATACATCGTATTTCCAATTAATTAATCAATCTTCCTGCATTGTAAATGGAACCATACGCAAGGACAAAAAACAGCCTCCGCAACAGTATTATGGCTGTAGGACTTCAGGTTGTTTCCATGCTCATCGGATTCTGGTCACGTCGTATATTTCTGAACCATCTTGGAACGGAAATACTAGGGCTCAACACCACGGCTACAAGTATTCTGAACTTCTTAAACCTTGCCGAACTCGGCATAGGAGGTGCCATTGCCGTAACCCTTTATAAGCCCATTTTTGATGACGACAAGACAAGTATCAGGGAAATCGTAGCACTACAGGGATGGCTTTACAGAATCATAGCACTCATTGTCATAGTTGGCAGTGCCGTGACAATGTGCTTCTTTCCCCTGATATTCAACAAGACCACTCTGCCACTCTGGTATGCCTACGCATCATTCGGAGTTCTGCTGTACAGTTCTCTGCTGGGTTATTTCTTTAACTATAAGCAAATATTACTGGATGCCCATCAGATGAACTACAAAATACAATTGTCTGTCAAACTGATAAATACCATCAAACTCGTAGTCCAGGCCATAACTATCAAACATCTCAACACAGGATATATCTGGTGGCTGATTCTTGAAGTAATATTTGCAACAATCGTTGCAATGGTACTTGGGCGCACTGTCAATAGGACATTCCCGTATATCAAGGAAGATGTTGAACATCCCGCAACCTTACGACACAAATATCCAGAAGTGGTAACTAAAGTCAAACAGCTTTTTGCACATAAAATAGGAGGATTTGTAATTAACCAAACTACGCCAATTATCATTTATGCATTTGCATCGCTGACTCTCGTAGCCAAATATGGGAATTACCTGATTTTCACAAACAACCTGAAAGCCATTCTTGGTGCCTGCTTCATTGGAATTACAGCCAGTGTCGGAAATATGATAGCAAGCGACGATAAAGAACTGACCATCAAAGTATTCAAAGAGATGTTCAGTATCCGTTTCCTGATGGCAGCAGTTTGTTGCATCTGCCTCTGGTTACTTATAGATCCATTCATTACTCTATGGATTGGACAGGAATATATTCTGGACAGGTCAACTTTACTGCTGATAATCATCTCATTCTATATTCAGAATAGCAGGGGTACAATTGATACTTTTAAGGATGCATACGGATTATTCAGTGATGTCTGGGCGCCAATAGCAGAATCCTTTCTGTGCCTTGGGTTAGCTATAATTCTCGGCATTTTTTGGGGGTTAAACGGAATACTCGGAGGCTATATTATCGGAGATATTCTAATTGTTAAGATTTGGAAACCTGTTTTTCTTTTCCGAAAAGGGCTGCACCAACCTCTGAGAATGTATTTGTGGCTACTGGGCAAGCATCTCCTTGCCTGTGCATTGACCCTAGCCATAACAGACCTGGCTATCAGACTCATACCACTGAATCCATCGCACTCCTATGGAACATTCTTTCTGTATGCTTCAATTGTATTCGTGATATGTCTGTTCACTCTGTTTGCTCTGTTATTTGCCACAGAAAAGGGTATGCGCGATTTCATTCGACGAATCAGAATGTCAATGTCATGGTAACGCTTTTAACTGCATCTGATATCATTTACAAAAACACTTCCATCGCTGAATTCAATGCGTTCCGGCATATGGCTCTCACGTTCTGATTCCGGAAGAGTTGGCCGTAAATTAGGATAATGGTGGCGCAAATAAATTTCCACATTATCAGGAATGCAGGCCTTCAGCGGACCGAACTGGACCTCTTGCAGATTCCTTACTGACGATATGGCTATATGATCCCGTTTCTGCCTTACCTGATTGTAATATGTGCAATGCTTGCTGCCATTGAACATCGCACTCACTTTATTGTAAAGCCTGTATGTCATTTTTCTAGGGAATAGAGTCCCCCACAGACAGGCCTTTATACTGTAAATCAAATTATCCAATGTATCTGTAATTAATCGGTGTTTATACCAATATTTCCATAACATTCTGTTGGAAAAAGCAATCTCCAACTTACGGCAGATAAAACGCTGCATGCCCTGCAGCAATCTGTTATCCGGTACCATATCGTATGGCATTATATCTATAAAAATACCATGATGGAGTGGAATATCACTCTCATTCCATACCTCAGACCAGATATATGTATTGTTCTTTCTGACTTTCAGATAACTTGCTGAAGGTATATTTGGCTCCGTCTCGTAACATTGTACAAAATAGCCTTCATTAATAATTTGAGGAGCCTTATCTATGAAGATGCGATACTCTTCTCTGGTCAACCCCACATCAATATCATCATCCCAGGGAATTATACCTTTATCGAAATAGGCACCTATTGCAGACCCGCCCTGCAGGAAAGGATGCAATTCCAGCTTCCGGCATACACAAAGGACCTCATTCAAAATGTCATACAATTCATTATGCAGCATGAGTAATGCTGCATTTCTCTCTTTTGACGTAAGTGCTTGTTTTTTGCCGAATGCGTTTCTTAACGTTGTCATAATATTACTTAATTTTAGAGTGTGACAAATCGCGGGTAAATGACTTTATCCCATTTTCAAAGTCCTCATTGGATGCTACCTGCAGATATGTGTCTCTGGCACCTTTGCTGCATTCCCTGTGTAGCCGCTCATCGGTCAGCAGACGTATTATAGCATTAGAAAGGGACTTGTCATCGCCATTTTCACACAACAAGCCATTAATCCCATCTTTCACAGTATAAGGCATAGCCGAATTATTGAACGCTATGACAGGCAGACCATAAGACATTGCCTCTGTCATTACAAGCCCATAACCCTCACAGGAGGATGGAAATACGAAAATGTATGCAGTACTGTATTCAGCGGCAATCTCGGCATCACTCATTCTACCCTTAAAGTGAATCTGGTCTGAAAGACCATAAGTGTCTATCTGATGCTGCAACTCACACAAATAATCATTATTAACTATGCGTCCGACCAAATCAACATCAAATTCAATCTGACCATTAATTAGATGTAATGCCTCTATCAGATGCCCGATTCCTTTCCTTTTAATTATATTGCCAACAAAAAGTATTTTGCCCTTCTTGAATTCGGATATGACGTTCTGTTTCTTGTCAAAAGGCATAGGAAGGTATATCACTTTATCTGATGGTAGGAATGCGCGTGTCTGTTCTTTCACATATTCACTCATTACAAATACATATCCGCATCGTTTCAAGACAGATTGCTCTAGCTTTCTGTCTTTCCCGGTACTTTCTGCCTCAAGGCCATAGAGATGATGCAGTATTGCAATAAACTTCACTCTCGGACGCAGAATTCTGGCAGCATAGAAAAACGGACGAACGAACCTGCACAAATAATAACCATCATAAATAATATAGTCGCAATCGGTAAGTTTCCTCATATATGCTATTGCAAACAGGTTCCAGAACCGCCATCGCAGAAAACAGAAATTATCTTTTGTAATGGAATGCAATATAACCTCAGGACAGGATTCTATACTGGAGAGAATCTTATTATCAATAATCAGTCCACCGGTATTCAAAACTGTAGGAGGGAACAATGCATTAATTCTTATACTGTTGTCCCGGCTGTAATATGTGATGGCTTTATTTCTTTCCTTCCAGCTGCCATACCTTATAATAAAATACAATCTATGCAGGAACCCGGTTCTCCCTTTTACTACCCATGAATTGGCAAACTGGTGTACGCAATAACTTTTTTCAGTCACATAATATCTAAGTCTATTGTTCTTCCGATGTATTATTTGATGTGCACAAAACCAGTCCTGCGGGAAAACGCATATTGTATCCGGATCTCTGGAGAATTGCGATATATTGTCTATACATTTGATGTTGAAATGGCTTTCCAATATACCAACTATAAACCGCGGCAGTGCCTTAATTTCCATAGAGCCATCTGCAGCAATAAAAGGACGGTTCTGATAATAGTCAAGACATTCCTTGACCCAGGCAGTACCCTTCTCTGCGCCAAACGCCGCTATTTCAAGTCCAAGATTCTTTAAATCTGCTTCCCGCCCTACAAAGTATGGGAGTTTCAACAAATCATTGAAACTCCTGATGACCTCAACGTCGCTGTCAAGATATATGCCACCATAATTATATACCGCATAAAACCTGATGTAATCAGCAACAAAGGCATATTTCTTCGCTTCAAATGCCTGTCGGGTCCATATGGTGGAATTAACGTCGAAGCGCTTGGTATCCCATAACATTATCTTGTAATCTGGTAATACTCTGTACCAACTATTGATGCAGTTGCGTACCACCTCGGGGTACGCTCCCCCGCCTACCCAACATAAATGGATTATTTTCGGTATCATAAAGAAAATATGGGTCAAAGATTAACGGTAATTACAGTGCTTCGTCATCGGGGCGGGCGGGTTTGCGGACCGATGGGGTGTGTTTGCGGGATTTCTCCCAGGCGGCCTTGCGTCTGAGGTAGTCCTCGTAGTGGTTCTCCAAATAATTGTCTGCCATAGCTTCTGGTTTAACGGTTCAGCAATTCAGGGGCAATTTGGGCAAGAGGTTTCATTACAAAATCCCTCTGGCGCATGAGCCTGTGCGGAAGGGTGAGTTCAGGAGTGTCCATTTCAACGGGGATTCCATCGGTCCCGAAATACATGAGCAGGTCAATGTCTATCACCCGGTCCTGATACTGCCCGTTCACGGTCTTTTCGCTGCGGCCCAGCCGACGTTCAATGTCCTGTGTAACATGCAGGGCTTCAAGCGGAGAGAGTTCCGTTTCAACCTTGACGGCCATATTCAGAAAGCTGTTGGCGCTGTCAAAACCCCACGGCGCGGTCTCTATGATGTCCGATGCACTCAACACCATACCCACATTGCGGGCAATGAGCGACAGGGCGCAGTCAAGATTTGCGCGTCTGTCACCCAGATTGGTTCCCAGTGAAAGGTACAGTGTTGGCATTGGTCACTCCTTCCGTTTAATCCATTATCAGCATGGCATCGCCGTAGCAGCCAAAGCGGTATCCCTCCTTGACGGCCAGGTTATAGGCATCCATAACCAGGTCGTAGCCGCCGTAGGCACAGGTCAGCATGAGCTGGATCGATTCGGGAAGCTGAAAGTTGCTTATCATACTGTCGGCTACGCTGAAGTCGTACGGCGGAAATATGAACTTGTTGGTCCAGCCTTCAAAAGGCTTGATAAGGTGGTCTGTTCCCACAACGGTCTCAAGGGCGCGGTTTACGGTGTTGCCCACCGCACATATCTTGTGGCCAGCCAACTTTGCCCTGTTCACAATCTCAGTGCACTTTTCGTCAACATACATTTCCTCGGACTCCATCTTGTGCTTGGTCAGGTCCTCAACGTCAATGTCGCGGAAGTTGCCAAGGCCGCAGTGCATGGTAATGAAGGCGCTTTCAATGCCCTTGATTTCCATACGCTTCATCAGCTCGCGGCTGAAATGCAGACCCGATGTAGGCGCAGTTACGGCACCTTCGTTTTTTGCATATATGGTCTGAAAACGTTCAAAGTCACTTTCCTCGGACTTGCGGCGCAGATAGGTTGGTATCGGAGCCTCGCCCAAAGCATAAAGGGCAGCCTTGAATTCATCGTGCGGTCCGTCAAACAGGAAACGCAGCACACGTCCGCGTGAGGTGGTGTTGTCAATGACCTCGGCAACCATAGAGTTGTTTTCACCAAAATACAGCTTGTTGCCTATTCTTATCTTACGGGCAGGATCGACCTGGACATCCCACAGCAGATTCTCCTCGCGCAGTTCGCGCAGAAGAAAAACCTCAATCTGTGCTCCGGTCTTCTCCTTGTTGCCGTAGAGACGTGCAGGAAATACGCGTGTATCGTTGAACACGAATACGTCGTTCTCATCAAAGTACTGCAGAATATCCTTGAAGATTACATGCTCTATCTGGCCTGTCTTTTTGTGGACAACCATGAGGCGTGATTCATCACGGTTCTGGGTTGGATACTGTGCAATACGGTCTTCGGGAAGCTTGAATTTGAATTGTGATAGTTTCATTTTCTTACTTTGTATTTTTATGTTTGTCCTTATTCCTGTTCTTGCGGCATTTCTATTGTCTGACCGTCAAGCCACTCGATAAAGTGCTCAGGGTCAAGACAGTCCTGAACGGCATAATTGCCCACACGGGTACGTCTCAATGCCGTAAGATGCGCCCCGCTGTCCAAAGCCTGCCCTATGTCACGGGCTAACGCACGGATATACGTGCCCTTGCTGCAGACTACACGTATTGTAATGTCCGGCAGGCTGCAATCGGTCAGTTCAATTTCATCAATTACCAGCGTCTTGGGCTTGAGTTCGACTTCCTTGCCCTTGCGCGCCATCTCGTATGCGCGTTTGCCATCGACCTTGCAGGCCGAAAATGTGGGCGGAATTTGTTGTATTTCACCCTTGAAGCGTTCAAGAGCCTGTTCAACCAAGTCACGTGTTATGTGTTCGATGGGATAGGTCGCATCTATAGGTTTCTCAAGGTCAAATGACGGAGTGGTGGCTCCAAGACGCAAAGTGGCAATATACTCCTTGGTTCCGGCCTGAAGGCTGTCTATCTGCTTTGTGGCACGGCCTGTACAGACTATGAGCACTCCGGTAGCAAGTGGATCGAGCGTTCCGGCATGACCGACCTTGAGCTTCTTAATGCCCATTTTGCGGCACAGCAGACGGCGTATGCGTCCTACCACATCAAATGAAGTCCAGCGGTAAGGTTTGTCAAAGCAGAGTATTTCCCCTTCTTGAAAATTCATAGGAACAGCAGTGTGAGTATGCCTGCAACAGCGCAGTAAATGCCAAAATATATGAGTTTGCCCTTACGGACAATGGAAATCATCCATTTGCAGGCAGCCATTCCAGATATGAAAGCTGCAAGGAATCCTACAAGCAGGACTCCGAAACCTGAGCCCTGTGTGGCCGATGCACCTGCGGCCGAGGCCTGTTCCACCAGGTCTTTGGCATCGAGCAGTGCCTCGCCAAGAATTGGCGGTATGACCATGAGGAACGAGAACTGCGCCAGCTTGTCCTTTCGGTTGCCCAGAAGCAGGCCGGTGGCTATGGTGGAGCCTGAACGGGACAGGCCCGGCAGAACGGCTATGGCCTGAGCAATTCCGATGACAAAGGCATTGCCGCATGATATGCTCTCCTTCTGACGCGGTTTGGCATAGTACGAGAAAGTCAGCAGAAGTGCAGTGACAAGCAGCATGCACCCGACAACCGTGGTTCCGGAACCGAATATGTCCTCGATGCTGTCCTTGAAGAACAGGCCCACAATGCCCACAGGTATCATTGAGATGATTATGTTTATGGCATAGCGTGTACCCTCGTTCAGTCCGCTGTAGCTTTTCCATGACTGACGACTGAAGAGATCACGAAAAATCCAGACTATCTCCTTCCACAGCACCACCAGCGTGCTGAGCACAGTGGCCACATGCACAATGACGGTAAAGGCCAGGTTCTGCTGGCCGTCAATGCCGAAAAGACTGCTGGCAATGGTAAGGTGACCGCTGCTGCTTATGGGCAGATACTCTGTCAAACCTTGAAGCAGACCCAGTAACAATGATTCAATCCAACTCATGCCTTCTGTTCGTTTTCACCGTCCTTTTTGGACTTGGGCCTGTAGGCAATGGCGAAAATTATTTCCACAAAACCGACCAGAGTTACAATTGGAGCCACCTTGATGCGGCGTACGCTGAAAATGTCCGGTTCAAATACGGTATTCGTACAACTTGGGCCGGTCATGAGAAGCAGGCCGACGATGATAAGCGCCATACCGATTGCAAGAAGAATGTAATTGGTTCTGGTCAGTGCAAATTTGTTCTTGTCCATATTGTTATGTTATTGATTTCAGATTGTATGAAGTTCACCGGCTTTCATGCGAAGGAAACGGTTGACCGAATGCAGGGCGCAGACACATGTAATGAGCAGACCGACACCAAGAACCACTGCCATTGTAGGCAGCATGACATCGGTAGCCCTGAGTATTTCAAGCCACGGCTCACGTGCAGCCGCCCAGCTTACACCCGCCCATAAGGTAACAATGGTGAGCAGACCCGATATGAGTCCAATCCACAGATTCCTGACAAGGAACGGTTTTCTTATGAATGACCACTTGGCACCCACCAGTTTCATTGAGTACATGACAAAACGCTTGGAATAGACGGTGAGTTTTATGGTGTTGTTTATCAGTGCAAATGACACAAGCGAAAGTATTACCGCCAGCAGAAGAAGAGCTGCGGCAACTTTCTTTATGTGCCTGTTGACCAGATCCATCAGGTTCTGCTGCCATGATACCTTGCTCACGCCCGCCATCTTGGTGAGATTACCCGAAATCCACTCCAGGCTGTCAGAGCAGGCATACTCCGGATTCATTTTCATGCTGACCGATGCGTAGAACGGGTTATACCCCAGAAACATACTTGGGTCGGTTCCCATGGCCTGCTGCATTTCCTTCAAGGCATCCGCCTTTGAAATGTATTGGTGCGATGCGCAGTACGAAGCTTTGTCAAGAGCATTGTTGATGGCCTTGAGGTTCGCATCGGAAATCTTTTCGTTAAGTATGATTTCAACCGTCATTTCCTGTTTGACCAGCGCTGACAGACGGCCGCCGGACAAAAGCAGCATGGATACCAGCGCAATGAGCAGCAGTACAAGCCATGTACTGATACATGAAGTGATGAACAGCAGGTCAATGACTTTCTTCTTTCTTTGTGCCATATTTATTTTTTTCTGAAAACGTAAACCAATGAACTGCCACGGCCTCGGTTCACCTTTGACTTGAACCAGGAAACCAGACCATGGTACATACCCCTTACGAACGCAAAATGGTTGCCCAAATTCTGTTCCGAAAGAATGGAGATATAGAAACTGTCATAAGGCATCACCCCATGATGCATCAGGGTAAAGCCATGCTTCGCCGCAAGACTACTTATGGTAAGAGGCGTAAAATGCCACAGATGACGCGGGACATCATATCCGGCCCAGCAGGGTCCATAGTACCCGGCATCGGTCGATGTGTAATTCGGGCAGGCCATAACAAGCAGTCCGTCGGGCCGCAGCAGCGTGTAAAAACGGTCAAGCAGTTCTTCAGGCTGACGATTGTGTTCAAAGACATGCCACATTGTGACTGCGTCAAAAGACTGGGGTTTGAGCATCTGCATATCGTCTATACCTATCATGCGGTGATGGAAATTTTCAAGGGAGAAGAAACGCTCCTCGTGATACTTTTCGACCGATGTCACGTTCCAGCCCCTGTCTTCCATGAAACTGGAGAAAAAGCCTGTTTTGGCACCATAGTTCAACAGATTGCCGCTGCTTCGGCCCGAAAAATCTTCTACAATTCCGGCTTTCCATCGGAGCATCAGTGACCTTACATGCCAATACAGCCTGTGAACCAGACCGGTAGGGTTATCGCCCAGTTTAAGTTTCAGATCAAGTTTGTCATAACCGGTCATTTCAAGTTCTCCCGGTGCCTGAAACGTAAAAACCATGCTGCATTCAGGGCATTTTGCCAGAATGTAGTTCTCGTGGCTTACGACATAGTCCCTGCATACGGCATGGGGCTTGCAGCCGGCAGCCCCGCAGATAGGGCAGACTCCCAATTCCTGAACTTCCATTTTGCGCACTGAAAGCGCAAAGATAATACGCGCGCGTACCCCTTGTCAAGTTTTTCACCAATAAAATGCCAAAAACGGACTCTCCGCACTTAGCAGAGAGTCCGTTTTTGAGTTCTTAGCCGGGCTGTCAGAATTCTGCCAGGTGCATGTCACCCTTCTCGGCCAGAGCCTGATGGAGTGCAAATGCCTTCTGCAGAGCGTGGCTGGTCTGA
>JAZLIR010000018.1:0-27769 GCA_045617485.1 Bacteroidaceae bacterium
TATCCTTGTCTTATGGACTACTACGTCAAATTGCACTGAACAATGAAGAACCGCCGTATGCCGAACGGCACGTACGGTGGTGTGAGAGGTCGGAAAACAAAAGTAGGAGGAAACTACCTTTGTTTTCCTCCTACTCGATTCCTCCGTATTCCGTAAAGTAGGTATAGACATTTATCGAAGGGAGCAGAGTCTGAGTGAAGGCCTCAAGATCGCCTACATATACTCCATTCGAATTGGGTATTTTGTGGTCATTTATGTGTGAATCAAAATAGTCTTCAAACCGGCATTCAGCGCGTGTTGCAGGATTGATAGCGAACATGGTGGATACCATCATGGGCACAACGCACGGAAAGGTAAGTACGTCATTGATGAGGTACTGGTTGAAAATTCCTTTGATCGATGTGGGGCAGTCACTTGCGAACGTTGAAAAATTGGGCATAATTTCACGTTCAACCCATTTGGGACACTGAGCCGATTCAAGGTACTTTTGCGTACCCAGAGCCGCATTGCCTCCAAGCGACACGCCAATGTTCTCGGTAAAGCTGTTCCTTGTAAAAGTGATATCTTCCTGTTTCAGAACCTGCATTGCAGCAATGGCAGCATCAATATACTGGCGTCCCTTGGTGAAACCGTCAAAATAAGGCGGATAATTGCCATAATCGGCACCAAATCCTTCAGTATCGCTAAAAACGACAGCCTGATTGAATATTGCCCGGAAAGAGAACATGGCTGAATTTTTGCTGAGAATGTCATTATTGTCACAGTTGGCGCACTGGTGAACCAGACTCATTCCATCCAGTTTGTGTCCATTGCCAAGCTTAGGCGCAGGATAGATTACCGAGCCGCTGAAAGTTGCCGAATCGCCTGTGGCATTCACGGAACTATAATAAAAATTCTGCTTGACGAACTTGTATCCGGAATAGTGCCTTTCAATGTTGAATTTTAAGGACAATTTGGCGTAATTCAGATTGATGAAGACATCCAGTGCTGAAAGCATGTCGGCAGGCGATATCTCCATTTCCATATCTATAACGTCAAGGTATGAAGTGATGTATGCTTTGAATACGTCATTAAAATTGTCGGTAGTATATTCAGTTCTGTCACAAAGTTCAACCAGCCTGTACCTGTTGTCCATATCGGGCTGAAAGGGCTCTTCGATAAAATCGTCTTTTGAACATGAGGTAAAAATTCCTATCATTGACATCACCGCCAAAACTACGTAAAACCTGTTGCTACTCATATAATTTGTTGATTTTTTTTGCAAAGATACAAAGAAATGGCATATACGGCAAAAAACAAGCCTCATATCTTCACAGACCTGAGGCTCTCAAATTCATACCATTTTCAGAACCTGTACGGCAGGTTCTCAGGGAGTCATGAGTATGTCACGACTTTCTGCCTGCAAAAATACCCCCTTTGAAAACATGTCTCTAATGAATTTCACAAAACTTTCCGGCAATGCCTCAATTTTTATATTTTTGCCCTGACAACAGGAAATTATGAACAGACTGACGCTTAATCTGCCACAGGAATGGAAGTGCAAGGTGGAAACCGTACCGGGACCTTTCGGAACTGAGGTGCAGCATGCTTCCGCATTGGAGTTGTCCAGTGGCGTGGAGGTTGAAGTGGACGAGGCGGAAATGCCTCAGGATTCCACAGCTCCCGATCAGGCTCTTACCAACTACGTCGATATGGTGGGGTTTGACGAGGATGATCCCGAGGATTACAATCCAATAGAGGAATGGAGTTTCAACAACAGGAAAGCGTATGGCTTTCAGGTATTCTGTGACGATGATTCACAAATTCGTGTAATGTGTCAGGAACACCATCGTGGCAGGCTTGCAGTGATAAGTGTGCAAGCCGCATCGGATGCCGGGATTGAGAACACTGTACGACTTCTTGAAAAAACATTGCGATTTTAGCATAGTTTTTAATTCCTGACCGATGGATTTTTTTTTCATTTTTGTAATTTTGCGGCCATAAAACCAATAAATTGAATATGAACACTGGAAACGTACGTCCGGCAGACATGGAGCGCATTACAACTCCTGCTCTCGCCAAGAAATTTATTGATGAACAAATCGTAGCTCTCAGGGAGCAGATTGGTGACGGAAAGGTTCTTCTGGCACTTTCAGGCGGTGTTGATTCATCGGTAGTTGCAGCACTGTTAATCAAGGCTGTAGGCAATCAGCTGGTTTCTGTACACGTAAATCACGGACTTCTGCGCAAGGGTGAGCCCGAGCAGGTGATCCGCGTATTCCGCGATGAGATGAAGGCCAACCTCGTGTATGTCGATGCAACGGACCGTTTCCTTGACAAGCTTGCCGGCGTAGCCGATCCGGAACAGAAACGCAAGATCATTGGCGGAGAGTTCATCCGCGTGTTTGAAGAGGAGGCCCGCAAGCTCAAAGGCGTGAAGTTCCTTGCCCAGGGCACAATATATCCTGATATCGTTGAATCAGGTCCTGTAAAGTCACACCACAATGTAGGCGGTCTGCCCGATGACCTTCAGTTTGAACTGGTAGAGCCTATCAAACTGCTGTTCAAGGACGAGGTTCGCATGGTAGGTCACGAACTCGGTCTGCCGGATTCAATGAACTACCGTCAGCCGTTCCCAGGTCCCGGTCTTGGAGTACGCTGCACAGGCGCAATTACACGCGACCGTCTGGAAGCTGTCCGCGAAAGCGATGCCATTCTGCGCGAGGAATTTGCAAAGAACGGTCTGGAAGGCAAGGTATGGCAGTACTTCACACTGATTCCAGACTTCAAGTCAACAGGTGTGAAAGACAACCAGCGTGCATGGGAATGGCCGGTAATCATCCGTGCCGTCAACACCCGTGATGCTATGACCGCAACAGTTGAGAACATTCCGTTCGAACTTCTTCAGCATATAACCAAGCGTATCGTTACCGAAGTTCCCGGCGTCAACAGGGTCCTGTACGACCTGACTCCGAAACCAACCGGCACAATCGAGTGGGAATAATTTCCTGATTGGAACAGATATCACCGTAAGCGGGGGAGGTGTAAAAACTTCACCCCGCTTTTTTTACCTTGTCTAAATTCATATCTTTGCAGGTGATGACACTGAACGAACTGAACATAGGAGACAGCGCCCGTGTACTTGAAGTAGGCGGACAGACCGGTTTGCGCCAGCATTTCATTGATATGGGACTGCTGCCGGGCACAACCGTGAAATTGCTGAAATATGCGCCTATGGGTGACCCTATGGAACTGCTTGTCCGCGGATATGTGTTGTCGCTGCGAAAGGCCGATGCAAAGCAGATTACCGTTGAAAACTGCTTGCACAATGCCGATGCCGGCAGTATGGACACTTCCGATGATTTCGGCTACAATCTTTCACTTCATGAGCATAACGCCCATCCGGGGCTTGGTGAAGCCGGCAAATATCACGACCTTTTGCACGAACAGCCTGTTTCAGACAGACAGACGCTGAAATTCGCTCTCGTAGGTCAGCAGAACTGTGGAAAAACAACGCTGTTCAATGCATTGACCGGTTCCTATGAGCATGTAGGCAATTTCCCTGGTGTTACTGTAGGCAGAATGGACGGTTTGCTGAAAAGACATGAAAACATTACCGTTACGGATCTTCCGGGAATCTGTTCACTGTCAACATACACTCCTGAAGAACTGGTTACGCGCAATTTCATATTTGACGGCAAGCCGGACTGCCTGATAAATGTTATCGATGCCTCAAATATTGAACGGCATCTTTACCTTACTGTCCAACTGATGGAACTGGACATTCCAATGGTGGTTGCAGTCAATATGATGGATGAACTTACCGGAAACGGCGGTTCAATACGTATCAACGAGATGGAAAAGATACTGGGCGTTCCTCTTGTTCCGGTATCGGCCAGTATAGGTGAAGGCATTCAGGAACTTGTTGAACACGCCATACATGTGGCATGGTATCACGAAGTTCCGGCACGTCAGGATTTCTGTGACAAGGATGAATATGGCGGTGCCGTTCACCGCTGTATTCACAGCATAATGCATCTGGTTGAAGACCATGCCGAAAAGACGGGGCTGTCAAAACGTTTTGTGGCCGGTCAGCTGATTCATGGTGATAAGGCGGTCAAGGATGCATTGAAACTGAGTCAGAACGAGAATGAGATGCTTGAGCATATCATTGTCCAAATGGAACAGGAAAGGGGAATGGACCGGAATGCGGCCATTGCCGACATGCGTTTCTCGTTCATTGAGCGTCTGTGCCGTCAGACTGTGAAAAAACCGTCGCAAAGCATTCAGTACCTGCGCAGCAAGAGCATTGACCGCGTTCTTACCGGCCGATGGACTGCAATTCCCATTTTCATTACCATAATGTGTCTGGTACTGTGGCTGACAATTGATGTGATTGGAGCGCCACTGCAGGAAATGCTGGCCCGGTGGATAGGTCATTTGGGCAATATGACTGTCAATTGCATGAACAGAGCAGGAATAGGTCACGTACTGGTCTCATTGGTCGGCGATGCCATATTCGGCGGAGTAGGCACTGTTGTGAGTTTTGTGCCTGTAATTGTGGTTATGTTCTTCTTCCTCAGTATCATTGAGGACAGCGGTTACATGTCGCGCATAGCATTTGTCACGGACAAGATACTGCGTAAGATGGGACTGTCCGGGCGTTCGATAATTCCACTGCTGATAGGGTTCGGATGCACCGTACCGGCAGTCATGGCAGCCGGTACATTGCCGTCGTCCCGTGACCGTAAGCTTACCATTCTGCTTACACCGTTCATGAGCTGCAGTGCGAAAATTCCAATTTACGGATTCTTTGCGGCTTTCCTGTTTCCCGGACATGGTGGAATTGTACTGGCTGCGGTGTACTTGCTGTCCATTCTGATTGGAATTCTGGTGGCATTCGGAGCAAGAATACTTCATCCTAATTATCAGGCGGTTCCATTCGTTATGGAAATGCCGAATTACCGTATGCCGGGGCTGAAGAATGTCGGACATCTGCTTTGGGACAAGACGCGTGACTTTGTTGAAGGCGCAGTAACGGTGATTCTCATTTCAACGGTGGTAATCTGGCTGCTTCAGTCGCTGAGTCCAAGATTCCATTTCGTTCAGGACAGTCAGGACAGCATTATGGCATGGATTTCCGGAATTCTGACTCCTTTGTTTCGTCCTATAGGTCTGGGTGACTGGCGTGTCGTTACCGCACTCATCTGCGGTTTCATGCGCAAGGAAAGTGTAGTTGCCACCATGGACCTTTTGGGCATCGGAGCCCTGCTCAGTCCGGCATCGGCCGTATCAATGCTACTGTTCTGTCTGCTGTACACTCCATGTGTAGCAGCCATAAGCAGCATAAAAAGTGAACTGGGCGGCCGATGGGCCCTGTGGGTTGTAGCCTTCCAGTGCGTCATAGCCTGGGTCGTGGCATTTATCGGCTACATAGTAGCGGGTATTATATAAGCGTATCGGGATTATTTTTGAAATGAAAATGAATGCGGCGGATATAATTACGATAATATTGCTGTCGGTGCTGATAGTGCTGGCGGGAATAGCGACGGTACGTTCATTCAAACGGCATAGGGGATGTTCATCATGCCCTTTGCATGACACTTGCAGGAAAAGAAATGCTTTTTGACACGGATACATATTCGCAGCGCCGGCGTATTCTCCGCGATAAGGCGGGCAGCGGACTCATTGTGCTTTTCGGTAATGATGACGCCCCCTGCAACTATCCGGCAAACAGTTATTCATATCGTCAGGACAGCAGCTTCCTGTACTTTTTCGGCCAGCAACGCAGTGCGCTTGCTGGCGTAATCGATGCCGATACCGGTCAGGAATGGCTTCTTGGTGACGATATTGACATTGAGGATATAATCTGGACCGGTTTAGTACCGTCTGTAGCAGACCTTGCGGCACAGTCTGGCGTGGCTCTCAGTGCACCCATGTCAAAGTTGGCCGATATAGTGGCAGACGCCCGCAAGTCAGGCCGTCAGGTTCATTTCCTGCCTCCGTACCGTCATGACACAATGATTGCAATTGCAGACCTGATGGGTATCCATCCGCTCCAGACCGGTGCGGCGGCATCGGTTCCGCTGATTAAGGCGGTTGTAAGTATGCGGTCTGTCAAATCGGATGCCGAAATTGAGGAGATAGAACGTGCAATGGCCATAGGCTACCGTATGCATACGGTAGCAATGAAGGCCTGCAAACCGGGTGTCACTGAAAAATCAATCAGCGGACTTATGGAGGGGATAGCCATGACATACGGTGCCGGAGTGTCTTTCAATAGTATTGTTACAATGCATGGGGAGATATTTCACGGCAGCCCTTCAATGGCACCTCTTGAATCAGGACGCCTACTGCTTGTTGACGCAGGTGCCGAGACTGTGAACAACTATTGCAGCGACAATACACGTACAATGCCTGTAAACGGCAAGTTCACATCGAAACAGCGTGACATTTACTCAATTGTCGAGGCATGTCATGACCTTACCATAGAGAAGGCGCGCCCTGGACTCAAATGGAGGGATATGCATCTTGACGTGTGCCGTCTGATGACAGACCGTCTGAAGTATCTTGGCCTGATGAAAGGCAATACTGACGATGCAGTCGCAGCAGGTGCCCATGCTATGTTCCTGCAGCACGGGCTTGGGCACATGATGGGCATGGATGTCCATGACATGGAGGGGCTTGGACAGATTCATGTAGGGTTCGATGACGAGGTGGCTCCGTCCGGTCAGTTCGGCACAAGCAGCCTTCGCTGCGGACGCGGACTTCAGCCCGGATTCGTAATGACCGATGAACCGGGCATATATTTCATTCCGGCGCTGATTGACAAATGGAAATCGGAACGCATGCATACTGAATTCCTGAATTATGACCGCATAGAACAGTACCGTGATTTTGGCGGCGTACGCATTGAGGATGACATACTGATTACCGATGACGGCTGCCGGGTGCTTGGCAAGGACATGATTCCGTACCACCCCGATGATATTGAAGCGTATATGGGCTCCGTAATATGAAAAAACTGATTGTCGCATTTCTGGCATTTGCCTTCAGCACCGGTGCACTGGCCGGACAATATGGCAGCGGCCGGTATGAAATATCCGTGTCGGGCATATATGGTTACAATAACTCATGGTGCAGTTATGGAGGCGGAAGTATTGACGGCTTTCTGCCGGTATGCAGATATTTTGAGGCAGATGCAGGAATTATGGAACTCAGTTCGGGAGTGTTCTCCTGCTGCGCAACGGCAAGACCGAAACTGCAGCTTCCTGTCGGAGAACTGTTCCTTGACGGAACTGTATTCTACCGTTTCTTATATGATTGTTCAATATCGGAGAGTGTCGCCGCTGTCAGCTTTGGCTACAGAATGGATTATGTCAGCGCACAGGCAGGCATATTTTCAAGAAGAATGACAAGCACGGAACATATTACGGAACCGGTCAATTTACTGTACAGACTGTCGCTTTCAGTACGCCCGGCCTCTTCCAATTGGAATATAGGGGGAGGGGGCACCAATTGCTCGCTTTATGAGTATGAACGTGAATGGCAGCCTTCGTTCTTTCTGGATGGATATTACGGAATGTCACCGCATTTGCGTGTGAATGCTGAAATATATATGAAACCTGCAGGCATGATGCACCTGCTTGCATCGTTTTACGGTATCAGGTGCTCGGCCGGTCTTTCCTATATTTTCTGAACGATGAAAAGAATTGACCTGATAATATGCATACTGTCACTTGTCACGGCAACATCGTGTGAAAGGTGGGATTTCGCAGGCATGTTCTTTCCAAGTAGTGAGGAGGTAAATGAGCGGTTCTCCAAATCGATGGAATATAACAATGCGAACGGATACTGTTGCGTGAATGCTGAATCGGATGAATACAGTGTGTATGTGTTCACTGACTTCCATACGGACCGTACGACACGCAATCTTGATGCTTTTGTAAATACTGCAGTCTCTGATGAAGCCTGTGTCCCTGTATCTCTGTATCTCGGCGATATGGTGAACGGTAAGGGGGAGGAACCCAGAGAACTGTTTTTCAATGCTGTCGATACTCTTGCCAGAAGGTGCAGACTTTTCATGACACCCGGTAACCATGACCTGCAGTTCGGAGAATGGCTTGGCCTGTTGGCACGCATACATACTTTCACCTACTGGTTCGAGGTGAAATGTCCTGCGGCAAAAGACCTTTACATTTGCCTTGATTCTGCCGGTGGAACATTGGGGAATGACCAGCTCATGTGGCTGGAGTCCGTTCTCAAGGAGAAATCGGAACAATACCGGAATATTACGGTATTCACGCATACGCATTTCTTCAAACGGGATAACGGCCTGGGATATAGCGCAAGTTACCCTCTTGAAGAAACCTACGCAATCGCCGCCATGTTCTCAAAATATGGGGTGAATCTTGTGCTGACCGGACATGACCATTCCTGGAAAGACATTGTGTTCGGAGGGGTAAGATATGTCACAGTCCCGGCATTGGAGGACGGCAGTTCCGATCCAGGATACTGTCTTTGCAGCGTAGGCGATGATATTGACGTGAAATTGATTATTCAATAATGCCGAGCTGGCGGAGCAGAGCTTCGGGTTCGGGGCTGTGACCGCGGAAATCAACGTACAGTTGTGAAGCGTCGACTGTTCCTCCCTGTTCAAGCAGATGACGGAATCCTGCTGCGGCTTCCCTGTCAAAGATGCCTTTCTCCTGGAAAAGGGAGAATCCGTCGGCAGCCAGAACTTCGGCCCACTTGTACGAGTAGTATCCTGCGGCATATCCCCCGGAGAAAATGTGTCCGAACGATGTCGATGACAATGTGCCTTCAACAGTGGGCATATACTGTATGGATTTAATGGCATTGTGCTCAAAATCAATTACAGACTCCTGAGGAAGAGCTGTAAGTGTATGCCATGCCATGTCTATTGTGCCGTATTGCAATTGGCGCATATGATAATAGGCCGACAGATAATTCTTTGCGGCTATTATACGGTCTATGAGCGTGTCTGGTATGGACTCGCCTGTTTGGTAATGCTTTGCAAATGACTTAAGATATTCTTTTTCGTAAGCCCAGTTCTCCATTATCTGTGACGGCAGTTCTACAAAGTCGTGGTCAACGTTTGTTCCTGTCTGACCGGGATACCGTCCTTTGGCAAGTATGCCGTGCAATGAATGTCCGAATTCATGGAGTAGGGTGGTGAACTCATCGTGGGTAATGAGTGATGGCGTATCGGCCGTGGGTTTGGTGAAATTGGTTACCAGGCTTATGATAGGACGCTGTTCAACGCCATTCTCTATTTTCTGCTCACGGAACGATGTCATCCATGCACCGCTGCGTTTGCTGGCTCGTGGAAAGAAATCGACGTAGAACAGGGCCAGATGGCTGCCGTCAGCGTCACTGACCTCATACACTTGAACGTCGGGGTGATATACAGGTACATCAATGCGCTTGAAGCTGATACCGTACAGACGGTTTGCAAGGCTGAAAATGGCATCGATGCAATTGTCCAGGCAGAAATACGGTTTCAATGATTCGTCGCTAAGGTCATATCGGGCCACGCGAAGCTTTTCTGCCCAGTAACTGAAGTCCCAGGGCATTATGGTGTCGGCTTCGAAGCCGTTTTCCCTGGCATAGTCCAGAACCATAGACACTTGTTTCCTTGCTACCGGCAGAGCGGGTCCGCCAAGACGGGACAGAAAGTCACGGACGTTGTCAGGATTCCCGACCATGCGCTCCTCGGTCTGGTAACTGGCATAGTTCTCATAACCAAGCAGTGCGGCTTTTCTGTATCTCAAATCAACCAGACCGGTTATTGTCTGCGTGTTGTCGAATTTGTCACCGAAGGCACGGCGGTTATAGGCACGGTACATGCATTCCCTTAAATCACGCCTGTCGCTGTACTTCATAAAACTGCTGTAACTTGGTGCAGACAAGTCAAATACCCATCCTTCAAGTCCCTTTTTACTTGCTGTCTGGGCAGCCATGTCCAGAACAAATCCAGGAAGTCCTGAAAGGTCCTCCCTGTCAGTGATATGCAACGTGAAGGCATTGGTCGATGCAAGTGAATTCTTGCCGAATTCCAACGAAAGAAGCGACAGCTTTTCATTGTATCCGGACAGCGTATTCTTGTCTTCCTGGTCCAATCCGGCCCCGCTGCGCTGGAACGATTTGTACGTGTCAACAAGCAGTTTTCTCTGATCCGGGTCAAGCGAAAGCGAGTCCCGCCTGTCATAGACGTCCTTGATGCGTGCAAAAAGCGATTCGTTCTGTGTAATGTATGTGTTGTATTCATTTTCAAGCGGTGTGAGTTCCTCGGCAATCCGCTGAAGTTCGTCGTTGTAATCGGCTTCCAGAAGGTTGTAGAATATCAGAGCAACATTTTCGTATGCGCTTCCTGCGTATGCCAATGCTGCAATGGTGTTTTCAAATGTTGGGGCTTCTGAATTGGCTGCAATCCGGTCTATTTCACTTTTTCCTTCAGCAAAGGCCTGTTTGAAGGCCGGCAGGTAGTCACTGATGCTGATTTTGTCAAACTGAGGCGCACCGAACTGCAGCGGTGAATCTGTAAGCAATACGTTTTCTTTCATGTTACATGCGCATAATAGCGTAAGACCGGCTAACGCTATGATTACTTTTTTCATTATTTGTGGTTTGTATCTTTGCGCGAAATTAGGGAAAAATACTACCTTTACCACATTATTGCTGATAATATGCACTTCAAAACAGTCTTTTCGATATTGGTGGCGGCTTCGTGCATGTCCGCATCGGCTCAGGTGAAAAGTGTCAGAGCCACATATGACGTTAATGGAAATGTTGAAAAGGAACAGTACCGCTCGCATGTGACATTGGAATCGGTATCGGACAACGGCAGTGTGATTCATGCATACGGTGCTGTAAAACTGAATCTTACTGGTATAAGGATGAACAAGACTGTAGGACGCGGATATGCACTTTTGGTTTCAGAGGCAAGCAAGGTGACGGTCTTCCAGTGCGATGTCAACCTGCATACCGAAAACTCATACGGCATTGCGGCAACAGGCTCAGGTACTCTTATCAAAGTCGATGATGGCAGGACCACCGTATCAAAAGAACGGTCTGCAGGCTTTTACTGCACTGACAGTGCCATGATAAGCATTGACAAGTATGACATCAGTTCGTACGCGAAAATGAGTCCTGTGCTGTCAACGGACAATATGGGCAGTATTGAAGCAGTTGGCATGAAAGGCGGAACCAGAGGTTATGCGGCACCACTGTTCAGCAGTAAGGGCGATATTCATGTATCAGAGAGCCGTATGGAGGCAGCATCGGCTCCGATAGCCCATGTCAGATGCAGTGGGGCGGTTACACTTGACAACTGCGAACTGACACAGGGGGCATCGTGCGGCATCTATGTTTCAGAAGGAAGCGACGCTGGCTGCAGGCTTGTAATGAACAGTTGCAGACTGAAACTGCATGACGGTCCTCTGTTGCTTGTCGATGAGGGTGCCGTTACGGCCACACTGACGGACAACACGATATCGTTCACGAAAGAAGGACTGCTGTCAGTTAGGGGAGGAACGGCCGATATTGCAGCCTTCAGACAGAAACTGACAGGAGACATTGTTACGGACAGCATATGTAAGGTCTCATTGAGTTTGGGCAAAGGTGCATCGTACAATGGTGCAATCAATGTCGAAAATAATGTAGAAGCGACAGTGTCTGTCAATCTTGAAAAGGGTTCGGTCTGGTTCGTTTCGGACAATTCGCACATATCAGCCATAAGTTTTCAACAGGGTGTTGAAAACGGCGTGAAGCAGATAAAAGGCAAAGCAAACGTGTATTACGATGCCAAGAATCCTGCTAACAGCTATTTGGGGGGCCGTCAGTATGAACTTGGCGGACAAGGCATGCTTATTCCAGAATGAGTGATATGAACAGGTTATCAACAGCCTTGGCATTGATTCTGATATCGGCCTGCGTTATGGCTCAGGATATCAGCATTACAGCCGGCCAGCTGCCAAAAACGGCAATAGAACTTATAGACGAAGCGTTTCCCGATGACAGCATAAAGAGCGTGAAAATCGAGAAGCGTGCAAGTCTGGTACAATACGAAGTGCGGCTTACAGGAAAAGTGAAGCTGCAATTCTCCAAGGACGGCAAATTCACCCAGTGTGAGTGTACCGGCAAAAGGGCGATACCGTCCGTACTTGTACCGGACAGGATAGCCGAATACGTTGAAAAGGGATTCAAAGACCACAGGATCATGAATCTTGAACATGACAGCAAACTGTGGGAGGTTGTTCTTGACAATGGAGTTGAACTGGACTTCAATGAAAGTTTCAGATTAGTTGACGTTGACAGCAATGAAGATTGATATAATCCGAAAAACAAGACTGGTTTGGGGCATGTCTGTACTGGCGTGCCTGTTTTCATGCGAGCAGATTGAGATTGATGAACCGGAGCTGGCTCCGGCAAAGACCATACTGGCATATTTTTCTGCCGACAATCCTTTGGACAATGACTTGTTTCCATATCTTCAGTACAATCTGGATGATATGGCAGCAGGACTGTCTGGCTATGATTGCCGCAACTGCAATATTCTTGCCTTCATCGACGGGCCGAGCAGCGGCAAGAACAAAACGACATCGTATTTTCTGAACATCCATGATGGAAAGATGGAACGTGTCTTTACGTTCAATGCGGCAAATGTGAAGAATTATGATCCGAAAATCGATGCCAATCAGGACGGCAATCTGGATTCGTCGAATCCGGCAACATTGAAAATGGCAATTGATTATATGCTGGAGCATTATCCGAACAGGGAATACGGTCTGATAATGTGGTCTCACGGCGGTGGCTGGGTGCCCAGTGACAAATGGTTTGAGATTAACAAGTCACATTGGAAATCAGGTTTGAGCAGCGTAGCATCACAACCGGCACCATTATCGTCATCAGGGCTTCCGCTGATAACGAAAAACGACATGCATACCAGATATTTTGCGTATGAGCCTGTATCCTCGGGCAGGAATAGTTCCATGGAAATAGATGAGCTTGTGACAGCCATTCCTGACCATCTGTTTGATTTTATTCTGTTCGATGCCTGTTACATGGGGTGCGTTGAAGTGGCGTACGCTCTGAAGGACAAGACAAGGTATTTCATATCGTCAACGACAGAAATCATGGGGTATGGATTTCCGTACAGATCTGTTGCAGGCAAATTGGCCAAGGGCTACCTGATGGGAGCATGCCGTGACTTTTACAATTACTACAATGGTTTCAACGACTATTGCCGGCTTGGTGAAGTGTCACTGGTAAGGACCGATGAACTTGACAGTCTTGCAAACTGCTTCAAAAAGATTGTCACGGGAAGACCGGACGCGAAACGTTCAGACAAGTCATTCAAGGGAATTCAGGACTTTGACCGTTTCCGGTATGGCAGCGAGGACCGTTCGGTGTTCTTTGATCTTGGCGCAGTTGCAAGGACATACTCGAAGTCAGAGGCCGATTATGACGAATTCCGGAAACAGCTTGACCGTTGCGTACTGTATGCCGCATCGACTCCGGAACTATTCATATACTGTCCAAGTCTGTTTGACGAAAAGGACCTTATCGAAGTAAAAGAGTTTTCAGGGCTTTCTGTCTATATACCGTTCAAGGACAATGACAGTTTCGGGTTGAATGACAGCTACGCAAAACTGGAATGGAGTAAAATAACCAACTACAAATAAACACTTATGAGAAAGATTGCCATAATAGCATCGGTCGCAGCTTTTGCATTTGCCGGCTGCCAGAACAATTCATCAGTCCTGCCGCGTGACAGAATGACAACTGAAAACAGACTTCTTGAAAATGAGAAGAAGATTGACGGAATTATTGCCAAAATGACTCTTGAAGAGAAAGTCGCCATGTTGCACGGAAAGAATATGTTTACTACCGAAGGTGTGCCTTCACAGGGCATAGCCGATATGTATTATGCCGACGGACCCTTTGGAATACGTGAAGAAATGGAGCCGAAATCGTGGAATCCGCTCAATCTGAGCAATGACTCGGCAACTTTCTTTCCAACCGGTTCTGCCCTTGCAGCTACCTGGAGCGAGGATATTGCATACGAATATGGTACTGGTATGGCTCGTGAGGCTCGTCTTCGCGGAAAGGACATGATACTGGGACCGGCCATCAACATCCAGCGCATTCCGACAGGCGGACGCACCTTCGAGTATTTGAGTGAAGACCCGTATCTGTCATCGAGAATAACTGTCGGATATGTTCACGGCGTTCAGGAAAATGGTGTCGCAGCATGCATGAAACATTTTGCATTGAACAATCAGGAAACCAACCGCGGCAGCGTCGATGTCATTGTGACCCCGCGTGCCATGAGAGAGATTTATCTGCCTGCTTTTGAAGCTGGTGCCGTTGAAGGAAACGCATACGGAGTAATGTCGGCCTACAACAAGATAAACGGATACTGGTGTGCTGAGAACAAGCAGCTGCTCAATGATATTCTGCGTCAGGACTGGGGATTCAAGGGTATGGTCATATCGGACTGGGGCGGAACCCACAGCACGGTTCCGTCAATAACTGCCGGTCTGAACATTGAAATGCCGACACAGAACTTTCTTGGACAGGCTTTGATCGATTCAGTTGCAAGCGGTGCAGTACCGGAGGAGCTGGTAGATGAGAGAGTCCGCGAGATTCTGCGCGTAAGACTGCTTATCGACCCCATTCCTGAGGAGAAGATGACCGCCGAGATGACTGCAAAACCGGAGCAGGCTGCCATTGCATACAATGTTGCAGCCAAATCGGTCGTTTTGCTGAAGAATAACGGCATTTTGCCTGTAGAAATTAATGGAATAAAAAAGATAGCCGTCATTGGTGATAACGCGGACAGAAAAATGTGCAATGGCGGTGTAGGTGCCGGCGTAAAGGCCAAGAACGAAATCACACCGCTCAAGGGCCTTGTTGACAGAGTACCGGAAGGTGTTGAAATTGAATACGCACAGGGCTATTCATCGCAGCAGCCACGCATGGGAGGATTCGGTGGCGGATTCGGCTTCGGTTTCGGCTTCCGACGTCAGACTCAGCAGGAACTTGATGCCGCGCGCAGACAGCAGGAAAAGGCAAAGCAGGACATGATTGACCAGGCTGTCGAGGCAGCCGGTAATGCCGATATCGTATTCTTCTTTGGAGGTACGAACCGCCAGTGGGAAACCGAGGGCAGTGACCGTCAGGATATTATGTTGCCGTATAGTCAGGAAGATGTTCTCGAGGCAGTGGTCAAGGCCAATCCCAGGACGGTATTCATTGCCGTTGCAGGTGGTCCTGTCGATTTGAGAAGGACCGATTCACTGGTTCCCGCCATTATACAGTCATGGTTCAACGGCTCTGAAGGCGGTCATGCACTGGCCGATATGCTGCTTGGCACAATTTCTCCATCGGGCCGTCTGCCGTTCTCATATCCGTACCGTCTCGAGGATTCTCCGGCATACGCACTGAAGAATTTCCCGCAGACCGACGCACCTGTCGATGATGACATTTTTGTAAATCTGGTGGTCGATAAAGACCAGATAAACAACGGCTCACGTGCAGGTCGCAGTGTTGCACTCTATTCTGAAGATATGCTGGTAGGTTACCGCTGGTTTACAACCAAACAGCTTCCTGTCATGTATCCGTTCGGTTACGGTTTGAGCTATGCGGAATTCAGTTATTCTGACCTGGCACTGTCGGATGATTCCTATTGCGACGGCGAAAGTATAAAGGTAACATTCACCGTCAGCAATAACAGTGACGTCGATGCCGATGATGTTCCACAACTTTACGTTCACCGCATCGATGCCGGCATTGAATGGCCTGAACGTGAACTCAAGGCTTTCAAGCGTATCAGTGTAAAGGGTGGGGAATCTGTTCAGGTAACATTGGAAATTCCTGTTGAACAGCTGAAATACTGGAACGAGGAAGCACATGACTGGACACTTGAACCGGGACAGGTCGAGATACAGTTGTGCAGCAACAGTTCTACTGTAGTGCTGTCGAAGACATGCGCAGTAAAGTAAACAGCCTGTTGCCTTTTATGGCACCCGGACGTATTGAAGCCGGGTGCGATGAGGCCGGACGCGGCTGTCTGGCCGGTCCTGTTTTCGCTGCGGCCGTAATTCTGCCACAGGACTTTGAAAACCCGCTACTAAATGATTCCAAACAGCTTACAGAGAGGCAGAGATACGAATTGAGGCCAATAATACAGCAGCAGGCACTTGCATGGGCTGTCGGTGTTGTTGACAATGTGGAAATAGACAGGATAAATATTCTGAAAGCTTCCATTCTTGCCATGCACAAGGCACTTGATGATCTGAAGCGGAGACCTGAATTCATTCTTGTTGATGGAAACCGTTTCTATCCGTACAGGGATATTCCTCATACAACTGTGATAAAGGGTGACGGAAAGTATCTTTCCATAGCAGCTGCATCGGTTCTGGCAAAGACTTGCCGTGATGATTTCATGAACCGGATAGCACAGGAATATCCGCAGTACGGCTGGCTTGAAAACAAGGGCTATCCTACAGCTGCCCATAGAGAAGCAATAAGGGAATACGGTACTACACCATATCATAGAATGACATTCAACCTGCTTGGAGACAGTCAGTTATCACTAATGTTTGAAAGTAATTCATGAAAATAGGATTTGATGCCAAAAGGGCAATGCGCAATTTTACCGGACTTGGCAATTACAGCCGGTATGTTCTTGAACTTCTGTCAAATGACAGTCAGAACAGGTGTTTGGCATTTTCGCCCAAAGCACCGAAGGGCAGTGCAGTCAGGTTCTTTGAAGAGAACAGGCAGATAGAGACACGCTATCCGAATGGCCTGACAGGCAGGATGCTGCCGTCATTATGGAGAAGTTTCGGCATTGCACGTGACATTGAAAGGGAGCATCTGGACATATTTCATGGATTGAGCGGGGAGTTGCCGTTCATAAAACCCAAAGGCACCAAAACGGTCGTAACTGTCCATGACCTTATTTTCAGACATTATCCAAAGTACTATCATGCATTTGACAGGTTCATTTACGACCTGAAATTCCGTACATCGTGCAGAAAGGCCGATGCCATTATAGCGATAAGCGAATTCACCAAACGTGATATTGTGAATCTGTACCACATAGACCCTGCAAAGATTCATGTGGTGTATCAGGGCTGTGACAGTTCTTTTTCCATGCCTCAGACCCAGGAAAGGCTGGCTGAAGTGAAAAGGAAGTATTCATTGCCTGACAGGTACATTCTCAATGTCGGTACTGTCGAGGAAAGGAAGAACGTGCTTCTGGCTGTCAAAGCGTTGAAATATACGGAAAATGACGTATTTCTAGTTATTGTCGGCAGACGTACTCCATACGCAGACAAAGTACTTCAATATGCAAGAGACAACGAACTGTCAGACAGAATATTGCATTTGCCGAACGTTGACTTTGCCGATTTGCCGTGCATATACCGTCAGGCACGGATATTCGTTTATCCGTCGCGCATAGAGGGGTTCGGCATACCGTTGCTTGAAGCGCTGTGGTCCGAAGTGCCGGTAATAGGTGCTGCAGGGTCATGCCTGGAAGAGGCCGGAGGTCCGGAATCGGTCTATGTCAGTCCGGACGATGTCGATGGGCTTGCATTCTGGTTCAACCGCCTTCTGCGTGAACCTGAAACATGCCGGAAAATGGCGGAAAGCGGTTTGGAATATGCCAAAACTTTTTCTGAGAGTTCATTTTGTGTTAAAACTGTAGAAATATACAGGAAATTGCTGGCTTAAGAATGACAAGGAAGTTCATTAAAATGTAATTTTGCGGGATATAAAATAACAGCACATGGAAAAGACGTACGAAGAAATCAATGAGAAAATCCGCAAGGGTAAGGCAGTAGTGTTGACCGCAGAACAGGTTTCCGAGATGGCACGCACTATGAGCCCTAAGGAGATCCTGAACAAAGTGGATGTTGTAACGACAGCTACTTTCGGTGCCATGTGCTCATCGGGTGCAATACTGAACTTCGGTCATGCTACTCCTCCAATCAGAATGGAGCGCATTGAACTGAACGGCGTTCCTGTCAGTGGCGGACTTGCCGCTGTCGATACGTTTGTCGGTGCTACGGACTGCAATCCGCAGAGACCCGACTATGGTGGCGCGCACATAATCCAGGAACTGATAGATGGAAAAAGCATCATGCTCGAGGCATGGGCCAAGGGTACCGACTGCTATCCGAGAACGCACATAAAAACCAATGTGTCGCTTGAGACGATGAACGAAGCTATCCTGTCAAATCCGAGAAACGCATATCAGAACTACAATGTGGCGGTCAATTCAAGTGACCGCATACGTTACACATACATGGGTACACTGCTTCCGAATTTCAAGAATGCATCGTACAGTTCGGCCGGAGAACTTTCACCGCTGCTGAATGACCCGGAATGCCGTACCATAGGGCTTGGAACAAGGATATTCCTTGCAGGAGCTCAAGGATATGTGACATACAACGGCACCCAGTTCAACACGTCAAAGCCTGTAAACAAGTTCGGAGTGCCTATGGGCGGTTCCAGAACAATTGCCGTAGCCGGCGAGATGCGTGAAATGAACAGCCGTTTCCTGCGCGGAGCCTATTTTGAGAAATACGGTGTAACTCTGTATCTTGGCATAGGTGTACCGATTCCTGTTCTGGACGAAGATATGGCTGCACGTGTTTCAATACGCAATGAGCAGATTGAGACATACATTGAGGACTATGGCGATGACTTCAAACTTATAGGCACAACGAATTATGCTGCATTGCGTAGCGGTGAAATTGAATTCAAAGGTCACAAAATACATACGGCTCCGCTTTCGAGTCTTGCTCGTGCACGTGAGATTGCCGATATTCTGAAAGGCTGGATAGAGAAGGGTGAGTTCCTGCTTACAGCTCCCACACGTCCGATGCCAGCAAACCGCAGTATCAAATCACTTGAAGAAAATCTTTGAAACTATGGAAAAGAGAATAGTATTGAATTTTCCCGCTGAGAGTACTCAGAAACCGATAATATACGATATTGTCAAGAAATTCGATGTTGTTACCAATATACTGAAAGCCAATGTCAAGGGCGACCAGGGTGGCCGTATGGTAGTTGAACTGGTGGCTGATGCATCCAGAATCAAAGATGCCATAAAGTACATTGAAAGCTGCGGCATTGAGGTCAGCACTCTTGGCAGCAAGATTCAGTGGAACGGTGATTTTTGCACTGACTGCGGTACCTGCACATCGTCATGTCTGTCGGGTGCCCTTACAATCCAGGCTCCAGACTGGAAACTGAAATTTAATCCGGATAAGTGCGTAGCCTGCAAACTGTGCCTGAAAGCATGCCCTCTGCATCTGTTCTCCATGGATGTATTCGGCTGATTTCCAGTTTTTACTGCTTGTGTCATGGAGTATAAGGACAGAACATATCGTCAACAGTTTTCCAGTTTGCTGAAATCGTTTTCTGTCCGCTATAAGGAAACAGATTTGTGGATAGGAACCGACAGCGGTTCCTATTCGTGTTCTATGAAGCAGTATGCACTGGATGTTGTAAGACAGATGCGTACTGAAATGGACGCTTATCTGGAAAACGACAGGAAGTACATGACATCGCTAGTGCCATATCAGCCCATGGCCGGGGCACCCATCATATTACAGTGCATGTCGCAGGCATCGGCCAGAACAGGTATCGGCCCCATGAGCGCCGTGGCCGGTGCCTTTGACAAGCTGGTGGCCGATGCCCTGTGCGGACGTTATGACTGTACCGACATTGTAGTAGAGAATGGGGGCGATATTTATGCAAAAGTGTCACATGACCTTGACATTTCGGTTTTTGCCGGGCAGTCTCCGCTTTCTGAAAAAGTTGGAATACATATCCCGGCATCGGCTTTTCCGCTTGGAATATGCACGTCAAGCGGTACTGTAGGCCCGTCGCTGAGTTTCGGCAAGGCCGATGCCATGATGATTGTGTGCCGTGATGTCCTGCTTGCAGACAGTTTTGCCACTGCCATGGCCAACCGCATACAGACCGTCAGTGACCTGCAGCCTGTAATTGACATGTGCTCTGAGAACTCTGACATTCTTGGTGCGCTTGCCGTGAAGGATGACCGTATGGCAATTTGTGGAGAATTTGAACTGCGAATTTTTGACGGACCGCACTAATCATTCTATTTTAGTGAATTGGAAATTAGATTACTAACCTATATGAAAAGAATTATCCTTACATTATCCCTTGCTGCCTGCACGCTGTTTGCCAGTGCCATTGACAACAAAGACATTGCATTGTATCGGAAGACCGATGACAGTTTTACCGTGATTGAGAACGGCAGACCGGCTGTCAGTCTGCTTGTCGATTCTGAAGACAACATTGGTATCCAGATTGCTCTGAAGTCGCTCCAGAAGGACTTTGTAGCTGTAACCGGTACTCAGGCTGATATTGTAAACGAGCCAGTCAATGGCGGTCTGGTCATTGTGGGTTCACTTGACAGCAAGTTCATAAAGCAGATTGTCAAATCAAAGAAAATCAACGAAAAAGACCTCAAAGGCAAAACCGAGAAATATATCATGACCATGGTTGACCAGCCTTTGAAAGGCGTTGACAAAGCACTGGTCATTGCCGGCAGCGACCGTCGCGGTGCCATTTACGGCATATACGAGCTGTCTGAGCAGATGGGTGTCTCACCTTGGTATTTCTGGGCCGATGTCCCTGTTGAAAAACTCCAGAACCTGTATCTGAAGAACGGTACATACACAGCCGGCGAACCTGCTGTACGTTACCGTGGCATATTCCTCAATGACGAGGCTCCGTGCCTAACCACCTGGGTGAAGAACCACTACGGTACCGAGCGCGGCGGCCATGAGTTTTATGCCGACTGCTTTGAACTTATTCTGCGTCTGCGCGGCAACTTCATGTGGCCTGCCATGTGGGACTGGGCGTTCTATGCCGATGACCCCGAGAACTCCAGGACTGCCGATGACATGGGCGTGATTATGGGAACCAGCCACCATGAGCCGATGGCACGCAACCATCAGGAATGGGCACGCAATCCAAAGGCATACGGTGGAGTATGGGACTACACAAAGAACAGGGAGGAACTGCAGCGTTTCTTCCGCGAAGGTGTTGAACGTTCAAAGAACAACGAAGACCTTATCACTATAGGCATGCGCGGAGACGGCGATGCCGGACTGGCGGGCAGTGACGAGGACAATATCAGAATGCTTGAAGGTCTGTTCGCCGACCAGCGTCAGATTATTAAGGATGTGACAGGCAGGAAGCCGGAACAGCGTCCTCAGGTATGGGCGCTCTATAAGGAAGTCCAGCTGTACTACAACAAGGGTCTGCGTGTGCCCGACGATGTAATAATACTTATAAGCGATGACAACTGGGGCGATGTGCGCAAGCTGCCTAACGATCAAGAACGCCTGCATAAGGGCGGGTGGGGCATGTACTACCACGTTGACTACGTAGGTGCTCCCCGTAATTCCAAGTGGCTCAATGTCACTCCCATTCAGAACCTGTGGGAGCAGATGCAGCTCACGTACCGCTATGGGGTTGACAAGCTGTGGGTGCTTAATGTAGGTGACCTCAAGCCTATGGAATATCCCATTCAGCTGTTCCTTGACATGGCTTGGAATCCGCTGGAATACAATGCATCGACACTTCTTGAACACACAGAAGAATTCTGCGCGCAGACCTTCGGTCAGGAACAGGCAAAGGAAGCCAGCCGCATTCTGAATCTGTACAGCAAATATGCAGGCCGTATCACTCCTGAAATGCTCGATGCCCGGACATACGACCTTGAGAGCGGAGAATTCCGCCGTGTATGTGACGACTGGGCCCGTCTGGAGCTGGAGGCCCTGCGCCAGTACATGAGCCTTGAAGACCGTTACAAGGATGCATATCAGCAGATAATTCTGTTCCCGACTCAGGCCATGGCCAACCTTTACGACATGTACTATGCAGCCGCCATGAACCAGAAACTTGCAAGGGAGAACAACCCCGAAGCCAACTACTGGGCAGACCGTGTACAACAGACCTTTGCACGTGATCAGGAACTGAACCGTGCATACAACGAGGACATGGCCTCCGGCAAGTGGAACGGCATGATGACACAGAAGCACATAGGCTACACTTCATGGAACGATAATTTCCGCGAAGACCGTGCACCTCGCACCAGTCGCGTTGAAAATGACAGCGTGCAGGGCGGTTACATGTTTACAGAAAAGGACGGTGCCGTAATAATGGAAGCTCCGCACTACTTTGAAGCAACATCGAACAAGGCCGGCGATGCAGTCTGGGAGATTATTCCCTACATGGGCCGTACACTCGGTGCAGTTGCACTGTTCCCATACACAGCATCGACCGAAGGCGCCTCACTCAGCTACCGTTTCACGACAACCACAAATGCCGATGCAGCAACGCTTCTCATAGCCCAGAAGTCGACTCTGGCATTTGCACGTCTTGAAGGACACCGTTTTATGATAAGCATTGACGGAGGGCAGGAGCAGGAAGTGAATTTCAACAGCCGTCTGAATGAAGAGCCGGCCAACCAGTATTCGGTCTATTATCCGACAGTAGCCAAGCGCGTGGTTGAAACCAAGGTTGAACTTGGCAGACTGACTGCTGGCGAACACACCCTGACAATACGCCCAATTGAGCCTGCATCGGTCTTCGAGAAGTTTGTAATTGATCTGGGAGGTTACCGGACTCAGTATCTGTTCGGTACGGAATCGCCTGTAAGGCGCTGACGAGTTCCGGACTTAATTTTTGTAATAAAATATTGTCAAATCCATACTATTAACATAAATTTGCACGGTTAAGTTTGAAAGAACAATCTGAAAATGTGAGTAAAATTAGAATACAAAGCTTATGAAACTAATTGATTATGCAAGTGTCCTTTCCGTAGTGTTGCTGTGCTCTTGCGGAAAGGAGTGTGTTGAAGAGGTAACGGTAAGTGCATTCCCTGATCCTTCTGACCGTGACAACATTGAGCTGTTCGATGAAAAGACATATACGCAGGCTGAGTTCTGTGACTTTGTTGGCAACAGTTGCAGCGACTACGTAAACGCATATTTTACGGAAGAGGCCAATAATATTTTCAAACTGGCAGTAGCGGCTGCTTTTGAAAGTGACAGATCGGCAGTTGACAGACAGGTTGCAAGTGAAAAGAAAACACTCGAACTGTTGGCACGCTCAATGTGGTCAATCAATAAAATTGACTATGCATATTGGACTGTTTCAAGTTTGGGCGAGCCCATTAGACTGTCAGCAACAGTGGTTGTGCCGGTTCTGAACAATTCAGATGTTGCACATACACTTTCAGCTTTGTCGCTGTGTCCTCCACATCAGTCGAATAGTGTAGAAGCATGTCCTACCAAGCAGGGTACACTGCTTATGACGCGTGTCGCATTCAACCATGCCGTTGTGGTACCCGATTATGAAGGCAGGGGCATTGCTACTCAATTGCCATATTCAACCATGTCAGCCAAAGTTCAGGCCCGTCAGGCAATCGATGCAGAATTGGCGGCATTGACCATCCTGGAGGATATGGGATACCAATTTGCTGAAGGATTTGGTACATACAACATAGGTATTTCGGCCGGATGCGGTGTTTCCTATTATGCACATTATATGATAGAGAACGTCTTGCCTGAAGACCAAAGAGAAAAAATTAATCTGTTGATTTCATTCGCAGCTAATGGCATAGTCAATAATGCTGTTTATGTTTCAGATTTACTTGGTAATGTGGAATACACGACGGAAGAGTTCTTCCAAGGTTATATGAGCACATTCTATCCGGTTTTCAATAGTGTTCCTGAAAGTGAACGTGGCGGTTATAAGGTTGAAGATCTCTATAGCCATGACATACTTAATCAGTATGGTCGTATAGATTTGAATCATCCAATTATCAAGATTATCGAGGCTGCAATGGCAGAAAACGATGTCAATTACAATTGGGAGCCTAAACATCCGCTTACATTTGAAGCTTCGTACGACGATACTGGAGTAGTTCCTGCAACTCAGGTACAAGCCGCTTATGAACTGTTGTGCAATAAACAAAACGGCATACCAAACAGAAATGTGAAACTTCACATGTTTGAAACTCCTATCACAGTATTGGCAAGTGAGTACATAGGTGGTGATTACTCTCAACTTTTCACTCACATGATGGCAGACTTTATCAGTTTCCTGCGTGGAATGCAGACTCTTGATCCTTCCATCGTCAACGACTGAATATTAGCATAACATCAATAAAAAACAGCCTTATTGTACAAAAGTTACAGCAAAGCTGTTTTTTATTGTCATATCAGCGTATTTGTGCAAATATTATGCCAAGTTTTAAATTGTTTACATTATTTTTGTAAGTAGTTTTGTTCGAGATACTACTGATTATACTAGACAGAATACAATATGAAATTAATTGACTATGTAGGCGTACTTTCCATGGTGCTGCTGTGTTCTTGCGGAAAGGAGAGTATTGATGAAGGTGCAGCAATTGTTTTTCCCGATCCTTCAAGTATAGATAACATTGAGATATTCGATGAAAGAACATACTCAACAGCTGATTTCTGCGATTTTATTGGCAACAGCTGCAGCGATTATGTTAATGTATATCTTACAGAAAATGCAAATGCCGTTTTCAAGCTGGTTGCAGCACAAGCCATTGAAAAGAACAGAGGGGCCGTTGACAGGCAAGTTGCAAGAGAAAAGAAAACAATAGAGCTGGTGGCTCGTAATATGTGGTCTGTAAAGAAAATAGACTATGCATACTGGACTGCATCAACTCAGGGATTGCCAATAAGACTATCTGCCGCATTGGTAGTGCCTGTTTTGAACAATTCAAATGTTTCACATACACTTTCTGCCGTATCTTTATGTCCTCCGCACGGAGCAAACAGTGCTGAAGCTTGTCCTACCAAGCTTGGTACAATACTTATGGCACGAGTTGCATTCAATCATGCTGTTGTGGTTCCAGATTATGAGGGCCGTGGTATCACTCCCCAGTTAGGATATGCTCCGATTGAAAACAGAATTCAGGCGCGTCAGGCAATTGACGCCGAACTGGCCGCACTGACCATCCTGAAGGATATGGGATATACTTGGGGCGAGGGATTCGGCACTTACAATGTAGGCGTTTCCGGAGGATGTGGCGTATCATACTACTCGCAATACATGATTGAGAACGTAATACCACAGGAGCAAAGGGACAAGATCAATCTGATATCTACATTTGCGGCAAATGGCCTGATTTATTTGGGCACTCATTTGGATACGATGTTAAATACCGATATGTCGAATGAGGGAATGCTTCAGGCTGTCATGGCACAGTTCTGTCCGGTCATTGCCAATCTGTCTGAGAGCGAGAAGTGCGGTTACAAGCCTGAAGACCTGCTGTCACCTGCCATACTTGACGAGAATAACAAGGTTAATGCGAATCATCCTTTAATTCAGATTCTCAGGAAAGAACTGATAAAGAATGATATTAACTTCAACTGGGAGCCAAAGCACCCGATTACATTCGAGGGTTCATACGATGATACAAGCATTCCTCCTGAATATCAGATTATTGCCGCTTACAATTTGCTCCGTAACAAGCAGGATGGAATACCTAACAAGTTTGTCAAACTTCACATGTTTGAAACTCCCGTCACATCGATGATTGCAAATGAAATAATCGGTGGCGATTACGCACCTCTTTTCCCGCACTTGATGGCTGATTTCATAAGTTTTGTCCGTGGAATAGAGAATCTTGACCCTTCAATTGTTGACTGATCAATAAGCGCATAATAAACAATCCCTGCCTCGCTATCATTATCACAGTGAGGTAGGGATTTTTTTTGAAGAATAATACAGATTGCCTCGGTCAGGTATGAAGTGTCAAATTATTGGACACTTTTCACTGAAATCTGACGATTTACCCGTTTTTGTTTGCAGCACAGGACTGCCGCATGATATTTTTGCGTGAAACAAAAACGGGAAGCAATGTTCAGGCATTACCTTAAAATCGCTCTCAGAAATATACGCAAGTACGCGCTACAGAATACCGTCAGCATCATAGGACTGGCGGCGGGCTTCATTGCGCTCAGTCTGTCATCCCTCTGGGTGAATTACGAGAACAGCTACGACACATTCCACAAGGACTATGACAGAATCTGGTCCACGTACTATAAAGAAAGTGGCAGCGGATTCAGGGGACTGGTGGCAAAACGCGACTTTGATTCGGAGGGACTAATGTTAGGCAGAGTCTGGGCTCAGTATAAGGAACATCCTGAAGACTGGCCAGAGATAGAGGGCGTTTCAATCTATTTCTACAATAGGCCGGAGAACGGCAGGCAGGGAGAATTGCATTTTGACGAAAACTTCTTCAACTTATTCAGTCTGGATGTCATAGCCGGAGACATGAACTCTATGTATGACGATTATGCAGTTGGCATTTCCGAAGAATATGCGCATAGTCTGTTCGGCGATGAGAATCCGATTGGGAAGGAAATAGACGGAAGGACCGTCGGAGCAGTGTTCAGGAAATGGAATCATACCTGTCTTGACTTTGACCTGATGTCCTACATACCTTTAGGTAGCACTATGGTTGACGATGCTTATTTTCCGATGTTCATCAAGGTAAGTGCAGGAACTGATGCCCGTTCTTTAATCAGAAAAATATATTACGACCGTACGGAGGAATATGTGTCGGACATTCTCGTGTTTGACATCAGCCAGGGGCACAATATATTCGATTATGACCTGTCGAAACTGAACATACGCAATCTGAAGACCTTACGTATGGCAAGCATACTGCTGGTGCTGTGTGCCGTCACCAACTGGCTGCTGCTCTTCCTGACCGGATTGGGTGCACGCCGTCGCGAACTGGCACTGAGGACAGTCAGCGGCAGTACGAATGGCGGACTGCTGGCGCTGCTGACGGTCGAGGCAACGATGTATCTTGCATTGGCATCGGCTGTCGGCGTATTCCTTCTGGCATTGCTGTTCCGTCCGTTCACGCAGTACGCGGGCATAAGACTGGACGGAGCGCATTTCATGGTGATGGGTGCGGAATGGCTGGGAGCCCTGCTGATGGCTTCGCTGGTCATAGCGGTCGGTGCCATTGTCATGAGCCGCCGTACACAGCTTCGAAATCAGATGGAATCCGGGCACAGACACACCATGCGCAAACTGAGCCTGTTCGTGCAGATCGCAGTGAGTGTCATGCTGGCATTCTGCGCTCTGGTCATGCTCAGGCAGATGGTCTTCAGTAACCGTCAGGACTGGGGATTCCGCATCAAGGATACAGTTGTAATCCAGACCAATGTGTCCAAAGGTATGACCATCCATTATATGGATAATGATGAATACACAACATCAACATTTGAAAGAAACGCAGAAGATGTAGTGTCCGGCGAAATGATGCAGAAACTCCGTTCATTTGCTGGAGTTGAGAACGTCCTGCTGGATGCAGGTTCGTTTATTGCAAGACCTGGGACAGACTCTGACCCGACAGGTTGGGCCACTGTAAGCACCATAGCTGATTTTGATTGGGAGTCCGGCCGTACCAAAACATTTGAAAAAGTAATTGGAATGACGCGGGTGGATTCGCCCGTACTTGGACTGACAGTGCTGGAAGGTGAACTGCCCGAAGGTGGCATCATACCTGGACAGGCGGTACTGACTGAGAATGCCTGCCGGAGACTCGGACTGGAGAAACCGTATGCGGGTCAGACTATCTATGTTGTAAGTTATGACAATGTTGTCATACATTTCCTGCCAGTTACCATTGAGTCCGTTGTTGCTGATATAT
>JAZLIR010000019.1:0-33551 GCA_045617485.1 Bacteroidaceae bacterium
CCCAAAACAAACGTTGAGTTCTGGCTGGCGAAGATTGAGAACAACCGTGAACGGGACCTGAAGGATTATACCTTTTTGGAGAGCAGAGGATGGCGAGTCATAGTGGTGTGGGAGTGCGAACTGATGAAGGACAATTTAGGCAACACTGTTGCCCGAATTCAAAAGCAGCTTAACGTCAATCGTGAAAGTTGGTTAGGAGAAATGGCAGACAGAAGGAAACGGAGAGAAGAATGGAGGGAAGAAATGAGGAGAAGGAAAGAGATGGCGTCTTCTTTGCTTAATGGAATGATACTGTGAATAGGATGTAGATATATTTGCCTAAAACTGCAAAAAGTTGTAATTTGCAGCGAAATTGGGATTATTGTATATACTTAGCCTCATTTTCAAATAAACTGTTATGTACTTAATTGAGGAGCAGTGGCTAAACTGGAAGGAAAAAGACGCGGAAAATTACCTCGTATTGAGGTCGTAGACTTGTTCTGTGGGATAGGTGGGCTCAGTTATGGTCTGAAGTCCAAGGGCTTCAACATTCTGGCCGGATACGATCTTGACGGAACCTGCAAATATGCTTACGAACATAATAATGGCGCAGTCTTTTCTTATCGTGATATTAAGTCTGTAACTGGAGAGGAGGTGTCGTCCTGGTATTCTCCGAAATCAATAAAAGTTTTGGCAGGGTGTGCGCCCTGTCAACCTTTTTCCTCATACTCCCATAGCAAGAAGGACAAGGACCCCAACAAGTATGATTTGCTGTATGAATTCGGAAGATTGGTCAAAGATGTAAAGCCGGACATCGTAACAATGGAGAATGTTACGCAAATAATTAATTTCAAGCTGAAACCTGTCTTACAGGATTTTGTTCACACTCTTGAGACAGAGGGATATTCTGTATCTGTCAACAAAGTTTTTTGCCCTGATTATGGAATTCCTCAGACGAGGAAGCGGCTTGTTCTTGTCGCCTCAAAACTCGGTGATATTTCTTTAATAAAGCCCACGCACAAAAAAGATAATTATGTTACTGTTGGGGATGTCATTAAAGACCTTCCACCTGTAAAGGCCGGAGAAAGATGTCCTACAGACGCTCTCCATAGAGCGATTGCTTTGACGCCTCTAAATATGAAAAGGATGAAGGCGACGCCATATGGTGGCGGGTGGAAGGATTGGCCTGAAGATCTCGTTTTGTCCTGCCATAAATCAGATACCGGCAAGAGTTATGGTAGCGTATATGGACGAATGATCTGGGAAGCACCATCTCCAACAATGACGACAGAATGTACTGGGTATGGGAACGGCAGATTCGGCCATCCTGTACAGGACAGGGCAATTACGCCACGAGAGGCGTCAATTTTTCAAACTTTTCCCAAAGACTACAAGTTCTTCGAGGACGAAAAAAATGTATCAATAACAACAGCTGCCAGATATATCGGAAATGCTGTACCGCCCAGGTTAGGTGAGGTGATAGCGGAAAGTATCATTGAACATATCAAAACACACAAATAAAGTTATGGACGATAAAGGGACATTAAAATGGCGTTTTGATGTAAGCACTTTCAGGCTAATCGGCAGGGATTTGATTACAGATCGGATTACTGCCTTGTTTGAACTTGTCAAGAACTGTTATGATGCCAACGCTCAAAATGTTACCGTTACCTTTGAAAATGTTGCGGTCGGTGAAAAAGATGCGACTATCACTATTGAGGATGATGGTTTCGGTATGTCATTCGAAGATATACGAGATAAGTGGATGGTCATAGGCACTTCAAGCAAACGGAAATCACCATATACCCCTGAACCGTTCAACAGAAAATGTGTTGGAGAGAAAGGAATTGGAAGATTTGCTGTTGACAAACTTGGTGATAAAGTAAATATCATCACTAAACAAGCCGGTGATGAAAATTGGTTGAACGTGGAAATCGATTGGAGGGCTTATGAGAACATTAATGACAGCGAAGAGATTCTCCTATTTACAGATATGGAGAATAAGTATTCATATATCAAAGCTGATAATCCTTCAATATCCGGGACAAAATTGATCATCTCGCTTGTTCGCGATGTGTGGACAAAGACTGACATCGAGAGATTCAATTCCGAGGTGTCGAAGATTGTTTCTCCCTACGCGAATCTGTCTCTTCCTTTTTGTGTGAGAGTGAAGTCAGCCTCGTATCAGTTAGATTCCCAAGCTACGCGAACTCAAGATGATGTTGATATCGCTACGATTAGCTTTTCTATCGGATATGATAAATCCAACAATACTCAAGAATCGGTATATTTTGACGATTCCAGCGCTGGAATAAAAGTAAGCCAGGTGCCGATGAAAAGTTTTGGCGGTATTCGAATGAAGGTTTATTTCTTTGATGAATCTGCCAGGCGTAAGTATAGAAAAGAATTTCCTAACAACGCGATTGACGGTGTCAAAATATACAGGGATGGAATAATTACAACCCCTTTTGCTGAGAATAGAGATAAGGATGATGAAAAGCGGGATGTTCTTGGAATTGATAAACGCCTTTGGGAAAACATATTTGACCGCGTAAGTTCTAGGGAAATTATCGGTATCGTTGAAATAACGAAAGAGGATAATCCCAATATTATTGACGCAACAAACAGGCAGGATTTTGTTGATAATATTGAGTATAGAGAACTCAAGGAGTTTATTATTACACAATTGGATGCCATCGAAAACTATAAAAAGTATGCTCGGGCAAAGAAGAAGAGGGGCACGCAGGACACTCTTGAATCAACAGGTGAATACATAAAAGATTTCATATCTTCTGTAGAAAACATAACAAAAGAAAAGCCGGAGTTCAAAAGCAGTTTCGCTCCTGTTATTGAACAGGCAAAAAAGACAGGAGAAGCCGTCAAAACTGTCATCAAGGAAAGAAAGGAAGCAGAAGAGGAGTTCGCCAGAAAAGAGAATATCTATATGAGTATCATGTCTCTGCAAGAGTATGCGATACATATTACTCATGCCGTTAGAACAACATTAAACAAGATTCGGGATAGAGTCGAATACTTCAATCTTTTCTTTCCCAACCAGGATGAGAATGAAATATTTATTGAATATGCAAAGGAGATGTATGACGAGTTCGTAGTGTTAAACAAAGTCATAGATTATATGCTGAGCTATTCACAATCGAACATTCAACCGGAAGATGTAAATCTGAATGTAACGCTTTCGGAGGTCCTTGCAAGTTATTCTGCTCTGTTCAAATCAAAAGAGATAAAGCTTGAAACTGACCTGTCAACAAAGATCCAGCTCAAAAACACTAACAGACAATTTTTCAGGGATATTCTTCAGAATCTCATTGATAATTCCATCAAAGCGGTTGAGATGACAGAACTCAAAGTGATAAAGTGCACTATGTTCGCTGAAAAGAACAATCTTGTCATCCAGGTATCTGATACAGGATGTGGTATCCCGAAAGATAAGAGAGAATGGGTCTTTGGATTATACAATACCACGACAGAAAAGCAAGGAGGGGCAGGAATTGGCCTGTATATTGTCAAAACACGTGTTGAATCCCTGAGAGGAACAGTAAATGTGGTTGACAGTGAATTCGGGGAGATCGGCACAACTATTAAAATCGTACTACCATTCAAAAAATAGCGTTTATGGAATATAAAGTTGTTTTCATTGATGACAATATGAAGAAAGGACCGAATGATCCTTTCGTTCGAGCCGTTCATAAATTGCGTCCTTCTGCGGAAGTGTCCGTGTTTGAAGATCCATCAGTAGGACTTAAATATATTCTTGAGAATCTCAACAATAAAATGATTGCATTTGTTGATTGCAGATTTGATGGGTATGGCTTGCAGGGCATCAACGTTCTTAAACAAATACGGGAGAATACTTCGCTTTTGTATATCGTTATGATGTCTGCAAATAATCTGAAGCAGATTGCCGATATTGATCTTGCTGAAATGATAAATCAGGATTATATCTGGTTCTTTGACAGGAATAACGGGACAGTTAATGACGCCTGTAATTTGATTGATAAAATTTCATCTCTATGGGATTCTCGTTTTGACTGCGTCCTTGAGCAATGGCTTATCAGACATCAAGAAGACAAAGATAAGGTCGCTTTCACAAAAGATAAGACAAGTTATACATGGGGGGAACTGTTGGCCGAAGTCCGTCTTCAAACAGAGGTTGGCCGAGACTTTGAGAGGGTCATGAACCAGTACACCATCTATCAGTTCAAGGAAAAGGGACAACAATAGAAAAGGTATGAAAATCCTCATTGCATACAACAATGATCAGTGGGATCAACTTTCAGGTTTTTTTGAATCTTGTGCAGAAGAAATTGAGTCGGTGTGCAAACCCAAGCTGATCAAGACGACGTGCCTCACCCCTCCGCATTTGGATTATTCATCAATAGCGGAAATATTGAATGATTATCCAGCCTGTGTCATAGCTGCTCACGGAGACGAAAGAAGCATCGCTAATGAAAAGAATAAAGACATAGTATCAACGGATACAGACAACAGCATCTATAAAAATAAACTTCTTTATGCTATTTCATGTTCCTGCGCGAAGCAGCTTAAGGGATGTTTGATGGAAAATGGACTGAAATCATTCTGGGGATATCAAAATAAACTTAATTTTTGGCCGGGATATCCAATTTATGTCAAATGTGCTGTTTCCGGAATGGTCAGTTTAATTGAGGGGAAGACAATAAAAGAAGCTAAAGAAGATATGCTCGCTCAATATGATTCGTCTATTGGTGAATTGAGCGCCACGGAAACGGATCCGCTTGTCGCTGCATACCTGCTTGATAATAAGGAATCTCTGGTTGTCACAGGGGATGATAATCTTACACTTGATGACCTATTGTAGAATTTTGGTTCTCAAGAAAGTATTCCTTCACCCCTTCCACAATAACCTTCGTCACGAGCTCTTTTCCTTCCTCCGACTCCAGGAACCTGAGGTCATCCGGATTGTCGTAGAAGAAGTTCTCGACGAGTACTGCAGGGCAGGTGGTGTGGCGGAGGATGTAGAAAGATTCTTCGAAGTCGGGGTCTCCGTCGGAGAAGTCGGTGCGGATCCTGAGGTCTTTGAAATATTTGGCGGCAGTTTCGCAGAGGCAGGTGGCCAGTGCATCGGCAGCGGTGTCGCCCTTGGAAGTGTAGCAGCTCCATCCGCGCGCGTTCATCCATTTTGTGCCGTTTCCGGCAGCGTTGGCGTGTATGCTGACCAAGATAACGTTTCCCTTGCCAAGTGCGGCGCAGCGGGCGTTTATGCGGCTTACGCGCTCTTTGAGCGGAACGTCGGTGAGTTCGGGAACGATGATTTCGGCGTTGAGGCCGATGGAGGTGAGTTTTGATGCCAAGCGGGCGGCGATGTCGCGGTTGAATGCGTATTCGCGGAAGCGACCGTCCGGACTGCGTTTGCCGGGAGTGTCAGAGCCGTGGCCGGGGTCAAGAAGGATTGTCATTGCGCTGCTGGTTTTAAGCCTGGCAGCTCACCGGATTCCGGAGGTAAAGATACGAAGGGATTTCTTAAGTGTGGTGCAGAAAAGTGAAACTTAAGATGATTTGTCGTATATTTGCGGTGACGAAAATGTCAACAGACATTCAACGTTAATAATTCGTTAGGCCGTGGACACTGAAAAGTGTCTGCGGCCGTTTAAGTATCAAGATCCAGAGTTCAGTATCAACTCAGTATCAAATTAAAAGAACAACCCCCGCAGAATTCTACAGGGGTTTTGTGAGGTGCGAAGGAGGAAGACAAAGTCAATGGGACTCCATTGTGACTGAAAAGAAATGGATTTTTCAGCCGGAAAGATTTAATAAAAGATTAATTGGAACATTTCAAAACAGGTTCTAAAAAAATCACTATCTTTGCGGGCGAATGAAAGGGGGTGCTCCCGTTTGGGGGCTGAGATTATACCCTAGGAACCTGATTCGGTTAGTACCGGCGTAGGGAGTGGACTTCGAAAACTTTTTATCCCTTTTCATTTTGTAAAGACAATATGAAGAGGGTTTTATTTTTTTCAGCACTTGTCAGTATCTGGAGCACCGTCCGTGCCCAGGCGTATGGTGACGGAAATGTAGCGTCCGTTGACCTTGGCGAAATTGTGATTGCATCGACACGCGCATCACAGGACGCGCCTATGACCAGCAGCATAATCGGTGAGGAAACTCTCAGGAACGGACATACCGGGACCCGTGAACTGCCCTTCCTGCTGCAGCTCACTCCATCGGTCACAGGTTCCACCGACAACGGAACAGGAATAGGCACAACCAGTCTCAGAATACGTGGAACTGGCGGAGAGCGCATAAACGTGACTATGGACGGAGTGCCATTGAACAACCCCGAGGATCAGTGCGTGTTCTGGGCCAACATGAACAGTTATACTGCATCGGTACAGAGCATCCAGATACAGCGCGGTGTGGGAACATCGACCAACGGCAGCGGCGCATTCGGCGCTACAGTCAGCATGGAGTCCGACGCTCCGCAGCAGTACCGGCATCTTGGCGTGGAGACATCGGGCGGCAGCTACGGAACACTGTCCGGCACCATAAAAGCAGGGACAGGACTTATTGGCAGCCACCTGACTCTTGACGGACGATTCTCATACACTCGCACCGACGGATACATTGACCGCACGGGAGCCCGTCTGGGATCATATTTTGCACAGGCAGCATGGAACGGCGACAACCTGACCGTGCGACTGAAGAACTTTGGCGGCTACGAGCACACCGGACAGGCCTGGAACGGCGTTTCGAGCATAAGAATCGCGGAGGGCAAACGCACGTACAATGACCTTGGCCTGTACCACGATGACAGCGGCAGTGAAGCAGCACGCCCCACAACCGACAACTACTGGCAGAACGTGACTCACCTGAGCCTTGCAGGCCGTCTGAACGATTTCTGGAACGCAAGTCTGACCATGAGTCTGAATGTGGAAAGCGGGTATTACGAAGACATGAAAGACAGCGTGAACTTAGACAGCAAGTTCGGTCTGAAGAGATTCGGTGCAGGACTGCCGGAGACGGCAAGTGCAGACCGCCACAAGTGGGTGGACTGCCGGCAGTACGGGGTATTCGCTTCGGCGGTGCGCAAGTCGGGACTGATGGAGCTGACAGCCGGCGCCGCAGGCATGTGGTACACATCGGACCACTGGGGCGACATTACATGGATACAGGGACACAGTCTGGCTGACAGACTGCGTTACTACGAGAGCAATGCCGCAAAGGCCGATGCGAACATATTCGTCAAGGACATGCTGCATCTGGACGGAGGACTGAATCTGTTTGCAGACCTCCAGATTAGACATGTGGACTATTCAATTGGCGGACAGAATGACAAGTTCATCAGAGGAGCCGACAACAGCTGCCGCAATCAGGAACTTGACATACACGAGACTTTCACATTCTTCAACCCGAAGGCGGGCATAAGCTGGAACGGATCTCTTGGCGACATGTATCTGTCGTTTGCGCGTACAAGCCGCGAACCCACGCGCAACGACTACACCGACAACGGAGGGACTCTGATGCCCAGGCCGGAAAAGCTTAACGACATTGAAGCGGGATGGTCAAAGACGGGACGCATATGGCATGCAGGGCTGAACCTTTATTACATGGGCTACAGGGACCAGCTCATTCCTACCGGCCGGCTGAGCGACATAGGAGAAGCACTGACCGAGAACGTGGCGCGTTCATACCGCACAGGTATCGAGCTGCAGGGCGGCATCCAGCCGTCATACAGGTTCTCACTGGAGTTCGGAGCGACTTTCAGTGACAACCGCATACTGGACTTTACGGAATACATAGACAACTGGGACGGAGACCCGGTTCAGGTGCATTATGACAGAACATACATTGCGCTGTCACCTGGCATGACGGCATCGGGCCTGATGACTTTCGATATCACGCGACATCTGCAGCTGTCACTCTCCGCACTGTATGTTGGAAGACAGTATCTTGACAACAGCAGCTGCAGGGAACGCTCGCTCGATGCGTACTGCACGAGCGACCTCACGGCAAGCTGCAGGTTCGGCAACGTGCGCATCAGTGCAAAGGCCGGCAACGTGTTCGGAACAGAGTATGCCACCGGAGGATGGGTTTACACCGCGGTATCGGAGAGTTCGGGCTACACAGCCGACAGCCGTTACATGGAAGACGGTCTGTTCGTAAATGCTCCCCGCACATTCATCATGACACTATCATTTGACCTATGAACATCTGGCATTATATAAGCGGTCAGTTCACCGGAATGGACTTCTGGGACACCATCCAGACAGCAGGACTGATTCTGAGTTTTATCTATCTGTGGCTGGAGTTTCACCAAAAGCCACTTATGTGGGTTGTAAGCGCGCTGTGCTCCATGATCTACGCCAGCGTATATTTTCACAGCAAAATATACGCAGACATGGCATTCAGCTGCTTCAACATATGCATGTGCGCATACGGTCTGATAAAGTGGCTTCGGGGAAATACCGTCTCGCACTCATCCGGAATATGCTATCGTCATTTCCACATGTGCGAATTCTTTGCAGTCATTGGCGTATCCGCCATAATCTGGGCAGCGATATTCTGCATTCTGCGGTTTCTGACCGATTCGCCCGTACCGGCACTGGATGCCCTGACCACCATGCTCAACATTGTTGGCACATGGGTGCTGGCACAGAAAATCATCGAGGTATGGGGAATCTGGTTTCTTGTAAACGGCATATCCATATACATCTACTGCCGCCGCGGACTCCATATTTCAACCATCCTGCTGTACTGTTTCTACCTGTGTGCATCGGTCTATGGATGGATTAAGTGGAAGCGCAAAGGCACAGTTAAAATAAAATAAGTAATTTTGCGGTGCTGAAACAAACAACTCATGACAATTATGAAGACAAGACTTTTCATTCTGGCTGCGCTCTGTTCTCTGACAGCTGCTGCGCAGGAAGCATCACCCTGGACTCACAGCGGTCTTACCGGTGTGAACTTTTCGCAGACATCGTTCACCAACTGGGCCGAGGGCGGTGAGAATTCTGTTGCATCGAACGTTTACCTCAACGCTTCACTCAACTACAAGGCTGACAAAATTTCATGGACAAACGATCTGAATCTTAACTACGGCCTCAACAATGCCAACGGAAGCGGATGGCGCAAGAATATTGACAATTTCAACTTTGCATCGAAATTCGGACACCAGATTACCGAAAAGCTGTATTACGCCACTCTGTTTGACTTCAAGACACAGATTGCCAACGGATACAAGTACTACAGTGAACAGCCCAAGGAACATATCTCAAAATTTTGGAATCCTGCATACATGAACATATCCGTCGGTCTTGACTGGAAGCCGAACGCAAACATCGCATTTTACTACTCTCCGGTTGCAGGCAAACTTACAATGACATCAGACACACTGTTTTCAACACGCTACGGTGTAGAACCGGGCAAAACGATACGCGCACAGCTCGGTTCGACTTTCAAGGGTACCATCAACTATGACAACCTTATGAACGGCAGGCTTACAGTCAAGTCTGTGCTTGACCTCTTCACCGCCTACGACGATTCATTCGGCTGTGTTGATGTAAACTGGGACGTTCTCCTAGGTCTGAACGTATCAAAACTCATAACCGTGACTTTTCAGTCAACTTTGAAGTATGACGATGACATCAAGTTCAAGTCATCAGATGGCACCATTCACGGTGCACGCATTCAGTACAAGGAGATTCTGGGCGTTGGATTGAGCTACAAGTTCTGACATTACAATGTGGTGGAGTCTTGCGCTGCTGTCAGCCCTGTTTCTTGGCTTTTATGACGTTTCCAAGAAACAGTCTCTGAAAAACAATGCCGTAATTCCGGTTCTGTGGCTCAACACTCTGTTCTGCAGCATTATAATGCTGCCGTTCACACTCCTGTCCAAAACGACAGGTATGCTGGACGGCAGTATGTTTTTTGTACCTTCAGGCAACTGGCATCTCCACCTGCTGATAATGCTCAAGGCCGCCATCGTCCTGGGTTCGTGGATATTCGGGTATTTCGGAATGAAGCACCTGCCCATTACACTTTTCGGCCCGATCAACGCCACACGACCCATCATTGTCCTATTGGGAGGACTGTTGCTTTTCCGGGAACAGCTGAACATATACCAGTGGATTGGTGTAATCATTGCCATAATCTCGTTCTACATGCTCAGCTTGAGCGCCGGACGCGAAGGCATAGACTTCAAACGCAACAAATGGGTATATTGTGTAATCATGGCAACCCTACTTGGAGCCGTAAGCGCACTATTCGACAAATATCTGTTGGGCAATTTCAACAACATGTTTGTCCAGTCATGGAGCAATTTCTACCAGCTGGTACTCATGACCGTTGTGCTCTTCGCATTGTGGTGGCCTACCCGTTCGTCAACCACCCCGTTCCAATGGAAATGGTCAATAGTACTGATTTCCGTTTTCCTTACACTGGCCGATTATGCATATTTCTTCAGTCTTACCAAAGAAGGGGCAATGATATCGGTGGTATCGATGATAAGACGAAGCAGTGTAATAGTGTCGTTCATGTGCGGAGCCATACTGCTTAAGGAAAAGAATCTCAGGAGCAAAGCCATAGACTTGATGCTTGTACTTGTAGGTCTTTTCTTCCTGCTCGTCGGCTCCATGAAATAGCACAATTTTTCACATAATATAATAGAGGCCGCAATATAATGTATGCGGTCTTTTTTGTATATTTGCATTCCGTAACGGGAAAGTCCGCATTTTTATTGAAAAAATAGCATAAATATACAATATGAAGAAAGAAGTAAAGTTCAGCCTTGTCTACCGCGACATGTGGCAGTCATCAGGCAAGTACGTTCCACGCAAGGACCAGTTGGCAAAGATTGCCCCTGTCATCATTGACATGGGTTGCTTTGACCGTGTTGAAACCAACGGCGGTGCCATGGAGCAGGTCAACCTGCTATATGGTGAAAACCCGAACCAGGCGGTACGTACCTTTACCAAACCCTTCAATGAAGTTGGAATCAAGACCCACATGCTTGACCGCGGCTTGAATGCTCTCCGCATGAACCCGGTACCGGCAGATGTACGTCAGCTCATGTACAAAGTAAAGCACGCGCAGGGTGTTGACATTACACGCATATTCTGCGGTTTGAATGACCCTCGCAACATCATACCTTCAATCAAGTGGGCAAAGGAGGCCGGCATGACCGCACAGGCGACAATGTGTATTACCTATTCCAAGGTTCACACTGCCGAATACTACATCAATCTGGCAGAGCAGCTTATTGAAGGCGGTGCTCAGGAAATCTGCCTAAAGGATATGGCCGGTATCGGCCGTCCGGAAATGCTTGCCAAAATTGTAAGCGCCATCAAGTCACAACACCCTGACATTGTACTGCAGTACCATGGTCACAACGGCCCCGGTTTTGCAGTTGCAAATATGCTGGAAGTTGCAAAGGCCGGATGCGATGTTCTTGACGTAGCAATGGAACCCCTGTCATGGGGCAAGGTTCACCCGGACGTAATCACCATCCAGTCAATGCTGAAGGATGCCGGATTCCTTGTAAAGGACATAAACATGAAGGCTTACATGGAGGCACGCAGTCTCACACAAAGCTTCATGGATGACTTCCTTGGCTATTGGATTGACCCCAAGAACTCACTTATGAGTTCTCTGCTGGTAGGCTGCGGTCTTCCAGGTGGCATGATGGGATCGCTCATGGCCGACCTCAAAGGTATGCACGCCGCCATTAACACCAACCTCAAGAAAAAAGGTGAAAAGGAACTTTCAGAAGACGAACTGCTTGTAGAGCTGTTCAACGAAGTTCAGCGTATCTGGCCTATGCTCGGCACACCATGTCTGGTAACTCCATTCAGCCAGTACGTCAAGAACGCAGCCCTGATGAACCTGTATTCGAAGTCAATGGACGAGAAACCGTTCACAAGAATGGATCCGGCCATGTGGGGAATGGTTCTTGGCAAATCAGGCAAGTTGCCCGGAGAACTGGCACCTGAAATCGTTGCTCTTGCAAAGGAACAGGGCAAGGAATTCTATACCGATGATCCACAGGTTCTCTATCCCAACGAACTTCCGCGTTTCGAAAAGGAAATGGCCGAAAACGGCTGGGACCGCGGTCAGGACGACGAAGAACTGTTCGAGTTCGCAATGCACGAAAAACAGTATCGTGAGTACAAGTCCGGACAAGCCAAGGATCAATTCAACAAAGATCTCATGGAACGCATGGAAAAAGCCCAGGCCGGCACAGCGGGCGCTCCCGTCAAACACTTCACCGCTGCCGACAAGCGCGCCATCCTGCACCCGGATTCAGAACCTATTGAAGCACCTGTTACAGGTCGCGTAATCTGGGACCTTGACTATGTCGACCACTCATACATACCTGTATATGGCAAGACATATAGGAAAGGCGACTGGATGTGCGCTATTCAGACAATGAACGGAGGTTTCATTGAGAACATAGTTGCCACGGAAGACTGCCGTCTTGTATCGGTTGATGCAGCCCATGGCACCGTTGCCGCAAAGGGCGATGCCCTTGCATGGATTGAAAAGGCCTGAATACAGCTTTTATAACATAACAGAGGATGACCCAAGTCATCCTCTGTTTTTTTTCATCAAGTATCAATGTTTGGTACGTCGGACAATTCCTATGCTCAATTCATAGAGGAGATAAATGGGAAACGATACAACCATTAGCGTAAAGACATCGGTCGTTGGAGTAATTACAGCTGCTATTATCAGAATTGATACGACAGCATGCCTGCGGTACTTGCGCATGAAGGTGTCGTCAATGACACCAAGCCGGCCCAGAAACCATGACAGGACCGGCAGTTCAAACAGAATTCCCATCAGTAGCGTAAGTGTGACAAGTGTGTCAGTGTATGACTCAAGAGTGATTACATTAGGTACATCGGGACTTACCTGATAAGTACCCAGAAAACGGAAGGCGAGCGGAAAAATGACTAGATAGTCTAGTGCCACTCCCAGCATGAAAAGGACGTAAGACCATGCTACCACTTTAGTTGAACTGCGTCTTTCGGCACTGCGCAAAGCCGGCGACACAAATCCGTACAGCAAATACAGTGTATATGGCAGAACGACCACCAGACTGATGTAGAACGCCATTTTCATGTGAATCATAAACTGTGCGGTCAAAGCCGTACTGAAAAGACTGACTTCAAAGTTCTGAATGCCTGATGCATCCAGTCCAAGACTTGTGGAAACAGCGGCAGCGCAGCGATAGAATATGAAATCGCTATGACTTGGAGCAAGGACAAACCTGAATAGCGGCTCCTTGAAACAGAAAGCGGCAATAAAACCTGTCAGAGCTACCGCAAGTACGCGCAGAATGACAGTTCGCAGGGCTTCAAGATGGTCCCAGAATGTCTGTGGCTTGTCATCGGGGACGGACATGGGAGAAATCAGTCTTTCTTATCCGAAGCTGAGTCATCGGACTTCAGTTCGTCTTCGATTCCCTTCATACCTTCCTTAAAACTTCTGACGCCCTTACCCATGCTTTTCATGAGGTCAGGAATACGTTTGGCACCGAAAAGGAGCAGAATGACCAGAACTATGAGAACAATCTCGCCGGTGCCAAGACCGCCGAACAAAAGTGGGGTATGCATATTTTCAAATATTCTATTTGATGCAAAAATAAGAATCTGTTTCGAGAAGTGAAGCCCAAAAACGTTATTTTTGCAACCTCTAATAGACTAATATCGTTATGCAAGCTGAAAAATTCCTCATTACAGGCATCCAGCAGGTGGGTGTAGGTACAACATCGGTCAATAGTTCCTGGAGATGGTTTTCCAAAATGTTCGGAGTCGACATATGTATTCTCGAAGACGACACAGTTGCGGAACGCATGCTTCCCTATACCGGCAACCAGCCCCAAAAGCGTCATGCTGCAATAGCCGTAAACCTTCAGGGTGGCGGTGGCCTGGAAATATGGCAATATTCACAGCGCAAGCCGCAACCGGCCGATTTTCAGATTCAAGTTGGCGACCTTGGCGTTTTTTGCACAAAGATCAAGTGCCGTAACATTGACAGCGCCCATAAATATGTATCAGCCCTATGGGATAAGGTAAGCGCCATTGTCAAAGCTCCAGACGGCAGCCGCACCTTCTACATTGAAGACCCGCAGGGCAACTGGTTCCAGGCTGTCCAGGATGAATATATTCTTATTGATGAAGGCAAAGAATTCGGCGGAGTAATTGGCTGCATGGTCGGTGTCAGCGACATTGACAAGGCACTGGAAGTTTACCGTGGAATTCTTGGATATGACAAGGTCATATACAACGAGACCGGCCGTTTCGACGATTTGAAATGGATGGCCGGAGGCGAAGGCGAATTCAGCCGTATTCTGCTTTGCCGTTCAGACAAAGGAGTTGGAGCCTTTTCCCCGCTGCTCCCTACCGGATTCATTGAGCTTGTAAAAGCGAATGACCGTGAACCGCGCAAGATTTTCGAGGGGCGCTACTGGGGTGACCCTGGTTTCATCCAGATATGTTTCGATGTCACCAACATGGATGCGCTTGGAGAGTATTGCAGACAACATGGCCATGCATTCACAGTTGACAGCTGCCCTGACGGAAAGCAGTTCAACATGGGTGATGCCTCGGGGCGTTTCACTTACATTGAAGACCAGGACGGCAGTCTGATTGAATTCGTTGAGACCTACCGTGTTGCAGTTGCAAAACGTCTTGGTTGGTACATTAATCTGGTAAAGCGCAACCGCAAAAAGTCTCTGCCCAAATTCCTTTTCCGTGCCATGAAGATGAACCGCAGAAAGTTTGAATAATAACTTGTCAGCATAATGAAAAAGGAGGCCGAACGGTCTCCTTTTTCATTATGGCGCCACTCACTTGCATCGCCACCAGTCAATGTTGAACATATTATGTTCGGTTCCAGTAAACTTGAAATACAAATCATGAACACTCCGTGCTTTTGGCTTGAGCCTTGTCTTGAAACTATTGAATTCAAGCATACCGCCTGTCGGATGAACCGACACCACCCCTATCGCCGGCCCGTCAAGGCTGTCAAGGTGTACCTCCACACAACCCATGGCATCCGATGCGATTGACATTTCCAATTTAGACGCACCCTTCCGGCCAAAGTCAACGCCACGCAGCATGATATATTCACCCGGATCTACATCGGTCACATACATATCGGTGAAATCATAATCAATCTGTCCCTTGTCTTCAAAGTTCGTCCGTTTTGTCTTGAGTCCGTAACCCCATGCCATAGTCTCGGCCTGAACCTTACGGAAAGGATTGAACGGCTTTACCTGTTCAAGAACGGCATCAATGAAATACGGGACCTCCTGAATGGTTCCATCGGCATTGTAATGCAGTTCCGCAGCCGATACGGAACGCTGTTCGGCATGAGCGAAGGTCTTTAAGTGCATTATGTCATAATTCAAACCGAACACATAACTCTTTCCCTTGTACTCTATGATTCCAGGATGATTTCCACGAGTACGTACGGTGTGGTCCATAATGTGGCCTTTGTACTCCCATGGCCCTTCAGGGCTGTCACTCATTGCATAACCTATGCCTTCAGGACAGCAGGTCGATGCAAAAGCCAGATAGTAATGTCCGTTGTGTTTCCAAATCCACGGACCCTCCTGATAATCCTGAATCTTCGGATATCTGACAATCGGCCCTGCAAGAGAAATCATATCCTTGCCCAACTTGACACTGTACAGATTCGGGTTGCCCCAGTACATGTACGCCTGACCGTCATTGTCAACAAGAACAGTCGGGTCAATATCATCCCAGTTCTCCTTCTGCCATACCAGCGGTTCTCCAAGCGGATCATGCCACGGCCCCATAGGCGAATCAGCCTCGAGCACACCTATTCCGTGACCGTGTATCGGGCAATACATGTAATATGCTCCGTTAGCTTCTACAACCTGTTCGGCCCAGGCGCCGTTCTTTCCATCATAGTACTTGAAGTCATCAAGCGAGGCCACAGCACCATGATCGGTCCAATTGACCATATCGTCACTGGTATAAAGCAGCCAGTCAAACATTTCAAAGCCTTTGGCTCCATCTTCATCATGAGTGGTGTATAGATATACCTGACCGTTTATTACTACCGGTGCCGGGTCTGCAGTATAACTGGTCTGGATGAGAGGCATGTTTGCGTGGTCGCCGAACTTCCACCAGTCAAGTTCAAACGGAGAGGGAGTTTCACAACGGAACACAAGATACAAATCATGCACCCCCCTTATGTCTGAATCAATCTGATATGTAAATGATGCTGTTCGGAAACCGGCATTGTCCGTATTGACCGGAACGGTACAAAACGGCTTGCCATCAATACTGTCAACATAAAATTCAATGGAGCCATTACCCTTCTGTGCGCCTACGACAGCAACAACGGACTTCTGGCCACAGTCCTTGAAATCGACCGACCGCACTCGCAGCCAGTCACCGTCATCAATATCGGTGACATAATGGTCAGTACCTGCGTTATGATCAACTTTCAAACCGTAAGAGGTAGCTTGGGTTTCGCCTTCCACCCTTGAATACGGATCCAGATTTCTGACGGGAATCCTGACACCTTCTTCAGTGAACGGAATAAACGGTATGCTGCCGTCTTCATTGTACTTGAATTCCTCAACGCAGGCAGAACGGTTATAACCGCCACCACCAGGCAGGCCGCCATTGTGGTAGAACATGAAACTGCGTCCCATGAAATCTATCTGACCGCCATGAATGGTGAAGCTGTTCTCTGCCTCGTCCATAATGCGTCCGCGAAATGTCCACGGACCGTCAACTGACGGCGCGGTGGAATATCCCATATATTCGGGAACGCCACCAGCAGGATACGTCAGATAGTATATACCGTTTCGTTTGGTTATCCAGGGTCCTTCCTCGTACTGGGTCATCATTTCATTCTTTCCCTTAGCCCAGTTCATTTTGGACTGCAACTGCCCGAAACACTCCGGATCATGGTATCCCGGCACTTCACGAAAGCCGTCGGCGAACGACACCATATCATCGTTCAATTGTCCGTACCACAAGCCTTTATTGCCCCAGAACAGATACGCCTTACCGTCATCATCAATGAATACAGACGGGTCGATGAAACCGAATCCTTCTGCCAGAGGTTTGCCTATGGCATCGGTCCAAGGTCCTGCAGGACTATCGGCTACAGCGACTGCAAGCGCATCGCCGCCGCCTGCAATATTGCAGCAGACATACCAGTACCACTTACCGTTACGTTCCACACCCTGCGATGCCCACGCTCTCTGCCCCTGACGTGCCCACTTGAATACAGCAGTATTTACCTGGGTTCCGAGATACGTCCAATTGACCATGTCATCGGTTGAGAAAAGCAGCCAGTCCTTCATATTGAAGTCACGGTTGCGTCCATCTTCGTCATGATCAGTAAACAAATAGACCTTGTCTCCAAATACAAACGGAGCCGGATCCGGTGTGAATATTGTGCTGATGACAGGATTCTGTGCCATAGCACCTGCACAGACAGCCAGCATAAGCATCGACAACATTCCCTTTGTTCTCATAAGTGGTTATGTTAGTTGTATTACACCTTAAATAATTTTGCAATGATGCAAAGATAACCGAAATACTTAATAATTTTGCATTATGAAACTTACAATAATTGGAGCTGGCAACATGGGTGGAGCCACCGCCCGTGGCCTTGTCCGCGCAGGTCACCTGGCCGCCGGAGACATTACGATGGCAGACTTGAATGAGGAAACGCTTTCTGGGTTCGCTGCCTCAGGTTTTCAAACATCAACAGACAACGCCAAAGCCGTAAAAAAAGCCGATATCATTATTCTGGCTGTCAAGCCATTCCTCGCAGAGCAGGTAGTTGCCGGTTTCAAGAATGCCCTTGAACCGGACCAGATTCTCATTTCCTTTGCAGCCGGTGTTTCAGGCAATACATTGAAGTCATGGCTTGACAACGGCAAGGGAGGGCTGAAATGTGGAGCTCTGTTCCTTACAATACCCAATATAGCCATTGAACTCTGCCAGGGCATGACTTTCATCTGTCCTATAACAGCGGCCCAGTCCGATACGGACAAAGCCGTCAGGCTCTTTGAAGGCACAGGTACCAGCCTCATAGTCAACGAAAAAAACCTGTCATCAGGTATGGCTTTGTCATCGTGCGGCATTGCATACGCCATGCGCTACATTCGCGCTGCTGCCGAGGGCGGTGTTGAAATGGGCTTCTACCCCAATCAGGCAGTTCAGATTGTATGCCAGACAGTCCTCGGGGCAGCATCGCTCATCATGGAACATGGCAGCAATCCCGAAATTGAAATAGACAAAGTAACGACACCCGGCGGGTTTACCATCAAGGGTCTGAATGCCATGGAAGCCGCCGGATTCACCGCCGCAGTACAAAGCGGACTCAAGGCCGGCAAGTAATCACATTTTCACCAAAAACAGTGAACCGCATAGTCGTAAAGATAGGAAGCAACGTACTTACCGGTCCGGACAAGAGCATCGACAGGAATATTATGTCTGCTCTGGTCAGCCAGGTGGTTGTACTGAGACAGAAGGGATACCAGGTCATACTGGTATCCAGCGGCGCAGTAGCATGCGGGCGCAGTATGCTCAAAATCAAGGCAAAACTTGACAGTGTCGAACAACGCCAGTTGTATTCGGCTGTCGGTCAGGCCAGACTTATGGGCATGTATCAGGAAATGTTCGGAGAGAAAGGCATAAGTACAGGTCAGGTGCTCACCATGAAGGAAAGTTTCTCTACAAGACGTGAATACCTGAACCAGCGCAGCTGCATGGAGGTGATGCTGTCATGTGGAGTAATTCCAATAGTCAATGAGAATGACACCATAAGCGTGACCGAACTCATGTTTACGGACAACGATGAACTATCAGGACTTGTTGCCACCATGATGGATGCCCAGCAGCTTATCATCCTGTCCAACGTTGACGGAATTTACAACGGCAATCCAAGCGACCCGGGTGTCAGCGTCATACCCGAAATCGGACCCGGCGATGACATTTCGTGCTACATAGGCACGGTCAAAAGCGGGTTCGGCCGTGGAGGCATGCAGACAAAATACAGCATAGCACGCAAAGTCGCCAGCGAGGGTGTGCGCGTGACCATAGCCAACGGCAAGCGAGCAAACATATTGACCGACCTTGTTCTTAAAGGCGGAGACGGTATTCCGCATTCGGTCTTCATACCCGCAGAATCTGGCACTTCAAGTTTCCGCAAATGGATAGCCAACAGTCAGGGCTTTGCCAAAGGTAACGTAAGGACAGATGCCGATGCCGCAAAGGTTCTTAAAGGCAAAAACGCTGCCAGTCTGCTGTTGGTCGGTGTTACCGCCGTTGAAGGCGAATTTGAAGAAGGCGACATAATTGCCGTACTTGACCCAAGCGGCAAGCGCATAGCAGTCGGCGTAAGTTCATACAGCAGTTCTGAAGCACTTGTTTCCATGGGTAAACACGACATGCGCCCTCTAATACACTACGATTCCTTATTCATCGAATAAACAAATGAAGAACGTCTTTTCTATAGCTAAAAGCGCTGCGTACGAACTTGCAATGCTTGATGACAAGACACGCAGCATTCTGCTCAGTGACCTTTCAAAAGCCATTATCGCCAACGCGGCAACAATACTCAAAGCCAATGAAAAGGACCTTGCCCGTATGGACAAGTCGAACCCGCTATATGACAGACTGCAACTCACAGAAAGTCGTCTGCAGGCAATTGCCGCCGATATGCTTGCTGTAAGTCAGCTTCCATGCCCGACCGGCCGCATACTTGAAGACCGCATCCTGCCCAATGGTTTGAGGCTCAGAAAGATGAGCGTACCATACGGTCTTGTAGGCGTTATCTACGAAGCACGTCCTAACGTAACTTTCGATGTATTCTCAATATGCGTCAAGAGTGGAAACGGCTGCATACTCAAAGGAGGCAAAGACGCTCAAGACACCAACGAAGCCAGCATTGCGCTTATCAAAGAAGTACTGGCAGAGCATAACATGAACCCCGATATTGTAACACTGCTTCCGGCAACACACGAAGCCGCTGCCGAACTTCTGAATGCGGTAGGCTATGTCGATCTAGTGATTCCACGAGGTTCACGACGTCTTATTGACTTTGTCCGCGACAATGCTAAGGTACCATGTATTGAAACAGGTGCAGGTGTTGTAAACACGTATTTCGACAAGGATGGAGATATTGAACTCGGCAGACGCATCGTCTTTAACGCCAAGACACGCCGTGTGAGCGTTTGCAATGCTCTTGACTGCCTGATTGTACACAGTTCACGTCTTACGGATCTTGCATCCCTATGCGAGCCTCTCGCTACTAAGAACGTCGAGATTCTGGCCGATGAACGTTCATTCAAGGCTCTTGAAGGCAAATACCCCATGCTCAAGCAGGCAGAGCCCGACAGTTTCGGCACGGAATTCATGGACTACAGAATGTCAATACATACCGTTGACAGTCTTGATGAAGCCCTGGAGCACATAAGCAAATACGGTTCAGGTCACAGCGAGAGCATTGTTACCGCAAGCACACATTCTGCCACCCTCTTCCAGCAGAGAGTCGATGCTGCATGCGTATATGTCAACGCTCCTACCAGTTTCACAGATGGAGCACAGTTCGGTCTTGGAGCCGAAATAGGTATCAGCACTCAGAAGATGGGAGCACGCGGTCCTATGGGACTTCAAGAAATGAATACCTACAAATGGCTTATTGACGGCAACGGACAGGTGCGGCCTTAACAGACATCACCTCTATTCAAGAAAGGAACCTCTTGAGCAACACCTTCAACTTATCGACATCGATAGGCTTTGCAAAGTGCTCATTCATGCCAGCCTCTATTGCTCTTTTGCGATCCTCATCAAAGGCATTCGCTGTCATTGCGATTATCGGAATCTTTGAAATCTCAGTACCGAGAGCACGAATCCGACTTGTTGCCTCATAGCCGTTCATTCTTGGCATCTGGATATCCATAAGTACGATATCCCAATCGCCGGGCTTTGCATTCTGCATCTTTTCCACAGCTATATCACCGTCCTCGACTGCGGTTATTACACATCCGTACTCTTCCAGAATTGCAGTTGCAATTTCACGGTTCAGTTCATTATCCTCGACAAGCAGAATCTTCCTGCCTGCAATATCAAAACCGTCATCATTTGATTTCTCATCGTCAATACACTCTTCCTTTTTCTTAAGAAATTCCTCGAATGTGCCAAATAGTTCCGACTGGAATACAGGTTTGGCAATAAAGCCATTGACACCTGCCTTTCTTGCTTCAATCTCTATATCCTGCCAGTCATATGCAATCATAATGACAATTGGGTTATTGTCTGTCATCTGGCAAATCCTGCGTGTAAGTTCAACGCCTTCAACATCGGAAAGCATTCGGTCAACGATATATGCGTCATACAGCTTACCGGACTTTGAGGCCTTCTCTACTTTACTGATGGCATCGCTTCCTGTAACGCCCCATTCACTGATCATGCCCATTCCCGACAGCATATTGGAAATAGCATTGTAGTTTAGGGAATCGTTGTTTACGACAAGAACCTTCAAGCCATTTAGTTCAGAAATCCTGACCGTCGCAGTCTGTGCGTTCTGCAATTTAAAATCAAAGTCAATCGTGACCTCGGTCCCCTTACCCAGTTCACTTGCCACTCTGATACGGCCATCCATCAGGTCGATAAGATTCTTTGTAATAGCCATTCCCAAGCCTGTTCCTTGAATGCCCGATACGGTCGATGATTTGTCACGGGTAAACGGATCGAATATGACTTGAAGAAACTCATCGCTCATTCCGATACCAGTATCACGTACAACGAACTGATATGAGGCATAGCCTATCTTCCTGCTTTGTCTTTCCATCACGCTCATTGTGACTGAACCGCCTTTTGGGGTATATTTTACGGCATTCGACAGCAAGTTCAGAAGAATCTGATTGAGTCTGAGTTTGTCACAGATAACACCTTCATGTCTGATGTCTATGGCCTTAACATGAAAATCGAGCTGTTTGGACTGTGCTCCCTGCTGAATAATATCGGACAAGTAGTGTATTATATCTGACAGATTTTCCGATTTAGCCTCAATACTTACTTTTCCAGACTCAATGCGGCTCATGTCAAGCACATCGTTGATAAGTGAAAGCAAATGTTTTGAGGAACGGTCTATCTTTCCAAGATAATCTTCCACCTGATCCATCCTGTCAATATGAGATAACGCCAGTCCCGTATATCCTATGATTGCATTCATAGGCGTACGTATATCATGACTCATATTGTTCAGGAAAGTTGTCTTTGCGCGGTTAGAGCTTTGAGCCATAGACAAAGCCTGCTGCAACTGTTCCTGGCGTTGCTTTTCAAGACGCAGTTCCTCACTGACGTCCATAAAGGCAATCAGTATGTGATATTCGTCGATTCCCTTGATAACATGGCCACGGAAAGTTCTCTTCATACCACCATGTACCTCTCTTATCTGGAATGTAAAATGACCTTCCTTTCTGATCCTGCTGGATACATAATCCTTGTCAGTAATTCTGGTAATCAGTTCTCTGTCGTCAGGATGTACGTGATTGTTTATAAAATCCATCACATCCGCCCTGGTTCCGGGAAAATGCATGAATTCGGAGAATATATGATCCATGTGCAGGACCTCCATGGATTCCTCAATAAGGTCAATAAAGTAAGCCGAATCGTAAGTACGGAGAAAGTAGTCAAGCAAATGCTTCTGTTCCGACAGCTGCTTGTTGACAGCCTGCGTCATAGTCAGCGCTTTTTCCAGCTGCCCCTGCAGTTCAAGTCTGTCACGACCCAAGGCATCCATACGGCTGAAGCCAAGCGATATGACAGCAACACTTCCGTCCTCATGGCGCGAAAGCACATAAGAAGTTACCGTGGTCCAAGACTCGTCTTTGGACATTGAAGACCTGTATGAGTATGACCTTTTATCCTCTTTCTCGAACATTTTCCTGACATAGTCCAAATTGCTCAGCCTGGTAAAGAAATCGTTGGCCTCGCCTTCGTTCGCCTTTGCAAACTCCCAAATTGCCCTACTGTACGAGATTGATTCACCTACTTTACCGGTCTTGTAAACATCCGTTTCCCTGATTACTTTTATTAGTCCGGCATCAACGTCGACCACAAACAGTGCAAAATAATCATCCATCATTTTCCGCTGAAGACGACCGGTTATAAGTTCCATATCTCTTTCAGCGAAACCGACAGCCACCACATCCTCACTGATTTGCAAAACCGCCATAACATTCCAGGAAATGGTCCCGTCAATCTGCGCACGAAACTCTACCGAATATGACTGCACCCCGACCAGTTTACGTCTGATGGTACCAAAATCCAGCTCATTTGCAACAAGTTTCCGGTCGGGTTCAAACACGACATGATTGACAAAGAACGACGTGGCTTTTGAAAAATTTGACAGCCCAAGTCCCTGACCGATGGTATCCTCATCCATTTTCACCGTTGTGTAGGTATCATCGTTCAAATGTACCAGATGAAGAATCTTGTATGACTTTGCAAGATGCTCAATGAGCTTGTTGGTCTCGTTGTTTTTTCTGTCATCCTTTTCACGTTCCGCCAGATTATCGGAAATGTCCTCAAGAATCAGATATGCGCAATTGTCTTCATCGGCACGTGAAACCGAGCATATGAATGTGCGAACATTAGAATTCTTTATGGCCCGGAACTGGAATTCAAAACCGGCGGCATTCTTCAAAGCCGCGCCAATATATTCTGCAGAAAGTTTCCCAGCAACCGCAATTTTATCTTCCGGATGAACATAATTAAGGCATGCCCCCAAAGCAAGGGTGTAACCTTTTGTCTTTTCAGCATCCAACTCCAAAAAACTGTCATCTTTCAGGATTCTGACCGTCTGGTCGGTCAAATTGCACTTATATATGGCTACCCTTGTCTGCATATCGTTTTGCCGTAGTTGCCGTAAAGTTAGGTAATAATTAATATAGGACAAATTTTTTGGAAAAATAGTTAACCATCCAACTATCTCCACAAACAGATTACCTGCAAAAAGACAGCAGCTCCCTATACAAACGCTGTACCGGAAGTCCCACAACATTGAAATACGAGCCTTCTATTGATGTCACGCCTATGTAACCTATCCACTCCTGAATTCCGTAAGCGCCGGCTTTGTCAAACGGGGAACAGTGTTCTATGTACCAGTCTATCTCATCATCGGTCAGCCTGTCAAAACTGACTTTGGTAGTCACCGCAAAGCTGCGGCTCCGTTCTCCGGTGGCAATGGTCACTCCGGTAATGACCTCATGGCTACGGCCGCTCAGGATATGTAGCATTTCTGAAGCCTGCTCACGACTATGTGGTTTTCCCAACACATGGTCATCGGCTAGCACAATGGTATCGGCAGTTATAAGAAGTTCATCGGCTGCAAGTGTTTCAAGGTATGCCTTTGACTTGTTCTGTGAAATATGAAGCGGAATTTCTTGACCTTTCAAACCTTCGGGCCACGATTCGTCTATTCCGTCTATTACACGTGTGGTGAACTCCAGCCCAAGTCCGTCCAGCAGTTCCCTTCGACGCGGCGAATTCGATGCCAGCACAATTCTGTATCCTGCAAACTTTTCCATTACCATCCAAAAGCCTGTGAATCGGACAGCCAGAGGCCCTGCACCTTCATCACCTGTTCCACAACGTCACGGACGCAGCCATGTCCACCGTCAAATGGTGATATGTATCGTGACAGATTCTGAATTTCAGGGCAGGCATCGGCAGGACAACAGGGAAGACCGCATTCCTTCATCACTTCATAGTCAGGAATATCATCGCCCATATACAGTACCTGGGAGGCATCAAGCCCATTGCGTGTCAGGAAATCGGCCCAATCCTGTACCTTGACCTTCGATGCTATATAAACATCCTGATCCGGAACGCCCAACGCAACGAATCGCTTTCTCAGAGACTGCACTCTGGCACCTGTTATTATGCCGATTTTCAAGCCTTTCTTTACTGCAAGTTGCAGGGAATAGCCATCCTTCACATTTACCGTGCGCACGGGGTCACCGGTTTCAGAAAGATCCATAACCGTCGTGCTCAACACGCCGTCAACATCGAACACCAGAGCTTTTATGCGGGTCAAATCATAATTTATCATGTCAGATTACCGTTTATCGTCATAACAATTCCGGCCATTCTGTATATCGGCCGATATAAGTCTGTAAAGTTCAAGCCACTCAGGTTTTGCCGATAGCAGTTTTTCATGCATATCCATGACACGTCGGTCACCGCGGGCAGCCGGACCGGTCTGGGACTTGCCTGGAGAAAGCACGAGAGCCTTGTCAACCATTTCCCTGAGCAATGGTGCCATGACATCAAACGGCAGGCCTACATTCTTCAGTATATGCTCGGAGATTGTCAACATGCGGTTTGCAAAGTTGGTGGCAAAAACGGCAGCCAGATGAAGCCTTCCACGCTGGCAGGAATCAAATTCCGTAACATTTGTGGAAATGGCCGATGCCATTGCGTGCAAAAGTGTCATGGTCTGATTGTCTGACGCCTCAAGAAACAGGGGAAGCCTGTCACATTCAGGAATCTTGCCCTTTGTGAATGACTGCATTGGATAGAACACGCCGCACTGTCTTGCGCCCGCATCGGTCCATACAGACATTGGCACGCTGCCCGAAGTGTGCACGAATACCGCATTGGGGCAAGAACTCACGATATCCGGGGCGAGACCCAGCAGCGCGTCATCGCTCAGCATGGTCATATACACATCGGACTGCGGTATTTCCGACAGGCAGTCAACTGCCACAGCACCGACTTTCTCTGCAAGGATTGCCGCATTATCAATTCTCCGGCTATACACCGACCCAATCTGATAACCGGCGTTCTTCAACAGCACCCCCAGTGAACTGGCAACATTACCCGCGCCCACCAACGCTATTTCCATACCATGAAATCGTTTTGAAATGTTCCGCTTTCAGAATTTCCCGGAATGGACTTTGGACCATTCAATCTTTTCATCCTCATATGGCTTGCGCTCCTGATTCTTGTAACCGAAACCGATAATGCACAGCGGTTCAAAGCCCTCGGGAATTCCAAGCAGTTCTGACAGCACCCTGCAGGCAGGAGTTCCATCGGCCTGAGAACGGCCGCGCATCTGCGTCCAGCAACTACCCAGGCCCAGATCCTGAGCCTGCAGCTGCATGAATGTGGCTGCAATCGAACAGTCCTCTATCCAGCAATCTGTCTTGGAAACATCAGCCACAACCACAACGGCAAATGCACATTCAGCAAGAAACCCTGAGCCCATTTCTCTGGCCACCGACAGTTTCCGGAGCATATCCGCATCCTCGACAGTAATGAATTCCCATGAACGTGTATTCTTTGATGACGGCGCAATGAGTGCCGAACGCAGTATCAGTCGTTTTTGCTGTTCATCAAGTTTCTGTTCGGTAAACTTGCGCATACTGCGGCGGTTTGCTATGAGAGTACTGAAATTTTCCATAAACAATTATTTTACGCGAAAGTAGCAATAAAACGGCAGTTTCCATACTTTCGCACTGTTTTTCACGTTATAATCGCATATGCACAGACACCGCCGTAAGGTATCAGCTCTTATCCTGGCATGCACATTGCTGCACGCCACGCCGGTCTGTGCCCGCAGGGTTTATGCATACGGAACAGTACGCGACGAGAATGGCCAGCCAGTAGAACTGGCAACAGTCAACGACGAGCGCACCCTGCAATCTGGCCTTACCGACCTGAAAGGCCAATACGGACTACACATAAACACTGCCGATGACACCTTGCGCCTGACTGTTCGCATGATAGGATACGAGACTAGCCGGAAACAGGTTGCAACCAACAGTGACACCATGCGGATTGACATACTCCTGCCGTCAAGAAATTATGCAATCGGCGATGTTGAAATACGTTCAACGCACAGACAGGCAGGCGCCATGCAGGAAATCGGCACCGAAAGACTCAAGTTCGCTCCAAGCGCAAGCGGAGCAACCGTAGAATCGATAATCGCCACACAGGCAGGCGTGAGCAGCCACAACGAATTGAGCAGCCAGTATTCTGTCCGTGGAGGCAACTTTGACGAGAACAGCGTATATGTGAACGGCACCGAGATATTCCGTCCGCAGCTTGTACATTCCGGACAGCAGGAAGGACTGAGTTTTATCAACCCCGACATGACCGGCTCCATAAGATTCTCAGCCGGAGGCTTCGGAGCAGAATACCAGGACCGTATGTCATCGGTTCTTGACATAGCATACCGCCGGCCCAAACAATTGGAGTACAGTCTGACGGCCAGCATGCTTGGCGGCAGCATATACGCAGGAACCGGAAATGACAAGTTCAGCATATCCGGCAGTGTGCGTTACAAAACGACATCATACCTCCTGGGAACGCTTGATACAAAAGGCGAATACAAACCCAGTTTCCTTGATTTCCAGACTTTCGCATGCTGGGCTCCCGGCAATGGCTGGGATTTGTCACTCACGGCCAACGCCGCACGCAACAATTACAGTTTTACACCTGTTGACAGAAACACCAGTTTCGGAACTTCTGAAGACCCCCACCAGTTCAAAGTCTATTACGAAGGTTGGGAAAACGACAAATTTAACAACTCGACCATTGCCCTGGATATCAGAAAAAAGCTGGGCAACAGTCAGTACCGTCTTAACACATCGGTCTTTGGTAGCAACGAGACAGAATCATACGACATTCTGAGCCAGTACTGGCTGGACCAGTTGCAGACAAGCGCAGGTCAGGCTGTCGGATGTTTCCTGCAACATGCACGCAACAAACTGCAAACCAACGTATCGTCCATATCGTTCAAAGCCAGACACATCACCGCCGACACAGGGAACATTGACTGGGGACTGGAGTACCGTCACGAAAACGTAAAGGACCGCTCTTGGGAATGGGAAATGCACGATTCCGCCGGATACACCATGCCAAATGTTCAGGAAGGTCCGCTAAGCATTTACTCGGCACTGCGTTCCAGACAGAACGAAAGCAGCTCGCGCATATCGGCATTCATTCAGGACACATACCGTTTGACAACCGACGCTGGACTGTTTACACTGAATGCCGGAATCAGAGCTTCGTGGTGGAGTTGGAACAGCCGGGCCACGGCAAGTCCCCGCATACTTGTCTCATACCAGCCATCGTTCAATGACGACCTTGTATTCCGTCTTTCGGCGGGAATATACCATCAGGCACCGTTCTATAAGGAATTCAAGGACACTACGACCATGGAACGCTCATCAGTGGTAAAACTCAACAGGGACATTAAATCACAACGTTCAATTCAGTTCGTTCTTGGCGGGGATTACGACTTCACAGTTTTTAACCGTCCCTTCAAATTCACCGCCGAGCTGTACTACAAGAAGCTCGACCGACTCATTCCATACACGTTGGACAATGTAAGGATTGTTTATAGCGGTAAAAATTCGTCGCATGGTTACGCAACCGGCCTCGATATGAAGCTTTTCGGTGAATTCGTTCCTGGCACGCAATCGTGGCTTACGTTCTCACTAATGGATACCAAGGAATACGTTGCCGGCCGATGGATGCCAAGACCCACGAGCCAGCGTTATAACATATCGCTATATTTCTCTGACACATTCCAACGCCATGACCGATGGAACATGTCCCTGAAATGTGCTTTGGCCGATGGACTGCCCTTCTCCGCTCCGGGTCGTCCGGACTTCAGGTTCCGCGCGCCGGCATACAGGCGCGTCGATATCGGTCTGTCATACAAGATACTTGACAGTTCAACTCTTACCCATGTATATGGGAAACGTGCGCTAATGGGCGATGTATGGTTCGGCGCCGATTGTCTGAATCTCATTGGAGTCAACAATGTAAATTCATATTACTGGATAAACGATGTCACAGGAACCCAGTATGCGGTTCCCAACTACCTTACCGGACGTCAGCTCAACATTCATATTTCGCTGTCACTTCCACAGCTTTGACCGTTTTCAGCCGCATCGGTTGAAAACTATTCGTAAACACTCTTTTTTTTATAAGGTGAAAAGAGTACCTTTGCACGTTTTTGATTTGAAAGTATCAGAACCACTGGCATCAACCGCTGTCAGGTGCTTCCAAAGAGCATGAATATTACTAACATTATAACAACTTATTTTTATGAAACCTACACACATTGAGCATCTCGGCATTGCCGTTACCTCACTTGAGGAGACCATCCCTTTCTTTGAATTCCTTTCAGGCAGCAAGTGCTACAGCATCGAGGAAGTTGCAGACCAGAAGGTAAAGACCGCTTTCTTCAAAGTCGGCCAGACCAAGATCGAGCTTCTTGAACCCACCTGCCCCGAATCAACAATTGCCAAGTTCATAGAAAAGAACGGCGGCCGTGGCGGCATTCACCACGTTGCATTCAACGTTGAAAACGCTGCTGAGGCTCTTAAGGAAGCCGAGGCGTTCGGCATCAAACTTATTGACGCACAGCCACGCAAGGGTGCCGAAAACCTGATGATAGGTTTCCTGCATCCAAAGAACACTTGCGGCGTTCTGACTGAAATTTGCGAACAACCAAAATAACATAAAACGGAAATGGAAAACAGCAAGCTCCAGAAGCTGGTAGAAAAGCGCGCAGAGGCTCTTGCCGGCGGCGGCGAAAAAGCTATTGAGAAGCATCACGCAAAAGGCAGTTTCACTGCCCGCGAGCGCATCAACATGCTTCTTGACGAAGGCTCATTTGAAGAGATTGACATGTTCCTTACCCATCGTTGCAACGATTTCGGTATGGAAAAGAAAGTGTTCCTGGGCGACGGCGTTGCCGTAGGTTCAGGTACAATTGACGGACGTCTGGTATTCGTGTTCGCACAGGATGCAACCGTCATAGGCGGTTCACTGTCAGAGACCATGGCCCAGAAGATATGCAAGGTCATGGACATGGCCATGAAGCTGGGTGCACCTATCATCGGCCTCAACGATTCAGGCGGCGCACGTATCCAGGAAGGTGCATGCGCACTTGCAGGCTACGCCGAGATATTCGAGCGCAACATTCTTGCATCGGGCGTCGTTCCTCAGATTTCAGTCATCTTCGGCCCATGCGCGGGCGGTGCCGTTTACAGCCCTGCACTGACTGACTTCATCATGATGACCGAGCAGAACTCATACATGTTCATTACCGGTCCTAAAGTTGTAAAGAGCGTTACAGGCGAAGACGTTACAGTCGAGCAGCTTGGCGGTGCCAAGGTACACGCCACCAAGTCGGGCGTAACACATTTCGTTGCAGCCACCGAAGAGGAGGCCGTTGCCGAAATCCGCCGTCTCATCAGCTTCATCCCGCAGAACAACATGGAAGAGGCTCCGAGAATTGAGTGCACCGATGATCCCGCACGTCTTGAGGACGCCCTCAACGACATGGTTCCGGCCGATCCCAACAAACCGTACGACATGAAGAACATAATCTACTCAATTGTAGATAATGGTGACTTCATGGAGGTTCAGAAGGATTTTGCAAAGAACATCATCTGCGGTTTTGCACGTTTCAACGGCCGCTCGACCGGTATCATTGCCAACCAGCCAAGCTGGCTTGCAGGTGTACTGGACTGCGACGCTTCACGCAAGGCAGCACGTTTTGTACGTTTCTGCGATGCCTTCAACATCCAGATACTCACTCTGGTCGATGTTCCGGGCTTCCTCTGCGGTACCGGTCAGGAATATGCAGGCATCATTGACCACGGAGCAAAGCTCATGTTCGCATACGGCGAAGCCACCGTGCCAAAGGTTACCATCACCATCCGCAAGTCATACGGTGGCAGCCACATTGTAATGAGTTGCAAGCAGCTGCGCGGCGACCTGTGCTATGCATGGCCTAACGCTGAAATCGCAGTTATGGGCGCCAGCGGTGCAGTAGGTGTTCTTGAAGCCAAGGCTCTCAAGGCCATTGAAGATCCCGAAGAGAAGAAGAAGTTCATTGCCGAGAAGGAGGCCGAGTACAAGGACAAGTTCGCTTCGCCTTATCAGGCTGCCAACCGCGGTTATATTGACGATGTCATTGAGCCGCGCTTTACTCGTGCACGCATTGTCCGCGCATTCGAGCAGCTGCAGACCAAGCGCCTGACCAACCCGCTCAAGAAGCATAGCAATATTCCACTCTAAAGACATACAGCTATGACAGCATTATCAGTTAATGGATTCACATGGCTGGTCACAGGAGTGGGATTCGGCATGGTCATTGTCCTGCTCATCGTGCTCATTTTCATCCTACAGGGACTGGGTGCAGTTGTAAGCAACATCACCGCCCCCAAGTCTCCGAAGGCTGCCGCCAAGGCTGCTCCTGCAGTTCAGGCCGCAGCTGTCCAGGCACCCGGCAAGGACACCGACGAAATGCCTGTTGCAGCCATCGCAATGGCTCTGCACCTGTATTTCAACGGCGTTCATGATGAAGAGCCCACACAGATCACCATCAAGAATGTAGAGCGCCGCTATTCCCCATGGAATTCCAAGCTCTACGGCATGAATAACCTGCATCGTTAATATCATTTTTTATGAAAGAATTCAAATTCACAATAGACGGCAAGCAGTACACTGCCGCCGTCAATGAACTTGAGGACAACTTTGCCGAAGTCACAATTGACGGCAAGTCCTACAAGGTCGAAATCGAGAAAGAAGAAGCTCCCGCAGCAGTTGTACGCCGTCCGGCAGCATCGGCTCCCGCAGCATCAGCCCAGCCCGGCGGTCTCATGACTGTCAAGTCACCGCTGCCAGGTTCAATCATGAAGGTTCTGGTTGCAGCCGGCAAGGCTGTCAAGAAGGGCGATGTACTGCTGACCATGGAATCAATGAAGATGGAGAACAACGTATGCGCCGAAGCAGACGGTACCGTCAAGGCCATTTTCGTTGAACCCGGAAAGAACGTCATGCAGGACGACAAGCTTCTTGAAATTGAAACCGTTGCAGTTGCAGCAGCTCCCGCAGCAGCTCCTGCTGCAGCCCCCGCCCCCAAGGCAGCTCCCGCAGCCGCTCCAAAGGCAGCAGCCAAGGCTGAAGTTCCTGCAGGCGGAGTCAAGGTAGTAAGCCCCCTGCCAGGCTCAGTCATCAAGGTTATGGTTTCTGAAGGCCAGGACGTAAAGAAGGGCGACACCCTGCTTACTCTTGAAAGCATGAAGATGGAGAACGCCATCAAGGCCGAACAGGACGGAAAGGTAACGAAGATCGTTGTAAGTGCAGGACAGTCAGTCATGCAGGAAGACGTTCTCATGATTCTCGGATAATCAGATAATACCGATATGGAAGATATTATCAGATTTTTTCAAAGCATGGGCTTTATGAACATGACCTGGCAGCAGGGACTGATGATTGTTCTCAGTTTCTTCCTGCTCTACCTGGCCATCAAGAAGCAGTACGAACCGCTGCTGCTCCTGCCCATAGCTTTCGGTATGCTCCTGACGAACCTGCCGCAAGCCGGCATGTTCCACAACGACCTGTGGGTTGCGTTCCTTGACGCAAACAGTCCCGCTTACCACAGTTATGGTACCATAATGAAGGAAGGCGGTCTGCTTGACATTCTCTACATTGGAGTCAAGGCCGGTATCTACCCGTGCCTTATCTTCATGGGCGTAGGCGCCATGACCGATTTCGGTCCTCTGATTGCCAACCCCAAGAGTCTACTTCTGGGCGCCGCCGCACAGTTAGGCATCTTCATTACCTTGCTTTGCGCCAACTGGATGGGATTCACACCTGCCGAGGCCGGTTCAATAGGCATCATAGGCGGTGCCGACGGTCCTACCTCAATCTTCCTGACATCAAAGCTAGCTCCGCATCTGCTTGGCCCAATAGCCATTGCAGCATATTCCTACATGGCACTTGTTCCGGTTATCCAGCCCCCTATCATGAAGGCTCTGACCACCAAGAAGGAACGCGCCATCAAGATGAGCCAGCTGCGTCCTGTCAGCAAGACCGAGAAGATTATCTTCCCGATAGCCATCACAGCCATTGTTTCACTCATCCTGCCCGATGCAGCACCTCTGATAGGCTGCCTCATGCTTGGTAACCTTGCCAAGGAGTGCGGCGTTGTTGACCGTCTGAGCAAGACCATGCAGAACGAGCTGATGAACATTGTGGTGATATTCCTCGGTCTTACCGTAGGTGCAACCGCTACCGCCGATACATTCCTGAACATCAAGACTCTGATGATTCTCGCAATGGGTATCGTAGCATTCAGCATGGGTACCGCAGGCGGCGTTCTGCTTGCAAAGCTCATGAACGTGTTCTCAAAGGAAAAGATCAATCCGCTTATCGGTTCTGCAGGCGTATCGGCCGTTCCTATGGCTGCCCGCGTCTCACAGACCGTAGGTCAGGAGGAGAACCCCAGCAACTTCCTGCTCATGCACGCCATGGGCCCGAACGTAGCCGGTGTCATAGGTTCAGCCGTTGCCGCAGGCATCCTGCTTACTATGCTTGGCTGATCACATCTGCTCCAATCGAGTAGGAGGAAAACAAAGGTAGTTTCCTCCTACTTTTGTTTTCCGACCTCTCACACCACCGTACGTGCCGTTCGGCATACGGCGGTTCTTCATTGTTCAGTGCAATTTGACGTAGTAGTCCATAAGACAAGGATAG